>NZ_JAGIOP010000001.1:1200000-1857441 GCF_017876775.1 Mycolicibacterium lutetiense | reverse complement strand
TCGGAAGGAACCTCGACGCGTGAGCACCGCAGCAGCCAACCCGTGGCCACAACAGACTGGTCAGCTCGAACTTGACGACGCCGAACCGGTCATCACCGACATCGAGCGCGTGCCTGAAGTACGGCGAGCAAACCTCTCCACCGTGGGCGACAACCGCTGGGATCTCACACCATTGGTGCAGAAACAGACCGTGGCGGGCACGTTGAGCATCGTCTTCGACACCTTCCCGCCGAGCTATGCCGCCACCGCCAAACGACTGATCTGGGCAAGCATCAACAAGCCGACCCCGCTCGAAGATCTGGAACGCTCCTCGGCGGCGCGCAGCCAACTCGCACCGGCAACCGTGTGCACCTTCGCGCGCCTCCTACGGCAATGGATGACATGGCTGGCAGAGAAGGACATTCACCAGTTCAGCGCGGTCACCGACGCCACCTACGACGACTATGCCGAGCACCTCAAACAACACCGCGGCTCACGCGAGAACGTGGGCAACATACTCTTCGCCGTCACCCGTGCCTGGCTCTACGCCCCGTACCTTCCCGAAGCCGACCGCCTCGCACGCCCACCATGGGAAAACAGCCACCTCGGGCGCACCTCGGTGCTCGGGCCGGCGAACTGGTCGAGCGAAAACAAGACCACCCCCATCCATCCGCAGACGATGGCCGGCCTACTGGTCTGGGCACTGCGCTTCGTCACCGACTTCAGCGACGACATCCTCACCGCAAAGGCACTCAAAGCGACACCGCGCGATGTCCCGCCCAGCCTCCAGTCCCTCACGCCCTATCAACGGTTTCGCGCGTACATCCAGCAGCGGCGCCAGGATTCACAGACGGTGCCCGGATGGGTCAGCAGCAACCGGCCGCACATACGCTCTCTGGCAAAAGGATTCATCGGCTGGCAGCTCGGCCTATCTCCCGAAGAATCACAGATGATGAATCCGCACTGGCCGATAGCCGGCCTGAGTGCCAGCGACGAAGCGCACTTGCCCATGCCGATCACAGGATCTGTTGACGGGAAAGGCTGGACGCCGGCGATCGGCTTCTACGAGGTCGAGGAACTCTGCCGCCACCTGGCCACCGCCGCGTTCGTCGTCGTTGCCTACCTGACCGGGATGCGCGGCGAGGAGTGCCGCGCACTGGAGCGTGGCTGCTGCCAAACCCACACCGACTCCGCGACCGGTCAACTCCACTACCGTATTCACGGCAGAACCTTCAAAGGCGCACTTGATCAGTCGGGCAACGCCATACCCGCCGGTGTCGAACGGGAACAACCCTGGCTGGCGATTGCACCCGTGGCCAAAGCCGTCGCCGTGATGGAAGCACTGAACCCCTCCTCCCAACTTCTGTTTCCGATCGACGCGTTCTCGCTGTGGCCCTGCGGTGTCAACGCCGGAAAGGCCGTGCACGCCCGCATGGTCCGCGACCGGATCCAGGACTTGATCGACTGGAGCAATCACGCCGCCGAGAGGTTCGAACGTCCTCACGAGGTGATCCCCGCTGATCCCGACGACGCCGTGACCGTCAAGCGGTTCAGGCGAACACTGGCGTGGTTCATCTACCGCAAACCAGGCGGACGTGTGGCCCTCGGCGTGCAGTACGGACACCTGCGCGGCTACACCACCGACGGCTACGGCTCACGGGTCGCCAGCGGCCTGCGAGACGTCTTCCCGATGGAGGAAGCCCTCGCCCGAGCCGACTACCTCGAAGACGCCCATCAACGCCTCGAAGACGGTGAACAGGTCAGCGGCCCGGCCGCCGACCGATACACCCAGGCCATCCATCTGTTCGATCGGCAATTCCGCGGCCGCTACATGAGCAACAAGCAGGCAGCCGCCCTGCGCGCCAACCCCCAACTGCGCATATACGACAACCCGCAACAGTTCGTCACCTGCTGCTACGACCAGGCCAAAGCCTTATGCCACCCAGACCGCCAGGTCACGGCAAGCCAGCACCGCTCACCTGATGTCTCACACTGCCAACCCGGATGCGGCAACATCGCCCGGACCGACCAGAACGTCAACGAAATCCGGGATGTCATCGCTCAGCATGAGGCCGAGATCGCGTCGCCCACAACGCCGATACCGCTACGTGGCCGGCTCGAACAACGCATCACCGCCCTCCAAGGCATCGTCGACGAGCATCAGAACAATGCGAGGTCGTGATGACCGGCCAGTCTGACGAGAACGTGCGCCGCGCGATCCGCGACGCGATGAACCGGCTCATCGCCGGCAAGGCGTTGCGCTCCGACGGCAAGCTCACCGTGAAGTCACTCGCCGAGGAGGCCCGCGTCAAACGATGGCTCCTCACGCACCGGCACACCGACCTCCAGGACGAGTTCCGCTCCCGGATCGCGAACACCGACATGGAACCGCCGGCGATACGCGCACTCTCGGAGGAGAACGCGGCAGCCACGAAGAAGGTAAAGGCACTAACCGCTGACGTCACTGCCCTCACCGCGACGATTCATCAGCTGGAGCGCATCATCCAGGTGCTCGCGCTGGAGAACCAGCAGCTCCGGTCAGGCGGTCCGGACGTGCGTAAAGTCGTTCCGCTGCGAACCGGCGCCGGCTCATGACGCCATGTCCGCTGGTGTGTGGGCGCGCGTAGCCCGACTTGCCCAGAAATGGTCTTGATGCTGACAGACTTGTCGGGCCGGGCGGGTACGCATCAGACCTGTCCGCCGGCAGGAATCGCAGGAAGAAGGAGTACACCAGGTGGCGTTGAAGAAGTCGGATCTCTACTCATCGCTGTGGGCCAGCTGCGACCAGCTGCGCGGCGGCATGGACGCCAGCCAGTACAAGGACTACATCCTGACGCTGCTGTTCGTGAAGTACGTCTCCGATAAGGCCAAGAGCGACGCCAACAGCCTCATCGACGTGCCCGCCGGCGGCTCGTTCGACGACATGCTCGCCGCCAAGGGCGACAAGGAGATCGGCGACCGGTTCAACAAGATCATCGCCAAGCTCGCCGAGGCCAACGATCTGCGCAACGTCATCGACCAGGCCGACTTCAACGACGAAGAGAAGCTCGGCAAGGGCAAGGATATGCAGGACCGCCTCTCCAAGCTCGTCACCATCTTCAACGACCTCGACTTTCGAGGCTCGCGCGCCGAGGGCGACGATCTGCTCGGCGACGCCTACGAGTACCTGATGCGCCACTTCGCCACCGAGTCCGGTAAGAGTAAGGGCCAGTTCTACACCCCGGCCGAGGTCTCCCGCATCCTCGCCAAGGTTGTCGGCATCGGACCGAACACCCGCCAGGACCAGACTGTCTATGACCCCGCTTGTGGCTCGGGCTCGCTGCTGCTCAAGGCTGCCGCCGAAGCGCCGCGCGGCATGACGATCTACGGCCAGGAGAAGGACAACGCCACCTGGGCGCTGTCCAAGATGAACATGATCCTGCACGGCAACGAGATCGCCGAGATCGCCAAGGGCAACACCATCAGCAGCCCGCAATTCACCAGGGGTGACCGCCTGCGGAGCTTCGACTACATCGTCATGAACCCGCCGTTTTCGGACAAGGCGTGGACCAACGGCCTCGAGAACGACTATGGCCGCTTCGAATACGGCCGCCCACCGGCGAAGAACGGCGACTACGCCTTCCTGCTGCACGCGCTCACCTCGCTCAAGAGCGCGGGCAAGGCCGCGATCATCCTGCCGCACGGCGTGCTGTTCCGCGGCCACGCCGAGGCCACCATCCGTACCCGCCTGCTCAAGCAGGGCTTCATCAAGGGCGTCATCGGCCTGCCGGCCAACCTGTTTTACGGCACCGGCATCCCGGCTTGCGTCGTCGTCCTCGACAAGGAGAACGCCCAGGCACGTACCGGCGTCTTCATGATCGATGCCTCCAAGGGCTTCATGAAGGATGGCAACAAGAACCGCCTGCGCAGCCAGGACATCCACAAAATCGTCGACACCTTCAACAAGCAGATCGAGATCGACCGCTACTCGCGCATGGTGCCGATGAGCGAGATCGCCGACCCGAAGAACGACTACAACCTCAATATCCCGCGTTACATCGACTCCTCCGAACCTGAGGACCTGCAAGACCTGTCCGCACACCTGCAGGGCGGTATTCCCGACCGCGACCTCGACGCGCTCCAGCCTTACTGGGATGCCTTCCCGCAGCTGCGCAGCCAGATCTTCACCCCGAATCGCCCCGGCTACAGCGACCTGGCCATCGACGTCAGCGCCGTGCAGCAGGCCATCTTCGACGCGCCCGGCTTCCACAAGCTCCGGGACGAAGCCACAGGACTGGTCCAAGACTGGTTCGCCACCCACCGCGACGCACTGGCCGGCATCACCGCCGACACCACACCGAACGACCTCATCGCCACCATCAGCGACGACCTGCTGGCCCGCTTCAAGCCGATGCCGCTGCTCGACGAGTACAACGTCTACGAGCAGCTCATGACCTACTGGCACGACACCATGCACGACGACGTCTACCTGATCATGGCCGACGGCTGGCAGGGCGCCGCCAAACCACGCAAGACGATCGAAGACAAGGAACGCAAACTAACCGAGACCCCCGATCTGGTCGTCGGTTCCGGTGGCAGCGCCACCAAGTACAAGATGGACCTCATCCCGCCCGCACTTATCGTGGCCCGCTACTTTGCTGATGAACAGGCCAAAGTCGACGACCTCACCGCTGCGGCAGAGGAAGCAACTCGCGCTGTCGAGGAGTACGTCGAAGAGCACGCCGTCGAAGACGGACTGCTTGCCGACTCTATGGACGACGACAAGATTTCGAAGGCGCTCGTCGCCGCACGATTGAAGGCCATCAAGGTTGGCGGCGATCCTGACGAGATCAAGGCACTGCATCACGTCACAAAGCTGTACAACGCCGAAGCGACCGCCAAGAAGGCCGTCAAAGATGCGCAAGGTGAGCTCGACCTCGCCACGCTCAAGAAGTACGGCGAGCTCACCGAGGACGAGATCAAGACACTCGTACTCGATGACAAATGGCAGGCGACAGTTGTGCGACGAGTCGCCGGTGAAGTCGAAGCCCTCACCCTCGACCTAGTCGCACGAATCCAGCAGCTCGGCGAACGCTACGCATCGACCGTCGCCAATCTCGATGCCGAACTCGACAAGCTCGAAGCCAGGATCGCAGGCCATCTTGCCGACATGGGAGTTGTGTCGTGACCGGGGCGTGGGCTACGTCAACAGTAGGCGAACAATTCGACGTTCAGCTTGGGAAGATGCTTGACGCAGCCAAGAATGTTGGCGTTCCGAAACCATATCTTGGAAATCGCGCGGTTCAGTGGGGACGGATCGATGTTTCAGTCGGTGGCATTGTTCCCATGACTCGTTCGGACCTTCAGCGCTATCGCTTGCGAGACGGTGACCTCCTGGTATGTGAAGGTGGCGACGTTGGGCGAGGGGCGATCTGGCGAAACGAGCTGCCCGAGTGCTACTACCAAAAGGCGCTTCATCGGCTGCGCGCGAAGAGAGGCTACGACGCGCGTCTGATGCTGGCCTTTCTGGAGTACTGGTCGTCAATTGGCGCCTTTTCTGATTTTGTGACTCAGACAAGCATCGCGCACCTTCCGCGCGAGAAGTTCGTTCTGATGCCGCTGCCGTTGCCTTTAGAAACGGAACAGCGTCGGATTGGTGATGCGCTCCAAGAAGCCGATGATCTGATCGCAGCCCTCGAACGCCTCATCGCCAAGAAGCAGGCGATCAAGCAGGGCATGATGCAGCAGCTCTTGACCGGTCGCACCCGCCTGCCGGGCTTCAACGGGCCACTGCGGAGCGGTGTTCTCGGCGACATAGCTGACGTCATAATGGGGCAGTCACCGGCAGGAGCCTCCTACAACCGTGATGGAGCTGGTGTGCCGCTCATCAACGGCCCCACTGAATTCACGGATCGGCATCCAACTGTTAAACAGTGGACCACTGATCCGGTTAGATTCTGCGAACCCGAAGACATTCTGATCTGCGTCCGCGGGAGTTCAACCGGACGCATGAACACCGCCGACCGGCCGTACTGCATCGGCCGAGGAATAGCGGCAGTCCGCGCGAAGGGCAGAAACGATCAGAATTACATCCGCTATGCGCTGGATGCAGTCGTCACGGAACTGCTGAAGCTCCAATCGGGATCAACATTTCCCAGTATTGACTCACGCGTTATCAGAGGTGGTCGTGTTCGCGTACCGGAGCCAGCCGAGCAACACAGCATCGGAGAGGCGCTCTGGGATGTGGACGAACAACTCGCCGCGCTTCACGTGCGTCTCGACAAGATGCGCGACATCAAGGCCGGCATGATGCAGCAGCTGCTAACAGGGCGCACGCGCCTACTTGTGGAGGCTACGTCATGAGCGCTGGCAAGTCCGTTCGCCTGTTCCTGGCTGACGGCACACCAGGTGGCCTACTCACGGCTGAGATCATGAACTGGACCGGTCACGTTGTGGCGGCGCCGCGTTCGGACTTGGCGGCACTGTTGCAGCGTCCGGAGGCGACGCGCACCGGTATCTACATCCTGCTCGGTGATGATCCGGACAGCCTTGGCGGGCAGAAGGCCTATATCGGCGAAGGTGACGACGTCAGCAAGCGGCTGTATCAGCACGCCCGCTCGGAAGACCAGAACGGCAAAGACTTCTGGGATCGAGCCATCATGCTGACGAGCAAAGACACCAACCTGACGAAGGCACACGCCCGCTACCTGGAAAGTCGGCTGATAACCCTTGCCTTGCAGGCCAGTCGGGCGAAGCTCACCAACGGCACCACACCTCCACCGATCACCCTGCCGGAGGCGGACGTGTCGGACATGGAGTACTTCATCGAACAAGCCAAGATCGTGCTGCCGGTGCTCGGGGTGAATATTCTGCGGTCACCACGAACGGCTCCCGCTGTATCCACCACCGATCCGGCAAATGGACGCACCAACTCACCGCTGTTCACCATGGCTCTACCCAAGGTGGGTGTGACCGCCACTGCACAGGTGATCGACGGTGAGTTCACCGTGTTCGAGCGGTCTGAGGCGCGGGCTTCCTGGACTGGTGTGGCCACCCACAATTACCGGCGGCTGCGCGAAAAACTGGAGCAGGACGGCACTCTGGAACCGGCGCCTGACGGCGCGAACATGCGCTTTACCCGCAACCATGTCTTCGCTAGTCCGAGCGCTGCCGCAGCGGTGGTGGCGGGCCGCGCTTCGAACGGCCGCACGAAGTGGATCATCCAGGGCACATCTACTCGGTATGGGCAGTGGGAGACCGAAGGTGTGGACGAGGCGATGAGCCGGGGGGCCGGTTCGTGAGTGACGTCGGCCAGCCTGAACGCAGGACCCAGAACCGCGTCGTCGCGCTGTTTCGCGACCAGCTCGGTTACGAGTATCTCGGCAATTGGGGGCACCGCGAGCACAACACAAACGTTGAAACCGATCTGCTCACCCAAAACCTCACGGCGCGCGGCTACGACGATAACCTGATCAACCGTGCGCTCGACCAGCTCGGCAAAGCTGCCTCGGTCGGCGCCGGTCACGACCTGTATGAAGCGAACAGGGACGTCTACAGGCTGCTGCGCTACGGCGTGAAGGTCAAGCCTGGCGTGGGCGAGCAGGCCGAGACGGTCTGGCTGATCGACTGGAAGAACCCCGACGCCAACCACTTCGTTGTCGTGGAGGAAGTCACCGTCGCCGGCCACCACACCAAGCGCCCCGACGTGGTGCTGTACGTCAACGGCCTGGCGCTCGCCACGCTGGAACTCAAGCGTTCCAAAGTCGCTGTGTCCGAGGGTATCCGGCAGACGATCGGTAACCAGAAGCCGGAGTTCATCCGGTCGTTCTTTTCGACGGTGCAGTTCGTCTTCGCCGGCAACGACGTCGAAGGGTTGCGCTACGGCGTCATCGACACGCAGGAGAAGTACTGGCTGGAGTGGAAAGAGCCGTCCGATGTCGGTGACCCACTCGACCGGGCACTGCTTCAAATGTGCAACAAGTACAGTCTGCTGGAGTTGATCCATAACTTCATCGTCTTCGATGCGGGCATCAAGAAGGGTCCGCGCCACAACCAATACTTCGGCGTCAAAGCCGCCCAAGGCCGCATCTCGAAACGCGAGGGTGGCATCATCTGGCACACCCAGGGTTCGGGCAAGAGCTTGACGATGGTGTGGCTGGCCAAGTGGATTCGCGAGAACGAACCGGATGCGCGGGTGCTGCTGATCACCGACCGCACCGAACTCGACGACCAGATCGAGAAGGTCTTCAACGGTGTCAACGAGCAGATCTACCGCACCACGAGCGGCGCCGACCTGATCAGCACACTCAACGCCAGCGAGGAGTGGCTGATCTGCTCGCTCGTGCACAAGTTCCGCGCCGCCGACAACGACAACGAGGACGACGCGGCGACCGCCGAGTTCATCAAAGAGCTGCAGGCAACCGTCCCGCAGGATTTCAAAGCCAAAGGCAACATCTTCGTCTTCGTCGACGAAGCCCACCGCACCCAGTCTGGCAAGATGCACACCGCCATGAACGCACTGCTGCCCGAGGCAATGTTCATCGGCTTCACCGGCACCCCGCTGCTCAAGGCCGATAAGGCCACCAGCATCGAGACCTTCGGCACGTTCATCCACACCTACAAATTCGACGAAGCCGTCACCGACGGCGTCGTGCTCGACCTGCAATACGAGGCCCGCAACATCGACCAGGATCTGATGTCGCCTCATCAGGTCGACAAGTGGTTCGAGGTCAAGACCAAAGGCATGACCGATCTATCCAAGGCTGAGCTCAAAAAGCGTTGGGGCACCATGCAAAAGGTCGTCTCCAGTGAGCCACGCGCCAAGCAGATCGTCAACGACATCCTGCTCGACATGGAGACCAAGCCCCGCCTGATGGATGGGCACGGCAACGCCATGCTCGTCGGTTCATCCATCTACCAGGCCTGCAAGTTCTACGAGCTGTTCTGCAACGCCGGCTTCAAGGGCAAGTGCGCCATCGTCACCAGCTACACCCCCAACGCCAGCGACATAGCCAAAGAAGACTCCGGCGAAGGCAAGACCGAGAAGATCCGCCAGTACGACATCTACCGCAAGATGCTGGCCGACTACTTCGACGAGCCCGAAGACACCGCGATGGGCAAGGTCGAAGAGTTCGAGAAGGCCGTCAAGCGCCAGTTCATCGAGAACCCCGGCCAGATGCGGCTGCTGATCGTGGTCGACAAACTGCTCACCGGCTTCGACGCACCCAGCGCCACCTACCTCTACATCGACAAGAAGATGCGCGACCACGGCCTCTTCCAAGCCATCTGCCGCGTCAACCGCCTCGACGGCGACGACAAAGACTACGGCTACATCGTCGACTACCAGGACCTGTTCAACTCGCTCGAAGACGCGATCACCGACTACACCTCCGGTGCACTGGACGGCTACGAGAAGAAAGACATCGAGGGACTGCTCTCCGATCGCATTGAGAAGGCCCGCGACGACCTTGACGAAGCCCTTGAACGTATCCGCGCCCTGGTCGAACCCGTTGCGCAGCCTAAGAGCACGCTGCTTTACCAGCAGTACTTCTGCGCCCTGGAGCAGGGCAACGCCATTCAGCTCAAGGCCAACGAACCCAAGCGCGTTGAACTGTACAAAGCTGTTGCCGCCGTCACCCGCGCCTACGCCAACCTCGCCAACGACATGACCACCGCCGGGTACAGCGCGGCCGAGGCCGAGGCGATCAAATCCGAGATCGCGCACTACGTCAACGTGCGCGCTGAGGTGAAGCTCGGTGCGGGCGAGGACGTCGATTTCAAGCAGTACGAGGCAGGGATGCGGTTCCTGCTCGACACCTACATCCACGCCGGCGCCTCCGAAGTCGTCTCCAATTTCGAGGACTCGGGCCTGATCGATCTGATCGTGAAGCTCGGTGCGGGGGCAATCGACAAGCTACCGACCGGGATCAAGAAGGACCCCGAGGCGGTCGCCGAGACGATCACCAACAACATGCGCAAGGTGATCATCGACGAGCACGCGATGAACCCGAAGTACTACGACAAGATGAGTGAGCTGCTCGACGCCATTATTGAACAGCGCCGCCAGCAGGCCATTGACTACCGGGAGTTCCTGGCCAAGTTGCTCGACGCCGCCAAGAAGCTCGGCAGTAAGGAATCCGATACCAAATACCCAGACTGGGCCGACAACGGCGCACGCCGCGCTCTGATCGACTTCGGATGGCCCGACCCTACGATGCCCATCCGGGTCGACACCGCGATCCTGACGAGCAAGCCGCATGACTGGGTTGGCAACACGATGAAGGAGAAGGTCGTCAAGAGAGCGATCAGCCGCACACTTCCTGACGATTTTGACCGGCTCGATGAACTGTTTGAACTGGTGAAGGCACGCAATGAATACCGCTAGCGCCTACCTCACCGTCCGCGGCATCGACATCGACGTCGTCTACAAGGACATCAAGAACCTGCACATCGGTGTCTACCCACCGACGGGCCGCGTGCGTGTGGCCGCGCCGCGGCGGCTCGATGACGACCAGGTGCGTCTCGCTGTCATCCAACGGCTGCCGTGGATCAAGCGTCAACGTGCGCAGCTCCGTTCGACCGACCGGCAGTCAGAGCGCGAAATGGTTACGGGAGAATCCCACTACGTGTGGGGTGTGCGCCGCCGGCTCACGGTCGTTGAGCGGCCGGGCCGTGCCCTCGTGGAGATCGATGGTGATCGACTGATCCTGTATGTGCCGTCTGACCGTAACGCCGAGCAGCGCCGCACCGTGCTCGACACCTGGTACCGGATGCAGTTGCGCGCGGCGATCCCAGCTTTGATCTCGACCTGGGAGTCGAAGCTCGCCACGCAGGTACCGGACTGGATTATCCGTCGCATGCGAACCAAATGGGGAACCTGCAATCGCGAAACCCGGCGGCTGACGTTCAACGTCGAGCTCGCCAAGAAGCATCCGGACTGCTTGGAGTACATCGTCGTTCACGAGATGATGCATTACTTCGAGCGCAACCATGGCAACCAATTCACGAAGCTCATGGATGAGGCGATGCCCGACTGGCGAACCCGACGCGATCGACTCAACGACGCTCCGCTCGCCGATGAGAAGTGGGGGTAGTAGCGGGGTGAGCGAGACCAGCCCGCTGCGCAGGATTCCTCCGCAGCAACGAAACATGACTGCGCATGTCCAGTAACAATTTTCCCGTGCAGACAACGAGTTCCCTTGGTCAGTTCTGGTTACCAAACCTCGGTGATTTACGTGTAACCGGAATGCTTGAGGTGGACGGTACCGAAGTCCGCCTTGACGTGAGCCCCGAACTAACACCACGGTTTTCGATAGAGGCGACCGGGTCTAGCGGGTCAACAATGAAGATGCGTGACGATCCTGACGACATGGTCGTCTTGGGATCCATCCCACTACGACCGAGCAAGATCACTTTGTGGGACTCGTACACAACCCGTCGCAGGTCCTTCCTTGGCAGGCCTAACACCGGCCCCTCCATGCAAAGGCTTGCGGCCACGTGGTGCATCGTCGGCGAACACCTGCCCGATCCTGATCTCCCGTTGCAGGGAATCCGCCCTGATGTCACGAACCTCGCCGAATGGGCCGCTATCCCCGCGCTTTCAACAACTGTCCATCTCGATGATCGGCTGAAGCTCGACTGGCACATGGATCTGCGAAACAAATCTCTCGACGCCGAACTCGTCGACGACGCAGGTTATGTCACGCTTGGTCCTTCCGTGACGCACCGACCCCCTGGCATTCGAGGCTTCCATGTCAAGGCAACCAGCCAATTGGAGTTCGAACTCTTCAACGGCTGGAGCATTACCGACGTGGGGGTGCGTGTCCTGAACCCGCTCGCCGACCTCATGACCCTGATCTCGGGCAAACCGTGCTCCATAAGGTCGCTAGACGTTTGGGCAGGCAAATGGTGTTCGGTGCATGGCTACCGCATCGACCCTTCTGCCCCTGAGGCGGCGGGTGAGCTACTTTTCACGCGGATGGACGTGGGCCTCGAGTTTCTTCCTCGATGGCTCGAGGTGCATCGTCGCACCACGCCGGTGCCGCAAATTCTCGCCGCCGTGATCCGCAACGAGTTCCCGACAGTTGAATCCGATGCGCTATCCCTGGCCACTGCCGTCGAGGCTCTCCACCGGACGCTCCATCCCGATGCTCGCCGGTTCAGCACTGAACAGATCGGCGCATCGCTGTCGGCGGTAGGCTCGTCAAACATACCTCCTGAGATCGCCGAGAGCTTCTCATCGGCGCTACGGAACTACTGGCACGAGTGCAGCTACCCACAGCGGGTGGCGGCGCTGGCCGGCCCGGTTGTCCAAGCTGTTCCAGCCTGTATTGGACGTCTAGGACGGTGGAAAAAAGAAGTTGTCGATCAGCGCATCGCCTTAGCCCACGGACTCGGGCAGAACGGCCTCGGTGGCGAAAGGCTCCGCCAGATGCTCGCCCTCAACCAGTCGCTGCATTGGATGCTGACGCTTCGTCTGTTGATCGAAGCTGGGGTGCAGGATTCTGTGCTCGCATCAGCGACCGAACAGTCGGAACGGTTCAGCAACCAGCGTGATAACTGGAACTCCGAATGGCCACGGATCTTCGCAGGATGAGGTTGCGTTACGCAGCCTGTCGTGAATGGAAGCCGCTCGCCGCTTGTTCGAAGCTGCTAAGCGTAAGGTACCGACGCGGCACGATATTCGCGGACTCTAGACCAACACCACCCCACAGTTTTGCCAAGGTGTCACAGTTGTGGTGAAAGATGGAGTGGGACAGGATGACTCGGCTACGAGGGCGCTAACTAGGTGCGCTAAACAACTCCCCTAGGCCGTCAGTAGGACCAGGGCTCTCCGTTCCGGTATCCATTTGCGATCTTCGGAGGAACCAAGTCGGCAAGTTTGTATGGCCCCGACCCCATATTGAGGCCGCCGGTAGTCTCCACAGTCTTCGTGATGCGGAAACCGGCTGCGAGCGGTTTCAGAGTGGGGTCATTAAGAGCCAGCATATTCCACAATGAACCAACGAAATTAGTCAGAGGTGACAGATTCGTTTGTTCATAGTCATGCTTCATACCGGAAAGAACAAGCGATTGGGCTTCAGCGCTGCCACTGAAGGCTGACCTGAATTCTTCCGACCACACGGGCCCCCTCATGAACTTTTCAGGCAACACCGCAGTTGTTCGGCCCCATGTCCCCAGATCTGCGACACATAACAGATCGAGTCCTTCACGGGGCGCCTTAACCAGGTCTCGGTCGAACTCATCCGTTATGGCTTTGACGTTTTCCTTCGGCTTGCTGCCCGGAGCCTTCCAATCGTGAGATTCACCGAGCAGTCCGAAGAAGACCGGCGGGATCAAGTGGGCCTGGAGAGTCGCTTCACGTAACTTCATGCCGCGCCGGAGGGCAATGCCCTCTTTGTACGCATCCTCGATGTCTTTTCTGCCGACCGTTCGCCTCACGCTGAAAGCGGCAGCCAAGCCAGAGGCAAGAATATAGTTTTTCTTGCGTAGCTTCTCCGGATAGTGAGGGTGGTAAACGAGGATGTCTGTTTCCTTCGGGAGCGACGTACCATCTTCGTTTTCGAGTAAGATGTACTTCCGCTTATCGACCTCGTATTGCGGCGGCAGCCACTCGGTGAGCACACCGTCCCAGAGTGACTCGACGACATGCCCGGTCTCCTGGGTGCGCCCCTTAGTACGGGCCATCTCTTGCTCACGCTCGTAATCCCTGACGATGGACTCATTCACGTCGGTAAGCCACTCGTGATGCTTGTGGATCATCCAGCCAGCCTAATAGATTTCGGTCATGCGTTTGTCGGTGAAGCTCTGTTCAAACTTCTCGCCCGAAACAATGGTCTGACGACCACCTTTGAAGTGGAGGTAGGCTCGATCAAGCGGATGCAGCGATCATTGCGCTGATGCAGCTCTTGAAGGACTTGATGATGGGAAGATTCGGTCGCCGCAAGTTCGAGCATCAGTCGCGCAGCCGTGCGAACGTCAGAAGGGGAGTTGCCCCAGCGCGTCTCGTACTCCCCAAACGAGAATCGCTCCAATGAGCCACCGAATGGGCCACGCAAGAACCGCCGCTTGGCAAATTGCCAAACCGAGTAACTCAGAATCGCCAGGCTGACAACGAAGAACGGCCAGCTGGCCCATCTCGGCAAGAACTGACCCGCAACACTGAATGCGGCGCCGAGAGCGAGGCTGGCGTAGTTCAGTAGGCGATCGGACGTGTCATCCACGGGAGAGACGTTAGACGTTTACTCGGCTGCTGTCAGCGAAGACAACGTGGTCAACCTTCTATCTATCGGGGCACGACATGTTGGGTACCTGTGGAATCTCGGTGTCCACCACGGCTTCAATCACAGACCGATCAGCGAGCGCGATCGCAACACGCCGAAACCCTGTACGGAACCGCCCTACTCGGCGGGGCAGGACTCGGCGAACGATCTCAATGCCAACCTCAAGTACCCGACGCTGGACAAGCGGATCGCCGACACGTACGCGAAGCGCTCGACGGCGACATTGAAGAACAGCCTCTATGACTCCTACCTGCGGGCGTTCCGGTGGGCCACCGACCGCGTGGGCGACCACGGGGTCGTTGCGTACGTCTCCAACGGCGGGTGGATCGATAGCAACACTGCCGATGGCGTCCGGCTGTCCCTGGCCGACGAATACAGCCGGGTCTACGTCTACAACCTGCGCGGGAACCAGCGCACCTCCGGGGAGCTGTCTCGCAAGGAGGGCGGCAAGGTGTTCGGGTCCGGCAGCCGCAACACCGTAGCCATCTTCATCGGCGTGAAGGATCCCGACCACTCAGGGCCGTGTGAAGTGCAGTACCGGGACATCGGCGACTACCTGACCCGCGAGCGGAAACTGGAGATCGTCGCGGCCGGCGATCTGGAAACCGTTGAGTGGCAATCGATCATGCCGAACGAGCACGGCGACTGGATCAACCAGCGCAGCGGGGATTTCGTCGGATGGCCGGCGATCGGCGACAAGGACGGTGGTCTCCGCGTGTTTGGCGAGTACTCGGGCGGACTGCTAACGGCCCGTGACCCTTGGGTCTACAACTTCTCGATGGCGCGACTCGAGTCGAACGTGCGCAGCATGATCGCGTTCTACAACAGTCAACTTGCCGCCTTCGAAGCGTTTTGTGAGGAACGCAGGATCTCGGCGGTCGACCGGAAAGCAAGCATCGACAGTTTCATCGACCCTGACCCGACCAAGATCAGCTGGGGCGGTGGGCTCCAGTCCGGACTCGGCACAGGCTCTCGGATGGTTTACAACGACGACGTTCTTGTAGACGCGGTGTACCGCCCCTTCAGCCGACAACACGTTGCGTTCGACCGCCAGGTGAACTGCCGCGTGTACCGACTGCCGGCGATGTTCCCGACCCGGCATCACTCGAACTTCGGCTTCTACGTGGTTGGCGCGGGATCGAGCGTTCCGTTCTCCGCGATCATGTCCGACCACGTCCCCGACAGGCACCTAACCGGGGCTGGCAGCGGTGGTCAGTTCTTCTCCCGCTGGACGTACATGTCCGCAGCTGCCGATGGCGCACTGGACTTCGAAACCGGCGACGATGAGCCTGACAAGTACGGGTACCGGCGCGTGGACAACATCACCGACGAGATCCTGGCCATCTACCGGGAGGCGATCGGGGATCAGGTCACCAAGGACGACATCTTCTTCTACGTCTACGGCCTGCTCCACGACCCCGTCTACCGGGAGACCTTCGCGGCGGACCTGAAGAAGATGCTGCCGCACATCCCGACGCCGGAATCCCAGGAACGGTTCGAGCAGCTCACCGCCGCCGGCCGAGCATTGAGCCACCTCCACATCGGCTACGAAACCGTCGACCCGTATCCGCTCGACATCCAGGTGAAAGCGGGCGTCGATCCCGGCAACCGCGACACCTGGCGCGTGACGGACAAGAAGATGAAGTGGGCCAAGAAGAAGGACCCCGAGTCAGGCAAGCGGGTCGACGACGTGACGACGCTGATCTACAGCCCGAAGGTCACCATCGCCGGCATCCCGGAAATCGCGAACCGGTACATGATCGGCTCGCGGTCGGCGCTGGCCTGGATCATCGACCGTTACCTGGTGAAGGCCGACTCGGCGTCGGGCATCGTCAACGACCCGAACGACTGGTGCGATGAGCACGACGACCCGAAGTACGTCGTCGATCTCATCGCCAAGGTCACCACCGTCGCGGTCGAGACGATGAAGATCGTGGACAGCCTGGCCGAGAGCGCGGAGTAGAGCGCCATGACCCTGGAGTTCATTGATCGCCGCCGCGGTTCCGCGGACAGGTACTCGTGGATGCCGCCGTTCGACGTGGAGGTCGCCTACGACAACCCGCAATGGTGGGACGAGGTCCCCTATCACCTGGACGACCCGTGGTCCGTGCAGGTGCTCGAGGATGGCGTGGAGGTCGCTCGGGTCCAGTTCGCAGAGGGCGGCGATGTCAACCCGACTTACACGGGAGTGCCGGTGGTCGGAGCCGAGCGGCTGATGATTCACCGGATCGAGGTGGCGATCGCTGCGCGCGGGCGCAAGATCGGCACCCAGGTGATCCGCGGTGTGGAGGAACGAAACCCGGACCGACGTCTGATCGCGTACTCCGAGGGCGCCGACGGCTTCTGGGCGTCTCTCGGCTGGGAGCGATACATCCATCCCACCAAGCGGTCCCGCCCGCTGTTCATCCAGCCGCCCCGATGAGCGATTTCGTCAGCGACGGAATCGAGCAGCCGATCGACTTCTCCTACGACGCCTGCTGGTTCGAGTGCGCGCAGTGCGGCGATCGCGTGGTCATGACGTTCGAGGACCGCGACAGAGGACAATCCCGAACCTGCTCTTCCGGACACGACGTCTCCGCGAGGACGGAGTACCCGGCGCTCACTGACCTGGCCGACGCGGCGACGGACCCCGACGTGATCGAGCGGCTGGCCTGGTACCACAGCAGCACGCGCGCGGACTGGCCGCCGACCGACGAGTCACCCTCGGCGAGCGCAACGCACCTGGGCACCTTCGAGTCGGCGATCGAGAACATGTTCCGGCGCATGCAGAATCAGAGCGACGCGGACAGCCAGTTCTACTTGCACCGCGTCCGGATCTCCTGCCCACTCGCCGAGATGTCGCCTCTCGGCGAAGAGCCCACCGACTTCATGGGCAACGTGTGGCTCAGCGCGCTCTACGAGGCGGGTTACCGGGTCGTGCGCTACGTCAACGTGCACGAGCACCCCGGGTCTATCTCGCTCGCGGTGGTGCCGTCTGTGATCACGCACGTGCAGACGCTCGCGGTGCCGCTCAACCTGGACACGGAGGAGTCGGCGGCTTCCCGGGAGATCTTCGCCAGCTACACCGCCGAGCTCGACGAGGTGGAAGCCCGGCGGCCGTCCACCGAGGGGCTCCGTCGCATGGACCTGCTGATGCGGCGGACCCCGGAGATCGCCGCGATCGCCGATGCGGACCACGAGTGCGATCAGGCGATGTGGGCGACCGAGGACCGGTACAAGCGGGCGATGACGAACGAGCATGTGCCACTGGCTGGTTACCGAACACGCTCGAAGTTGCTGGACGCACGAAGGTACAGCCGCAGCGACCGAGTCGCCGCACACCACATGTTCCGCTTGCTCGCGGAGTTGGTGCAGAACCCTGCGCGCACCCTCGCGGCTCTCCAGGCGCAGCCGGTTCGAGAAGTCATTCCCGACCCGTGACCGAATCCGCCGCCCCGGCCGCCGACGCCGCTCAGTCATGAGTAACCCTGTCCCCGTGGACATCAGCATGGCCGACCAGGTCGCTCAACTCGAAGTGCCGAATTACCACGGCACCCGCGTCTCGCTGGCGGAACGGATCATGCGGGACGGGTTTGCGCCCTCACCGGTGTCAGAGCTGATCGAGGCCGTCGCCGCCGACCACAACGTCACGGTGGACGCGCTGAGGGCAGATCTCAAGGCGTACAACAGATTCGTGTTCGCCGACCCGCGGACGGACACCGTGTTCACGACCGGCAACCAGGTGAAGGCCGGCAGCTGGGCCGACCGGGCACCGGAGGCCACCTGGGAGACGCTGTGGGCCGTGTACCGAATCCGTCACCCGGAACTCGGGTGGGACTGGAACATGTCGGACGAGGGGCACCTGTGGGTACTCGCGCAGCGACTGGCCGACCCGCCGGCAGTGCTGGAGGCGATGGCGCCGCTCGGGGCGATTCGCAATCGACACGGCCGTAAGGCCGCAGAGCGGCCGTAAGGCCGCAGAGCGCTTCCTCGCCGCGATCGAGTCGGGTGACCCGGACGCAGTGGTGCAGGAGCACCGCTTGTTCCGCAAGACACCCGAGTGGCTGGTCGATCCCGGCGACATCACAGCGCGCGGCTTCACCCCGGTGCCCGCGAGGGTGGACGACGACCTGCTGCTGTTCATTTCCGGGGAGCCTGAGGAGACGTTCCGCGAGCAGCTGCGTACCGACCACTGGGGCGAGTGGGGCGCCAGCGCCCACCCAGGTGACAGGCCATGGCATCCGTTCGACCAGGTGTGGGCGCGGCTGTCCGGTGATCGTCAAGCCGAGTTGGAGGATCTAGTCGGAGTACCGATCACGGCGCTGCTCACAGCCAAGCCCGACGATGCCGCCGAACTGGTGCCCGAGGCCTAAGCCTCCAACCACCGCGACAGCGCCTCGGCCGACTCCTTCCCCGTCACCGCGCCCGTCCCCCGCAGCAGCCTGTGCCAGGCTCGCTCCCCAGCCAAGTACGTCTCCACCGCGGGCGGCAGTCGCGGCCCCGGCAGATCCTCCGCGTACTCATCCACACCGGTCTAGACGCACGCCGCGGGTGATCGGTTCCACCCCGATTCATGCGCCGGAACCACACCCGGGCACCGCTTGTCTGTCCGGGCGCGCGGTCAACAGGTCGGCAACTCTCCACATAGCCGGGTCGACCGCCTCGGATGGCGCTGGTGGCACCTCCTCGGCACGGCTCAGCTCAAGGTTCGTGCGTTTAGCGGGTTGAGACCTGCGCCGGCCGCTGAGGTGGCGGGTCGTCGGACATGGCGACGGGAAGGCCGACGAACGCGAGTGCGAAAAGCAGCAGGACGCCGATAGCGGTGGCCACCTCGTCGCTACGTCGCCAACCAACAATCAAAAAGCAGACGGCGATCCCGGCCACGAGGATGAGGAGGAGTGCGATCATGCTCATGGCCGGGATAGTCACACACTTTTAGGACACGGCGGCCAACGTCTAGCCCCCACCCCGGGCACCAACCTTGAGCCGCCACCAGCCCGCACCGCGGTTGACCGGCGGTTACTCCCCTGCATCGTGCACCCAAGACGCGCTCACCAGCGCTTTCTCTGGACTCGCTGCGGGAATGGAAATTCCCGTCGGTCACCGCCGATAAACCTCGAGTGACTGTGCTCCGGTCCAGGATCGACGCCGGAACCGCTTCCGTCGGCTCCGTCCCGGCGCGCACCGATCGGCGCTGCGTGCCCCATTGTGGCTGGTCAGAAGTATGTCACGTCCTGTTCCCGGGTAGGAACTGGAATGTTGAACGGATGGTCGGTGTTCTGCATCGCAACGGGGTTGCACTTACAAGTGACACCCCCTAGCCTGGTTAAAGGATGAAGGAGGTGCACCGTGACCGCTACGTTGCAGCGCTCGATTGTGGTCGAGCAGCAGGCGGTTGAACAGGCCAAAGAGGCTGAGCGACGGATCGAACACTCCGATGCCCTCGCAGTCCTGCCCGTCAGCGGCAAACCGATCAAGCTTCCCCGTGAACTGGCTGACCTACTGGGCCAGATCATCTCCACGGTTTCGGCCGGAGGCACGGTCACCGTGGGCATGCTCCCCGCAGAGCTGACCACGACTGAAGCTGCAGGACAGCTTGGGGTGTCGCGGACGACGCTGATGAAAATGATCCGGCGCGGCGACATCGAAGCACACAGAGTCGGAAGCCACGCACGTCTGCACGCCGAGGATGTCCAAAAGTTCCGTGAGCGTAGACGCGCGCAGCAGCTGGCAGCTCTGTCTGCGCTCCGGGATCTCGATGAGGAAATGGGCCTGGACACTTAGCAGTTCAGCAGTTCAGGCATCCGGTACGGTCCCACCTATGCCCGTGGTACGTGTGCTGATCGATGCCAACGTGATCTATTCGAGGACGCTGCTCGACTGGGTCAGCATGCTTAGCGTCTACGGGAACATGTACGAGGTCGTGTGGACCGAGGATGTGCTCGCGGAGGCGAGATATCACCTTCGCAAGAACAAACCCGAGATCTCTGACGGGTACCTGACGGCGCGGTTCGACCGCATCCGCGAGCTCTTCCCTGACGGCCGGATCGACGGCTTTGAGATCACCAACCGCGATCACCCGGATCGCCACGATTGGCATGTCGTGAATGCAGCCGCCTCTGGCTGTGTCGGCTACCTCGTGACTGACGATGCCAAGTTTGAGCGCCTGGCAGGAAACGATGACCTCGAGTTCGAGACGCACACCGCCGACACTTTCTTGACTCTGGTCGACGACTCTTCGCCGGGACTGGTCCGGCGGGTAACCGCCAAACAGCATGCGTATTGGAGCGCCAAACCCGGGCGCCGGCCGCTTCCTTACGCTCTCAGCCTGGCCGGAGCATCGGTGTTCGCAGACAGGGTCCAGCAGCGGCTTCAAGAGCTGTTCGGATAGCGGGCGACGACATACACCCGCACCGTGGACACCTCAGTCTGCTCTGCCGCAGCAGGCTTCCTGGTGAGCGCGTTCGGTGATGTGGTGGCTTCCGCTGCCGAAGACTCCCAGTACAAGGTGTCGCCCACCGAGCGGGGATTCGACATCGAACTCGACACCGTCAACGCGAAGTAGTGGGAGCTCCACGACCGCTCCGGTATGCAGTCCAGTTTTCGCTGGCGAGTGCGCGAGCATGCGTCGTACTGCATGATCACCGATCGCCAGGTACGGATGCCGGCCGACGCGCCGCTGCCCGAAGATGCGGCAGCCGCGGCGGGGTTCAGTACACAGGGTCTACCCGGGTTCGCAGACGTGGCCAGTTAGGGTCAGCCAATGCCTGACGCATCCACACACCTTCAGGCAGCGCTTCGATCGCACCGATTGCCTCGGTATCGCCGCGTTTGGCCCGCTTGACGATCGTTATCTGAGCGGGGATGTTGTTCGGAATCTCGAAAGCCATGTCGGAGAGCATGTGCCGGGCTCGTCGTTCGCGGCCCTGAGCGGCGCGGTCAGCATGTCTCTTGACCGTCGCCGTCGGACGTCAGTATCGACCCCGGCTCGGCCTGGATCCGTGCAATCACCGCCTGTTGCTGCGGATTGAGCATGTCGGCGGTGTAGCCCTCCATGGCCAGCGCCCACCACACGGTGCGGTTGATGGCGCAGTTCGGGCAGACGCGCGGGCCGATCACACCGAACTGGCCCATCCGCGGCGGGTAATCCCATCCGGCAGTGAACGCCGCCTCCGAGTCGAGGATCGCTTCGGTCCCGCACGCCTCGCAGATGTGATGCAGTCGCATGGGCCGGGACAGTAACGGCGTGCCGCGGCCCTGGAAGGTGGTGGCGCGGTGGTCGGCGGGCTGCACATACCTTTTGAAATCGCGGCGTCCATGCGCGCGATCGCACGCAGCTGCATAACTTCTTGCGCATCGTGCGATGTGCAATCCGCATCTTATGATATGCATTGCGTTACGCTGCGTCACATGGAGAATCTGCTTGAGTTGATCAATCGGATCCTGGACGCACGCGATGAGACAGTGACAGCGTTCGCCGACCGCATCGGCGTGAACCGACTCACCGTGACTCGATGGAAGGCGAGCCTCCCCGCCCCGGAGACGCTGCGCCGCATCGCGGCTGACCTCGCCATCCCGTACTCCCACGTCGTGATGTCCGCGCTGGCATCCGCCGGCTACGCGACGTGCCCGGCGGATCTGCTCGCCGGCCAGCAGGTGCGCGTCATCACCCGCTGCGGCGACCCGTTTGACGAACCCGCGGGCGCCGCCGTCGACGCGATGTTCACTGACCCGGCACGCGCGAGCGAGTACCTGCGCGTGGCTAGCGCCATCGCACCCGATGCGGATATCGAGGAATCCGTCGTCACCATCGACAGCACCGAAATACCCGACACCGTACGCGTTTTCACCACGGTTTGGTCGAGCCGAACCGACCAAATACACCAGCCAGTGACGCTGTGTGGCTCTCGTCCTGCGCGCCTGCAGGACCGTGAAGTGACCGATGTACAGGCCACCGCGCTGGCCGATTCCGATCTGGTTTTCTCATTGCAGGTCGACAGTCTCACCGCCGAAGCCGGCCGCACTGCGCTCATGGCTGTGATCGACACGCTGCGCAGGCAGGGCCGCCTGTTGCCGCCGGGGGTCGATCCCTATCCCGGGCTCTCCCGCTCGGTGGCATATGCGCTGAACGCCGCCAATCGATCCGCACCCCAGGCGATGCCGTCCCCGGGCCCAATATTTGGGGGCGCTGCACTGCAGACAGTGCCGTCGACGTTCGCCGGCGCGCGCAGCTACGACAGCGACGCGGCGGCTAGTGGCCAGCAAGATCCATCAGCAGTCTGGCCAGCAACCCGGCAGTTCTTCGTCGACCTACCTGGATAGCAGCTGCACGCAGTGACCGCGATGATCATTTCGTGCCGATCCCGGCGGAGTACCAAGCGCTCTACGCCGAGCCAACACCCCTGGCTCTGGCAGGGGTGGACTGTACGGCAGGAAGGGAATCCGAGCCCGCGGGCGGCCTATTGCGCAATCGACTCATCACTCGTCGTCTTCGTCGTCCGCTTCCTCAAGCGGCGGGCGCGGTTTGCGCAACACCACCGCCAAGATCACGCCGCCGATCAGCGCCGCGACGACCGCGAAGAAGAGCAGCTGTCCCGCCATGTAGGACATCGCCATGCCTCTCGGTCGCGCTCAGTCTCGGAACTGAGGTGGCACGTAGAAGTCCTCAACGGGGATCTGCCGTCCTGTCGGTGTGTCGTAGATGCTGATGCCGCGTTCGTCTCGCACGATCTGCAGGTCGGATCCGACCGGGAAGTCATAGATACCTATGAGTGCTGGTTCGATGTTGCACACATCGTTGAACGCGACGATCCGCCAGTTGCTCTTGTCGGTGAGGTACTCGGTGGTGTCGATGTGGCTCATGATCTGCCAGCCGTTGTCCGCACCGCCGGTGGACGGCACCCTCACCATCCACCGCACCTTGCCCCGGCGGTCCATGACGTTGGTCGTCGCCAAGCACGCGCCGGCGTGGGGGATGAACTCGATATACCTGGTCACCGCAGCTGGCCTAGTGCGGCACTTCGTCGAGACCGTTCGCGGCGAGCGTCTCCGTCATCGCGGCGACCACCCGCTCGGCCGCCCAGTCGTCCGGCGCCGAGATCAACATTCCCCCAGCCAGTTCCGACGCGGTGAGCCCGTGCGCGACCCGACTGACCATCCCGACCTCGGAGCTGATCCAGGTGCGGTAGCCGATGCCGATCTTCCAGTTGCCCCGCCGCGCGAGCTGACGAACCGGGTCGTCGGACAGAGTGAACGTGGCAGACTCCCACGTCTGCGCGACCGCGGCGCACGCAGCGTCGCCGTCGCCCGCGGTAATGGCGCCGACGTACATCTCACGGAGTTCAAGGAGCAGATGGTGGGTCGGTAGCCTCCGTCCGACGACGGGGTTCCCAGCTGCGATCCAGACCCGCGGGGAAACGCGCCCCCCAGCACCGGACAGCACGAACGAGTACCCCTCGCCCTGCAGGGCCTCCCCGATCTCCTCGGACCCGCCGACAAGTTCACGCACGGGGTTGCTACGCACGAGGTCCACTAGCGCATCTGGGGAGCCCTCCCACACCTGACCGCTAGTCAGCCGCCATTCCGGTACGTCGAACGCTGCTTTCAACTCGCGCAGCAGTGCGTCAGTGCGGGCCGCGATCGATTCCGGCGACTCACCAGCAGCTACGCGGATCGCGCGGACATTCGCGCGCTGATTGCCCCACACCGGGGCTGTGACGGCGGTACTCATCGTCTCTGAATCCTATGGTGCTTTCGGGGTGTAGAACACGTCGACGTCGTAGATCTGGCGGTCCTGGAACAGTTGCCGAAGTGCAGCCGCCCCGTAGGGGTCCGACACGTGCCATTCCAGCACGGCATCTGGAGGGATCGCCTCGAGCTGCCGTTGGACCTGGGCGAGTGCTTTCTCCGCTCGCCCTTCCCAGTAGGAGTTGTCCGGCGCGAACGCCAAGCCCCGGAACCCGTCCTTGGCTTCGAGGAACACCTCCTGGGGGCCGCGGTAGTCGTGTCCGTCGAAATCGACTTTCGCACCCGTTTCAGGGTTGATCTGACTCCACTCGGGCATCGCGCCCTCGGGTGTGCGCTCGACACCTCCGATCTGGCCCTGGTAGGGCAGCCAGTCCTTGTCGACGTTGTGCTGGATATGCGTCCAGCCCGACTGCCCCTCGGCCTTGTTGTAGGTGATGTCGGGCGTCTGCGGCGGCCACATGCCGGGGTGGTGGGAGTCGGCGGAAGGGTAGTGCAACCCTTGGCCCGGGTCGAAAGTGTCGGGCGCTGGTGGCCGGTGGGTCGGCACCTGGTCGGGGACGTGGTGTGCCGGGGTATCGGGCGCCGGCGCAGAGTGTTCCACTGGCGCGTCGGCGGAAGGCGTGTGGTGCCCGGCCGGCGGGTCTGCCGTGTGCGGGACGGGTGGCGGCTCCGCAGTGTGGGGAGCGACCGGCTCGGCGCTGTGCGGGATCGGAGGCGCTTCTGCGGTGCGGGGCGCCACGGGCGGCTCAGCTGTGTGCGGAACCACCGGCGGTTCGGCCGTGTGCGGGACGACCGGCACCACGCCACGTTCCAGCGCACCTACCTCGGGCAGCACGCCACGTTCCAGCGCACCCAGCTCGGGGAGCATCGACTTGCCCAGCAACCCCTCCGCGCCCAGCGGCGCCGTGGCGGCCATGGCGGTGGCGTCGAACAACACGTCGCCGGCGTGCTTGCCCGGGTTCTCGATCATCTCCGGTATGTCGTCCACGACCCCGTTGACGGCGCCCCACGGTCCCAGAGGCCCCATCGGGTCACGCAGATGCAGCGGATCCTTCATATGGTTCTCGACGGCCGCTTCCCCCAGCTGTTGCCATGACTCGAGGACGCCGGGGCGGCCCTCACCACCCGTGCCGGTGAGGTTCTGCAGCGTCTCCACCGTGGAGTCGAGGCGGTTATAGAACTGGTCGTGGGCTTCCTTGACGAAGTTGTTGAACCCATCTCCCAGCTTCTCGCCGAAGCTGCGAGTGTCGACGGGGGCGGGACCCGGCGTGGTGTCCGGCTTGGCCGGGGTGTGAGCAGCTGAGTCCGCGAGCGCGGCGTTCATCCGCTGCGCGTCGGCCACCATGGCGTTGACCTGCGACTCGATCTGGTCCGGTGGTACGCCCTGCTGCCGTAATAGGTTCCGAGCCTGGGACTTGAACTGTTCGACTGCCTGCGGGCTTATCGGCGGCGCCGAGGGCTTCGGTTCTGCTCCGGCGGCCGGAGGGTCGTTGACACCCAGCAGGTCTCCGAGATCACCGCCGACGTCACTCGCGGCGGGCTTCTCCTCGGGTTTCAGCCCATCCTTCTTCGCCGCGTCCTCTACGGACTTGGGTACCGCGAAGGGGCCGATCTGCCCGGGTGCCGCACCGGGCTTCTCGCCCTTGCCATCGTCGCTCGGCTTGTCCTGAACCTTGTTGTCGACGAGCTGCACCGTGGGCTCGCCGTCGCGTCCCTCGCCCTCGCCGTCGCGTCCCTCACCCTCGCCTTCGAACCGGATCCCTTCCAGCTCACCGGCCTTCGCCTGCAGCCGCCCCTCCGCGAAGGCCACGGTCTGGCCCAGCCGTTCGGCGTACCACCTGATGTCCTCCGCATGCTCGGCAGCGGCCTTGTTCCGCTCGGCGATCGTGTTGATGTCGTACTTGCGTGCGTCGGTCACCTTGAGGTCTTCGCTCACCGTGAACCCGTCGTTCTCCGCGGTGGTGATCGCGGCCACCACCTCGCGCTGGGCCGCGTTGATGTCGGTGACGGCGTCCTCGGCGATGCCGGCGGCTTCGCGCACGACTCCGTTCTGGTCACCGGCCACCACACCGTCCGCGGTCGCACAATCCAACGCCGCGTCCTTGGCGTCACCCTCCCAGGTGGTTCCGCCCGGCGAGGCGATGTTCTGGCGGTGCCGGTCGAACACCTCGTCGGACTGGTCTGCCGCGGTGCGCCACCGTGCTGCAGCGTCCGAGAAGTCGGACGTGGTGAGGTCCTCGATCTCCGAACGTGTGGTGAACCGGCCGGAGGGAGCAGCGCTCACACGCTCACCGTGGTGATGGCATCGCCGCCGTCTCCGTCGGTGGTGTCGTAGCGGGCACCACCGGTGGACAGGTCGCCGGCCTGGCCGCTGATCCGGTCGGCCTGGCGTCGGCGTAGCGAGGACAGCGCCGCGTCCATCGCGGCGATGCCGACGTTGCTGGACGTCCCGCCCTCGCCGGCCAGTGCAGCGGTAGCGACATCGCTGTCGGCGGCCGCCGCCCGCAGGCCGTCAGAGTTCACGTTCAGTTTGTTTGCCATGCCAATCCCCCAACCGGCGAACACCTGGTCGTGAGGCTACCTCACGATTGCTGGGGGACGTGACACGAGATTGGAGGTGCGGGGCGGGTTCGGAACCGAGTGGAACTGATCGAACCGCGGCGTGTCTAACCGTGTTGTGGACGAGTTCTCGGAGGATCTGCCCAGGCCGAGGCTGCCGGCCTCAGCGGAGACGTACCTGGCCCCGACACCAAGGTCCGCGACGCCGCCAGGCAGCGAATCCGACCTGCCGATGCAGAAGCATCACCTGCTGTGCGACGAGAACGGTGACGTGCCGACCACACTCAACGGCTGGGAGACGCTCGTACTGACGCAGGAGATGAAGGCCTCGGGTTTCGTCGCCTGGTGGCGCAACCCGTCGCGCACCGCGAAGGACTCGCTGGCGATCGCGTACCGCGACATGTCGAGCTGCGCTTTTAAGGCGCTGCGGCCTGACTTCCTGTTCTTCTCCCGCCGCGCGGGCACCACATGTCCCACGCGATGCCCAAGCTGCGAGGGCTCGCCGACTTCGCGGAGACGTTCGGCTCCGAGTACGGCCGCATTGAGGCTGTGGCGAAGGTCGGCGACAAGCTACGGGTGCTGGACCTGACCAAGGAGTCGGTGCGGAAGGACGTTCGCGACGGAGCCGACGCGAAGGCGCTGTACGAGTCGGACGACGCGATGGACTACTAGGCTGCTCGTGCAAGTCGCGGAGCTCCTTACGAGCTACCGGTAGACAGGCTTCGCGTCAACCTTCAGCCACTTCTCGGTCCTCGCCACGCTGCGAAGTGAAGGCTGCTCTGTCACGTCTCGCGGGCTGGTCGAACGTCCGCCTTCCCCGACCTTCACCGTCTGCACTCGGAGCTGGTTCAACGTCGCCAGCTCGGCGTCGGCGATGTCGACATTCACGGGGCGCTTCCTCAGCCATCCGAATCGTGCGATCTGTTCCGCTGCGCGAAGAACCGTACGCCGCCGCGTCGTCGGAAGCTGCGCGAGGACTTCGGTCATCTCGGGGAGCAGCTCGGAGACGACGTCGCCCGATGCGGTAGCCCACAGTGCGAGCGTCCATTCGGCTCGGGAGAGGTCGTCGTCGATGGCCGCCAGCTGCTCGCGCCACCAGTCGGCGTTGCCCTCGTTGGCTCGTGTCTGAGCAAGTAGTTCGGCGGGGTGGCTCGCAGCGCCGAACGCCGTCGCGCCGGCGCACTTCGAGTACGCGAGCCGGAGCGGCGACGCGGCGCCGATGATCGCGATCTCTGACGCAATCCAGCCGCGGCCGGTGTGCTCGTACACGGCGGAGGCAGTATTCGCCCATGGGAACGTGCTGCCCTTATGGCCGGCCTTGAATGCGCGCTGCTTCCCGATCTTCTCCCAGGGAGACGCTCCCTTCCGAAGCTGGTTGAGCGCTTCGGTTCTGCGACGCCTCGCTCGGTCATCACCAGCGCTGAACCCAGTATCGGAACTTGTCAGGAATTCGCCTGGAGCAAGAGCGACTGCGACCTGCGCCGGCATGGACCGGGTCGACGTGACGTAAGGACACTCACCATCTAGTACTGCCGCGAGTAGTGCTGCTTCGAACGCACTGCCGGGGTCCGGAGCAAGGCCCGTGCTGAGGAAAAGTTCGGCGGCGCCGTCGGAGAGGTACATGTTCTCGAATGCCGCGGTGGTCCCAGCACCAGCTTCGCACCCGGCCCCGATTGCAAGCCATGCGTTCTGCTGTGGCGTGCCTATCGCTCCGGTGAGCTGTTCGAACCACCAGGCAGCGAACTCGCTGCGCTGGTTGAGCAGTTCTCGTAGAACGCGTATGCGCTGCGGGTTCTCCGCGGCGGTCGGGTCGTTGCTGATCAAAGTCGTTAGGCGCGTCCAGGTCGGATCAGCACCGTCCTCGGCGGGGAGGTCTGGTAATTCGGGGAGGGCGACGATGTCGCGCCGGTCGAGTGCGGATAACAGGATCGCGATCCCCTCATCGGAGCAGAGCGCGGTCAACACCTTGCGTGCCTCGCGTGGTCGGCTTACGAATACCCCGTCCGTCAACAGTGCCCACGCGGCGAGGTACGACGCAGGTGCCGAGGTCTGCGCCAGCTCCTGCTCGATCCCAGCAGTGAGAGCGTAGAGACTGCTGCCTTTCGCGTTGCCTCCGTAGAACCTGGCGGTGTTGAGCCAGTACGGGCGCCGCAGAAGCTCCCGAAGCACTGTCGTGCTGTCGAAGTCGGGGTTGTCCTCTCCCGCGTTGCGGTACAGGAACCGCGCTGCAAAGTACTCACGAAGCGACAAGACCTCGAACTCATAGCTGCCATCCACCTTGCTCGTCAGCGCCCAGAGTCTGTCGCTGACACCCTCGAAGAGCTGATCGACGACGGACTCACGTTTGCCGTACGTGCGCTGGAAGTGACGCATCGCCTCTTTCAACTCGTCGACGCTCATGCGGCCGTTGATCTGAAACTCCTCGGTGTTCGCGTGGAGGTACCAGCCGAGGAACGGGATGATCTCGAGGAGTTCCTCCTTGTGATCCTTCACGGCCTTGGGGTGCTTGTTCGCCTCTCTCGCCAGGAGCAGGTCGACGTACTTGTCGTAGAGGTCGGTCCGCTGGGTGGGTGTGGCGGCACCCTGCTGATGGAGGAGGTCCAGGAGGATCGTCAGCTGCATGGGGTTGCCGGCGAGCTCATGGATGTAGGGCTCTCGGCTCTTCTCGTTGAAACTCCTTCGGAGCGCGCGGCCGTCGCCGCTCCGGATGCCCCGAACGAAGCACCACTTGCGCAGGTAATCGGCCCGCTGCTGTCCCGTCAGCGGGTTGAGAGTGACGACCTCGAACAAGTCGAGTGACGGCTCCGGAAGCTCACCCGCACTCGGCCGTGTGGTGACGACTACCTTGGGCGGGTCGACGTACGCCTTGCCGCGGCTGACGAACTTGTCGATCGCCCCGACGACTCGGTTGCGCATCGTGGCGCTGCCGACTTCGTCGAGCCCGTCGAGGACAACGAGGCTCGGAACACGCTCGAAGATGTCCTGCACTGTCTTCGCATCGACGGCCAGTCCACCGCTCTCGTTCGCCATCAGGTCGGCGAGGAAGCACTCGATGGTCGCCTGCTCGCCCTTACGTGCCTTGCCCTTGGACTTGGAATCGTCCGTGTGATCCCACACATCGTGCCCAGCTAGCCAGAGCGCGTAGTCGCTGAGATCCAGCCTGATCGGGAATCGAGGAATCTCCAGTTCGCGCATCGACTCGGGGCGTTCCGACTCCGGGATGAACGACATCCGATGCGCCTGGGAAACGAACTGGCTCAGGGTCGACTTGCCCTGCCCAGGGGCACCGCGCACCAACGTGAACGGCGCCGTCGCACGGACCAGATAGGCGGCAGCCCCACCGACCGAATCTGGCAGGTGTGCGTGCGCACGGCTGTTCGCCGTTGCGTGTACCCGGTCCGCGGTGACGTCAACGAAGAGGTCCACAACCTGCTCTCGATCCACATCGGACTGGCTGAACTTGACCCGCTTGTCGTCCTCCCACTGAGCTGCGGCAACCTTACGGATGAGGTCACGGTGGGCCTTGTCCTTACTCGTTCCGACGTGTTCAGCGACGAGGTACCTGACGAGGTCCCAGCCAGCCAGCATGTCGGCGTAGGCCCACTTGGTCTCCGTCGGTGCGTTGTCGACCCACGGATCCAGCGCCTCGCGCCATATCACGGTCATCTGGTCGAAGCCGAAGTTCTTCTCGTGCTCTTCGAGCTTCGTGTTCAACCGGTCGAAGGTGCCCGACTCTGGCTTGGCAGTGCTTCCCACATTGGTGACCAGGACGTAGTTACGTACGCCCTGCTCTGCAAGGCGTCGGAGACTCGCCTCCTCGGACCTCACGATGCCGTCCAGCCAACTGACCGGGTCCTTCTCCTTGCCGTTCACCGACCACTTGACCTGGTAGACCATCACCTTCGAGGCGTCGAGCTTGCGTAGACCGTCCCGGCCTCCGTCGGCCTGCCGCAGCGCCATCGGAATGTAGTTCGGGAACTGGTTCGCCAGCAGCGCGCTGGCTAGCTGTTGGAAGTCGTGGTCGCCCAGGCGCTCGTAGAGGTACCGATGTCGGCTCTCGGGCACGGGCGGACTCCTCTGCTCCAACCCGATCGTGTTGCCACTGTCGTCGGGATCTCGAATGCTCGTTTCCATTCAACCCGGACACCCGACATGATTCTGCATCTACCGTGCCGTGCCACTCGTGGCGGCCTACGCCTCCGCGTCACCCCCCGCACCACTCGCGCGCCACCCCGCACCACTCGCGCGCCACCCCGCGCAACTCGGCGCGCACCGCCGCGCCGGGGATGGCTCCGACGCTGATTTCGCGTGGACGGGTCCAAAACTCAGTGGAACCGATCGCGGCCGGGGCGCGTCCAACTGGTTGTGGACGAATACGCGGAGGATCTGACGGGGCCGCAGTTGCCGCCCGAGGTGGAGGAGTACCTGGCTGGAGAACGCGAGTGGCACAGGCTGCTGCGATTAGCGTCCAGCACGCCGCTGCGCTCTGGTTGGCGGTTCGAATCGGGACACTACTGCGACGAGCTCATTGGAACTCGCACAGATGGGTGAGCTTGATCTGATCGGTGCGCCAGACGATCATCTCGTTGTTGAGTACACCGCAGTGGCCGCCACGGATGTAGAGCGAGTCGAACTTGCGGCCTTTATCGTCGGTGCCGGTGCGGGATCTGCGTACCAGATCAGACCCATATGCGCCCGCAGTAGAGCGGCATTCCCGGCCCATCACCACGTCGGCGAGGAACATCAGAGGATTGCCCTGTCCACCACGACCTCGTTGCCCAGGGGCACTGCCGATCGCGTAGTTGAGGCTTTTCGTTGACTGGTCGGAGAAGTAGACGCCGTCGCCAAACATGCGGCCGGTCGTGTTGTAGGCACCTGCCGTCGACGGTGGGCAGATCAAGCCGGTACGCAAGATCGACAGCACATTCCCCGTAGTGGTGCCGTGCCACAACTCACGCGTGTGCTTGAGGGAGTCCTTACGGGCGTCCCAGGCTGCGCTGTGGCCGTCGACGAGCGTCCACACACGGCGCAGTTTGAGCCGGTTCGCAGCGTGCATGGAGTTGCGAGAATGGTCGAACTTCGCAGCAATGCGTGCGAAATCCTCATCCCCCGTTCCCAGCTCGGTCATCGTGTGACGGAACGGGATTGCCACATTCTCAGCCTCGTCGTCGGCAGCCGCGGCTGACATGACGACCGCCGATTCCAACGCGTCAAGTAGGTCGTCCTGCTGTCGGCACCATGCGGGCGTCACCCAGTCCGTCTCGCGAACGTTGGCGATTTTCTGCGGGATCAACGTCAGGTACTTCTCCACTGCCCAGCGGTCGTATCCGGAACGCAGCTGGGCGAGTGCTGACCGCGCCGCGGTGACTTGGTCAAGCGACACGGGTCCCAGTGCGGTAGTCACCGATCCGCTGTCGCTGACCGTGATTCGGCCACCGGTGGCGCTGTCGATAGCGTGCCTGTTGTAGCGGACCAGCTGGTCCAGCAGCTCGGCTGACGTCGATGGCACGGCACCGGGGAACAGACCGGCAGCGACGTGGCGGCGCAACGCGCCGTTTGCTGCGCGAGGTTTGCACGCCCGGGTGGAGGCTCCGTCGAACACGGTGTAGCCCTTGCGCAGCTTCTCATTGAGTTTGACCTGGAAACTGCCGTGTCCGGGGTAGGTGCGGGTCTGGGCGTTGCCAGCGCCGATGCGGCCCCACCGTGCCAGTGTCGATCCGTCAGGCATCCTCGACAGCTCGTAGAACTTGTTGTTGTTGCCGGCCGCGTTGACCTGGATCAGGGTCACGGTCTCGACTGCATTGGTGGGTGTCGTGGCGGTGGTCATGTTTTCTCCCTGTCTGGTTATCTCTAAAATAGAGATTAATGGACGGGTCTGACAAGTAGTCACACAAGACCGCCAACGCGGCTTGGTCGTGGCATTGACAATCTGTTGCGCCGACGTGTGAAGAGTCCGATTCGCGGCGCTCGTGACGCAACAATTCGGCACGAGTGACGCACCAGCACGACACAACCGCCGCGTCACCTGACGCAGTGGCTTGACGCGGCTGAGCGCATTGCAGACGGACTCGTGACGCAGCTGCGTGATGCAGCGCGTGACGCAGTGCTGCATCACGCGAACACGGAAAACATTCCGCGAAGCTGTACCGCGTCATACGGTTCATGACGCACCGCTTCTGCATTGGTGACGCAATCACCGCGGGCACTGATGCGTCGGCGTGACGCAAATCAGTTCTTCTGGCGCCCCGGAGTTTCGTGGCTACCAAACAGCTGCGGAGGCATGCGCCAGCTTCCAGCTTCGCCGCCGAGCGATGGATGTGGAAGCCGGCCGGGGTGTCGCATGCTGTCGCGAAAACCGCATGGTCGGATGTGCTGACACTCCCCCCGCCTGCCCCCACGGCGCGACGGCGGCGGGTGACTCAAAATGGAGACTGCGAGCCTTTAACCGCGTGATTATCGAGGGACGTGACAGCCCACCATCGGTCCGCGCTAGGCGCTGTCACAGGTGCAGATGCAACCCCGGCTAGTCAGCACGACCCGCGAGCCGGCTACCTGCATGCGCCCATCAGTCGGCGCGGAATTCGAGCCGCAACGGGTGCACCTCCGCTCCGCTGATCCCGCCGTGCACGAGCACGTCGGCGGTTGGTTCACAGCGGAGGGTTCGGGGTCAGTTATCCATCGCCAAAGACTTTGAGGGAAGCCGTATCTGGCGTTGTATCGGTACTTGTATTTATCTGTGTAGCTATCGCTGTAGCGAAGTCCGTAGCGTGCGCTGTAGCGCGGCCTGTAGCGCGGAGCCGTCATCGAACAAATACTCCTCACGCATGCGCGTTACGACATCGTGCGGACTATAGGAGGCTCGCATCAGCCGGCCGACGATGCGAGAGGCCTGTAGCACAGTCGATTATGGGTGCCACAGCTCGCAGTACCCCAAAAAGCGCCCCTCGTCCGATGCGCGTCCTGCACCCGAATCACATTGCAACTTCTGGTTTCCTAATCGCGGCCAACGCACCCGGCGCGCGGGCCAGAAAGGGAATGCGGTGACCCCCTACGAAATACACACACGCGTACGTCGCCTGCTGTGGGCACTGCTGGCATTCGCCACCACCGCTAGCCTGTCTGGAAACGTTGCTCGGACCGTGATCACGCACTCCGGTGCCGCCGCTGTCGGACCGATTGTCGCAGCCGCGCTGGCACCGTTCGCACTGTTGAGTCTCACTCACCTGCTTGGCTTGTGGTCACATATCGCCGCGCGCGGTCCGACCTACTGGTGCTTCCTTGTCGCGATCATTGCCCTGTCCGCCACGGCATTCAGGCTCTCGTTCGACGCACTGCGGTCGCTGGCCATCGAGTACGGATACACGGCGAACGAGGCGGCTCTCTTCCCCGTGATGATCGATGGAATCATCGCGGTCTGCACTCTCGGACTAGTCGTTCTGACGCGTATCGAGATCGCCGCGATGGCACACCAAAGCGCCGCAGCTGACGCAACCAATGACGCACCTGACGCAGCACGCCACCGCATCTCTCGCCTGCGCGGCTGCATCACCACCGCGGTGCATCGCTTCAACCGGAGCGGGCCGGTGACGCAAGCCCGGCCCGCGGTGATGCAGCGAAACGACGCTCGTGAAGCACCTGTTGACGCGACGCATCGCGAAGCAACGCCCGCCATCACACGTGACGGGGCGCATCAGAACCAGACACGCGCAACGCTGCCACCACCTGGTCTTGAAGCACCCATATCCGCTTCGTCACTGTCCACGTCTGAACCTGCCGCCACTTCGGGCAGCGACCAAACGAACCGCCCACAGCCAGGAAGCTCGACGTACCCCGCGCCCCGACGGTCGCAGCTGTCGCGGTCCAAACACGCCGCTTTGGCTCACCAGCTCTTCGACTCGAAGCGTGTCGCCGCTGCCCCCGACATGATCTGCGCCGTCCTGGATCACAACGCGGAAAAGAAGCCGAGTCGGGAGATTGCAGCTGAACTCGGTACGTCACCGAGCAAGGTTCAGAGGATCCTGCGCGCAGCACGAGAAGTACAACAATCGGGCTTGGATTGAACTTTGCTCGCCGCTTCCTGACCCGCGTTGGAATTGATGACAGCGAGCGATTCTGCGGCGCGGTCCGGCCGTTCTCGCTCCCCCGGCGTGTCGTGCTCGCTCCCTGGGCCAACGCACCGCGCGCAGGCAAGGTGTCCCTGAAACGCATCAGGTCCGACCGATCCGCGACTGCAATCCCAGATGCGCCTCCCCGGACCAAGAAGGTGCGCGGCACCAGCCCCCGCCACCGACGGAAGGATCTAGTCAGTGAGCTACACCGCCGCGGATGTCATCGAGCTAGACGACATCCAGCACACCCGGATGCGGCCACAGGTCAACCTCGGTGCGAGGGTCTACCAGACCGCCGCTCGCGAGATCGTCGACAACGCCGTGGAAGAGGCAGGTGCTCACGGGTCCACGGTGTCGATCATCTTGAGATCCGACGGATCGTTCACCGTCACTGATGACGGTCGGGGCTTACCTGTTGACTCCGACCCGGCCGGAAAGAACGGCGTCGTCAAAACACTGGGCACGGCGCGGTCAGGTGGGAAGTTCACCGCGCATGCCGACGCCGAGTCCACCGGTGCCGGCCTCAACGGGATCGGTGCTGCAGCTGCGGTATTCATCTCCCGACGCACTGACGTCACCGTGTACCGCGCCGGGAAAACGTACAAGCAGAGCTTTGGTGGTGGGTATCCTGGCCGCTTCGCGGGTGACGGCTTCAATCCCGACGCCGACTTCACCCGCGATGACACTCAGAAGCTGCGTGGAGTGTCCAACGGCGAGCCCGCCGTGCACGGCACCTCTGTACGCATGCTGCTCGACCCGTCGGTGGCCCCCGACACCGCACTCGACATCACCGAGGTTCTGCTGCGTGCCCACGCGGCGGTGCGCATGACCCAAAACGTGCACCTGACCGTGATCGACGAAGGCTGGCCAAGCGGTCCCCTACCCGCAGCTTTGTTGGGGTCATTCTCCGGGCCTTGGGGTACGAGCGCAGTGCTGGACTTCATGTGTGCCTGCGCGCAGACCCCCATACCCGCGCTTCGGGCCTCCGTCGAGGGCCGCGGCGAGTACGTGACTGGTCGTGGACCTACGCCGTTTCGCTGGTCGCTGACGGCCGGACCGGCCGAGCCCGCAACGGTGTCCTCTTTCTGCAACACCGTCTACACCGCTGATGGCGGATCACATCTGAACGCGGCTGTAAAAGGACTGACCGAGGCCCTGGCGTCCCGCGCCGCGCGGCTGCGCGACCTCGGCCTGGCCAAAGGAGAGGATGGCCCCGAGCCGCAGGACTTCGCCGCGGTCACCGCGCTGGCCGTCGATACCCGTGCGCCTGATGTCTCCTGGAACGGCCAAGACAAGACCGGAGTGTCGTCACGGTCTCTGAACACGGCAATGTCGACCGACGTGGCACGCAGCACCGCGGTGTGGTCGGCCAACCCGGCGAACACCGACACCGTGACCATGTGGACGAAACTCGCTCTCGAAGCCGCACGAGCTCGCCGCAGCGCTGAGGGGGCCAAATCCCGGTCCCGTGCGGCATCTAAAGCCAAGGGGCTGGGGACGAATCTCTCACTGCCGCCAAAGCTGCTGCCCTGCCGTGAAACTGGCCGCGGTTCTGGAGCAGAGCTGTTCATAGCAGAGGGTGACTCGGCTCTGGGCACCATCAAGGCCGCGCGGGACGCAACGTTCCAGGCAGCGTTCCCGCTCAAGGGCAAACCACCGAACGTCTACGGGTGGACGGTCGCAAAAGCTCGCGGCAAGGAGGAATTTCAGGCTATCGAGCGGATTCTCGACTGCGGGGTACGTGACCATTGCGACCCGGAGAAGTGCCGATACGACAAGATTCTCTTCGCCTCCGACGCCGATCCCGATGGTGGCAACATCAACTCGTCGCTGATCTCGATGTTCCTCGACTTCTACCGGCCTCTAGTCGAAGCCGGCATGGTCTACGTCACCCTTCCGCCGCTGTTCGTGGTCTCCGACGGCTCGCAGCGCATCTACTGCCAGGACGACACCGAACGTGACGTCGCCGTAGCTCGATTGAGGTCAGGAGGCCGGTCGAGGGTCGAGGTACAACGCAACAAAGGCCTCGGCGAAATGAACGCCGACGACTTCTGGAACACCGTGCTGGATCCAGGTCAGCGGACCGTCATTCAGGTACGCCCCGACGCCCTCGGCGGCGCACTGCACCACACCTTGTTTGGCGGGGCTCCTGAAGGCCGGCGCACGTGGATGGCCGACGCCGCTTCGCGCATCGATACCTCGTCCTTGGACCTGGATTAGGAGCGCAACACCGTGACTGCCACAGAACAGAACCGTGACCTTGTGCTCGAGCAGAGCGCCGAGGACTACTGGAACCGATACCAACTCACCTTCGCGCTCTACAGCGTCAGCGATCGTGCGATACCGTCAGCATTCGATGGTCTCAAACCTGGACAGCGCCGTCTGCTGTACCAGATGCACGCCTCAAAGCTGCTGCCGGGCAACAAGCCGCAGAAGTCGTCGAAGGTCTGCTCGGCGGTTACCGGCAACCTGCACCCGCACGGTGGTGCAGCGATGTATGGCGCAGCGGCGCTTCTGGCCGCCGACTTCCAGCGCGTCAAAATCATTGACGGACAGGGAGCTTTCCCGCGCATTCAAGGTGACACACCGGCCGCCGACCGATACACAGAAATGCGCCTGTCCCCAACGGGTGCCGCACTGACCTCTGAACTCGGAGACCACGCGGTACCGATGACCGACACGTTCGACGGGGAATGGATTGAGCCGGCCGTGCTGCCGGCGCAATTCCCGTTCCTGCTCTGCAACGGTGCCGTCGGCATCGCCGAAGGTTGGGCCACCAAGGTTCCCGCACACAACCCTCGCGAGGTGATGGCGGCGTGCCGGGCGCTACTGGCTGATCCACAGTTGTCCGATGACGCGCTCATGGAACTGCTGCCTGGCCCTGACTGGGGTTGCGGGGCATCCGTGGTCGGTTCCGACGGGCTTCGCGACTACATCACCACCGGAAAAGGTGCGTTCACCGTACGCGGCACGGCGGTGGTCGACGGTAAGACGATCACGATCACTGAGCTTCCGCCCGGTGTTGCCAGTTCCACTGTGCAGGAACGAATCCGTGCTCTAGTCGAGTCGGGGGAAGCTCCGGGCATCGCCGACATGTCCGACCTAACCGACCGCCGCAACGGACTACGCATTGCAGTCACAGTAAAGCGCGGGCACGATCCTGAGACGGTGCGTGACCAGCTGCTGGCCCAGACTCCGCTGGAGGGCACGTTCGCGGCCAGCGTGGTTGCGCTTGATGGCGACCGGGTTCCGCGCTGGTGGACTGTGCGCGAACTGATCTCGGCATTTTTGTCCCTGCGTGATTCAGTGGTGTTGCGCCGCAGCGAGTACCGGCTGGAGAAGGTCGAGGCGCGGCGGCACCTGGTGGCCGGCCTGATGGCGGTGCACTTGGACATCGACGCCGCCGTGGCGATCATCCGCGGCTCCGATACCGTCGACGACGCACGCACTGGGCTGCAAGCGCGGTTCACGCTCGACGCAGAGCAGGCCGACTACGTACTGGCGATGCAGCTGCGCCGGCTGACCCGGCTCGACGTGCTGGAACTGCAGGCTGAATCGAAGAAGCTGGATGCTGAACACGCCACGCTCACTCGACTGGTCTCGTCACCGACCGAGCGCCGCGCGGTGATCGACGCGGAGCTGGTCGAGACGACAAGATTGTTCAACGCGCCCGAGTTCGATCGCCGTACGCACCTGGACTTCGATGCGGTGCCGGTGACTGGTGGGGGCTCCGACGACGGCCCCCGTGAGCGCACGATCAACAAGAACTGGCGACTCGATGATCGGGGCGTGTTCTCCGACAGTCACGGTGAGTTGCTCTCGAATGGTCTCGGCTGGGCGGTATGGACTGACGGCAGAGTGAAACTGACTGACGGCAAAGGCCTGCCGACAAAGACGCGCGACGTTCCAGTCGCCCCAGACATCACCGGGCTGCTGTGCTCCGGGGTGTTGGCCCCTGGTGCGCACCTCGGACTGATCACCCGGCGCGGCAAGGTCTTGCGACTGGATCCCGCGACCGTTAATCCACAGGGCGCCGCCGGCAACGGGGTGCTCGGCATCAAGCTGGCCTCCGATGGAGGTGACGCGGTGATCGCCGCGTTCCAGCTCACTGGAGCTGAGTCTGAAGCGATCTTGTCGATCTCAGAGAAGGGCTGGAAAGTCACTGCTGTCTGGGATATTCCGACGAAAGGACGTGGCGGCAGCGGTGTTGGGTTCCATCCGTTCATCAGCGATGAGAGCATGCTCGTTTCTACGGTCGCCTCCACCGCTGGCTTCGTGCGCGACGGAAAACCTATACGCGCCGAGAAGCGTGCGAAGGCCTCGGTGAAGGGCGCAGCTGCCGGAGTGGCTCCGGCGAACTGATCGGGTACGCACTGCCCCCGTGGGTTGTCGGCACCAGGACTGTCGCCTCGGGGCATCGTGATCGGCACTAAGGCGGCCGGACCGTGCATCAGTTCCAGATCTCGGCACTCCTCGCGCAGTCGAGCGCGTTCGTTAATCCTGCAGCTGGAGTCAGTCGGCGCTGCGCACGTTGTCGCGCAAGAATGCGAGGGCAGCCGAGGCCCAAGAAGCCGATCCTGCGGCGTTGGCCGACCAGCACCTTCGCGGCGTACCCGAGATCCGGGAGGAAGCAGGCCTTGACCAACTATGACCGGGCGAAGGCCGCGGCGACGTAGCGCGGCGTTTTGAGGACGAAAACGGACCAGGCTGACCGGCACCCGATCCACACCACGTAAATTCGTGTAACCCAACAGGGTGAGACATCACCCTGTGTTCGTGGGTGATTCGAACGGACGCAGGGCGCAGGGGGCTGGATGCGGAAGATGCCGACGAAGGCAATCACCCTTCTTCTTGTGGTACTGGTTGCGACATTCGTGGCCGGGTGCCAAGAATCGCCCCCGAAACCGACGTGCAGAGACGATAACTCTTCCCTCCACGGAGCACTGAGGGATGCCACGAATGCCGCCTGCGAGGCGGAATATGCCTGGTACCAGGCTCAAGAGGATCGATCGCTGCCGAGAAAGCTGGCTGACGGAGACAAGGATTCCTGGTCGATAGTTGCTGGAGCCTTGCTTCTCATCGCCGGCATCGCCGGAATCGCCGTAGGCCGATCAAAAGGCAGCAATCCCCCATCGACAGAAGCAGAGCAACCTCCCAGCCAGGAGTCGGCTTTCGTGCCGCCGACTCCTGAGTCAGCGGCGGGTGCACTGCTGGATTCCGACGGAGGCTGCACCCGTGCTCGATGGGCGACCGTCGGCGCGTGCGCCGCAGTCGGCATGTCGGACGCGCTGGTTCTCGTCAGAGTCGACCCGCGCCCAGACGGGGACGCTGAAGTAATTCTCGAGCTTCAGGGAATCACTGAAGGAACGGCCATTTCCCTGGTCAAAAGCCACCTGCTTGCGGCGTGGGGTGTTCGGTCGGTGCGCGGCATCGGCCTGTCCCGAGACGGTCTGTTCCAAGTGACAGTCAGCAACGACTGACTATGCGCTGACGTCCTGAGACTGGGTCTTCACCCAGATTTCCCGCTCGCCTTCGGCGTCGACGATCCCGACAAGTGCCGGGTACCCGGCTTCAAGCCGTTCGACGGCGGCACCCAACACGAAGGGCCCGGGAAGAAGTTCCGTGTCGTCGGTCACGTAATTCCCCAGGGGTTGCTGTCACGTAATTCCCCAGGTGTGGGCCTCGTGTTGGTCTTACCGGTCGGGGCGGGCGTTGTCTAGGTGGTGGTGCGGCCGGGTCGTTTCCGGGGTCGGTAGCTGGGTCCGTCCATGAGGACTTGGTGGCTGGTGTTGATCAGTCGGTCGAGTAGGGATTCGGCCACGACGGGGTTGGGGAACAGCGGGTACCAGTCTTTGGGGGCGCGGTTGCTGGTCAGGATGAGGGGTTTGCCAGCGATGGCCCGGTCGGAGACCAGATCGTAGAGATCGTCGGATTGGGTGGTGGTGTGCTCACGCATCGCGAAGTCATCGACGATCAGTACCAGGGGCCGGGTGTACTCGCGCATGCGCTGGCCGATGGTGCGGTCGGCGTGTCCGCCGGCAAGGTCGGCGAGCATGCGGGCGCATTTGACGAAGCGGATGTCCCCGCCGCGGCGGGCTACGTGATGTCCGAGTGCTTGTGCCACATGGGTTTTGCCGACGCCGACGGGGCCGTAGAGGATGACTGATTCGCCGGCGTCGAGCCAGCGCAGGGCGGCCAGGTCGCGCAGCATCGCGGCGGGCAGTTTCGGGTTGGCGGTGAAGTCGAAGTCTTCGAAGGTGGCCTGTTCTTCGAACTTGGCGCGGCGCAATCGCCGTGTGAGAGCGGCGGATTCGCGGCGGGCGATCTCGTCTTGACAGAGGGCTTGCAGGAATTCGAGGTGGCCGAGGCCGCCGTCGCGGGTTTGGGCGAGCCGGGCATCGAGGGTGTCGAGCATGCCGGACAGTTTCAGGGTGCGCAGCGCGGTGCGTAGCGCCGGATCACAGATAGACATGGTGGGCTTCCTTTGAAGGTTGATTATGTTGCAGCAGTGTGGAATTGGTGACGATCAGGCGATGATGCCGGTATCGGTGCCGAACTGGTCGGGGCCACGCAGAAACGCCCCCGCCGCGCCGGTGCTGGCGGGCGGTTCGTCGCCGGCGTGTTCGGTGCCGGCGGCCAGGATGCCTTTGATGGTGCGGTAGGACGGGTCACCGACGGCGATGGCGCGGGCGCACGCGGCCTCCAACCGGTCGCAGCCGTGTTTGTCGCGCAGCCCGAGCACTCCTTGCGCGGCGCGCAGATGGTGGATGGCGTTGTCGGCCATGAACGCGGCGATCACCGCGACGCAGGCCGGGCCGACCAGTTCGGCGGTGCGCCGGCACCAGGTCGGGGTTTTCATCGCGAACGCGACCTTCTCCGGCGGGTAATGGGCGAAGTCGGTCGAGCGCCCCGATGGGCGGCGCACGTGGATGGCCACCACCGCATCGGCGTGAAAGACCTGTACCACGTCGCCGGCGGTGCGGGCATGCAGGCGTTGCCCGATCAGCCGCCACGGCACCGAGTACAACGCCTTGCCGACCTTGAGGTGCGCGTCGGTGCCGACGGTGCCGATCGACCAGGTGGACAGTTCAAATACTCTGGGCGGCAACCCGATCAACGCGCTGGCTTCGATCGCTTCAAACACCCGCAACGGCGGCGCGCCCTCCAGTGCCCGACACGACCTCGCCCCGGCCACCTCGATGCTCCAGCGCTGGGCGTCGGTTTGCATCGCGGGCAGCCCGTCGAACTGGCGGCCGCGCCAGAACGAATCCCGGATGTATTGCATGGGCCGTTCGACGCGGGGTTTGTCTTTGGGTTTGAACGCCCGCGCCGGGTCGATCAGGGTGCCGTAGTGGGTGGCCAGCTCGGCATAGGCGCGGTTGATCTTCGGGTCATACAGGTCGGGTTTGTCCACCCCGGTCTTGAGGTTGTCACACACCAACCGGGCCGGGACCCCGCCGAAGAACTCGAACGCCGCGACATGGCAAGCGCACCAGGTGGTTTGGTCCATCCGGATCACCGGGCGCACGAACAGGTGCCGCGAACACGCCAACACCATCACGAACGCCCACACCGCCACCCGGCGGCCCACCGCGGGATCGAACCACATGCCCAGGCGACCGTAGTCGATCTGCGCTTCACTGCCCGGCTCGACCGGCCCGCGCGGCACGGTCACCTTCGCTCGTGCCACCTCTTCCGCGAAATGTGTTGCGATCCAACGCCGAACCGAGGACTCCGACACCGCTACCGCATGCTCGTCCCGCAACCGCTGAGCGATCGTGGCGATCGTGACATCGGCATCGAGCCAGGTCTTGATCTGGTCCCGGTGCGGTTCGATCAGCGGCCAGGTCAGCGCCCGCGCCGCAGGATCGGACAGTTCCGGGAACCACCCGCCGATCAGCTCCGACCACTGTGGCGCGGTCAGCGGCTCGGTACCCGGGCCGATACCCGCCGCGACCGCCGGAGCCAAATATTTGCGGACGGTCTTGCGGTCAATGCCCAGCGACTCCGATAACTGGACCTGCGAACGGCCCGCGTGCCAGTGGGTGAACAACTCGACCAAATCGAGCATCACGATACTTCTCCTCGCCATCAGCGCCCTTCCATCCACCATCAGATGGATGCAGAGCGAACCGGTAAACGAGGCCCACACCAGGCAGACACACCGCCCAGGGTGGGGAATTACGTGACAGCCAGGGTGGGGAATTACGTGACGGACAACCCCTCAAACCTGGGGAAATACGTGACCGCTGACAGTTCCGCAATCAGTTCGTCGACAGTCAGCGATCGCCCATGAGTGGACCCGCCACGTACCTCGAACTGTTTCCCATCACCTGCCACGCGCAATCGCTGCATCAGGTCGGTTTCCGTGGCGGTGATGGTGGTCATATTCCGAATGCCCTTCCTGTTGCGGTTATCTCACGTCACTGCGTCCTTGGTGGTGGCGCAAATGAGAGTCCGGTCGGCTGATCCGATGGACCCGTCTCCAGATAGGTTGAGCATACATAGACGTCTAGACAAGTTCTAGGCATGGCGGCCCCATCGAAAGGGTTTCCGGGGATTTAGCGCGCCGAGAATTCGTATTCGAGCAGGTAGGAAGGTGCAACTTTCACGGTGTCGCAAACTTCGACCGCCACATCGTTCACGTCGTAGGCGGTACGCAGCACGGTCAAAACAGGCACGCCCAAACCGATGTTGAGCACACGGCGTTCGTCAGGGGTGGGCATCCGTGCTCCAACCTCCTCAGTGAACCGTGCTAGGACATGCCCGGATTCTTCGAGACGCGCATAGATACCGCCGGGACCCGTGTCGGTTTGTTCGATCGCGGTGCCGGCAGCAAAAGCCACCGGGATGTAGGAAACGGCGGTCTCGATTGGCTGCCCGTCCGCCAGGTAACGCCGCGACCGTACAACGACGTCATCGCTGACGGGGACGCGAAGTCGCTCGGCAACGAGGGAACCTGGCTTCTGTCGCCGAACCGTGATGCTGTCGACGCGGGGAGAATAACCGGACTTCTCAGCTTCAACACTGAACGCGGCTTTGCCCTCGTCACGGTGCCTGCGTGCGAACCGATCAGAGGCCAGTCGCCGAATCGGCGGACGTGCCTGCACAAAAACACCACGACCGTGTTCGGAGACAACAAGCCCCTCGCCGCGCAGCTCCTGGACTGCCTGCCGGACAGTCATGCGCGCTACACCGAAATGCTCGATCAGGTCCGCTTCGGACGGAAGCCGCTCGCCTGCCGCAAACTGGCGCGACTCGATGGCTGCACGCAAAATCGCCGCGATCTGCCGATAGGGCGGACGGTCGTCCGCCTTGTCGATCCCGTCAAGTTGCAGCACGTGTCGGCCTTTCATGGCATATCTAGACGACTAGCCTAGAGGTATCGCTCACGCGTGTCACGAAGCAGCACCCGAGTCCAATGGAGGTCGGACGGTGGCAGACACACCGAAACACTCGGTCAGTGTGGCAGGGATCGTCGTCGACAGCGACAATCGAGTTCTCGTCATTCGACGTGACGACAACGGCCGCTGGGAAGCTCCTGGTGGTGTTCTGGAGCTGGATGAATCGTTCGAGGACGGTGTACGGCGTGAGGTTCGCGAAGAGACCGGTTTACAGGTCGACGTCGAGCAGCTGACCGGCGTCTACAAGAATCTCAGCCGCGGCATTGTTGCGCTGGTTTTTCGGTGCCGCCCTGTCGCCGGTGAGGTTCACCCGACCGACGAGGCTCAAGACGTCCGCTGGATGACCAGGGACCAGGTCGAGGCCGCGATGACGCCAGCGTTCGCCATCCGGGTGCTCGATGCGTTCGACGGCACGGTCCACACACGAGCTCACGACGGCACCAACTTGGTCACCGCCTAAACACGCGGCCGTCCGGGCGATTCTGTGTGGCGATCGCGGCCCCGCCGCGCCGCGCGTCGATCAGCTCCCTCATGAGGCGGATTCTCACGGTGGACCCCGACTTCACCAAAGGATCACCGTGACCAGCACTCAGGACCAGCTGTTCGACACTTTCCTGGACGACGCCTGCGCCAACCTCACCAGTGCCGGCATCCTCGCGCCGCCGCACACATGTGACAGTGTCGCCGAACCCGCATCGCTGGCCGGCGAGTTTCACCGGTTCATCTCCGGCATCGGCTCCCCTTTCAGCGACCGTGCAGAGGCCGCCGAAGTGGCGCTGGATGCGGTGGCGTCGGTCATCGCCGGATTGCCGTGGCCGCAGTGGCTGCACGAGCCTGCAGACGTGATCGGCAAGCAGGGTTACCGCGCCGAGGCCCTACTCTTGATCTGCGCGCTTGCCGAAGATGCTGCACCCGCGCAGGTTCGCGACTGGTACACCTCCCGCAGCGGGTTGTTCGACGACCCGGGATATGACCGCAGCTGTGACGCCGCCGCAGCGCTTCGGCGAATCGGTGAACTCGCCGGCGAGGCGGCTGATCGCGCTGACGGTTACTTGGCATGCCTCGCCGAGTCCTGACAAGCAGCCATGGTGGCTGTATCTGAGCTACGCGCCTGGCGGCCCGCTCTTCCGGCCCCCATGCCACGATCAGCGGGCGTATCACTCACCGCGGCAACGGAAGGGGAGCCACGACATGGACCAGGAGTTCGTCGCTGACGACGTTCACGTGTACGGATTCAGCGGTCCTACTCAGGATCGAGTACTGATCGCCACGGCCGAGTCGCCAACCTGGGCGAAGACGATCGCCGAGCTTCTCACCCGCGACCCTGACGCTTATGTCGTCTGAGCCCGCGGCACACCTATTCAGAGTCGGGGACCGCGTCACGCGTCGAGGTGGCTCCGGTGTCGAGGGCGAGGTGCTCGCCGACAGTGGATCCATGGGCGGACTGAACCCGGTCCTCGGCTGGGAACCGGGAACTCCACGCCCGCCGGCCGCCACCACCGGTCTCATCCCCGTGTTCTGGATGGACCGCGACCGCGGGGTTCACGAATGGTGGGAGGACCCTGCTGGGCTGGAAGTCGCGCCAGCGAACTAAGCCACCCAGCGCCACACACCGCGACACCCCATAGAAGTCCAGTTCCGGTTTCCTCGGCTGATTGCCCATCCTTGGATGCGTCTATCAGCAGCACGGACCGGCTGAACCTTGATGCGGTCACTCATTCGGATGCCTCCGGTGTCCAGACGACGCGGCGTGGGAACGGCAACCGGGCTCAGTCATCAGTCCGCCTGGACAGCCTGGACTACGCGGCGATGAATATCGGAGCCCTCGCTGATGGCCCGGCCCACGTGGTTCATCACGAAGTACGACCCGTCCGGTCGGCGGCTTGCTGTGTACCACTTGCGGCCGTCGACCACTTCGTAGAGCTGATCTTCGATCAGCCGCGCCTTCACGGTGCACCGTCCCGCAGGATCTTGTCGGCTTCGGCGGGGTCTTCAGGTTCGAATCCGGTGCAATAGCAGACGCGTTCGCGACCGAACTCGACGACGAACGCAACGCACGACGCGGATGCACCGGTGTGCTCGTCATGTTCATGTGGACAATCGGCGCACGTGCCGGTGGTGACTGGCGCCGTCACAGCGATCCCCCGCCTGCGCCGCCGTCTGCCACGGTGCCAGCGAAAGCCGCTTGCGCGTCTGCGAAGATCGCGTCGATGCGATATTCGCGGGTTTCCAAGCTCGTCTTCAGTTCCAAGATGTCCGATGGGACCGACATACGCTTACCCTCCCCGAGGTCAGTATCTCTATTTTAGATACTACCACCAACACGGTGCAGATTTTGCGCCAGAAACCGGCTCGTACCAGCAGCTACTCGGTTGTCACGTCCTACAGCCGCTGCGGGAAGAAAGCGCTAAGGACACAGGACAGTAATGGCAAAAGACCGCAAGACCGCACCAGTCGACCCATCCGATTCGATTGCCGCAGCGCTGCCCCGCACGGTAAATGCATCGTTGCTGCGGCTCGCCACAGCGCCAGATCCGGCCACGTCGGAGGCATACCGCAACGTGAGACCGTCCACGGCGCCCAGGTCAACTTGCTCGACGATCGGCTCGTGTGCGTCGGTGACGATGGCGGTGATCTTGGATTCACCAGTGCCGATGACGATGCGCACTTTTCCGCCAACGGTGCTGCAGGCCACTGCGGATTCGATGTCGAGCGGCACCCCGCCGACCGAGACAGTGGCCGCACTGGGGCCTGGCGCGGCGGTGCGACTGGTCGTCGATGCAACGTCGCCGGCGACGGGCGCCGGTTCCGCGCCACACCCGGCGACCGCGAGCGAGATGACAGCAGCGGCAGTGATCAACGAACCGACCTTCTTGGTGCCGTAACGGCAGCTGCCAGGGGACGAATCGATCATCAGGTCCTCAATCTTGACGAGTCGGATCGTTGTTGGCGGACGTTAAACCGACCGATACCAGCACCAGACACTTGATGCGGCTCCTCAGTCGGCGATCAGACGGGTACTTGATCACGGCCTCGTCCTGGTCGACATCGACCACCGTTCCCGGGATTCCGCTCCAGACCTCACGCACGATGTCGCCTCGACCGATCTCAATGTGGTCGCGAATCTGGCATTCCGACATTCTGGTCAGTCTCCCGCCAGCTCGGGGAACAGACGAGCCGCCGCTTCGTCCGCGGCCAGTTGTGCGGTTTCGAGGCCGTCGTCGCCGTCCGAGCTCCCCTGTTCGATGACGCGCCCGCAGGATCCGTCCTCTACTGACCAGTTGTACGTGTAGGGCTGCGTGCGGCCGCCGTCAAGATCTGGGTCCGGCAGATCGAAAGCGACGTAGGCCATGATCCGATCGCCGCCGACTTCGCGTCGGTAGCAGGCCCGGCCGCCCCAGGTATCACCGCGAACCCAGCCGCTCATCGCCGTGCCGTCCACTGCAGCGGCGCGGTCGGGATGGCGATGCCGGTCGCGAGAACCGTGACGCCGCTTCGAATTTCCCACTCCCCGGCGCTACGCGACTGCACCAGCCGCGCGCCCTGCGCTGCGGGGTAATCGGCGAGTTCGGCGTTGACGCGCCGCACGTCGTCGTCGGTGAGCTCAGCTGTGCGGGTGATGGTGAACGTGACCTGACCTGCGCCGATCGGCTCATCGACGGTCAAGGCGACGTTTCCCCGATGGTAGGTGTTGATCACGGTCCCCCGTTTCCTTGTGGTCGCTGCGTGAGCTGTCTACCTCCGCTGACGCGTGGGCTGTGTTTGCGGCGCGATGATGTCAGTGCCGGCGGCACTTTGGTGACAGCCGGGTGGTGCGGGATCCCTCGTCGGTCGCATCGCACCACCCGGCTGGAGTCCGAGCAGGAGGTACCGGCTACTGAATCGCAGCGAGTCGATAGGGCGCTGAGCCGATGCTCGTCAGAAAGCGGCGTGCGGCAGCCCGCAACGCGGGACGTGCCGAACTCAGCCATCCCGCCCCCGAACTGCGTCGATAACTGTGCCGAAGATGCTTTTGGGAAACTCTCCGCCGGTGACCTGCCCTGGCCCATAGACATGAACACGGTTGTCCTCGGGTGCGTCGACATGCAGATTTCCCTCGTTGTCGATTGTCACCTTGGTGTGGCCATCGGTGAGGACGTGAGCACTGGCGGCGGGCCGCACCTTGAGTGAGTTGCCCCAGGATGAACGGAAGTCGATCGTGACGTGGCCGGATTCGACGATGAGCCTCGGAATACCGCTCCACACCACGATTGTCAGCTCGTTGCCGGGTGTGACGTTGATGGGATATTCCGGTGACACGTCTCGTGTCTTGATGTGGTTCCAGTCCACTCTGCGGCGGATACCGGTGCCTCGTCGCAGGTTCAGCGCCGACACGCCTTCTCGGTGTGTGGCCGGCTTACGGCAATCGATCTCGGTCATGGTGATTTCTCCTGGATTCGGAACTGCTTGAGCTCGGCGCGGAGCTGGTCAAGGCTGTCGAACGGAGCTCCGGTGTGTTCAGGGGAGTGCGCCCACGGACGATCGCGGCAGTAGTCCATGACTGCGCCGATGTCCCAGTCACTTTTTGGCAGTAGGTATTTCTGCATACCGTGCTCCAGCGAATGCTTGTGGAGCTTGATTTCCGGCTGGTCGTAGGTCGAGTGACGATAGGCCTTGATCGCGCCTTCGCGGGTCACCGAGGTCACAAGACCCACACTGATGGTGGTTCGGTCGTAGGACGGTTGACCGATCATGGCCACCCGCTCATTGCGCACGAACACGATTCCGTCTCCGCGTTTGAAGCTCGTCATAGGAAGCACATCCGACTCTCATGCCGTCGCGGGATCTCGAATCTTTCCGACCTGTCCGCGCGTGCCCGTTTTTCATCGATCGGGATCTCGAACGAGGGGCCGGAAAACGTCTGCCCTACATGGCCTCCGTGCATTACAGTTCCCCAATCCAGTTGGGGCGGTGCCACTGTGGGTGTTCGTTGGTGCCGTCGCGAAGATTGACCGGCATGATGACACCGATGAAGGCGTCTCCGATCGTGACCAGGATGCTCTTCTGCGACTTGCCATGGACGTCGTCGCGCGTCACCAGGGACATCGGGGAGTCATCGACGACTGCGAACTTGGCGATCTGCTTGGGGTTGAGGCCCGTCACCGAGCGCGGCACGCCTTCGGTTGACTCAGGGAAGAGGGCTTGCCAGCGCGGGAAATAGACGTCAGTGTCCTTGGCGGTCAGCGTCTCCCCGGAACTGAACACGAACTCGGCGTAGTTGCCGGCCGGATTCACCGATACAGTCCGCCTCCAGCGGTCACTTTTGAGCGTACGGCTCAGCCGTATCAGTTCTTTGGCGTCGTCTAGCGAAACATTGAGCCCGAACACCGGCCCCGGCTGGTTGTCGAACTGCGATGGCGACGGGATGTCACATTCCCCGCTGATCTCAGTAATCCACTTCGCCTTCGAGACGCCCATGGCCTTCCCGTCGGTGGCCACCGACAGCAGGTTTTCACCGAATGAGGCCAGATGGATCTGGTGATAGCTCTTGGCCGCTCCCGTGTATGCGAGCACTTTGTCGTGCTCGGCGAATGCCATCGCCTGCTTGATAATCCGGTACAAGTCGGCAGTGAACAGAACGTTGCTCATGCTCGTACCCCTTTTCAACAGTTGACATCACGGGTCGATGGCGTTGAGCTCCCGCCGTCAGCCTAATCTCTATTTTAGAGATTAGCATACCGCTGTCTATGCCGTGATCACCGGGCGCACCTCATCCCCGCGCCGAGGGGCTGCGCGTGGACGGTGCCCTGAACTACAACGGATTCCAGTCGTGGGCAGATCACATCGACGCCAGCAGCGCGCAACAAGCGTGCGAGAAAGCGGCTGGCTGGTGAGCGCGTGCAGGCGGGAGAAGTTGCACCATGTGAGGGGATCCCGCGTACAAAACGACCACTGCGAGGAGCCACGGCGGGTCGCAGATGCCGCACCGAGGGAAGCGACAGCCGGCTGCCTGTTCGGCGCGTTCGACCAAAATCACTCATCGCCGCAACTTTTCCAACGTGGACACAAATTCAATTGGCATTCCGCTTCTCTCAGCGGAATGCTTGACCGAATACCCTTGATCTAAAAACGATTTGGCCCAAGCCTCCGCATCGGGTGTCACCGACTTAGCGCGGTCGACTCGCTTGTTTCGCCGTGCGGGCGATTTCTTCTTTCCCGGCTTCTTCGCTGGTGGCAACGGGGGCGGGGTCAAGTCGCCGTCCAGCGACTCGAACCAGACATGGACGAGTTTGGCCTGGGCGATGGTTATGGGCTTGCCGCTGATCGGCGTGTTGGCCGTGCTGCTGTAACCGAGCGCTGCGGTCAGCTGCTGGCGTGTCCAACCCGCCGCTGCGGCCTGGTTGAGCAGCATCCAGGTGGGCTCCGGGTCGTCGACCTGCGCGTTGTAGTCACGGATGCCTTGACGTCCCCGGGACCGCTGCACTGTCCGCACCGCGCGGACGTCGTCCGCGGTGAGGTCAAGCAGTATGCGCCGATGCAGTTTGCTGCACCTGGGCTCCGCTGCTCGCCCAACGAGCAGCGACACTAGACCTCGCGAGACACATGCAGCCGCGGCGATCGCACCGATCGTGAATGTGGCATCAGATCGGTCCTTGCTTGTCTCCAGCGCAAGCAAGCCTTGGAGGTGTTCACGGACGTCCTGTGCGGACACCCAATCAGCGCGGTACGTCGCTCGCCGCTCCGATGCGACGCGTCGCATGTAACTGCGGTTCTCGGTGACGCAGACAACGCAGCGGCAACCCTGTTGGAATCCACGGGTGCTGTGGTCGGTGACGCCCGGCTTTGGACCGGTGATCATGTCGGTGCCGCCCTGCCCGGGTGAACCCCAGGTCCATCCAGTGAATCGTTCGATAGCGCTATCCTGCGGCCGTAAGTCTCCGCGCTTGCGCCGAGACCGGGTGGCCGCACACCATTGGTACAGCTCGAAACGCTTGCCTTCGACGTCCTCGACGGTCCCAATCGGCATCCGCGCCAGTGTGCCGTGCTTGGCGATGTACTGATGGCACGCCATTTCCGCTATCTGCCAATGAGTTTCCGATGGCTTCCACAGGAAGCGCCGTTCTCCTTTGCGGCCGGTCGGTGTCGATGCCAGTAGGACCGATTCCAGGATCGGTGGCAGTGTCCCGTAGATCTTGCGGCGCCGAACTGTTCCGAGCCAAGCGTCGAGGTCGATGTCATCCTCGATGTGCCCCGGTGGGACATCGGCGTGACCTTCCCACGCGGCGAAGGAGCGAAATGCCGCCACGCCGGCTTGATCGACCTCTGACAACGGATACCAGTCCCAGCCCGGCATCTGCCGGAGCGCCTCGGCGATCCAGCTGTCCAGCTCGTTGTCCCAGTATCGGCACAGCTGCGTCGCCACCCACAGCCGCAGTGGCCGGTTCAGTCCGTCGACGTATCCCGTGAAGATCGAATCGCCAGGAGACGTGTCATCAAGGCTTCCCCGACCAGTGCAAACAGCGCGGAGCCGGTCCAAGGTTCGCTCGTCGGAGGCCTCTTTCGCATCCCATCGCCAGCCGTTGACCGATTCAAGCCTCTTGCGGCGGTCTTCGTCGAGCATCCCATCACGGAATAGAATGCGCTGCAGGGTGATCCACTGGCCCAGCGCTGTGCTTTGCGTGGTAATCCGCGCGGCTGACCCTAGCCGATCCGCCTCGTCGCACAGCTGCTGAAAGTTGCGCTCCCATACCGACGATGTGCGCTGCAGCAGCCGCGTGATTATCGTCCCGGACTGGCTCCCGGTGACTTCCAACCAGTCCACAACATCCGGGTCGATGTAGCCGTTGGTACCAGTGCGGCGTGCCCTGTCGATGTCGTGACCGATCCGCGAGTCATGGGCACGCAGCCCTTGCAGAACCCGCCACACGTGGGCGTAGGAGGACGTGGACAGCTGGTCCTGATCATCAGCGTCGGGGTCGAGAATCAGCGGAATGACGATGGTGCCGTGGGATTTTCCGGGATGCTTACGCAAGGCTCGACCGATGGCCTGGATGATTCCCACCTGACTGGTGCGTGGATCGGCGAACACGACGGCGTCGACTGCCGGTACGTCGATGCCCTCACGCAGGCACTGCGACGAGGCAACCACAGTGATCCCATCCATCCGTGTGTCGGCGAGTCTGGCCAGGATCTTCACGCGCTCTGAGTCGTGCATTGAACCGTCAACGGCGAGCGCACGGATGGGTGTGCCGTCCACATCGATGAGTGCGCTGACACGTTCAGCGAATGCCCGTGCAGAATCTACTCGATTGTGAAAGGTCAGGATGCGCCGCACACCGTACCGGCGCACTACATCGAGCAGCGCGGCCAACGCAGCTCGCTCTCCGGTCGCTTCCCCTGCTGGTTCGGTTGTGGTGGTCACCAAGACGCGGTAGTCGGCCAACAATCCAGCGCTGACGGCTTCCCCGACATTCAAGGTGTATGCGATCTCCCCGAACAACCCAGTGTCATCCATGGATCTTGCGACCGCACTCGCTCCGGACAAATCGTCGATGGCCTCAGCGCCGCCACGGCTTTTCAGGACTATGGGCGTTGCCGTTGCGAATACTCGGCGCCGCGCCAGCACACTGCGCGAATCGAGCACCGGGAGAAATGCAGCGTTGGTGCGGCCGGCAAGGTGGTGAGCCTCGTCAGCGACCACCAGATCCAGGGGTTGTCCGCTGCGCGTCAAGCCGATCCCGTCAGCGACCACTTGCGAGGAATGGTAAGTGGACACCACGAGAGACATGGACGCACCGAATGTCTCAGCACATTCAAGGAACCCGGCAACCACCTCAGCTCGGGTGGTCACGTTGCCGCCTTGGTCGTGTTGCCCTTCGAACGGGTCGATTCCGTCAACGCCGATTTCCGCGCGCCCGGCATCCGTTGTCGGATCTGAACATACGGCCAATACGCGCACACCAGGTATGACGCGTCGCCATTCGGCGGCGGTCTGTGCCACCAACGCAATACTGGGCGTGAACACCGCAACTGTGCGGGCCCCGACTTCGAGCGCGTGCCACGGTCCGATGAGAGTCTTACCGGTGCCACACGCCATCCGCAGCTGCGCTCGTTCCCCTGCGTCGGCTAGCTCGTCGAGCGCGGCACGCTGATGCGGACGCGGTTGCGGCACAGCGTCACTGATCGGTGAGCACCCCTGCAGTAGCGCAGTCATGCCGCCACCTGCTGCTCGCCGCGAAGTTTGGCCATCGCCCCTTCAATGAGCCCGCGGACCTTGACGACGGGGAGCCGATACTTGTCTGCGACTTCGGCCACCGACTGCGGCTCTCCCCTATCCAGACCGAACACCTCAGAGATGACTCGCCGCTCGCGATGAGAGAGCCGCTCCATCAACTGCGAAAGCTGTTGGGCGGCAATGTCATGATCATTGTCGTGGCCGCCACAGTCTCGACCTGCCAGGAAGTCGAGCAGGCTGGAGGAGCCATCGCGACCTCCCTCGCTTAGCCTCGATCCACTGATGAATTGGGGTAGGTGTGCCTCGCTGGGCTGTTGAGGGCTGGTCCTGGTCGCGGGCAGGGGGTATCTGCTGGTCTGTCCAGCTGTTCCTGTGCGCTCCGGTCGGGCCTTTCGGCATATGGTCAGGTGGTGGCGATTTCTGGTGGGCTGTAGCCGATGGTGTTGCGCCACAACGTGAGCCAGTGCTCTGTCCAGGGCCAGTGCGCTGGTAGGTGCAGGATAGGTTGGCGTTGCGGACGGGCCAGGCGGGCCGGGATAGTGATTATCTTGCGGCGCAGTGTCGCCCCGCGGGCGACCGCGTGGGCACCTCCGGCCAGGACGCCGACGGCGCGCAGCAGGTTGTGGGCGATCGCGGCGCACAGGATCCAGGCCGAGTTCGCGCCGAACCGCCCCGAGGGCATGTGCGCCAAAGGTCCGTCGATGAGGTCGGCGAACACGGTTTCGATGATGGCGTGGCGGCGATGAGTGATGTCAGCGGCGTCGACGGGTTCGTCGGAATTGGTGAAGAACGGGTGGTACCGCCACACCGGAAACAGCGCATCGAGGAACCGCGCGTCTTTGACCCGGCGCACGACCAACCGGGCGGTCACCGGAGTCTTGGTGGAACCGAAGGCTGTGTAGGTGGTTTCGGCGACTTCGGCATCGGAGATCCAGGCGCCGGTGTCGGGGTCACGCACAGCACCGGGATAGTTCACCGGGGTCCACGCGGTCTCGGGAATTGCGTCAATGGCGGCGGCAACTGCTGCGGTCTTGGTCAGCACCAGCGAGAACCGGACACCTGCTCGGTGGCAGGCGGTGACCACGGTGCTATTGCCGTAGGCCGAATCGCCACGCACCAGGATCTGCCCGGTGACCCCGGCAGCACGGGCGGTAGCGGCCGCTTGAGCGATCATGCGGGCTGCGCCCTTGCCGGAGTTGGCCTTGCCCGCCCGCAACCTCGCCCCGGCGATCACCGGCGCACCGTGGTCGGTGCTGATCGTGGTGATCAACGGTGAGAGGCCTTTGCGCAGGATCTGCCTGCCGGCGATCTTGGTGTGTCCGTAGCTGGCGCCCTGCTTGGCGTGCCCGTAGACCGGGCGTAGTAGTGAGTCGATGTCGATGAACGCCCGTCCGTCGGCGCCGGGCAACAGATCGACACGCCCGCACAGCGCGGCCAGGTGTTCGCGCAGGACAGATTCGAGCTGGCGGGCATGCCCGAAGGTGAACTCCCGCAATAAGGTTCCGATCGTCGACGGGGCGTACACACCACCGAAGAGGGTCTTCATCCCACCCGAGCGCACAACGTCTAGGTCATCAATGCTGTCCGCGCCGGCGCACATCCCGGCGATCAGCGTGGTCAGCTTCGGTGACGGATGGGCCGCGGCCGAACGGATCCGCTCACAGGTGAACCGGATCTTGTCGGCCAATAGCTGCGACAGACCGGTCTGGTCGGCCAGGGTCATCACCGGCACCAGCCCGGCGCACGACACGAGATGTGCATCATCGAAGACCGCCGACGACACGGCGAACCTATGGGACACTTGCACCGGAAGCGCCTTTCTGAACGTGGGCTGATCGAAGTGTGGTAACTCCAATCATCCCAGCTCAAAGGGCACTTTCCTTACATCAACACCCTCCGAACAGGCGATTCATCGGTGGATCGAGGGTTAGCCGCCCCGGACTTGACCCGAGACGACCTGATGTGAATTGTGTTGTCCAACAACCGTGTCAGGCCAGCTTGCTCGGCCAGGGCCATCACCGGGACCAGCCCGGCGCACGACACGAGGTTGTCCTCGTCGAACACCGCGGAGTCGGGACCGAACGTGTGGGACACTCGCACTGGAAGTGCCTTTCTTGTGCTGGTCGGATTGTTGCGTAGAGAACACCAATCTTTCCAGCTCAGAGGGCACTTTCCTCATTCCGACACCCCAACAACCAGCCCATTCATCGGTGGATCAAGGCTTAGCGGTGCGTCCAGCGAAACTGCGCGGGACATCATGGCGCGCATCTGAGCGATGCCCATTGGGCTGACACCCATCACAGCCGCGACATCGGCATCGCTAGGCGTCCTACCCAGGTCAGTACCCAGCTGGGAGGTGACCATAAGCAGTTCCCTGCAACGCTCCTGGTCGCTGGAAGACAGCGCGGCGGGGGTTGCCTTGGCGATCGCTCGCTGTTGATGGAGACGCACCCAATGAAGCGCGTACGTGGAGAACTTGAATCCCTGTGTGTAGTCGAATTTTTGAACAGCCCGAATGACGCCGAGCATCCCTTCATGGGTGAGGTCGTCGACTGTCAGCAACGCACTGGCGCCCCTTACCGCCCGCTTACGCGCCCACCACGCGGAGAGACGAACATTCGCGGTCACGAAATGCTCGAATGCTGCTCGACCGTCCGCAGCGACCAATCTCAACTGTGCCGGGGTGTACTGCGAGGCTCCCTTGGCGAGTAGGAACTGTGCGTACAAGCCGGCCTCTATCCGCTTGGCAAGCTCCACTTCTTGCTCCGCGGTCAACAACTCGGGCAGATCCTTGGGAAGATCCGTCTGCTTCACTAAATGCATGGCCGTGCTCACATCTCCCTGAGACGCGACACAATCGCGTGTGGGCCGTAAGTGACGTACCCCTCTCGGACTCCTCCAATGGAGGGATCCTCTACGCGGAGCCGAGCCCCATGCTCGAAGAAGTCTCCCGCCCGAAGCGGCTCAGCGTGGATCTCGGTAGTCCTCATAGCGACCACTGATCCGGCATGCACGGCGTCTCCCCCAGCGGCACAACGATCTCATCCTCGTCGCCACCCGCGTACTCATCGCAGCGCTGATCGCCCTGTTGTTCATCACCTTCGTGGTCTTCGTGATCGCTATCGAGTTCGTCGTCCGAATCACCGAACGACACCACGACGCCGAACGTCGGACGTGGCTTATTCCCCTCTCGGCGGGCGTATTCGTCGGACGCCTCGAAATCAGGCACCGTACGGATATGCTCAATCACCGCGTCCGAGATCTGCTCACCGTCGTGACGAGCGGCGACCGTCAGGCGGCACACCCGCATCTTCTGCGCGTTGTGATCGGCGGGCACCGACACCACATCGGCCGGGTCCACCAACACCACCAGCATCTGCTCGCTGAAATCGCTGGCATAGTTGTAGGTTCCGACATGCAGGCCCACCGAGCACGCCGAGTGCCTGTCTGGGTTGACCAGATCACGGTCCATCCACACCGTCGCACCGACCGGGTACGGAATGTTCCCGGTAATGGTCTCGCTGGTGCCGTCCTGGTGGACCACCGTCACCGCCTCACGACCGGCGTGCGCCGAGAAGCCATCGTTGCGTACCGACTTGTAGCCGACGATCAGCCCGTCGGTGGTCAGCACGAAGCCTCCGGCCTTGAGCCAGCCGAACAGCTGTGAGCGCGATGCGGCCGACGGGTTGCGCTCCAGACGGCGCAGGAACGCCCCCAGTGGTGCCATGTCGGCGGTCTCGCGGGCAAGCCGCAGAGCGGTAGACAGCACTGTCTCGGCCACCGGGTCACCGTGAGTGACCCGGTAGGCGTCGTCGGCGTCGTCGTCGTTGCCGTCCACTACCGACACCGCCTCGGCGACGGCTGCTCTTACGGTGACCCGCACCACCTCCACCAGGCTCTTGACGGTGGCGAAGTCCTGGCCGTGGTCATCAACGAGGTAGGTCCGCACGTTCTGGTAGGCGGGGTCGGCGGAGCCGACCATCACGGTGTCATCGCCTTCGGTGACGATGATGGAGTTGGCGTCGATGAATGCGCGCATGGTGTGTGTTTCCTTGTCTTTCGAAGCTCGATGGGAGATACCGGTCAGGCAGCGTTAGCGGAGGCGTTGTCGGCGGTGGGCAATCGCGGCGGGGTGTGCACGATGTAGTCCACAAACTTCCGGCGGTCGAATTCAGAGACGTTGCTGCGCATGTGGTCCAGCAGCGGGTACGCCTTGTTCAGTGCTGTAGTCAGCTGCCGCACCTCGGCCAGGGCGCCGCTGCCGACCCCCAGGACGGCCGCACGGGCCATTACCGTGGCATGGTCAGCGGACAGCGCCCGGCGTGCAGTCTCGATCTCGGCAAGGCGCACCACCATCTCGCGCAGCGGGTGGCCCGGAGCGATCCGGGCCACCGCATCGGTGGCGAGCGCCAGGCGCATCTTGTCGCCGGTCCAGTAGGGCTGCGCATCCACCGCAGCAGCGATACGTTCGATGTCGGTCCAACCGGCGGACTCGGCGTCGAACCGCGCCCGCGCCCACTGGTGATAGGGCTGCGCCTCGGGGACCGCAGCCAGCAACGGACCCGGTTTGCGCCTACCCAGGTAGACCGCCACTGCCACAATGGAATCCAGTCGGGAATCGTGGCTGTAGTGAGGGTCGCCCTCGATGTACCAGACCGGCAACCCGAGCGCGGCGATCTCCGCGCCGGTCAGCACCTGCCGGGTCTGCGGCCCGCCATCCGTGGCGACCATGCGGGTCTCGTATCCGGACAGCCCGCTGCGCGGTGCGCGCTTAGTCGTCGTGGCCGCCAGCCACTCGGTGAAGCTGTACACGGTGACACCGGGGGTGTCGGCACTGATCGGCCAGACCTGCCCGGTAGCGGTGTCGCCTTCTCCCAGTATCGGAAGATCGATGCGGTCGGTGCCTTCGACGATTGGGACCACCCACCGAGCCTCAGAGTGCGTTTCAGCCATCAGCGTGGCGAAGCTTCGCAGGCCGCGTCGCGCGGGCACATCGGTAACCACCACAACGTCTTTGAGGACGCGCTCGGCCCCCAATGCGGTGAACACCACCTCGCCGGCCTCGGCGATCTTCCAGCGACGCCGGTTGGTCCGGCGCCCCTTTTCCGACCCGAACCGAACACCCGAACCGCCGGGAACCACGGCGTGAAACGGGACCGGCAGCAGATCGGCGCGGGCCACATCGCCCAGGATGCTGGCACGCAGGGTCGCAGCGGCGTGCACGTCGGTCAGGGCCAGGGTCGCCACCTTTTCCTCAAGGTCTCCGTAGACCTGCGCGAACGTCTCGAGCGCGGCGTCCACGGCGCTCAGCGTGCGCTCGGTGGCGACCACTGATTCGCGACTGGGGGTGTGATCGAACGATCCGATGGGCAGTTCGATCACCGCCGCCTGCAACCGTGTGGCTGCGAGGACTCGGTTGACCACCTCTGGAACGGCGTCGAACAGGGTGCCGCCGGACAGCACCGCGACAGTGCGATCCCCCGCGCGCAGGCAGCCGACGGGTCCGATCCAGCGCAGCCCACCCGACAGGCTCGCCACCGGCTTACCGTCCACCAGGACGGCACCTTCGGGGTGGGCCGAGGAGACCTCACGGATGACCGTGTTCCACTTGTCGAGCTGGCCTGCGACTTCCACGGCGACGGTGATCGTGGTGCCGTTGGGCAGGTCACTGGGCGCATCAGCGAGCAGCACCTGATGGGTGAGGTCACGGGCGGCGCGCACCAGGGTGCGGCGACCACCCTTGATGGTGTCCACCAGGAACGACTCGGCCACTGTCAGAGCCGATTTCGCTCCGACACCAAGACCGCCGATCTGGTCGTTGCTGTCGCGCTTGGTCGAGGCAGCGAACGCCAGGAACGTGGCTTCGACCTCGGCTGCGGACATACCGATACCGGCATCGGTGACAATGAGGTTGGGTTCCAGTTCGGTCGGGCTGGTCACCTGCACCGGGGCGGTGCTGCCCGCCACGCGAGTGGCATCGACGGCGTTGGAGACGTACTCGCGCACCACCGCCAGGCGGCGGTCGGCGTAAAGGTTGATGAGAATGTCCATCATGCGCCGCGCCCCCTCGGGGTCCACACGGCTAGCCATCGTCGGTGCCGAAGCAGTGACATCGCCAGTGGTGACCAGTGTCGAAACGGGGGCGGGAAGACGCATCTCAAGCTCCTGAAGGGGTGTCGGTTGATCTCTATTTTAGAGATTACACACAGCCACCGACAAGTTCGCGTTGTGCAATAAAAGCGGTGCTAGTCAGCCACTAGTCAGTCAAGATTCCGTCCTCGACGAGCCACTGAACCAGCCGCGCTGCAACTGTGGGCGCGTGCGGCCACCCCAAGGCGCGCAGATCGTCACTGGGACCGGGCATGCGACGTTCGATGGCCGGCTCCAGCACCGCGATGCACCACATAACCGGATCGGGTACCCACTGCGCGGGACCGAGACCACCCATAAGCGCGGCGTCGAACTGCCGTGCCACGCAGGAGCGGTCGGGCCAGCCGAGATCATCGGCGCTGCGGCCGGCCAGGAACAGCGCCGCTTCGGCTGCGACTCGCGATGCGCTCTCAGACATGGATTCTCCTTGCATTCCAGGCGGGACACCGTGAGCAGGAAACCATTCCCCGGCCGCTCGACCTAGCCACATGCACCGACACACCGGGCCACGGCCCGCCGCCGGCCACGGGCTGCGACTCGCCCGAAGGAAGGGACGTGACAGCCACCAGCCCGAGCACGTCGCGCCGCGTGCTCCTGCCCATGGAGTCACCTGACACCGTGGCGACGCACCTCGCCCCTACGAAAGGAACCGCCCCCGTGCAGATCACCGTGAAATTCACCGACGTCTATGACGGCCAGGAGTATCCGCGCACAGAGACCTTCGACGTGCCAGCTCCGACTGGCGACCTCGACGAGTGGGCCGATGAACATCTGCGCCCACGCACTGGCAGCAATGTCGGTGCCGACGAGTCCGGTTACTTCGCCGAGATCGCCACCTGTTCCGCCGATCCAGGGCTGGTCGGCCGCGAATTTAGCTGGGACGTCTGATGGTCTGGGAACTAACCACCGCCGACCCAAGCGCGGGCGAGCCTGTAGTCACGCGTCACGCCACCTACGACGAGGTGTTCGACCATATTCGCGCCACCTACGATCCCGGCGGCTATTACGCCGACGAGGGCAGCGGGAGTCTGCAGAACTACCTCCACGGCGAGGGATACGAGTTCGACTACCGCGAACTCGACACCTGAACGGACCGCAGGATGTAGTGGATGTTCAGGACGCACCTGTCATCAGTTCAGGTGTGCTCGTGAGGCTGTGGCACGGCGACTGTCGCGTCGATCAGAGCACACGCCGATGCGTACGGGCACATAACGACGCCTGAACGCCGCTCTGAATAGGACCCGGTGTGGCGGCCAGCGCGGCGAGAACGGCGGGATGCAGAGAAGCCCCTTCGGTGATATTCTCTATTTTAGAGATTTACGAAGAGCAGTCACCGACCCTGTCGCGAGACCCGCAGAACCCGAACCGCCTCCACAGCTGCCGCGGTCGATCACCGCTCCAAACGCCGTCAACCAGAACAGACAAGGAATGTCACCCGTGCCCACATCAACGCTAAAGCCCGCACTCCCCGACTGGGCACAAGTTCTCCCACAGCATCTGGCCCCCGGGACTCTGGAGGGTCGAAATGTGATCTTCTACCGCCACATTGACGGGGTGTTCTGGGACTCCGCGTGCCGGATGTGCCAGGGGCGCACCGCTGTCAACGAGCTCATGCCCAATCACCGCCCCTCTCCAGCGTGCCGCTCCGGCGGCCACCACCACTGCACCTGCGACGCCTGCTTCTGAACGGGAAGGGACGAACGATGCGCGTATTCGGACGGGATCTGAAAGAGGGTGACGTGGTTGTTCTCAGCGGCGTGAACTGCCACATCCGGTCCATCCTCGGCGGTGATTCGTACCGGGATCTGTTCACTGACAAGGGCTACCACCTCGTCAAACCCGGTTTCACCTATACGGTGTTGAAGCGCGGCGGCGTCGCGGCGACGGACGCCGAATCCAAGACCTGAGAATTCCGCGCCCAGCTTTCCCGGGGCCGGGCCCACGGCACTGTCGCCCTGCGCCGCTATATTGCGACTCACACGCTGCCTGGAGGTCGGGAGGGGAAATGGCTGGACGTTCGCACCGGTGGGATGCATTCAGCATGCCGTGGATCGCCGAGGCACTCGCAGATTCCGAACGCTGCTACCAGGCCTCGATCGACGAGATCGACACCGTCCCAGACGAGATGAAGAACCACCCCACCAGGCCGTACATGAAGATGTTCGCCGACAACATCGCTGACGCCGAGCTGTACTGGATGAGCCGCACAGCGGCATCCGTTGCAGCCGACCTCGCCAGCCGCGATATGCCGGAGACCACTTTCCAAGAGCTGATCACCACGTCAGATCTGGCACCAGTCGGGCTGATGCTGTGGCCGAAACCGCTCGCAACATTCAGCTGGCGAAGCATTGACATGAAAGACGCGGGCCAATCAACGGTTCCGGTCACCTGGGACGGTATCGCTTGGATCTACGACCAGACCCACATCACCAGCTACCTGCTCTCCCAGATGCGCGATCCACGCAAGCACGGACAGCTCAGCGACATGCGCCCCAAAACATCACCAGGAAAAGTACTCCGCTTCGACCAGCACGAGCTAGCCACAGTGGTCGACCGCGGTTCCGGCGTCCTCGACCTGGTAAGCCCGCTCGACGACCCCGAACTGAATCGATCCGGACCACCCACACTGACCGCCACAGTGCTCTCGCTGCTCGCACTGATCGGCCAGCAGCGCGTTGTCACCCAGAAACGGGTCAACACTGGCCCGGCCAAGAAATCAACCCGCACCACACGCAACGACGTCACGATGCTCGACATTCTGCGCCCACCCGGGGTCAGCGGCGTCAACGGCAACCCAGACAACGACGATCGCGCCTACCGTCGATGGTTCGTACGTGGCCACTACAAGCACCAACCACACGGCCCACACAACAGCCTGCGCAAACTGATCTACGTCTCCCTGCACACCGCCGGCCATCCCGACGCACCCGACCCGACCGGCCCACCGCCGCCACGTGTCTCAGGCGTCTACGGCAAGAAGTTCAAGCGCCGGTAGCACTCCGGCTACAGTTTTCACCCGATCAACTCGCCCGGCCGTACTCGTCGACACGGTTCCCCTGCCGGTCGACAAGCTGATACTCCTGCCACGGTTCCAGCTCTGGGGCGCGGCCGTCACGCAGATGCTCGACAGTGACCGGGATCGGTGTCCGCGGCAGGTCACCGCGGCACTGTCGCAGCCGGATCGCGGTACGAACGCTCTTGTCCGACACCAGGAACCCGCCATGGTTGACGGGGAAGTCGCGCTGTACCCATGCCCCGCCCTCGATGCGGCACCAACGCTGCTTGGCCGCCTCGATCGCCAACAGCGCTCCCCGTTCGATCATGCGCAGCACGGTTCGTTCACTGACACCGAGGTGGTTGGCCGTCTCATTGACAGTCTGGTTGTAGCCACCGAACCGCCTGTGCTTGATCGTTCGATACGGCCGGGCCGTCTGCCGGTAGCGCACCAAACCGGGGCCGTAAACCTCGCTTTCATGCAATCGATGGTTCCCCGACCCGAAGCGCACCGCGTGCAAGGTTCCGATCCTGGCCAGATAGCGAACCTCAGATGCGGGTCGCTCGACAATCTGGGCGGCCTGGTCAAAAGTGAGGTATTCCGCGGTGACGCTGCGCCGTTGACGCGGATCACCGATCCGCAGCTTCGGGCACATCCGCGCCACCTTGGCACTGAACACCCCTGCCGCAACCAGATCGACGGTGCGGATCCGAAGATCGCGGCCACGGCGCTGGGCCGGCAGCAGCCCTTCGGCGACAAGCGCCTCGATGACATTCGGTCGGGTGCCGGCGAACGTAGCTGCGCTGGAACGCGTGTGCAGCGCCAATGCGGGGTCGATGTCGGGTTGGCTCCACTTCAGCCACGCCAGGAAGTTCTCCACGTGCGCATCGGTCAGGTTCGCACCCCGTTCAGCAGCGGCGCGGCGGCGGTCGCGAGCCTCGGCGGCGCGTGCCGGTTTGGCGGCCTGGGCGGCAACGAGCGCATCCACCTCGTGGCGCCGCAACCACAGCTTGGATCCGGAGGTGACTATTTCAAGCTTGCCAGCAGCGGCACGGCGGCGCAGGGTGCGTACGGTGACACCGATCTTGTCGGCGGCCATCGCGATCGGCACCAGCAGTGGGTCTTTCATCAAGCCGCCGGGCGGAAGGCCCCGAGATTTGCGGATCTTGTCGCTGCGCAGCTGGAGCACAGCGAACAAGTCGTCTTGGCAGACTCGCGTCGTCCCCGCAATGGTCCAGGTGACGGCCCCTCCGCGCTGCAACGCCTTGCGGGTCCCCGAGGCGCTGATCCCCATCATCGAGGCAGCATCGGCAATCGTGAAACACTGCAGCCCCGATACCCGGTCGCGGATCATCCTGTTTTTGCGCCGAAGCAGGTCGGGAGCGACACCATCGGTCCGGCGGCGGTTCTCGGCGATCGCCGCGCGCACTTCGGCGTCGATGCGATAAGCCTCCTCGAAATAGATGCGCCGCAGCGAGGATTTCTCGTAAGGAATCCCCCACACCATCAGGATGTCTTCGGGGACCAGCGCCCGTTCACGCCGACCCATACAGCGCCACATCAAATTGCGCGGCTTCATATCCGGGTTGGCCTTGGCAAACCTGCGCCACCACCGCCACATCGTTTGCGGGTGCACCCGCAAGATGCGGGCCACCTCCTCGGCTGGCACACCGCGGTCGAGCGCTCCGCGAGGTCGGTCTGTGGCCCAGCCGCAGCCCATCTCTGGAGGCAGGCCTGCCTCCAAGATGTTGCCCATCGCCCACACGTAATCCGATCTGATACGGATCGTTCCGAACATCCGCAGCGCAGGCAGTCCACCGCCCCGGGCCATTCGGCGGACCCGAGCCATCCCCAGTCCCAGCTCTGCTGCTGTCTCGGCGAGGGTCAGCATGCGGACCGGTTGGTTGTAGCTCGATGGGTAGAAGCCGCGGTCCGGGTTTGGCGTGCCCAGCAATGCGTCGATCTCACCGGCGCGGTCGGCCGGCAGCGGTTCGGCATCGAGGTCGCGTCCCGGGTAGAGCAGCCCGGTGACCAGTTCCCGGTCGTCTACTGACGGCGGTGCGGGCACCTCGATCCGCGTCTGCTGCTCTTGCTGCTCGTCGTAGGCCGCCATCGCCGTCATGGACTGCAGCATCATCTGGCGCTCTTCGGGGGTCAGGCCTTCGCACGCGGAACGGAGCCACTCGGGCAGCTCGTCGAAGTCGCACTGGGTGTAGTCCGCGGCCATGGGCGCCAACGTAATGGCCACACGCGGATGCGCTTTCCCACGACGCGGGGCACGCCGAGCAGCCGACAAAATCACGACACGCCCGACCAGATTTTCGACAGACCGGGTCCCGTATCCGGTTCCCGTGTCCGGCTGGATTTGTCGGATGCGAATTGTCCCGGTCGCGCTGAACCTCCCCGTAGTTCCATGTTAATTTCCCATTTGACCTGCGGTAACTGTCACCGATCCGGTTACTTCACTGCCCAACTGGGCAAACACGCAACTGTCGTGGGAATAGGGGGTGCCTCCGACAGCGGATATTCTCTGTTTCAGAGAGAATGCAGGTAAAGATACGTATCTAGAACAACTAACTAATGAGCTTTCACCTATAGACCCTGTTGCCTTCTGTCACGCCGAGCTGTCCGAGGCACCCCCCATTGCCACGACAGCTACGCATTGCTGCAGGTGAACCGAAAAGTCACCGATTTACTGACAGTTACCGCAGGTCAAATGGGAAATTTTCGCCGAAACTCGGGGAGGTCCAGCTAGCGGCGAACCGCAGCGAAGACGAACACCCGAGTAGGCGTTCGAGCATTGGAACTGGTCGTGCTGGCATGCACTTGCGCCTCATGAACGAGCACTAGCTGTATGAGGCCATGACGTTGGTGACGCCTTTCTGGAGCCGGGTCACTGGCGGCTGATTTCGGGCCGTGCTGTGTGGCCGGTGATAGTTGTAGTGGATGTTCCACACGCCGAGGGCCTCCGACCGCTGTTGTTCAGAGCGCCATTCACGGGCGTAGAGGAACTCTTCAGCAAGGATCCGGTTGTAGCGCTCGACCTTTCCGTTGTGCCGTGGGGTGTACGGCGTGATTCGCTGGTGCCGTGCCCCCAGGAGTGCCTTGGCGAAGTCCTTGGCGCGGTAGCAGGCGCCGTTGTCTGTGACGATCCGCTGGATATGGGTGATTCCGTGCGCGTCGAAGAAGGCTCGCGCTCGGTGCATGAACCCAATTGCTGTGGCTGCCTTCTCGTCGGTGAGTGCTTCGGTGTAGGCGAGGCGTGAGAATCCGTCGATTGCTGAGTGCAGGTAGACGTAACCGCCACGGGCTCCGGCGGTCTTGGCCCGTTCGACTGCCCTCGCTTGTGCTGATCCTTTGCCGTGAGTGCGCCAGCCGCCCCCGTCCGGGATCCGACCCACCTTCTTGACGTCGACGTGCACCATGTGTCCGGGTCTGTAAGCGACGATCGTGCGAGGGACCCGGTTGGATTCGCCACTCGGATCGATGAATTTGCGGCGGTTGAGCCCAAGGTCGTGCAGATGGCGAGTGACGGTGCGGCGGCTGATCTTGATGCCCTCACGTGCGAGTTCGAACGCGATCCTTGTGGCGGGCCATTTGCGTTCTCGCCGCAGGACCTCGATCCGGGCGATCACCTCGATATCTGTAGCCGTCGGCTGATGGTGAGGGGTGCTGGAGCGGTCCTGGAGACCGAGGTCACCGTGTCGGCGATACCGGTTCACCCATTTGCTGGCGCAGGCTCGGGAGATACCCATTTCGGCAGCGACATGAGCAATGGGACGATGCTGACAACGCGCGACGAGCCTCCGGCGCCCTTCCACGGAAAGCGGTGAGTTTTGGTGGGTCACAGTGCGGCTCCCTTACCGGTCTGTGCGGCGCGCATGCTGTCTCGGTGATCGTCGAGCGACGCCATCGTGTGACCGTGTCCGTCGGCGAGCACGAGTGGGACCTGATCGAGTGAACCGACGAACAGTGTGGTCGGGGTCAGTGGTTCGACGATCGTCCGTGTGGTCTCGACAATGCCGCGGCCTTCGAAGCTGATCCAGCGGGCACGCGTCCGTTTGATGGCTTCGACTGTCGCGGCGCGATCGTCAGGACTCAGATAACCCAGCGTGGCGGAGTGAACAACAACAGGCGTGGTGCCGGAGGGTGCCTCGGCCACGAGTGCCTCGATCTGGGCTGAGTCCCTGACATCGCCTCGAGTGATGCGCACATCTGCTTGTGCTGCGAGACGCAGAGCGGTCTCAAGCCGTTGGCGTCGCTGCTCGTGTTCGGGCCAGGTAAGGGCAGTCAGCCACGCACGCGTGTCGGAGTCTGCCGGATCGAGCGGGTTGAGGTCGATGCCGGCTCTCCATTCGATCTGCGGCGGCGTGAGCGTCGGTGGCAGGTGTCCTGCCGTGACGTCGCACTCGATCAGCAGGTCGCTACGTCCTGCCGACGGAACGACCACCGTTCCGTCGGAGTAGTGGTAGCTGTATAGATCGGGAATCATGCAGAGTCCGGCCGAGGCTCCGAGCTCGATCAGCGCAATCGGCCCACCGATATGGTGCAGCAGCGGCAGGAGAATGGCGCATCTCGCCGCTTCGTTCGTCTGGGTTGATCGCAGCAGGATGGTCTGCTCGACATCGCGCCAAATCTCGAGTAGCCCGTGGCGCAAGGAGGTTTCGTCGCCTGGTGTGGCACCGTGCCAGCGGAGGGCCGCGAACACCAGGTTCGGCTGCTGCTTGTATGAAGGAAGAGTTGCCAGACGTCCCTGAAGGATCGGGTCATCGGCGACGACGTGGGCCCATGCTTCCAACGTTGGCGAACTGCCGTGAGCCTGCTGTTTGGCGAACTGTCGATACCGCCTACCAATCTGAGTGTGCTCGTCCATCTCTTCAGACTCGGGCCGTCCCGATCAGGGCCTGGCATTGACTCAATCAACGTGTCCACCTCGCGACCGTCAAGGGTGGCTCGTGAGTGCTCGCATACGTAACCGAAGCCGGTGTGGATACTCCTCGATTGCATGTGCTGCGAGGCCAATCGTTCGAGCGAGGGTGAACAGCACCTCACCGCAATCGGGATCCGCATCGACCGCCACGGTCAGTGCCGCCAACGCCAGGTCGACGTTGGGATACCGGCTCTGCCTCCTCGCCACTTCAATACACAGTCCTTCGACACGCCGGACAAGTTCGGCATCGAGCTGGGCGACTTCGGTGATCAGCAGCTCGTATCGAGGGTCCGGGCCGACGTACACGCGATGCCCGAACCCCGGCAATGGATTGCCCCAGTCCAGCATTGTTCCGTCCAGCCAACGGCGCAGTACATCGACCGCCAACTGGATTGCCCCAGCTTGGCGTGGACCGCTCATGGCGCACTGGCCGGCGAGAATCGCCATCCAAGGGTCGGCCTGGACACTGGCTGCCGTACGCGTGGCCAGAGTCGACGCGGTGAGTTCGTGGTCAATCAGCAACGTGAGCGCCACGTTGAAACAGCGGACGAGGGCCGGTGTGGTCGCTGACCGCGCGAACGCGCTGCTGAGCCGAGTTGCGACCGATCCGGATTCCAAGGTGAGTCCGGTGATCGCGACGCAGCCAGCTTCGACGGCTGTCATGGCCACCGACACGCAATGCATGGCGCTGGTGCTGCCACGGTCGGGATCGGTCGCTGCGACCGTAAGCACAGCTGCGCGGATAGCATCACTGCGGCGACCTGCCGTTTTCACCGGCAGAGCGTCCGACGATTCGGGAATCAGTGCAGGCTGCGGCTGGTACCCATCGGTTTGAAGTACCAGTGCTGCCGCGTCCTCGAACGACCCACGATCGACAAGACCGGCAATGGAATGACCGCGAAAGGCCAGCCGTCCCTCGGGATCCAGTGCGGAAACATCGGACTCGATCAGCACAGTGAGGACTCCGGCGCGGGCACGCGACCGCTCGGCGGCGAGCGCCACAATGTGCGATCGGTCGAATCTTGATACCCGGCGCCCATCGGGGTCATGGGCCACGTCCCGTGGAACAAGCCCTCGCGACACATACGCGTAGAGCGTCTGCTTCCGGACGCCGAGGGCGGCCGATGCTTCGTCTGCCGTCATCCAGTGACCATCGATGCTCATCCTGAGATCGTCCACCAGAAGGAACGAGTAGATCTATCTGCAACCGTGTATGCGAAGCGGTCGAGGTCCTACACCCAGGCGTCTACAACGTCATGACCCGCAACAACTAGCGGAACCTTGGTGCAGTGGCGGTCCAGAGCCCGGTCTGCGCATCCTGGATGGTGGATGGATCAGTAATCGCACCGGCCCGGACGGTGGCGAAACCGCCCCGTCCGGTGGCGTGGCCCGCCGGCGCCCGGATCAGGTCAGCTCACGAGCAGCTGCGCTGAGTCCCATGGTGTGGCTTCGGTGGCCGCCTCGACCAGATTGCCGTCGGCGTCGAAGCCTACGAACAGGGTTCCGATCTTGCCGCTGGAGCTGGCGGTCACCGTCGCCCGCCCGCCCGTGCGAGCGCTGACCAGCGACGGGGAGCTGTCGTCGAGGATCATGAAATCTGTCCCGGCGAACCGGACCCGCTTGGCCACCAGCGACGCTGGCGCCACGCCTTCACGCTCTTCGCGCTGCACGTCCGACCAGATCTTTCGGAGACCGACGACGATTGCGGCCGCTCCCCCAAACACGAGCCAGGTCGGGCCGCCTTCAGAAAAGTAGAAGGCCACCGCGAGCAGACCAACGCTTGTGAAGAGTGCACCGCCGGGGTCGTGCTGTTTCATGGTCCGCTCCTTTCGTCAGATCCGTTCGGATGTGCAAGTGTTGCCTGCTGCGAGCAAATCTAACGCGGCAAGCGCAAATCATTCTCGCGTTGGCTGTCACGTCCTTCTTCCTGCTGGAGATCTTGATCGCCTCGGCCATTTTGGAAGACGGCTGACGCGCGACTAAAGAGTGTCGAGCAACGCCACGGAAGACCGGGCCCGGCTGCCCGATTAGGATGCGGTCATGATCTGGACGCTTCACGCCAGCACCAACAAATGCCTGTACAAGGCCAGGATTCATGGCGTCGCAGATATTGAAGACACCATCCGCGCGCAACGACTCGAGACCATTACAAGTCCCGGCGGGAGCCTAGTTTTCTGGTTCTCGCCATATAGGACCATCCAGGTGCTGAATCATGTTGGCGTCGAGATGCTGCTCGCGGCGTCGGATTTCACAGCTCGCGATGTTCCGTTGCTGTATGGCGGCGTTGTTGTTTCCGGTCGCGACGCGGCTGGCAGACTGGCAAGTCTGACTGATGAGCAGATGCGCTGGTTAATAAACGTGGAGCCCGGACGTCGCGAGGATTGGGTTTTGTCCCGGCGTTTCGCCCGGGCGGAGAAGGAGCTGCGCCGCCGGTCCCGCTCTGAGCATGCGGCATTGGAGGCTTCGCTGTGGGAGAAGTTCTTGCCGCCATCCGACTGAATCCGGCCGACGTAGCTATCACTTAGGACGCACCACTAATCACGGCTTCAGCAATACCTTCACGATACCGACACCGGTCGCTAAGGGAGGCACCCCTCGGGTGATCGCCGTTCACTCTGTTCATCGATCGCTGGAATGCGGTTGCCGACAGGAGAACCAGGCGTCCCGCACGTTCGAACTGCCCCATCTGCCGACCGGGGCTGCACTTGGCCGGCTGAGTGATCGGTGTCGCGGTCGCGGATCGGCAATCCGGAACATAACGTATACAGATAGTTTCATCTGCATACGTTACGTTCCAATGACAGTGCGAATCACCTTTCGAAGCGAAACGTACACAGGTATGATCATCTGTACACGTTTCGTTTCACTGTGCGATTGAGGAGGTGCCCTGTGGAAGCCCTCACCCCGAACACGGCCAAGCTGCGGGGACTGTCGCGCAGCGCGCTCTACCGCCTCGCGAACGACGGACGGATGGACCGCATCGCACGGGGGATCTACCTGCCCGTTAACGCGCCGGCTGCCGACTGGGACCAACTCGAAGCCGCGACCCGACGTACCGACGCGACGATCTGCCTGACGTCTGCTCTCGCCTATCACGACTTGACCGACGCGATCCCCTCCACGCTGGACGTCGCGATCCGGCGAGGGGCGCGCCCACCGGCCAGCACAGGTGCCATCACGTGGCACCTGTTCGATCGGGACACGTTCGACATTGGCCGCGAGCAGATCACGATCGCCGGATCGGACCAAACGATCGGGATCTATTCCCCGGAACGCTCGATCGCCGACGCGTTCCGCCTCCGCGGCGAGGTCGGACACGAGCTGGCACGCGATGCGTTGCGCGAATGGCTGCGCCGCGGTGGAAAGCCCGCGCGGTTGATCGACATCGCGACCCGGCTTCCGAGGGCCAAGACCCCCGCTCTGCGCGCGCTGGAGATGTTGGGTTGAGCGACGGCGACAAGGTGTTCCGCCGCATCCAGTCCGCCGCCCGCTCGGCCAAGGACAGGGGCGGCCCCGCCGCGCCGACCCAGGAGTACTTGATCCGTCATGTTCTCGAGTCGTTCCTGGACCGGCTCACCCGCACGCCGCACGCCCGTGACTTCATCCTCAAAGGCGGGATCCTATTGGCCGCCTACGGTGTTCGCCGACCGACGAAGGACGCTGACGCTAACGCTGTCAGCGCCGACGTCACCGCGCAGCACCTCGTCGACGTGGTCCGCGATATCGCCGCTGTGGCCGTCGACGACGGAGTCGTCTTCGACATCGACGCGATCACCGTTCAGGACATCCGCGAGCAAGCCGAATACCCCGGCTTGCGGGTGCGGGTTCCTGCGACGATCGGTCGGTGGAAAGGCGTAGCGCTGTGGGACGTTTCCACCGGTGACCCGGTCGTTCCGGCGCCCCGGCCGGTGACCATCGAGCGGATTCTCGGCGACCCGATCACGTTGCTCGGCTACGCCGCCGAGACCAGCATGGCCGAGAAGGGCGTGACGATCCTCGAGCGCGGCATCACCAGCACCCGCTGGCGGGACTATGTCGACATCGTCGCGCTCGGGCGGGCGGGCTTCGACGAGGCGGAGCTTCTGCGCGCGGCCCGGGCCGTCGCGGGATACCGAAAGGTTGTGCTCGGTCCGGTTGCCCCGCTCCTGGAGGGCTACGGCGCAGTGGGACAGGCGAAGTGGGCCGCGTGGCGGCGCAAGGAGGGCGTCGAGTCCCTCTGCGAGGAGACCCTCGATGACCAGGCCGACCTGGTCGCAGCCTTCCTCGACTCCACCTTCTCCCTCGGCCCCTGGTAACCGCCCGCCTGGCCGACGGTCGGCGAGCACGTCCCCCTGCCGACCGGCCGACCGGCCTTTCGTTACGACGCACTGCACGTGCCTTCGACCGGCCCATTGAGTGCCCACGGCGCATCCGCCTTCCGAGCCGATAGTCCTCAGCGGGATACCGCCGCGTAAATGGTGTCGGCGCCCCTGATTCGCCGCACGCAGGCACGCTACAAGCGCTGCCGCGCCGGACACCCGCGTCAGCTGCGCGCTGTGGCACAGTGCGCGACAACGGGGCGCCGACGGAAGGGACTGCAATGGCCAATTGTGAAGTCAATCGACCGCTTGAAGTCTTCGAAATGGCACTGACACAGCGTCTGATGGACACGTTCGAGCCGATGATCGAGCGCGCGACAGCCGAACAACTCGACAGGCTGGCCGCCCTCGTTGAGACCCGCCGGACCCACCTTGCCGACCCGGTAGATCAGGCCCGCCGCATTGCGGCTTTTAAGCGCGCCGCGATGGAGCTGGCGCGAGAATCAAGCGGCGATGACCCGTTGCCCGCAGGCGCCGTGTTGTTCTACGCAATCGAAACCGAATCCAAGCTGACTGGCCAGCCGCCGAACGAGATAGCGGCTGGAGATCCGGCGGTGACCGAGGCGCTGGAGGAGATGGCACGCACCGGCCGCAGAACCCACGTCATGCGGGGGTGGCTGCATCAGAATTGGGAAATTGTGTCGCAGCGCGCCTCAACGATCCTGAACGTCGAAGCGATCAGCGCCACGGAGTAACCGAATTCTTTGGCGCCACAGGCTTTCTCGCCGTCCAGACAGCAGCCCATGTCTACTCGCTAGTGGACGGCAGTCACCGATCCAGGTTCGCGATATCTCTGAGCAAGTTGGACCAGATCCGGGCGGCGACACCGTAACGGACCCGGTCCTCGACCAGCACGGTCTCGTCACCGTCGAGCACGCTGGCACCGCGCACGGCAACGGTGGCGAGCAGGAACACCGTCTCGATCCGGTCCCGCAGCTCAGCGTATTCGGTGTCGGTCAGGTTGACCGTTTCGATCGCCCCAGCGGAGACGAGCGTGGTGGGGATGGTGCTGGTTTTCATCGCGAACCTTTCGACGGGCGAGTGACATAGACGGCGGCATGTGGACCGAATAGCTGCTCCCAAATAAATGGCATCGAGCGCTGACCGGTCAGCTTCGGTGTAGGTGAACGATCGCAGTCCTGTCCCCCTCGGAGCCCCTGACTTGGGAAGGGCAGGGAGGGACTCGATGCCGCGATTGCCCAGGAATGCGTCGAACTCCGGCTCCATCGCCTCGGCAGCAGCCGAGGTCATCCCCCGCTGCTGCAGGTAGTCGCGCACGCGCAGCGGAGCATCGCCGGGGTCGATGCCCGCGATCTCGCCGAGTGCGCCGGCAAGGGCTCTGCGCGCCTCGGCTTCCAAATGATCCGCGTCGACAAGGTCCCGAAACGCGCGCAGCACCGTCGCTTTGGCGTGCACTGCCTCGACGACGCACGCCAGCCGATCCCCACCGACACGCGGGTTGGCCTCAGCGATCGCCCCGGCTGCGGGTGCGGGTAGATCCAGTGCTGGAGATGTCCCGTTGAAGTACGCATCGAGAGCGTCGGCGGCCTCGGCTTGGAATTCCTCGATGATGGGACGGGTCTCATCGGAGACCCGGTTGGTGTCGATGGTCGCCAGCCACATCGTGAACGTGCGGCGGTCGATCATGACCATCTCGCGGTTCTTGCCATCCTCCGCGACCGTGGAGACGAGCCCCATGGTTGCCCAAGGCTTCCCCTTAAGCTTCTGAAGTTGGCCCGAGTAGTCGACATTGAGCGATTCGCAGCCGTGACGAAGCGACACCATCGGCGTGCTGTCGATCAGGGTCGCGACGACTTCGCGGTTGGTACCGGGCAGTGCTATCGGAATGAGTTCAGCGCTCATCAGATCCCCCAAGTCTCAAAACGTACGATCACTATTGCGTACGTTCGCGCGTACGTCAAGAAAGTCGCGTCCTCAACACGGACCCAACGTTCGTGTCCCCGAGATCGGCGACTATGCAGCTTGCTGGACTTCACCAGTCCCGTAGCCGACACTTATCCTGTGCGCGAACCTATGCAGCCACCAGAGGCGGAGTTTTTAGAACGTCTGCGTACCGCAGCAAAGCCCAGCCTTTCGGTACGCGCGGCCGCCAAGGAGGCTGGCATCTCAGATTCGCGATGGCGACAGATCATCAAGGGCTATCGGCAGGAGACGAAAGACCTGCGTATCCCTGTCCGTGCACCCGCCGATACCTTGGCTCGAATGGCAACGGTCGTTCAAGCCTCACCTGAAGAACTCGACGCCGTCGGCCGAAGCGATGCCGCTGACATCATGCGCGCCGCTGCTGATCGGACGATGTCGGCGCTCGACGAACAGGAACCCAAGCCCGAAACGCCGGCTGAGACCGCTTCGGTCAAGGCTCTCGGGAATCCGGCCGCCAGGTACATCTCGGAGCATCCGATGTTGGTCGATGGGGTTTCCATCGAAGAACTCGCCGAAAGATTCAAAACCCTGCTCGACATGGTCGACAACAGCCAGGCCACACATCAGGCGATGACCCAGCTGGCCCGACAACTTGAGGCGGCGACCGACAATAATCCGGAGTTTCCAACGCCATCCGAAATCGAGCAGTCCCTACACGAGGCCCAACGGGGAGCTGTCGAATTCCGGACATTCCTGGCCGACGTGATGTTCCAAGTAATGACGACCGCAAATTCCGCGACCGCTGCAGAGCTCAAATCGCTGCTACGGCCCCTGTACGACCGCGCGATCACCGGAGGGGCTTCACCGCACGCAGACGACAGCGAGGCACCTCGCGGTTGACCACAACCGCATAGTTCCTGATTCCATGGGCATGCATCAGGAATGGAAGCTGCTTCCGGCCGTGGGCTGAGAGCGGGCTACGCCCATTAGCCGGATTCTTAAAGGACGTGACAACGCGTGCGCAGGCCGGTAGCACACGGGTGCGACAATTGAACGATGAACAGGTGCACGGCACTGTTGGCGGCTGTGGTGGTTACGGCCAGCGCAGCGGTGTCGGCATGCTCGTCCAGCGATGCCGCCCAGAGCGCTCCTGTACCTGGTTCACAAGCAGTTCCCGCAGCGGAGACCGCGAAGGATCCGGCGGCACCCGCACAGCAGTGGATCGACGTGGGAGGGACCGCTGTCCGCCAAGCAGATGCGGCCGGCATCCAGTATGGTGCGCAGCCTTACCCAGGTATCAACATCGGACAAGGTCAGATCGGCACCTCACCAAACAAGTGCACTCTCGGACCACTGGCCCGAAGGATCGCCGACGGCGCTTACGTTTTCGTGACCGCTGGCCACTGCGACGAACACCCTGGGGCGGTGGTGAGCATTTGGTCCGGTCCCAATGGTGAAGGCCCGAAAGTAGTGGGAACGCTCGCCGGAAAGCTCGACGACGGCGAAGCACAAGACTCAGCGCTACTGGCGACTGTCCTCGCACCCGCCCCTGATGCGACGAAGATCGCGGGCAAGTTCGCGGTTACCGGCGTGATGCCGGTGGACGAGGTGCGGAAGCTGCCGGTTGGCACCCCCATTTGTCTCGACGGTGCTCGCAGCGGGGTTGTGTGCACACCGCTGCTGCGCATGGACACCGTGATCCACTTCCCACGCACGGCCGTCAAGGGCGACAGCGGCGGCCCAGTCTTTCTTGTGGATCAGCACGACCAAGCAGTGCTGATAGGCCTGGTCGAGCGTGAGGGCTCGGCCACATACCTCGAACCGGCCCTATCTCGTCTCGGTGTCGAAATCGTCACAGGCTGACACACCCGCAGCTCGAAAGCTGGGATATCTCCCATCTGGAGACGGCCTCAGCCCGATGGAGTGTTCCTGGATGTCCCTGGTTCTTATGGCGCCCAAGGAAATCACCGACCTTCACCCCTGACAGCGGCCGTCATCGCTGCTCGATCTTCCTTGCGCCCGGTCGCCTCGGGGCCACAGCTGAAACCCCGAGCGAGGCAAGCGATCAGATCGCCAGCGGGATGCGGGTCCCGTCGGGGCGCTTGACCATCAGCTCCAACTCGCCGCCGGTGGCCTCGACGTACTTGCGCAGGGTCGACACCTGCGCGGCGGCGATCTGCCCGTGCTCCATCTGGGAGACCCGGTTCTGCCCCACGCCGATGAGACCGGCGAGAGTCTTCTGCGTGTAGCCGGCGTCCTCACGAAGCTGGCGGAGGCGGTACTCAGCTGCCTCGCGTTCCATGTCGGCGGCACCGCGGGCGATGCGTTCGCGACGCTCCACGGGCAGACCGGACAGTAGTTCATCGAGTGTGCTCATCGTCCCTTCCCCTTCCGCTGCTTCTTCTCGGTGGTCCGTTACAGGTGCCGGTCGAATAGATCGTCCGCCGGCGGAACGTTGTCCCGGTACCACTTGTTCCAGTCGCCGGTCTTGTCACCGGCGACCAGTGTGATCGCGTGCGATTGCAGGTCGAACGCGAACAGGATGCGCAACTGCCGGCTTCCGCCGGGCCGCGCGGACGCAACTCCTTCATGTTCTGGTGCCGTGAGTGGTGGATGCGGTCCACGAACGGTCGACCCGCGGTGGGGCGTTATCGGCCAGGTACTCCAACGCCGACAGGACGCTGTCCTGCGTGGCTTCGTCCAGGCCGACGATCCAGTCGTGGATCAGTGTCGTGTCCACCTCCCACCGTCGTATCGGCACAGGACAAAGGCATCACTCAAAACTGATACTAGCTAGCTAGCTAGAACTGATACAGGGGTCGACGTGGCCGTTCTCTGAAGCTTGACCGCAGGCCGCGCCGCGCTCGTCCCACATCCCTTGACCAGCTCACACTCTCGTTATGGAACCCGAAGATCCTGATCTCTCGTTCGCCGATCTTGGCATGAGCAAAACCCTTTCCGAACAATCAGCCCGTTACCACGACACCGCCGAACAACTGAAGGCTGCGATCGCAGGCATGGCCGCTCAGGCGTCCGGCGCGACCCCGACCACAAACCTCGACCAAATGCGTAAAGAGCAGGCAGAAGCTCAACGGCTCGGCGACTCAATCGGTATCGCGGCCAAGGCGACTGCAGCGATCGAGAAAGCCGCCAAAGCGTGGCGTGACGGCGTCGAAACCGGCCACTACGACAAGACGTGGCTCACCTGGCTGCGTGCGCAGCTTGATTCGAAGCGCACAGCGATGGCTGACGCCGAGACTGAGCTGCAGAATGCCCAGAGCTCCAAGGACTCGGACCGGATCACCAAAGCCCGCACCGCCGTGTCGAACGCAACGAGGGATTTCATTGCGGCGCAACGGGAATACGACGACGCGAAAGCCGCCCGCAAGACGGCCGACGAAACACTCGATGCCGCCGTCGCCGAAGCAACGGCGATGATTCCGAGTCAGGGTGATGGTGACGATGTGTCCGGCGAAGGCAACTTCAGCAACACCCCCAATAATCCGGTCACCAATTCATCCCGCCCCGCCGGCTCCCCCGGCAACGCGGCCCCGGGTTCAGCCAAAGCGGCTGGTGCCGCTGCGCCCGGCAGCGGCCCATCGCCCGACACTCGGTCGTCGAGTTCCGGTGGCGTGGACCCGGTCGCGGTTCTTAACGCATTGCGCCAGCAGCCTGCCGCGGGACAACAACAGCAGCCTGCCGGGACCGGTCAACAGCCCGCAGCGACTGCACAGCCGGTGTCGTCCACCCAGCCGGGGAAGAACGACAAATCCGATGCAATCACAAACTCTGACCTCGACAACGCGATCGGAACACCCCCAGGTCTGGCTGCCCTGGCCACCACGCCAACTCCGCCATCTCGGGTTTCGGTACCGTCACCGGCTAGCGGGCCCGCAGCCGGGCCGGCCGAAGTGTCCGGTGGCCCCACCGGGAACTCGGTACAGGGGATGAAGACCGAAACGAACGTGACTGGCCGGCCCGAAGGCGCGACGGCGCAGACGCGTCTGAGCGCCGCGGAATCCGGTAACGCGATGGGCAAGCAGGGAACCCCTGCTGCTACGGCGCCCCACGGTGCCGGCGGCGTGCCGATCATGCCTGGAATGGGCGGTGTGGGACAGGGCGGCGGTAGCACGAAACAGGCTGACCCGGTTCGGGTTCGGCAGGTCGGCCCTGACGTCGCGGAAGTTTGGGGTGAACAAACCATCGCCGAGTCGGTCCGTGGCGGAACGATAGCTAAAAAGGACCCGCTGGATCCAGGAAACGTGGCTTAACGCAGCGTGAGCGTGCGACTCACACCGAACTTGAGGTGGTGCGTTCGAGCCTCAGCCATCGCACTCCAGGTCACATGGCGCTCAGGATGAGTTCGTTGACGGAGCTGGCAACTTAAACCGTCTGCTACTCTCCAAAATAGAGATTACCCTCAAGGTGGAAGGGCCTCCGTAACCGTGTCTCACGATGTTTTCCCAAGAGTCGATTCCGCAACCGTGCGCGATCTGGCAGAGGGTGCGGGCTCCGCGCAGGTTGCGCCCCCGGCCAGACGACAGGCAGTGCCGAATCAGCTTCGTCCCCACCAGAGGACCGCCGTGGAGGCGATCCGTGCTGACCTCGGCCGCCAGCAACTCATCATGGCGTGTGGCACCGGCAAGACGCTGACCGGCATGTACGCGGTGGCCAAGCTGCTCCAAGGTGAGCCTGGCACCGTGCTGATCCTGGTTCCGACACTGACGTTGTTGCAGCAGACGTTCGAGGCGTGGGCGGAGCACGCCCCGTTCGCTTTCGACGCGATAGCCGTGTGCTCGAAACTCACTGCGTCCGAGTGCCGCGCGATCGGCACCGAGGAGGACCTTGACACCGATCAGCTCTCGCTGACGGCCACCACCTATTCCGGTGAGCTCGCTGCGTTTCTCGCAGACAGTGCCGACACGGTGCGCGTCGTGTTCGGCACGTACCAGTCGCTCGGCGCTGTGATCACTGCGCATGCTGACCAGGGAATGGCGCCGTGGTCGGTGGTGGTGTGCGATGAGGCGCACCGAACCGCAGGAAAGAAGACGAAGCCGTTCGCGCGGGTGCTGCATGACCAGCATGTGCCGGCCCGCCGACGCCTGTTCCTCACGGCGACGCCAAAAGTGCATATGGTCTCAGAGAAGGAAACCTCGCCCGAGAAGTCGGCGTTGCTGGCGTCGATGGACAACGAGCAGCTGTACGGGCCGCCGGTTTACACGCTCTCGGTGGCCGAGGCAGTCGAGAAGAAAATCCTGTCCGAATATCAGGTCGCCGTGATCGGTATCGAGGACAGCGAGCTGCACGCCGCCGCACAGGTGCTCGACAATGTGACCGTGAACGGGCAGCAGCTCTCGCTCGATCACGTCGCCGCGATCGTGGCGCTCTCGAAATCTGCGCAGGAACACGGCCTGCGCTCGATCATCGCCTTCTACAACAGCATAAAGGCAAGCAAGGCGTTCGTCGCCGCGTTCAACTTGGTACACGCGGCGTGCACCGATGAGCAACTGGCGGAGGGCACTGCCGAGCACATCGACGGTGCAATGAAGTTGGACACGCGGCGGGAGGCGCTTGATCGGCTGGCCAAACCTCGTGAGGAGGGCTACCGCCTCGTCTCGAACGCCCGGTGCTTGTCGGAGGGAATCGATGTACCGACATTGGACGCCGTGCTTTTTGGCGAGCCGCGAGCCAGCCAAATCGAGGTGGTGCAATGTGTCGGCCGCGCAATCCGGAAGAATGGTGACCGCACCGCGCTGATCATCCTCGGTGTACGTGTCGGCGACGGTGACGATGTCGAGACCGCGATCGAGGAGCAGCAGTTCAAGAAGATCCGCCAGGTGCTCGCCGCGTTGGAGGATCACGACCCACGGATTGTCGAGGCTGCTCGCATTCTATCGCGTGCCTACACGCCGAGTCAGGGCAGTCCGGATCGACCCCGCGATGACGAGGTCACATGGGCAGAGAAGTTGCTGGCACTGGATGTGCCGGAACGTGTACTCAGCGGTGGGTTCGGGCTACGGATACTGGGCGACCTTGACCAGCGGCGGGATGAGGGGTTCCGGGAACTGCAAGCGTTTGCTTCCGAGAATGGTCACGCCCGAGTTCCGAACAGGTACGAAACTGATGCAGGTTTCAATCTGGGAAATTGGGTTGCACTTCGCCGCGGCGAATACCGTTCCGGAAAGCTGTCAACCCAGCGGGTCACCCAACTTGAAGCGGTTCCCGGATGGACCTGGGACGCCCGCGACTACCAGTGGGATGAGGGGCTCCGGGAACTGCAAGCGTTTGCTTCCGAGAATGGTCACGCTCGAGTTCCGAACAGGTACGAAACTGATGCAGGTTTCAATCTGGGAAATTGGGTTGCACTTCGCCGCGGCGAATACCGTTCCGGAAAGCTGTCACGCGAGCGGATCACTCAACTCGAAACTCTTCCCGGATGGACCTGGGACGCCCGCGACGACCAGTGGGATGAGGGGTTCCGGGAACTGCAAGCGTTTGCTTCCGAGAATGGTCACGCCCGAGTCCTCTTACGTCACCTCACCGCTGCAGGTTTCAATCTGGGAAGTTGGGTTGCACGTCGCCGCGGCGAATACCGTTCCGGAAAGCTGTCACGCGAGCGGATCACTCAACTCGAAACTCTTCCCGGATGGACCTGGGACGCCCACGACGACCAGTGGGATGAGGGGTTCCGGGAACTGCAAGCGTTTGCTTCCGAGAATGGTCACGCACGCGTTCTATCGAGGTACGACACCGCTGCGGGTTTCAGGTTGGGAAGGTGGGTTGCACGTCGCCGCGGCGAATACCGTTCCGGAAAGCTGTCACGCGAGCGGATCACTCAACTTGAAACTCTTCCCGGATGGGCGTGGAACGCACCTGTCAAGTCAAGGATCGCTGCTTGAGTGGTGCCCGAGAACCTACTGTTTCTTGTCGCCGGTTGATGGACGGGGCTTGGTGAAACCGAACGGCAGCTTCCGGTGGGTGCTGCGGATATACCTGTCGGGGTCAGAGCGCAGCAGGGCAAGCGCCTCAGGGTTGTCGTCTGCCAGGAGGATGGGACCAGTGTGAGCTGATTTTGACAGGGTGATGGGACCACCTGGATTGCCAGTTATGGGACCACCGGCGCGTCGCGTCGGTGGTCTCTTCATCTGTTCGTTTGATCGCCGTGACGGTCCAAGTCACGGAGGCGGCGGGCATGGCTTTTCGGGAGGTCAGTGTGAACGAGATCAGGGAAGTGCTGCGGGTGTGGCTGGGGGTCGCCGGGCTACCGGCACCGGGCTACCGCACGATCGCCGCGCATTGCGGCGTGGACCGCAAAACGGTGCGCCGCTACGTCGAGGCCGCGCAAGCGGCTGGTCTGCACCGCAGCGACGGCGTTGAGGCCGTCGATGACGGGTTGATCGGGGTTGTCGCCGACGCGGTGCGCCCGGTACGCCCGGATGGCCACGGCGCAGCGTGGGAACAGCTGCTGGGGTTCGAGGACCAGATCACCGCGTGGGTGGCCGGCGATGGTGAGCAGCGTCCGTTGACGATCACCAAGATCGAGACCCTGCTGGCCCGTCAGGGGTGCGTGGTGCCGTATCGGACGTTGAACCGATTCGCTGGTGAGCGTTGCGGTTTCGGCCGCAAGGACACCACGGTGCGGGTCGCCGACGGGGATCCCGGGGTGGAATGCCAGATCGATTTCGGCTACCTCGGGATGCTCACCGACGCCGATGATGGGCGGCGCCGCAAGGTGCACGCGCTGATCTTCACCGCCGTCTACTCCCGGCACATGTTCGTGTGGCTGACCTACTCGCAGACCCTGGTGGCGGTGGTCGCTGGCTGCCAGGCGGCGTGGGAGTTTTTCGGCGGCGTGTTCGCGGTGCTGATCCCGGACAACCTCAAGCCGGTGATCGCTGCCGCTGATGCGGTCAATCCCCGGTTCACCCAGGGGTGGCTCGACTACGCGGGCCATGTCGGATTCCTCACCGATCCGGCTCGGGTGCGCTCCCCCAAGGACAAGCCGCGAGTGGAACGCGCAGTGCAGTACGTCCGCCGAAACTTTTGGGACGGTGAAACATTCATCAGTATTGAGCAGGCGCAGCAGGCTGTCACCGTGTGGTGTCTGCGTACTGCCGGGACCCGTATCCACGGCAGCACCTGTGCACGGCCGGTGGAGGTGTTCACCACCGAGGAGCAACCGCTGCTGCTGGCGGTGCCGGGCGCCTACGACGTGCCGGTGTTCAAAGCGGTCAAGGTGCACCGCGACTTCCACGCCGAAGTCGCCAAAGCCCTCTACTCGCTTCCCGAGCAGTGGATCGGCACCACCGTCGACGTGCGTGCTGACGGTGAGCTGGTGAAGTTCTATCACCGCGGTGTGCTGGTCAAAGTCCACCCCCGTCAGCCTCCGGGTGGCCGCAGTACCGACCGTGCCGATTTACCCGAGCACAAAGCCGTTTACGCGCTGCGGGACTTGACGACGCTGATCGCCACCTGCGCCGCGCACGGCCCCAATATCGGGATCTACGCCGAACGCATCCTCGACGATCCGCTGCCGTGGACGCGGATGCGCACCGTCTACCGACTCCAGGGTCTGGTGCGTCGTTACGGCGCGCAACGCGTCGAGCAGGCCTGTTCGGTGGCACTGGATCTCGATGTCGTCTCGGTCAACAAGATCGCCTCGATGCTCGAGCGTGCCACGGAGAACACGATCCCGGTACTGCCGCTGGCCGTCGGCCACACCGCTACCCGGTTCTCGCGTGATCCCTCTGAATTCAGCACCACCTCAACATCATTGACCGTGATCGCCAATGCCGACTCCGAGGGGATCTGCTGATATGACTACCACCAACCGCGTGGCCGCAGACCCGGTGGGCGCTGACCTGCTCCGACTGCTCAAAGCACTCAAACTCGGTGCCCTGGCCGACACCCTGCCCGAACGGGCCGCACTTGCCCGCCAGCACAAACTCAGCCACATCGGATTCCTGGAAACACTGCTCGCCGACGAGGTATCCCGACGCGAATCCCGTTCAGCCGCCCTGCGGGCGGCCAAAGCCGGACTCGACCCGAGCATGCGCTTCGACTCTTGGACCGCACAACAGGACCTGCGCTACGACCGCACCCTGCTCGGCGACCTGACCTCGCTACGATTTCTCGACGCCGGACAGTCCGCAATCATCCTCGGGCCCGTCGGCGTAGGCAAAACACATCTGGCAACAGCCCTGGGACACATAGCCATTCGGCGCCGCCACAGCGTCCTGTTCGCCCGATCCGACAAACTGTTCACCCGGCTACGCGCCGCCCGACTCGACCACACCGTCGACGCCGAGATCCGCCGGCTGGCGGCCGTCGACGTCCTGATCATCGACGACTTCGCGCTGCGCTCCCTCGACGCCACCGAAACCAGCGACTTCTACGAAATCGTCGTCGAACGCCACCAGAACAAGACCACCATCGTGACATCAAACCGGGAACCCGCCGAATGGTTGACCATGACCGCCGACACCCTGCTCGCCCAATCAGCCATCGACCGACTCACCGCTGCGGCCCACACCCTGGTCATCGAAGGACCGTCCTACCGCCAACGCACTCGACCCGGCCAGCTTGACCCAGAAGAACCCGACGAGCATCCTCGATAACGCGCCACGGTGGTCCCATCCCCCTGGCAATCAGGTGGTCCCATCACCCTGGCAAGCGACAAGGGTCAACGGCATCGCGCGTGACGCCTTTAGTGGCTCTTCGATCTTGACCGGGCATGCGAGGAGTTACTTGCCCTCGGACGGGTTGAGTTGAGATTCCAGAGTCTCGGCGAGATGAGTCAACGCATTCAGCACCTTGTTCCAGTCCTTCCCCAGCCCCGCCAGCAGTCTTGCGTGTGCCTCGAGTTCGCGGGGGAACACGTCATCGACGGCGCTCATTCCTGCATCCGACAGTGCAATCAGCGCTGACCGTCGGTCAGCGGGATTAGTTGTGCGACTGATCATTCCCTTGCGCTCTAAATTGGTCAGGGTCTTGCTCACCCCTGCCCTCGACATGCCGAGGAGCTCGGCGAGACGGATGGCTGTGACCGCTTCGTCTGCGTAGCGCAGCGGAACGAGGAGCTCCACTTCCGCGGCGGTAAGCACGGCTTCGGCGTAGACCGGTTCGACGGCGGCATCGAGCAGTGAGGAGATGTGTTTGATCTGGGCCACGATCTCCATCGGGGAGGTGTTCAGCGCGGGGTTGCGCTCAGTCCATAGCGTGATCGTCTGTGCTCGAAGCGAAGGATCGGACATCCCGCCCCCTTTGTTAACTGGTGAACAAATCTGTTAGGTTGCGAGCCTACCCACGGTTCCTGGCGGTGACCGCGATGGCCTCGTGTAGTTCTCTGACGCGTGCCGGGTGGGATGTGCTGCGCCCGTTGGAGTGCGTGGCCGTCAACGCTGTCCGGAAAACCGTGAGCGTCAACGTTTATCGGCCTAGCGGCCCTGACTGAAGCGCGTCTACGGGGCCCTGGGAATTTTGGAGGGGAGTTGTAGTGGAAGACGATGTCGTGGTGATCGGTGGCGGAGCGGCGGGGCTGAGTGCCGCGACGGTGCTGGCGCGTGCCCGCCGCAGGGTGACGGTGGTCGATGCCGGCGAGCCTCGGAACGCCCCGGCCCAGCACGTGCACGGTTTCTTGTCTCGTGACGGCATCGCTCCGGCGCAGATGCTTTCAATCGGCAGGGACGAGCTACTCGGGTACGGCGGGCAGGTTGTGCAGGCTCGGGCGACGGGGATCGAGCAACTCGGAGACCGAGGGTTCGTCGTGCGATGCGACGGCGCCGGCGATCTCACAGCGCGTGGCGTTGTCGTCGCGACAGGGCTGCGCGACGAGTTGCCCGAGATCCCCGGCCTGCGGGAACAATGGGGCGTCGACGTTTTGCACTGCCCGTACTGTCACGGATACGAGGTGCGGGACATGCCACTCGCGGTGCTCGGTGGCAACAACCGGCCATTCACGCTGCATCAGGCGTCGCTGGTGCGGCAGTGGTCCTCGGATGTGATCTTTTTCCCGAACCGGATAGTTCTGACCGTCGAGGAACGTACTCGGCTGACCGCCCGAGGGATCCGTATCGTCGAAGGCGAGGTTGCCGGCCTGGTGGTGAAGGATTACCAGTTGAGCGGTGTCGAGTTTGTCGACGGCCAGATTGTGCCGAGGTCGGTCGCGTTTGTCGGTCCGCGGTTCGTACCCTACGACGAGCTGCTGACCTGCTTGGGTTGTGAAGCTGGCGAGGGCGGGTGGGTGAGCACCGATCCCACGGGCCACACGAGTGTGACCGGGGTGTGGGCGGTGGGCAACGTCGTTGATTCGCCGGCTCAGTTGATCAACGCCGCAGGTGCAGGCACGAAAGCTGCGATTGCGCTCAACCACTTCCTCCTCGAGCAGGACGTTCAGCAAGCCGTCGCAGCGACTCCAGCGATCACAGGTGACTGAGCAGGCAACCCTGCTATTCGGGATGCCCGGCGTCCGGGTTGTCGGCGTCAATCATGAGGCGGACGGGGCTCGGGTGCTTGAGCTAGTGACCGATGAGGAGACCGCGGCGGCATGTCCGTCCTGCGGGGTGTTATCGACATCGGTCAAGGAGCGAGTCACCACCAGGCCCAAAGACATCCCCTACGGGGAGAATCGGATCCTGCTGCGATGGAACAAAATCCGGTGGCGGTGCCTGGAGGACTACTGCGAACGGGGTTCATTCACCGAGTCCATCGGGCAGATTCCGGCCAGGTCCCGCACCACCCTGCGGCTACGCACCCAGATAGGCGCCGCGATCGGCGACGCCGCCCGATCGGTCGTCGAGGTGGCCACCGCACATGGGGTGTCCTGGCCGACAGCTCACCGCGCGTTCGTCGAGCATGCGCAGCAACTACTCGCCGAGCCCGAGCCCGTCCGGGTACTCGGCATCGACGAGACCCGGCGCGGCAAACCCCGCTGGGAGCGATGCGAGAAGACCTGCACTTGGGTGCGGATCGATCCGTGGGACACCGGGTTCGTCGATCTCTCCGGCCGGCAGGGTCTGCTGGGGCAACGGGAAGGGCGCACCACTGCCGCCGTGATCGGCTGGCTTACGGAACGCACACCCGAGTTCCGAGAGTCGATCGAGTATGTGGCCATCGACCCGGCGGCCGTCTACGCGGCCGCTGTCCATACCGAGGGCCTGCTGCCAAATGCGACGCTGGTGGTCGACCACTTCCACCTGGTTCAGTTGGCAAACCAGGCGGTGACGAAGGTCCGCCGCCGAGTGACGTGGGAACTGCGGGACCGTCGCGGCCGCAGGGTCGATCCGGAGTGGGCGAACCGCCGTCGATTGCTCACAGGGCGGGAGCGACTGTCGGACAACAGGTTCGCACGAATGTGGAATGCGATTGTCGACGAGGACCCGAGTGGGCAGATCCTGTCCGCTTACATCGCGAAGGAGGAACTCCGCACTTTACTGGCGACCGTCCGTGTCGGCGGCGATGGGCACCTGACCCGGCACCGTTTGTACCGGTTCCTGGCCTGGTGCGTGGATTCCAACATCCCGGAACTTCTCGCCCTCGCTAAGACCGTCGACGTGTGGTGGCCGGAGATCAACGCGTTCGTAACGACCGGGATCACGAACGCCCGCACCGAGGGCTACAACCGGCTCGTGAAGACGGTCAAGCGGACCGCCTGCGGATTCAGGAACAGGGAGAACTCGGTACGACGGATACGATTCCACTGCACCCGCAAACAGCGGGCCGCAACCCGGACTTGCAGATGATTGCCCGGTCAAGATCGAAGAGCCCCTTTAGTCGTCTTCGCCATCAGTTCGCTCCCTTCGCACTCTCCCCACACCTATGACGGGTAGACACCCCCAAACTAGCTGGTGTTACCTGCGGTAGACCGCAGACTCTCGATCGCATCGGCCGCGTCGTCGGTTTCGAATTCCACCTTCTCGCCGGTGATTCGGTTCTGCACCATGCACTACCGGTGGGCTCTTCTCTGGCTCAGTCGACTTCGGTGAACGGGCCGACGAGGCGACTGAAGCTCTCCATGGACTTCTGGCCTCGCCATGCGTCCCGGTCGGCCTCGCCTTTCGACTCGTCGAGCCACATGCCGCGGCTTTCGTCCCAGGACCATGTGCCGCCGCAGCGGGCGCGCCAGGCTCGGTCGCGGTGAACTGGTAACAGAACCGGGACGATGCACGGGGTGTCCAAGGTAGTCCTCCTGGTCCATAGGGTCTCGTGGAATGCACGGTAGGCGGCCGAGCCGTACCCCGTCACCAGCGGCGCGGGCCTGCCGTAGCCCGTTCCTGAGGCTGTCGCCTGGTGGGGCCAGTCCGCGCCGCGGCGATCCTTGGGTTCCCGATCGCCTTACACTGCGGATGCCGGTCGAGGTGCCATGTCGTTTGCTGCGACACACTGATGGTATCCGTGACGGCATCGAACGAGAGGCGGCGCGCAATGGGTGGCAATGAAGGCTCAATCGCAGTCGACAAGGCTGCATTGGATCGGGACACAGCGGAGATCAAGCGGATCGCAGCTGAGCTGCGCGGGTTCGTCGAGACGTTCGACGCCGTTGGGGCAGCGGCGGAATCTGATGCCAAGACGTTCACCGCCGATGGTGCGGTCTCCCCCGTGTACACACCCGTGGTCGCTTCGCTGAAGGCGTGGGCAGCCGCGTTGAACGACGCGATCACCGCCACCTGCGACAGCGCCGAGAACTGCGCAGACACCGCCAAGACAAAGGGCTACGCCATGGTTGGCATCGACCTGAAAGCTGCTGACGACGCCCGCAAGGCCTGACTGGGCACCGGGGACTGAGGAGGACAGGGATGAGCGTGGATGGCGCGGACGATGTCACCATCGGTGACAGGTTCGGCGATGCGTGGCAGAAACTCGACACCGTCGCAAAAGCGTTGGCCAGTGTGGCAACCGAAACCGAGACGGTCGCGACAACCGTGGCGTCGAAAAGCGGCAGCCCGGCCGCGGGCGCGGTTCCCAGTGCTTCGGCTCCCTTGTCGCCGTTCGTCTCCGCGCTCACCAGCACGTTGACCAAGGAGAGCGCGCCTGCGAAATCCTCGGCAGCCGCGCTGAGTACGGCGGTGACGGGGTTGCAGACGTGGGCCAAGACGACGCACAACATCGATGTCACAGCGGCTGCCGCAGTTCCCGGCGCCGGCGGTTCCAATCCCGCGCCGAAGGCCGGTACCGCTGATTCCCCGGCTACGGGCACTCCCAACGGTGCACCGCTGCTTCCGGTGACACCGCCTCCAGCACCGCCCGGCACGGTGCCGGCGGCCCCGGGTTCCTCGATCTTCGCTGGACCGTACGGCGACTCCTCCGCCCCGGCCGCGGCAACGACGCCGAAGCCGAATCCGCTGACACCCGATCCGTCGATACCGCCCGCGTTCTCGATGAAGTAGACCCGAAACGACTTCGAGACGACTCTGAAAGGACAGACTGTGGCAAACGACGTCACTATCAGCTCGCCCGAGCAGTTCCAGGCGACCCTGAACACGCTCACAACGCTGCGCGGTCAGCTCGACTCTGCGTTGAAGGCCTCCGACGCGGTGACCGAGGCGGCCGAGGCAGCCGCCAAGCCCGGCACCGGCGCTTCGGACGAAATCGCCCCGGCACTTGAGCCATTCACCTCATCGCTGCACACAGACATCACCAAAGTAAATGAGCTGGTAAACGCCGGTGGCGGCTCTATCGGGTCGGTGACCTCAGACCTGGCGGCGCTTCTGCGGGGAATCACTGGCACCGACACGACAGCGGCAGAGACAGCGAGGGCGGTCTGACATGGCAGGGGAAATCAGCAGCAACGAGCTGATCATCACCGAGCCCGGCAAGATCGCGCAGGATCTGCCGGCCAGCTCCGGCGGTACCGCCGCCAGCCCAGGCGTACATCCCGGCTTAACAGCAGCAGTCGACGACACCACCAAGGACGGTGAGCGAGCGCGCGACAAGGTCAAGGAGGGCTCGGACAAGACCAGCAAGTTTGGCGAGGGCGTCAAAAGCATCGACAAGAAGGGCGGCGACGGTGTCAATGCGATCCCCGCTGCCTTGCTCAGCGCGTTCGGTGCCGGAGCGAGTTCACTGCTCGGCGGTGCCGGCAACCTGGGTTCGGGGATGCAGATGCCGCAGGTGCCGCCTTCCAGTCCCGGTGGATCGATCAATTCGCCCCTGTCCAGTCCGAACGGTGCGCAGGCACTGTCCAGGTTGCTCGGTGGCGACGGCTCGATGGGCACGGGTTCTCTCACCGCCAAGGGCAAAGTCGGCGCGGGCGGGCCGACTTCACCTGGCTCCACCGAGTACCAACAGCGGATCATCGAGCTAGCTAAACAGGTTGTCGCTGAAGGTATTCCGTACGCATGGGGCGGAGGCAGCATCGACGGGCCCAGCCAGGGCATCAGCGACGGCGGAGCGGCCGACGCCGCGGGCGACTACGACAAGATCGGGTTCGACTGCTCGGGGCTGGCGCGTTACCTCGTATACCAGGCATCCGGAGTGGAGATTCCCCGCGTGTCCGGCGAGCAGTACGCGGCTGGGCAGCTCGTAAGTGCCGCCGACGCGCGTCCCGGTGATCTCGCCTTCGATGACAACCCAGATCACCACGTCATGATTTACGTCGGTGACGGCCAGGTTGTCGAAGCCCAACAGTCCGGGACCAACATCATGTTCAGCGACGCCGCAAGCCGCGGGGCTACTCAATTCGTGCGCGTGGTCAGCGACTCGTAGGCCGCGCCGGGCCCGCCGCCGGTGGACCCCAGCCCCCAATATGGCAACACGACACGCACCCGCACCCCATCTCCGGCGGTGCGGCCTGACAGAGAGGACGGAACCGCTCCGTGTCCCCCACCGACATTCCCCCCGTCCCCACCCCGCACTCCGCCGAGATCATCGGCACCAACTTCCCGACCACGTCGGAGACGCAGACGGTGGCTTCGGCGTTGCAGTTGTTCGAGCAATCCGCCGCATCTGTTGGCACGGGCAACACCGCTGAGGTGATGTACGCGCTGATCGAAGCCAACGCCACCGGTAACACTCCTGATCAGCTGCTCTCCGGGTTCACTGAGGACCAGCGGGCGGCGTTCGACCGGGCACTGGCGCAGCTGAATATGGGTAACGGTGCCAGTGTGATGGCACAGGACATCCTTAACACCAAGATCCAACTCAACGGTGTGGCCACGACTTTCGAGACGGCCGTGGAGGAGTTGATCGCGTCCTACGCCGGGTCAGGTGGCCCCAACTCGCCCAAGAACCAGGCAGAGTTCACTCAGAAATACAACGAGTTGCTGCAGGCGGCCAAGGACCAGGCCGACCAGATCGGTGGCAATCACAACAGCACTCAGGAGGAGTTGGTCAGCGGCGTACAGAAGGGAGCTACACCCACCATTCCTTCGACGATGGCTCCGATGCCTGAGAACGGCCAGATGGTGCCAGGAATGCCCGATGGCTCCTTGGCGTCGCTGCTGCAGAACGTCGGCGGTCAGGTGTCGAAGGTGGGATCCGGGATGCCGAACCTGGGCCAGCAGGCCCAGCCAATCATCCAGGCCGGGCAGTCGGTGATCCAGGATCTGATGAAGAAGCTGCCCGGCAACAACGGCGTGCCGATCAGCGACGATGCGCTGTCACGGCTCACCAAAGCCTCAGGGCTTGCCGATAGCAGCAACCCGCTATCGGGGCCGCGCGCAGACAAGACCGGAAGTTCCGAGAACAACAGCACCGCGGGATCTCCACTCGGCCGACCACTCAGCGGGTCACGTGACGGGGAGAACGCGCGCTACACCCCCACAGGAACCTCCCCCAAAGAGGAGGAAAGTCCAGTCGAGGTGCCCGCAGGGGAAACCCGGGCCGATACACCATCGGAACCGGCAACCACTGCGGCACCGACACCGGCAGCGCCAACCACGACTCTGTCCTCGGGCGAGGCAGTCAGCGGCGACAGCTCGTTGTCGACGCCAACCACCCATGTCTCCTCGGGTGACGCGGGCGCAGGTACCAACACGCTGAGTCCGGGCACAGGTGCGCCCGGTTCATCGGTGTCCCCGGCCGTGCCGATGGCACCCGCGATGGGTCCGATGATGGGGCCAATGGGTGGCGGACTGGGTGGTCCAGGGGCTGCCGGCGGCGCAGCCGGTGGACGTCCCACCAGTGGTCCCGCGATCAAGCCCGGTAAGGACTCCGATTCCGTCGCGTATGTGCCGAAGGAACGTGAAACCCCTAGGGAGCTTTTCGATTTCGGAGCGGATCTCAAAGGCCTTGACCATGCCACGGACATGGACCTGGTCGCAGCGTCTATCGTCGCGGGAATCTACCGGGCGCACCGCCGAGAGGGTCGAGTCATCCAGGTGGCGGTTGGGGTGAACAGCTCCGAGGCAGTGTTCGTCACCGGTGACGGTCTCGGATTTCTGGCGCCGGGTATGCGGGCCGCACCACACCTGATTCCGTTGATTACCAAGGTCTCCGATGGATTCGCCGCCCGATGGCTGGGATGTGACCAGCCGTGGCGGCCATTGCTGGAGGCGGTGGCGATCGGTGTCGTCGGCCCGTTCGACGCAGTGGTGGCCACCGACCCCGAAGCTGCCCGCAGCGGGGTGCTGGTGCTCTCGGAGCAGGAGATCGACGCGGTGAACATCGCGGCCGGCTCCAAAGACCGCTGGGGTTTCGATGCGATCGACCCTGAAGACATCGACGACACCCTGACCTATCTGTCCACGGTGTGGGGTCGCCCCGTGCAGGCAGCAGCGGATCTGGAACGTCTGGTCAATCAAGCCCGATGGACCGGCAGCGCGGGTCCGGGCCGGTATCCCCGGATGTGGGCCCGCTACCTGCTTTCGGCGGCGCTGGCCGACCGCACCGCCGGAGACATCGACGATGCCCGTTACGCGCTGCGCAGCGCGCTGCGGGTCCCTGAGACTTTCGGAGGTGGGCAGTGACGCAGGTTGAGCCGTTGATTGTCGGCGGGATACCGCTGGTGCGGCTGTCGGGGACGGTGACTGAACGAAGTGGCGCCGAACTCGCGTCCAAGGTGATGAGCGCGATCTTCTACTCGAGCCACGAGGCGCGTCCGTTGTCCTTGCAGCAGCCCCGGTTAGCCGACAAAGCACCCCCGTGACGCATACGTCGCCCCAGCGGCCAGGTACGCAGTTGAGCTACCGATTGCCGGCGCACTGCAGGACATGACATTTCGACAGTGCCCGCGACACGGCACATCGACCGTCGCTGGAGTGAAGACGTGGAATGATTTCAGCTAGAGCAAAACTCGGCCAGCTCCGTCCAGGGCCGATGATCGCGAACGTGAGGAGAGAAAACGATGACCATTGGAGTGAGCAGCTTCGCCGACGTTGTCGGCCAGGTGTCCGGACTGATCACCGAGACGACCGGATTCACGGCGGCAGCCGGGACCGCGACCGCCGCCGCTGCGGCGGTCACCCCGCCCGGAAACGACGCCGACTCGGCAATGGCGGTCACTCAGCAGGCCGTAACGACCGCCGATTTCATCGCGATGCTCGGGTTGGGCATCGAGCAGCTTGGTGAGCGTGCCGCCGAGACCGCTAGTGTCAACGGCACTTTCGAGGCGCTCAACGCCGCCGGTGGACTTGCCGCCATGGCTGTTTGATCTGACCCGTCTCCGGAAAATCCCCTCCCCCTCGCCGGAGACGGGCCGGCTCGATGCCGCTGGTTTCTTTGCCTCTCCGGTAAGAAACCAGCGGCATCGCTAGTTTTCGGAGGAGGTTCCGGACGCGCCGCGGGACATAGTGCACAGCCGCCCCTGGTTACCGTGCGCGCACGGTGGCCGCCGCAGGGGCGGTCACCAGCGGAAGGAGCCGACGTGCGTGAGATGTGGGAACTGCCACGGCCAAGTGCGGGCAGCCGTGCGACCCGCGTCGTGTTGACGCTGGCGCTCGTGTGGGCAACGGTGGCGGTCCCACTGACCGTCTGGCTGGCTTTGCGTACCCCGCCGCCGGAACCGGTGCCAGCCACCCGAACCCCATCGGTGCTCGAAGCCGCAGCGTTGCGATACGCCGGCCAGACTCTGTCGACAGGGCCGGTGACACTGGCCTCGACGGTGACGACGGCGACCGCGCGGCTGGAGGTTCAAGAAACCGCCGATCCCTCACACGCCGTCTCCTACGGAAAAGTCCGCTCAGGTACGCAGACCGCCGAGCTGTTGGTGATCGGAACACGTGTGCTGCTGCGAGGTGATTCGGCGTTTTGGTCCAGTGTCGGTGTCCCCACCGCAGAGCCCGGGTGGATCGAAGTCGGTGACCGTCTCGGACGCATCCCGTTCCCGCTGTCCGAGGCCATCACGGCACTGGGCGCAGACAGGGTGGAAGTGAACACCCCCACGGCCGGGTCGGACACGATGACGGCGCGTATCGGCAACTTGGTCGCCGACTTCAACGCGGCGGGGGTATCAGCGTTGACTGTCGGCGGCCGCAGTGCGGCGGTGACGCGTGCCCCCGCCGACGCGCCGGCCCGCGTGTCGGCAGTTGCGGGCTCCGATCCGGCCGCGGCGAAATTGGTCGGCGCTTCCGGATCGCTGACGGTTTCGGCGCCGCCCGCGCCGGAGCCCCCACCAGTTCCGGCCCCCGGTTCCTGACCACCGGCCGCTGGTCTTTCGAAAACCGTTGGCAGCGCGGGACATGACAGCCTCAGCGGTCCGTGTCCGCGTTGTCGGACACTGTTTCCCGGTGGCACCCTGGCCAGCACACCCCGACTGCATGAGAGGCAGACGCAAATGACGGCACAACCCTGGTCCCTGCCGCCCGAGCTGAGCGCAGGGATGCTCGAAACCGGTTCTACAGGGGCGACGTGGGCAGCCGCGTCGGCCGCGTGGATGGGTTTGGCGTCGACCACCTTGGCAACACTGGGCATTGTTGGCGAACAAATGATGGCCTCACTGTCGTCCATCTCAGGCATGCGTTCGGCCATCCAATCAGCGGCGACGCCGCCCTTTATGACCTGGCTGGCGTCCATGGCTGCGATCGCGTTTAAACAGTCGGCGATCGATGCTGTAGTTGCCGAAAGTTATGGAATGTCGCGGACATCGATGATCCCGTCGGAGCAGTCGATCAACAATCGCGTGCGGGAGCTGGCAGCCGAGTCGACCAACTTCTTCGGGCAGAACACACCGCTGATCGGCGAGCTCAATGGGGAGTACGCCGCGTACACCGCCCAGAACACCATGATTGGAACCACTTACGGCGAGGTGATCACGGCGGCCACGCTACCGGTGCCGATCCCGCCTCCGCCGCCGCTGAGCAATGCGGCGTCCGCTGTCGCCGACGGTGCTCAGGCGGTGCAAGGGGCCACCAATATGGTGAGCAGCGCCGGACAAGGAGCTTCACAAGCGGCCACGCAGGCCACTTCGGCGGTTACCGATACGGGAGCGAGCACGGCCGGCACCTCCTCGGACATGACCTCGATGCTGGGGCAGTTCGGTTCGGTGCTGTCGAGCCCGATGCAGATGGCCTCCAGCTTGCCGCAGTCGTTTCAGCAGCTGCTGTCGGCACCGATGCAGATGTTCGGGTCGTTGTCCGGTATGGGTGATCTGCTCAACGGCGGATCGACCGGAAGTTCCTTCGCGCCTGCGACGTTGGCCGGTGGCGGTGGTCTTCCACTGGGCAGTAACGGGATCAGCCCTGCCTCGATGGGCGCCGGCGGGGGCGGCGGAGTCCCCGGAATGGGGGGCATGGGATCGCCGTTGATGGCCAAGCCTACTGGCTCCAGTGACAGTGTCAGTGCACGGAATACAGTGCTGTCCGGCGTGTCAAATGTCGCCCAGGAGAAAGTGATCGGCAGCGCCCCGGTGGGAACCCCGGGTTCGGGGATGGCACCAGGAGCCGGCGCCGCTGGTGCTGGCGCACGTGACCGCAGCCGCTCCGATTCGGTCGTTCTGTCGTACGCCGGCAGCGGGGACATCCCACGCCGGGCAGCCGAGGGTAACGAGCGCGAGCAGTTCGCTTGAGCGGCAATTCAAGCCACGTTTCCCACTGCATCGCCGCCGAGGACGGCCAGTGCCACCGGCTCCGCCGGCTCGGGGTCACAGACCGCATACAGCGTGGTGTGATGCTTGGTGACATCTGAGCCAATCACCGCCAGCCGGGTTCCAGCCGGGAGCATCACCGCGTAGCCGCGGCGGGTGCGCACTGCGACACCGCGACGCACGCGTGCCTTCAGCGCAAGCCGGTGGCCTTCCCCGGGCACGACATCCTGGTCGATGCGTCCCAGCGTCGGTGCTGTCAATGTTGCTCCACCGGCGCTGCGCAACTCTGCGGCCAGAGCGCTCACGTCCTGCCATGGAGGGGTCGCGAAGTTGATGGTGACTTCGACTTCAGTACCGAAATCGAAAGGCTCTGCAGCAGCGAGCAGCGTTATCTCGTCACGGTGCACGTTCGGAAGCGTGACGTAATCCTCGAGGCGGGTGTCGGCGCTGAGCTCGTCGCCTGGATCACCACCGTGTCGCATCCTGGCGAGCATCCCAGGCGGCGCTTCCACCGGCCGTATGGAGGTGTCCGGCGCCAGTGGCAGTTCGCCTGCGGCCAGTGCTTCGAACGGACCGGTTGCTGCAACCTCTTCGGAGCGCTGGCCGCCAACCAAATCCGCGATCGCTGTCGCCGCTGGGCTGACAAGGAATTTTCCTGGTGCGGCCCCAGGCTGCAGCACCAGCTCCTCGCCCGCTTCGCCGCTGAGCCGGCGCGTCATCGAGGCCACCCAGCTGCGAACACCCGGTGAACACATCCGCAAGCAGTCCGTGACCACCTCCCGAGGCCAGCGCGTTGGGCTGCGGGTGTCCCCCGCGCCCGCGGTGATCACTAGAGGTGCGGCGATTCGTGCGGTCCATGCGCCGGGCAGCGCATCGGGTCCCGCGTCGACCACAACGGTTGCGGGGTGTCCGGCGACGGTGATCGTCGAGGTGGCTCGCAGCCAGCGCATCCCTGTCGCACGACGGGAGTCTTCCCGGGTGGCGTAGTCGGGAAGCAGCGCAGTACGGCAGCCGAGCATTCCGGTGCTGGAAAGCAGATCGCTGGCGAGTACGCCGGCCAGCGGCGCTGGTGTGGGGGCGTCTTTGGCGGTCATCTCGATCTGGCTGCAGGCGTGCTCGAGGAACCGGATCTGCAACCGTGCCACCAACGCCGCCGCGGCGAACCACTCACGCCACGGGCGCGCCACGGCAGCGTTGAGTGTGTCGGGGTGCCCCGCCGCGGCATCGGCCAGCGCCAGCGCCAAGTAATAGGCATCGAGGACGGCCTGCTGATCGGACTCAGCGGCCCTGCGGGTCCGGGCGGGACGTGACAGCAGCACCTGCCGAAGGGCAGCCGCGGCTGACAAATGCAGCATCTGCTCGTCGATGCGATGCCCGGCGGTATAGGCGACGTCGTCGGGATCGGGGTCCACCCCGTTCATCACCGCCGCGATCGCTTTCTGTGCACGGGTCAACCGCAGGGCGTTGGCGCGTACCGCTGACCGGCGGCGAAGCGGAGCCTGTGTCAGATCCATGATGCACACGGTATGCAGCTGTGGAGGTTGTGGTCGTGCCCGCGGCACGACACGCCGGTGTCGCACCTTACGCCTAGATGCCGACACAACCGCAGCTGCGACCCGCGCCGTGTACGCGAGAACTGGCGGATGCAACCTACTGTGCCCGCCATGATTCCGATCCAGGACGCGGGCCGAGGGACTCTGCTGTACATGCACACTCTGGCTTCGGCACTGGCCACCGCATCCGACGAGACGGTGGTGCTGCTGGGCCTGGCCGGTGTGCGGGAACCGTCCCCGGCCGCGCAGAAGTCAGCGGTGGCCGCACATCTGGACGCTGCAATGGCTCGGCTGGACGCCACGATCCGGTCGAAGAAAGTGGCACCGTCACGGATGCCGCGAGCCACGCAGGGACGCCTGATGATTCAGGACGGCGAGGTCTACGACGCCGTCGCCCACACCTACCAGCCGGGATTCCCTTTCGCCGCCTTCGTCACCGCTTTCGTCGCCGGCAGCCGCGGCTAGACGTGACCCCGTTCCGTCCGCAGATCCAGTCAGATGAGGAGAGCCGATCGTGAGTGAGTCCACAGGGGCGCAGGGTGTCCCCAACCCGACCCACGACGCCGCAACGAGTGACGCGACCAAGCCTGCCGCTGACGCTCCCCCTACATCGGCATCGGGCACCGCACCGACAGCAGCGGATGCTCCTGCCGCTGCTACCAACACCACGTCACCGACGAATGCGGCCAAACTGGCAGCCCCAGCTCCGTCAACGGCCGGCGCCGCCAAGCCCGCCGGCAAGCTCACCGCGACCGGAACGGTCCAGGGGGCCGGGGGCCTCTATAAGGCCCAGTACAGCAGGGGTGTCGATGTTCTCGACAAGGGGATCGAAAAACTTGGCGCCCAAGGGAATGGCCAAGAGTGCCTTGAAGATAGGCGCCCGTGCAGTGCCCGGTATCGGCACCGTCGTCGGCCTCGGATTCGCCGCGCAAGACCTCAAAGACGGCGACGTTGTCGGTGCCCTTCTCAATACCATCGGCGCAATCCCCGGCCCCATCGGATGGATCGGATTGGGCGCAGGCCAGGCGTGGGAGGCATTCGGGCCCGACTGGCACCTGTGGGGCAACGGCGGCGCCGGCTACGGTATGTGGGACGCACCCGACGGCACTTCCACACGCATGTTGCCGGCCTCGGCCAGTGAGGCCGCAGGGGTCCGAGAGGTCGACGCGGCGCTGGCGACGGTGCAGCGCAACATCTTCGGCTTCGAAGACGGGCCGAACGGCTCGGTGTGGAACTCGAACCCGCCGCCGGCACTGACCCTGGATACCCCGCAGGTCGAAGCCGCGGTGAAAACGTGGCTGACCGGTATCGCGGACCTGTTCCATCAAATGGAGCAGACCATGGCCCAGTCCGGGGAGCCCTACTTCGAGCAGTACCGCCAGAAGCTGGCCCCGCACTTTTCGGCGATCGCGGAACTGCCCGACAAAGTGCCCGAGGTGATGACGCAGCTGCGCGCCGGGTCCAAGGCAGCCGAATCCGCCTACGACGCGCTGCTGGCCGCCAATCGCAACGCCCGCAACCAGCTCACCGACCACGGCGCGCTGACCGATCAATCAGCGGCGACAACGCTGAAGAACACCCTCGAATCAGAGCTGACCAAAGTGCAGGCCGCCGCCGACAAGCTGGCGACCGTGTTCGACGGCCCGATCCCGGCCCCGGTACAGGCACGGTCGGCAACCGCCAGCCCGCACGACAAGACCGCCACCACCCCGGTCACCGCGCATCCTTCGCCACTAGCCCCGACACCCGCATCGCCGACCGGACCGTCGGTGAAAGACGCCGGCAAAGACGACAAGTCGGACCTGGGCAATCTGTTGTCGAAGCTGGGCCACACCCCGTCCGCCGGTTCGATGGGCACGCCGATGGGCGCACCGTCGACCGGCTCCGGCGGTGGCGGCACCCCGTTGACCAGCCCGGCATCGTCGAAACCGGATTCTGAGCCCAAGAAGTTGCTCGATGACGACAAGGACCACAAGAAGCGCGAGGACCGCAAGCCCGAGCCGCTGACCGCGGTGAAGTCCGACACGGCCAAGCCGGCGGGCACGGCGCCGGTCACCGCTGGGGCTGCCCCGGCCGCGCCGGTGACCGGTGTTCCACCGACTGCCAAGCCGGCGGCCGTACCCGAGCAGAGCAAAGAGGTTCAAGTGAAAGACCGCAAAGTCACCTTCCCCGACGCCAAGAGCGCCAAGCTGGCGCAGGTGCTGGCGGCCGCCGATCCGACGCATCCGGTGTCGCTGGCCGATGCCGCGGCCCAGGCCGGACTCAAGCCTCCGGTACCGGGTCAGGACCTTGGGCAGCAGGTCGCACCGGTCGACGCCAAACCCGGCGACATCCTCGACACCGGTGACAAGAAGTTCATGCTGCTCGGTGACGGCGCGTTCTACGACCTGTCGGAGTACAAGGTGGTCGACGCGAGCGCGCTGCCGCAAGACATGGGTGAGCGCGCCGCGTACTTCCATCTCGAAGATGCCGGTGCCGCATCCTCACCGGTATCCGGTCAGGCTCCCGCCGCGACGACCTTCGACGTTCCCGGCGGGACCCCCGAGCCACAAGTTCCGGCCGACGGATCGTCAGCATCACCGGCCGGGGCCGATCCTGCCGGGGCGCCGGAATCCGGGACGCAGGCCATCCCGTCCGTCGGAACTCCCGGTGTGCCACGCCAGGGCGAGGGTGGGCCGGCCAACGCCGCGGCCACCGACACCGGCACCGGAACCGACGTCCCGTCGTCAACGGCGCCGCGACTGGATCCGGGTGCGGTCAAGTAAGTGCGGATACGCGGAAGGAACGATTGATGGCCGGTGAGATCAGCAGTGACGGAGCGGCGCTTGTTTCCGGGGCGCAGAAGGCCGACAGCACGCTTCCGGGCAATGCTGACCGCACCCCCGGGGCTGCGGGGGTGCATCCAGGGTTGACGGCAGCAGTCGATGACACCACCAAGGACGGTGAGCGAGCGCGCGGCAAGGTCAAAGACGGCACAAAGAAGACCGACAAGTTCGCCAAGGGTGTTGAGGATCTCGACAACAAGGGCGCCAAGGGCGTCAACAATGTTGGTTCGATGCCCACGGTTCCGTCATCGGCACCCCAGCAGAGCGCACCAACGGCTCCCTCGCCCGCACCAATGCCGGCCCCGGTGGCCGCAACCCCGCCAGCCGGTGTCACCAGTATCGACCCACAGATTCTGGCAGCGCTGATCGAAGCGTCGCGCGCGCAGGCCGAATCCGATGGCGCCAATGGAATCTTCCCTCACAGCGACGATCCGTTCGCGGGCTCTTCGGCGACCTCGCCACAAAACCCCGATCCCCTTGACGTATCGCAAGTATCGCTGGCGAAGTACCCCGGTGGACCGCTAACGGCCCAGGAAACAGCGTCCGTGATCAACCAGGCGCTGACCATCAACGGGATCCCTGATGACCCTGCACTGCGTGAGCAGTGGCAGGCCTTGTATCAGCACATGTCCCAAGGCGAGTCCGGCGGAAATCCGAACGCCGGCAATGGATGGGATTCCAACGCGACCGGAATGATCATGGAAGATGGGCTACCGTCCAACAGCAGCCGCGGTCAATGGCAGTGCATTCCGTCCACATTCGCGGCCTACCACATGGCAGGTACGTCGAACTCGATCTACGATCCGGTCGCCTCGGCGAGCGCTTCGATCAACTACGTCATGGACACTTACAAGGTCGCGGCTGACGGTTCGGGTCTCGGCGCGTTCATGTCGCGTCAGGGGGTCGGCACGGGTGGATACCAGGGCTACTGAGCCGGAAGCTGTTGTCGTGCCTTGTCAGTCGGACCGGGTGACGGCGGCGACACGGTGCCGCGACGCACCGGGGACGATCTCCCAGTTCCCGTGACGAACGAAACCGGCCAGGGCAAGCGCGTCGTAGGCGGCCAGGGCGCTGGTGGCGTCGCCGGCTATTTTCACTGCGGATTCTCCTGCTCCTGGGTTGACCCACACAGCTCCAGAATCTTTGTTCCAGTAGGCATTCGCCATCAGTTCGCCTCGTTTCGCGGGTGTGCTGCTGCTCTTTCTTCGGCGCGGGCCTGACGCAGCGCTGTCCGTGCAGCAGCGCGGCGGGCGCTTCTGTTCGTGGGGGCCAGGTTCGTGCCGGAGGCGGCGACTTGATCAAGGATCGAGGTCAGGCGTGCGAGGTCTGATGGTCCGTGCCGATTCTCGTGACGAGTGTCGTTCAAGGCGCTGCGTCTTCCTCTCGTTTTGATGTGCCATCATCTGTGTCAGGCGCTTAGGAGACCGGTGTCGTCGAATAGCGTCGGCGGGTCGGGCGCCAGCGCCGCACCGAAAGTGATTCGCGCGTTTGTGTGCGTGCAGAGGCGCGGCCTGAGGGGCGCGTCGATCCGCCCGCACTTTGCCTGTACCGCATTGCGGGAGGCGATAACTCGTACCAGATGCGCGACGCGCTCATCGTCAATCGCCCAGACGCATCCGGGGTGCGGCGCCTGCGACCAGTAGCCGAGCCCAAGCGCCCGGCAGGCTGCGATCTCTTGCCGCGTCGTGGCGGGAATTGCCGTGACCTCGCCGACGATCTGTTCGGAGCCCATGCCGACACACTACTCTCCATTTTAGAGATATACAGGTGCGGGAATCGATCAGCCGCCTTCGAAGAGTTCCGTCGCATACTTCGCCAACTCCGCGAAAAGCAGGCCCCAGTCCGCAGCTTTGTCGGCGGCACTGAACATGGGGTCAGCGGGGGCCAGGATCGGCTGAGTGTTGTTCAGCGACCACACCTCGCTCCACTGCCATAGAGACGGGGACCACACATGCACACACGCCGCCGCGTCCTGCTCGTTCACGTGCAGCGACCAGCGGAACCGGAGCTCTCCGTGGTGTGTCAGTTTTGTGAGGTCAACAGGCCGACCCTCCCGGACGTCAATCTCGTGTGCGCAGATCTCTGGAGGCAGGATCATCCGAGCTCCCCTGACGGTTCAACCAACCAGCCGTGAACGCCATCGACCCCGGCGGATCGATCGACCGTGATTGCCCGGCTGGCATGGATGCGCCCACTAGACACGTGTATCCCGATACCCGTGCTGACGCCTTCACGAATGCGGCGAGCGGTGAAGTACCGGGCCGTGCGCTGGTGCACCACCCATCCGTGCTGAACAGCGACGCGCACCAGCTTCGCGGCGATTTCGTTGTCCACCTCCGCGTTACGCTCGGGCGACGCAGAGGAATCTGCGGTTTCGATGGGGGTGATTGTCGCCATGGCCCCGGTGCACCGCCTCTCTGTCACTGCCTCACGCTTCCAGCCGTTCCGGAACACGTGTTCGAATTATTGCAAGGAAACATGATCGGCATAGACGACACGCCGTTTCCGTTTTCTGCGTTCGAGACCGGCATTTTCCCCCTTTCAACGTAGCGTCGCAGGCGCGTTTCAGGCATCTCCCACCCTTGCCCGAGGCGCTGTCAAAACCACCGGCCAGGAGAGTTTGCGCGATGAGCCCAGACACCAGCACCCCGCAGGTCGACACTGTGACGTTGACCAGGATGGTGTCACTCGGTGCGCATCTGATGCCACTGAAAGCACAGTTAAAGAGACCGACACAGACAGGTTGGCCGTTCGCGCCCGCCTACACCGTGGACCAGATCGCAGAGCACATGCACCGCGGCGGAAACGTCGGTGTGAACCTGTCGCTGAGCCGGATGATCTGCTTGGACGCCGAAAACACCCACGCCACGATTGCCGTGCAAAATGCGGGGCTACGTGTCACCGTCATTCCGGCAAAAGCGCAGATGAATCAACCCCACAACAAGAAGTGGGGCGGGTCGCACACCTGGCTGCGCGTTCCCGACGGCATGGACGCCGCGACCCTGCCTGCCGACGCCATGGGGATTTCGCTGCCTGGCGGCGGCCTGATCGATGTGCTGGCCGGAACCCGCTACGCCGTCGCACCCGGATCGAAGCTTGCCGAGGCTCCGCAATACTCCTACGCCGCCGCACAAGGTGGCCCGCTGGACCACAGCGCCTATGGCGCCGACCCTGCATTGAATCTCGATGTGGCTCCTGCGTGGCTGTTCGATCGCAGCGTGCCCGTTCCGGCAGGACTGGAACCGCTGCACGGATGCCTGGCGCCGCGGCCGCAGACCGTTTATGACCGTGTAACTGCCGATGCCCGTTCGATCGAGCTCACCGATGCTGTCGACGCGGTCTCCTGGGAGACCTGGATCGCCGGGGATCACCGCATCACCCTGGTTGGGCAGGTCGACGGCTGCGGGTGCGACATCGCGCACTGGGCCGGGTCTGACAACGAGAAATCCATGACGCTGCACGACCGCTGCGAAGTCGGCAACGGCGCACACGTGTGGAGCGCAACGATGATCGCCCAGCTCGGCTTGCCCGGCGACCACGTCTCGCGGCTGGAGCTTGCGGCCAAGCTGCGAGGGTGCAGTGTCGTCGAAGCCGGCCGCGCGCACGGGATCTCGATCGGAGGCAGTTCCGAATCGCTGGCACCAGTACTTCCCGAACACTACGAACAACAGGCTGCCGACGCTGAACGTAGCGGTGCGCATACCCGCGCCACGCTGCTGCGGCAAGCCGCCGAGGGCCTGCGCGAAGCGCTGTCACGTGACGGCGTCGTGCGCGAGAACAGTGACGAGATGTATACCTCGTCACCGATCGCCGGTGGCGCGCCCACTCCACTGGTGATCGAGGTGACTCGGCCGCCGGAGCCGGCTACCCGCGCCGAGATGGCCCCCTCGTTGACCGATGGCGCTACAGCGCTGAGCCCCCAGCCCGCGCCTCCCCCGATGCCTGCCTCCGTGCCAGAGCCGAAACCGCGTAAGGTGCGGCGCTTTCCGGAAATCAGCGACGTCGCCGACATGCCGATACCTGGCGACGATGAGATCTACGAGTACCCGTTCCCCCGCACGCCTGCGCACGTTCCAGCGGTGCACAGCACCCGCACGCAGTGGGCCGAGATGCTCGCTCCAATCGCCAACCGCAAAACGCACGAGACAATTGAGCACGAGTGGATCTTCACCGCGACCCCAGGGCTATCCCAGGTCGCCGCGGCTGCCGATGCACGTGGGGTTGGCCGGTGGGGAATGCTGGGCGCGCTGCTGCCGCGAGTGGCGGCCAATGTCCCGCCGACCGTGCGTTTGATCCCCGCCGACGGGTCGATCCCCGCCGAGACCGGACCCACTGGAGCAGGAACCTCGATCAACCTTTACAGCGTGCTGGTCGGCCCCCCTGCCTCGGGCAAGTCGGTGACGCTGACAGCCTCCGACACGCTGGTCCCAGGGGTGATGATGGTCCCGGTCGGCACCGGTGAAGGGATCTTGAAGCTGTTCCCCCGTGCCGGCGGCGAATCCGTGGAGGCAGCCGAGGACCGATCGGCAGATGGAGAAGCTCCGCATATCGGCAGCGTCGGCGAGGAGCGCGCCTGCGACTCGGTGCTGCTGTCTTCTGACGAGATCGATGTGTTCGTTGCTGAGATGGGGCGCCAGGGCACCAAGGCCACCGGCCTCTACCGCCAGATGTGGATGGGTGGGGACGTCGGAAACATCACCTCCGACCGGGAACGCCACTCGATGGTTACCGCGCACACCTACCGATTCGGCATCCGCCTGGGCGCCCAGCCCGAGGCGGTCTCGCCTCTGTTCAGTGAATCCGATCGCGGCACCCCGCAACGCTTTTTGTGGCTGGGTGCTCAACGGATGCCGATGCGTGGCGGGTACTACCCCGAGCGGTTGCAGATCGCCCCGGTCTACTGGTACGGCGGTGCGCCGTCCATGCTTCCGCAGACTGGCGGTCCTCGTCCCCCTGTCTGGGTGAAGCCGCCCCCGGCGGCCAAAGAGTTCATGGACGATGAACTGTGGCGCAGCGCTACCGCCAATCCGATGAGCCCCTCGGGAGGGTATGTCGCCGCTGAGGCCGTAGCGGACCGTGCCAGCGCGATTGCCGACCGGCACGCACTGCTACAGCAGCTCAAGGTCTGTGTGGTGTTGGCCGTACTGGACGGACTAGCCCAGCCGCAGGATGTGCACTGGTACGCCGCCGAGGCGGTAATGGAGGTGCGCAGGAGGGTCATCAAAGAGCTTGTCGCCGTGGCGGATGCGGTGCGCGACGAGCAGGCCCGCAAGAGAGGCAAGGAACAAGGGATCATGCGTCGACACGCTGATGCGGCCTACGAGACCGAGTCGCGGACCCGCGGCGCTGAAGCCAACGCTGCGGTGATGAATGCTGCATTCGCGTTGACCCGACAACGCATTCCACTGACGATCGATGCGCTTGCCGCCGAAATGGAGCACACCCCGCTGGGCAATCCGGACTTCGTAGGCGAGGCGGTTCGGTCAATGGTGTCGGCCGGCCAGATGGCTCCGACCGACGACGGTAGAACGTACGTGCTCACGTTGCGCACCGAACCCGGGGACAACACGGTAACCCCGCTTCGTCCGGCCCCACCGATCTCCTCGATCGGATAACGAATTCTCTAAAATAGAGATACGATGAACGGGTGAACACTTCAGGATCCGTTGACCGCTTCGATCGCCGCGTGACACTGCACCGGTTCATCGGAGCCAAGGACGCAGAGGCGGCCCGCCGCGCTTCCACCCACGGTGTGCGCCTGTGCACCGGACCAATCCACGGGCTGGGCGCTGTCATCGAAGACGCGGGCCTTGCCGGCACACGGGCCGCGATCTACCGACATCACGGGCAACAGCCGCTGTGGTGGGTGTCGACGGATATCTCCGCAACCATCACCGCTGCGGACGAACGCAGTGCCACCGAAGCCGCGTACCTGCTGGTTTCGGTGGACGACACAGACGCTGACGGAGACGTTTTCCGCTACGAGGTTCAGGTTCTCGGCGACACGGCCTCCCACACCCACCGTGCCGCTGCCTGAACAGGTATCCAGGGGAATCCCGCACGACTGCCTGGCGTATGGAGGATGAATGAGTGGACTCACGCGGGTCCTGCGCGCAGCCGAACGAGTACGAACATCAACAAGGAGAAATTGAAGTGTCGAAGAACATTTGGACCACTCTCGTGTTTCTGTCGGTCGCGCTCACCTTCGCTGGCTCCAGCGTGCTGATCGGCGCCCACCTGGCGGCTCCATCAAGTCCGCCGCCGCCGGCCGGCGTCTACATCGCAGCATTCGCAAGCTCGCTGATGCTTGCAGCGCTGGTTGTCGCCTCCCGACGCTCACGTGAACGCATGCTGAAGACTCAAGTCGACGACGCAGCGCAGCGAAAACTGGCCGAACGCTAGACCGGAAAACCGGATCCGGCAAAGGTATCCGCTGTCAGAGCCCAACGGACACTCGAATAACCGGAAAGAGAGGAAGGCTTGATGATTGGCGAAATAACGATCGCCCTAGGAATAGCGCTGGTACTGCTGGGTGCACTGAACTTGCAAGCGGGCCTGTCCGGCCGCGCGCTCAGCCTCCGCGGCGGGGTCATCGTTGGAGTTCTGACGATGTGCATCGGTGCGATCAACATCGTGTTTGGCGTCGGTGGTCAAGGTCTCCACGGTGCCTGGCTCGGCGTTACGGGGGCTTTGTTGGCGTGCCAGCTATGGGTGGTGGCCTCGGATGTACGCAAGTCAAACCGAACGAACGGACTGCGCGGATAAGTGTCCACAGAAGGTACGCGATACAGGGAGATTCCTTTGAAGCAACCTCCGCTCACGCGAGCGCACGCGTTGGCGATCATGGATCCGCGCCATGACCTGTTGGTGGATGAGGGGGACGGTCGGCTGACCGTTACGTCCTCCTCGACGTTCCTCGCCGGGGGCCGCGGTCGCGGCCGGATCGTTCTCGCGCGCGGAGACCTGCTCGATCACGGCGTGGCGCTGGCCGGCGACGGGCGCCGGTTCGCGGCGGGGAGCGGCCTGATCGTGGACCAGCTCCTCGATGCCATCAACGACGTCCGGTGAAGGTACGAAATAGCAGAGCCGGCAAGGAGACTGAGCACATCATGGAAACGGAGAATGCGGGTTCCACTTGGTGGGCTGAGTTTGCGACATACCACCATCCGACCCTGACCGTCGGCGAGCACCACGCTCGAGGCGGAGTGAGTATCAACTTCCGACGCGACCTCATCTCGCATGACGTCGCCGACGTAGCTGGGGCATTCGCCCAGCTTCCAGAGGACTGGAAGGTTGTTGGCGAAATTCAGGAAGTAGACCCCAACTTCCATGTCGTTCGAGTAGCTCCGACGGAAACCCCGCGGGCCGTCCGGTAACAGTAACGGTGAGCATCCGGCATGCCACGCGACTCCTTTACGCGTTCATCTGCGATCATCACTCGTGGGGTTCCGGGATCTGTGCGGCTGCAACGGGATCCGGCGGTGGTGTGGCAGTCGATGGCGGCGGCATCGTCATCTGGGACGCTGCGACATCCTCGTCACCAAAGCAGGTAGCTGCGAGCTCGATCGCCACCAGTTCCCGGTATCCCGGGTACGGATCGTTCAGCCGCCCCGTGTATTGCCCCGCAGCGGTCAATGAGGCCGCGGTAAGCCGGTACCGGCTTAGGTCTACACCGGCGGTGTTGAGCGCCTGCACCTGCTGCAGTGGGGCATCGGCTGATTCGTCGTCCTCATGCAAATCCGCGGCATGGTAGGCGGCCACGAACGTGTCCCAGTCCCCCAGGCCGGCTAGCCGATACAGGAACCAGACGTGGGCGACCAACGTGCTGGTGCCGGGAGGAACGGGGTCGATGAGCGTCTGGGCGTCAGCGCGCTCCAGTGAGCCATCCTCCGCGATCGGAAGCGGCGCCAGCACCGGGCCCGCCTCGGGTGTCTGAGACATCTCACCCTCGACCGGGTCCGGAGGCGTTGTCACGTCCTGCGTATCCACCCGCATCGGTGGGATCGGAAGGCACTTGATCTTCGAATCGGCACCGGATTCGGCCAGCTCCGCCCCCGAGAGCTTGTCGCTTCCGCCCGGCCCGAACAGATCGGCCGCCTTCGTGAGCACTACCCCTGAAATCGCGACCGGAGCGGCAGCTGGAGAGGACACACCAGCCACCAACACCAGCCCACCCATCACCGCACCCACAACCGTGGCCAGCCCGACGGCCAGCATCGCCAGCCGTCGGTATCGCAAACAGGCGTCACGCAACGCGCTGAGGGGTTGTCGGGTGTCCAGTGCCCGTCGCGCCAACGCGCGCAATGCAGGGGCGGTGATCATGATGCGTCACTTCCCGACAGGCCTGCCCCGGGCCCAGCAGCGGGAGGAAGTCCGGGGGCGGGTGCAGGTCCAGCTGCGTGGGTGTCCGCTGGGCTGGGTTTGCCGCGGCGCGGCGGGCTGGAATCCGGGAGTACCCCGTGCTGCCACGGGTTGGTGCGCACCAACGTCGAGGCCCCCGCGATCACCAGTGCGACCATCGACATCTGCACCGTGGTCTGGATCGACACGTACACAGCCGGATCGGTCCACGGCAGCGCCGCGATGCGCACTGCGAACAGATTTCGGTCGTAGTAGGCGGTGGCAAATCCGGACAGCACCAGCCACGACGAACCACCCGGTACCGCCGCTGCCACCACCACGATCACCAGCAGTTGGCCCAGCAACGCGTAAACCGCGGTGCGTGCCAGCATCGAGGGGGTGTTCACCTGCGCCACCGTAACGACGCGCCGCGCTCGTGGAAGGCAGTGGCGCGTGCCTAACGTGGCGCGCCATGAGGCTCAAGACCGCCCTTCTGATCCCCGCCGCTGCATCCATCGCCCTGTCAGCGGCCGTCACCGTGGCTGTCGCCGACCCCGGCAGCGAACTCCCCGAATCCGAGACCGCTGACGTGCGCGTGACCCCCGCGACCGTTACCGTCACCGCTACCGTCGCTCCCGGCCAATGCGCCCCGGTGGCCGGCGGGCCACCGAACATCGCAGTGACCGATACGGCCGCGGAGCCGCAGCTTTCCGAGGGCCAAGTCGCGCCGAGCACGGCCACCGTGTCAGCCGACGGGGAGGCAGGACCCTCCGGTGCGTCCACCAGCCGCTTCGACCCCTACACCTGCGCCCCTGTCCCCGCAGCGGCCACGTCCAGCGCGACACCGGCGGCCCCCGCGCGGACGGACGCAGAAATACCCACCTACACCGCTCCGCTGGCCCCCTACCCCGGTTCCGACGGCAGCCGAGTCTCCGGTGGAGCCGATACCGAAGCGACCTCAACGCAGGGTCCTTTAAGCGAGCCCACCACGTCCTCGACGCTGCCCGCAGCACCGGCACCGCGATGACCGCGCTACCCCCGAAGCTCCAGCAAGCCATCGACTCAGCGGGGCATGCGGATGAGGCATGGACTCAGGCGACGTTCCCCAGCGTTGAGGCGGTAGGGATCGGGGTCGACGACCCCGACGATCCGCACGTCGCGGTCGCCGTGCACGGCGGATGCATCACCTACATCGGGATCAGTGACCCGATGCTGCATGTCGACCTTGAAGTTCTCCAAGACGTTCTCAACGCCGCCATCTTCACGGCGTTTAGCAGCTGGACGGCGCAGGCGAGCGGCAAGGCCCCGAGACTTATGCAGGACTGAGACAGATCGCGGATCGGAAAGAGGAGCCCAAACACAGTGGCGTACACCTGGAGCCTGTCTCTGTACCCAACTCACGAGCACCCCGACCGCGGAGCGTTCATCGCCGGAACCAGCGACACACTCGACGGCGCCCGTGATCTCCTCGTCCATGCCCTGGTCGCCCATACCTCGATCCCTGACCAGGAGACGGTGCGTGTCGCTGTGCAGACCTGCAGCGACTGGACCGACTTCGATGAGTACGCGATCACCTGTCGGATCGAAGAGAACTGAGCCGCACCGGGAAAGGTGCTGTTGTCCCCGCTGCCAAAATCAGTCCGGGCGGTGAATCCGTCTACGGTGCGGCACTTCTCGGCGTTTCACGTGGCGGGTGCGAGAGCTGTGGCGCGGCCTGTTCTTGTCGGCGCTGCACGCTACGTTCCTGACCGGAGCGGGGACCGTCGCCCGCACCAGATAAGGAGACGCCGCCAATGTGCCGCACCGCCAAGCGCCGCTGCCCCCACAATCCACAACGGGACCGAGAACGTCGGGCCGCGATGAAGACTTACCGCGCCGACTTGGCTTCCGCAGCAGCGCAGTTCGCAGGTCCTGGTGTGCTCTCGGTCATTGCTGCCGCACCCGCCTCCGCGCTGGCACCGATCGCCACCGACCTGGGGCTGGATCCCGCCACGGTATCCTCAGTGTCCCCGTCGACGCACGTCACCCACGACATCTCCGGAGCACTGCGCGGACTCGCCGCCGCCAAAGCCGCCGACGCCGGTCACGTTCCTTCCGAACACACCCTTCGGCGGGCCGCCATCCTGAACTACGAGCACTTCCGAGGTTACGAACCGCTGCACCCGCTGTTTGTCGGCGTGATCGCACCGCCTCGCGAGCTGGACGATCTGCGGACCAGCTACGCCAAGGTGCACGAGCACACCGCCAGTGACGGTCTCGGCGCCGGCAACGCTCGCCTGACCGTCTCCGAACTCGGCGCTATCGAGGCTGACCGGGCGAGGCGGCGTCAAGAGATCGCCGACCTGTTCGTCGCCGAGACACGGCAAGACCGCGCCGACGCCGGTGACAGCGAACAATGGTCGGAATGGCTTGCCGCTGAGCAGAACTCGATCACCACCACCGAGACAGTGTCAAACACCGCGCCCACCCGGAAGACAAGCACGGAACGACAAACCGCTCCACAGATCAGTTTCCACACCGCCGACGGCTTTGAGGAGAACATCGACCCCGCGACCGCCACCCACATAGCCGCCGCGTACACGCGACTGTCCGGGAACGACGTCGATATCCGATTCTTCGCCACCCACTCCGACGCGGTCCTGGCTCATGGCGTGCACATCGGACGGTGCGACACCCCGGCTGAGGCGATCGGCGAGGTGAACTGGAAGGCCTATCTGACGCGGGCCGACGGCGACGAGCGGAAAGCCCGCGAGGCTGTGGCTACCGACATCGAGACTGTGTTCTCCAGCTCTGATGTTGCAGCGTTCGCGACCCGCGCGTCGCACCGCAGGGCATTGAAAGTCTCCGAGGCCGTCGAAACCGCGGCGCGACGCTGGGAAGAAGACACCGACGCGGCGTGGAAAGTCTTCCCGTCGAGCGGTCCGGTCCGGCACCAGGTCATTCTCGACAGACTGTTACGTCCCCGGCATCTGATCGGCGACGACCCGTTCGACCTGTACGACGGTGTCGCTACCTATTCCTCCGGAGGGGTCTATCTGCCGGAGTCAAACGTGGTCGAGGCGATGGTGACCCACGTGAAAATGCTGCACCAGCACCACGATCTCCGTATGCAGGCAGTGGCCGACGCGATCATCGATCGCGCCCGCGCCGCGCGCGATCTTCCCACCGGTAGCTTCGCTGAGCGCATCGAGCGGCAGTGGCAGCTCGTGGAACTGGCGGACGCAGCCGAGCTGCTGACCGAGGATCCGGACCACATCGAGGACGTGACACTGTTGACTGCGAACGATCCGAATCAGATGGAGTTGTTCGCACTGGACGCCGCTGCATAGTCGAAACCCGCGCGGGCCAGCCACGTTGAACACGCTCTGCTCGGGAGTTACAGCGGCACGCAGAATTTCTCCTGTGTGGGTGTCCAGGTCCAGATACCAGACCGGCCCGCCGCCACGACTTGCACGGAGCCAACCAGTCCCGCCGCCCGCGCACGGTGCACACCCGGCACTACGGACGGCGCTACAGACGGAACTACCAGGGGTGATCCGGGTTGCGCTACGGGCGGCGATCCAGGGTTCCGGTGTATCCCGACCGCGCCGCAGACAGTCAGTGGCGGCGCTAGAACGCAGCATATTTCCCGTTGCACCCCAACGGGAAAGGCCCAAGGCGATGATCACTCACGACGAATTCCGTGCCCTGTGCGCGCAGTATCAGGACCGTCCAGAGACGCGCGGAGCCTTCATCGACTACGTGCGCGGACAGTACGTCTCGCACCGAGACTTGCACTGTGCAGCAGGCGCCGTGAAGACGGCGATGCCCACTCCAGAATCTGTTGCCGATATGGACGCTGTCATCGGCTACGTCGGCCACCATTGGAAGGCGTTCGACTGAGCGCGGCAATACTCCTGACGGACACCGACGGGTATCCCGTCCCTGCATCTTCGTCGCGGGTGACCGATTACTCATCGCTGCATCGAGCTGCCCTGACGCGCCGCAGCGGGCCCAAGCGCCATGATCACACCAGCATGGCCACCATGACCAATTACCGAGTGGCATACGTGCTCAGCGGCGGGGAGCCCGTGGCGGTTTTCCTCGACTCCGCTGCGGATTGCAACCCCGGCAACCTTATGACCTACATGCGAGTGGGCGAGCACGACGAAGGTTCGATCGAGTGGGTGCGCGAGCAGCCGCCGGCCGTCGAGTACCAGTACCGCGACCTGCACGCCTACCTCGCCCGCCGCTACGCCGATCCGTCACAAGGGGGCTCGCTGGCGCTGGTGATCGACCAGACCGGTCTGCCCCGGTAAACGCAGAGGCATGCCGGCGCAACACAACCCGCTCCAGCGGAGCGCGCCGCTGCCTCCCCCTTCTCCGGGGAACACCTACCGTCACCGCTCATGAAGCTCACCCGCACTTTCGCCAGCGCTGCCGCCCTCGTTGGCGCCGCCGCGGTGTTCACCGCGTCAGCGGCTCAGGCTGACCCGGCCGACTCTGATTCCCCGGTCTCGGGCGGGGTCATCACCGCACAGGAACCGTTCTCAGTCATCTCGGTCGCAGACCTCCCTCTGCCGGCCGCCGGCTGGCAACCGGTACTGGGTCATGACCGCACCAGCGGCGTACTGCCTGGCCTAGCGTCCTGCTCTGTCGACGGGATCCCCGCTGAAACCGATCTCGATCACCGCGCAGCGGCGACCAGCCCAGTGTTCGTCGCTGAACTGCGACCCAGCAACCCAGCGGGAACCGAAGGGTGGGCCGGCACGGTCTCCGGTGCCGGCTATAGCGGCATCAACGCCTCCAGCTACGCGCTGGCTTCCTATCGCCGCTATCTGGACACCTGCCGCACCGCGCCCGACCAGACCACCGGCTACCACAACGCCGCTGTGGGCACCTCGGTGCTGGACCCGACGCAGGCACACGCACTCCTCGAGACCACTGACAGATGGGTGGAAGTGTTCGCCGTGGCCACGAACGATGGCCTGCTGGAAGCGACGTTCACCCGGCCCAAGGACGGTCCAGTTTCGTTCGGGTACAACCCAGCCACTGTGTTCGGCGCACTCAAGATGGCCGATCTTGGCGCTCTGGCACGCCGAGGGTAAGGGTCTCGCTTGTGGCCGCTGTATGGCATCGCTGGCAGGTAAGTTGCGACGAACTCGACGCCGAGGGTCGCCCCTTCTCCACAACCGTCCTCACTGTGAAGAAGGACGAGAACGAGGCTCGGAAAAACACGGGTTGGGGGCCTCGCGCGATGAGGTCCGACGTCTGTGTCGTGTACCGGGGTGAATGGGAACAGTCCAAGTGAGGAGGAAACGATGACATCGTGGAAGCCGAACGATTTTCGCGACCGCAGCTTCTCCGTTGGCGATTTGGTCGAGCTGCGAGATCAAGCGGAGAAGGGATTCTGGATCGTCTACCGGGTCCGATGCGTCTGCGCAGATGGCGCCCTACAGCTGGACAACGTGTCGGCCAATGACGGTTTTGACAGTAGCCGCCGAGGACATCCACGCATCGGTGTTCGCTGCTCGACCCGGCGCTTCGTCGACCGCACAAACACCGGCGCATCACTGCGTCCAGCCAGGAACGACCGTGGTGGGTATGCCGAGTTCCGTCCAGAGCGCAACGATCTCCGGATTGTCATCGATGCAGTGAACGATGCGGAAACCGTGATCGCGCGTGAGTATTCGATGGATGTCGCGCTTGACCTCCACGTCAGCGCGGAAGTCGTTGTCGCCACGCATGAACGGGCCCGCGTAAGGCACCGGCATGTGCCGGTCGAGCCACGTGCGGGTGGATTGCTCCCAGCGGTACATACGAGCCGTGACTACGACGATGCGGTGTCCGGCGTGGTGATGTTCACGAACTTCGTCGAGCACATGCGTATGCGGCGGGCACGTTTCGGCGGCGCAGTGGAATGCGTCGAAATCCTTGGGCCGCGCAGCAACGAAGTGCCGCACACTCGACACGTCACACAGAGTCCCGTCGACGTCGACGATGACCGCGTCGGTCATCCCACGCCCGCCGGGGTAAGGGCGTTGATGGGTACCTTGGTCGCGCGCTTCTCACCGTGGGCGTCGATGTATTCGACCGTCGCCCGTGACCGTGACAGCGCGACGATCTCGGCGGGAAGATCGACGCCGCGGACATGGATGCGGACCTGACCGCCGACGTGAAGGTTACTCATATCGTGTCGCCTCGATTGCTTGAAGGACAGGGTCTATCCAGTAGCCCTGGCTGATCTTGAATGCCCACTGCCGATCGTCGATGGCCAGCACCGACGCCGCACGCAGCGCGTGCTCGGCGGGGATCTGAAAGCGTTCGATAATCGCGTTGGCGATCCGCTTCGACTCGTACGGAGCGGTGTCCTGGGCAACTTTCGCGTGCTCGGCTGCGGTGCTCATTGCTGCGGTCCAATTTGGATCGGATCAGTGGGAGCATCCATCGATCCGATCTTGATCTCCGGGCGGACGAGGGGATCAGGCGCGCGGTGCCGTCCTCGGTGGGAGCTGTGAGCAGCTACGTCACCGGAACTGTGTCGGCCAGTGCCGCTGGGATTGGGGCTCATGCGTTCAGTTCCTCCAGCTCGCGACGAAACGATTCTCTCCATCGCCATAGGCCCACTCCCCTGGCGAGATCGTTGATTCGACGAGCTATCCGATGAGGGGCTCATGGCACCCGCCGCATCGGTCTTCGGAATCCTCGACCTGGCTGTCGAACACAACTTTGGGGAAATCCCCGCTGTCGTAGGTGCGTTCGTTCATGTGGTCGATGCCGACAACTTTGGCAAGATCGGCAAGCAGCGACTCAGTGGACGCCGTGGACTCCGGATCGAACCTGCCCCAGTTGATCACTTTGTCGCGCATGCAAGATGGACACAGATTCTCGGCCTGGAACGTGTAGCCGACGATGTCGGTGCTCGCCACAGGTCAGCCCACCGTCCGGGTGATGAGGTGGTCCGCGGCGACGGTGACATTGATCTGATCGTTGTAGACCACCACCTTGTCTCCGTCGACGTGCTCCACCGATTCCACGACCGCCAACTCGTATTGCGCCACGTCTCGGGCCGAGACGATCGCTTCTGCCCGGTTCCGGTCGTCAGCGCCGAACGGCTGCCACGTCCACGGGTGCGATGACGGATCGTTCAAGAGTGGGGCGAGGTCAATAGGGTCGCCTTCACGAAGGTCGATCGGTTTGACCTGTTCGGTATGGGACATTGCTGCTCCCTTTGTCATTGGTTCGTTTTGTGATCCCCAAGCGGGACCTGCTCGCATGCTCGCACCTTTTGAAACAGCCGTTCCGGCTCGGGCGCGGGTCTACACCGCTGTTCCTCCCGGCGTGTACTCGCCGACGGTGAAGACGTGTCCCTGGTCATCCATGGCTTCCTCAGGCTGCCAACCAATTTCGGCGTCGTGGTTATCGTCGGGATGTTCCCGATGTGACCACCAACCGCCGGTCGGGCATGAAATCCAGACGCACACATGCACCCTGCGCCCTTGCTCAGCGCACGTTTTGCACATTCCCTGGAAGCGGAGTTCACTCCGCACGTTCTCCGCCATCGCGGGCCACTCGTCCATCGGTTTCTCCACTGCGATGATTCGGCGCTGAGTCCTTGCGCCGAAAAACAATTCCCTGTGCCGGCTACTCGACCACCGATGCGGTAATCTTGCCGTCGCCGTCGAGCAATTCACCCCAGTAGGTGTTTCCGTTCAGCACCTGGTCAACGTCGAAGCGCATAGCCTCAGCAGCGGTTTCCGTGCCAGTTGGGTAGTGGTCAAGGTTGGGTTCGTACTCGTAGGTGATGACTATCTTGGCCATGCTCACTCCTTAGCTTTACCAATAGCCTCGCGCTGCTGCCCTCGTGCTGCAGCGCAATTCCTTGCAGCTCCTCTATCCGGTGGTCGGTAACGCCGTAGCCCCACGCCGCGACGAAGCAGTCAGCGCTGTGCAAGTCCCGCCGACAAGTGCAGCAGCAATGGGCTGGGATACCAACGCCACCGATCCGACACGCCGACTTGGCTCGCGATGACTGTCTCGACTACTGAGGACAGCTCCAATGCGCCGTACCAGTCCGCCGACCATGCGGCGTTGGCTTCCACGATTCGCCATCCGGGCTCCCCGAACCAGGGACCCGAGCACCAGCCGACGTCGATCACCACGGCCGGCGGAACGGGGACATGACACGTCACCAGTGCCTCTTCCAGCCACAGGACTGCCGCCGTTGCTCGCACCGGATCATCGAGATCCAGCCAGTCCTCCCGTGCCCGGCCTGGAAAGTAGCTGGCTCGTGCGACGACTCGGCCGTCACGCACCCAGCAACGGACCTCGGAGTCGAAATGCACCGGAGTCTGCAGCTGTACCGGCTCACGGTCCGGTAGCCGGCTCAGATCTGTGAGAAGTTCATCGAGTGGACGCAGCTGCGCCGGAAACGAATCGTGCTTGGTTTCAGGGAGCTTGGCGAATACTGTCCCGCCATAAATGACAGGCGGAGTCTGCCGCAGCGCACCGGCGTGCGATGTCACGACCTCACGCCCCTTCAGCTCGATCGGCAGGTAGTCCAGCCAACGGGGCCCGGCCGAGGACAGCTGCAGGTGGCGGTGTCGTACCGTTGCGGCCGCAGCCCATCCGCCCGGGCACCACAGCATCGCCTCAGCATCAGCGCCGGCGGCGGTGTCCAGCCCAAAGTCCAGGTGCACATCCGCCCAGGGCGCCAAGTCTTCGGCTCGCCAAGTTTGATGCGTCACCAAAGTTAGTCGGGGACGTGACATTTGCACTGCGGCCATGGCGTTCTCTCTATAGTGGAGAAATGACGCTATGGAGAAATAGTCAAATCCTGTGGATCGAGGGTCGTCAGGCGACCTCGGACACTGGGGTGTCGGGCGATGGTTCCGGGGTGATGTCGACCGGACGTTCGAGGAGCTTGCCCTGGTGGAACACTGCGCCGGCCCGCACCAACGCCACCAGGTGTGGTGCGTTGACCGCCCGCCACCGCGACTGCGCTGCTTCGATCAGCTTGTAGGCCATCGCCATGCCCGCCGCCCGTGATCCCGGGCCCTTGGTCACCCTGGTCCGAAGCCGAACCGTCGCGAAGGTCGATTCGATCGGGTTCGTGGTGCGTAGATGCACCCAGTGCTCGGCGGGATACCGGAAGTACTCGAGCAGCACGTCGGCGTCATCGACGATTTTCTTCACCGCTTTCGGGTACTTCGCGCTGTAGTCACGTTCGAACGCTGCGATCGCCAACTGCGCCTTGTCGATGTCCTCGGCCCCGATGATCTCCTTCATCGCCGCCAACGCACCCGGATGCGCCGATTTCGGGAGTGCAGCAAGAACGTTGGCTTGTTTGTGGAACCAGCAGCGTTGTTCGCGGGTGGCGGGGAACACCTCCCGCAGTGCCCGCCAGAATCCCAAAGCTCCGTCCCCGACCGCGAGCGCCGGCGCGCGCATCCCGCGGCGGCGGCAATCCCGCAGCAGGTCCGCCCAGGACTCGGTGGACTCTCGGTAGCCGTCGGCCAGGGCGACGAGTTCCTTGCGGCCGTCCGCCCGCACCCCGAGCATCACCAACAGGCAGAGCTTTTCCTGCTCGAGCCGGACTTTCAGGTGGATGCCGTCGACCCACAGGTACACGTAGTCGACCTGCGAGAGGTCCCTGGTGCCGAAGGCCTTCGCCTCGTCCTGCCACTGGGCCGTGAGCCGGGTGATCGAGGATGCGGACAGTCCGGCGCCGGTGCCGAGGAACTGTTCGAGCGCCGGCCCGAAGTCACTGGTTGACAGGCCGTGCAGGTACAGCAGCGGCAGCACCTCCGATACCTGCTCGGACTTGCGAGCCCAGGCGGGCAGGATCGCCGAGGAGAACCGCTTGCGCTCGCCGGTATCGGGGTCGATCCGCTTGTCGTTCACGCGGGGCGCCTTCACCGCCACCGCACCCGCCGAGGTCACGACCTCACGTTCGGCGTGGTATCCGTTGCGGACCACCAGTCGGTGGCCGTGTTCGTCGACCTCACCGGCATACCGGGCTACATAGTCGGCGACCTCGGCCTGCAACGCCGCGGCCAGCATCTGCCGGGCACCGTCGCGGACGATCTGGTCGAGCAACGACCGGCCCGCACCGGCCGCATTGCGGGTCTCGTTGGAGTCGTCGTTGTTGTCTACTACCGTGAGCACGGGCGTGCCTTCCCGCCAGCGCGCCAACGCTGGTCTTGATCAGAATTCGGATTCCTTGCAGATCATCTTCCGGGAAGGCACGCCCGCCCGGGATCCACAGGTTCTGATCATTGCTCGACGCTATGGGTTCGGTGCGGATCACCCGGTACGCGGCGCGTCACCAGGCATGGTCGCGAAGATGCATGCGGGTCAGCTGAGCTTGCCCTACGTCAGGTCGAGTAGTCGTTGTCGATGGTGCCGTCTGGCAGACAGACGACGACAGGGACTTTGTTGGCCCTGGCATAGTCAACGGTGTACCACGTTCCGCTGTGCGGACGGCGCGGCCCGTCTGGCGTTGCGATCAACACCTCGCAGGCGTCCACGATGTCGCGGTTTCGGGCGTGGTACGGCTTGGCGCCGAGCGCGTGAATCCCACCCCGCGTGAGCAGCTTGGACAGCGGCACCATCAGTTTCTCATCGGTCGGTGGATGCAGCCAGATTGTCGGTAGATCGAGGTCTACCGCGCACAGATGAGACGCGTAGTCGCTGCCCTCACAACAGCCGTGATGCAGTTCGGTGGCGTTGAGCAGGTTGCGTCGAATAAAACGCTTCTGATCGGACGTGGGATCGCGGCGGGTCCCGGTGAATCCGAGAATCATGGTGGCCCCTTTCAGGCTGATGAACTCTGCGTCATGCCTTCGTGCACCTGCGGGTAGGTGACTGGCCACCATCAGCCCACGTCCACGCCCCGCCCAGAATCAACCGATCGCCGAAAGCGTTGAGCAGTTCGTCGCCGTCGTCGACAGTTTCATCGACATTTCGGTGCTTCAACATGTTTGTCATTGCCTCCCTTTCGTGAGACTTCACTGTTTAGGCTGACCGGCACGGTCCCACTTCCGCCAGCTCGGGCCCCGGACGCGATGGTGACCCGGTCATGGACCGGAGGCGGGCAGGTGCGAAGTGCGGGCCCGTGTGCGTCATCTTGGCGGGGGTTGGGCGCCGCGGGCGTCCGCGCTGTTGCTGCGCCAACTCGACGTCGACCGGGTACAGGTAGCCAGCGGCATCTACTGCTTGGAGCACCACAGTGTCCCCCTGTTCTTGATTGGTGCGGTTATCTGTCCAGGGCTTTGCGGTGGATGGTCTCGACGCTCTTGGTGACAGTGGCTGTCAGTCGTTCAGGAACAACCACGCCGGCGCCGTCGAGCAGGTCCAGAGCCTTGGCGAGGGCGTTGCGGGCGTGGGCCTCGGTGAGGGCTGGATCGTGGGCCTGCCGCATGAACTTTCGGGCCTGGTCGATCTTGCGGAGCTCCTGGGGCGATAGTTTGTGGCCGTTGTGGCTGATGCCGCGGCGGGCCTTGTTGCGGGCGTTGTCGTCTGCGACGTCGAACGCTCGGCGCGCGGCGTTGGCCGCGTTGACGAATGCGGTGATCAGTACGGGATCGGTGGGAACGATTTCGGTGCAAAGGGTTTGGGCGGAGCCAAGGGCTGTGTAGAAGGTGGCGGTGGCCGGCTCGTTGACGTCGCCCAGCAGGGGTCGAGTGAAGTACACCGATTCGGGGTCGGTCTCGAATCCCATGAGGGCGTCCTGGGTTTCGGCCAGTACGTCGAGGCCTCGCTGCCACATTTCGATCTGGTCGTTGCGTCGGGCTCGCTTCTCGCTCTTATCGGCGCCGCGTTTGGTCAGGTGCCGCCAAGCGAACCACATCAGTACGGCCGTGGCGAGGACCGCGCCGGCGATGACGGCCACGAGTGCGACTGTGGACCAATCAGTAGGCTCGGCCGGAGCGGGCGGCGGTGGAGCGTTGACCGTGGCGGGAGGATTGGCGCTGTCTGGGTCAGTGAAGGTCTCGCCTATCTTGGCGGCCGACTGCAACATCGTGGGCAGTATGAAGCCCATCGCCAGTACCAAAGCACAGCCCATGATGAGGGACCTGTATTCGCGCATCAGTTCGTGCCTTTCGTTACTGGATCTGTAGAGCTGGGTTCGCAGTCCTTGCAGCGGGGATCGTGCCCGTGCTTGTACGGTTCCCCACAGCCCCGGCACGTGTGGGTGTCGTAGTTGCAGTCACTGCAGCACCGGAAACAGCCCTCGTCAGTTGCGTGGCCACATCCGTTGCCGGACTCCGATTCCGACACCTCAGACGGGTTCGGCAGCGGATGCTGAGCCAGGCCACGGTTCCGTGAATCCCTTGCTAAATGGTTGGCGAACTCCAAGACCGCAGCACGATCTTCAGCCGTGACATCGGCGGGCAGCACACACGCGGTCGCAGCCGCGGCGTAGTCCGGGTGCGCGTGGGTGGGGTCGGAAGTCCAACCCCACATCTTCGGTGGCGCCGGGCCCTCGAATGATGGTCGATACCAGGTGGTCCCGTTGTCGTCGGTGCGCGCTGGGTTCTGGTCAGCGACCGTCAGCGTCCGTCTTTCGGCGGCCGCGGGTGTTGTCATGAGCCGTGTTGCGGGATCACCAGCCGAGTCCATCGGCTGGTCGAGCAGGACCGATCGGCATATCCCGCACAGCCACTCGCGGTACAGTCCGCTGAACTTCAGTGGCTCGAACTCCCCGTGGTCCTGACCGTCGCAGGCGTCGCACACGCTCATGGGTTGGTCTCCTGGGCGATCCGGTGGCGTTCGGCGATCTCACCGAGAACCTTGTGCGCCAGTGCGATAGCGCCGTTCCCGTACCGGTGTTCGACGAACCCGACGGCCGTGTCGCCGTTGCGGGCATACGTCCACCGGTAGGTGTTGGTCGAGTCGGGCTGCTCACCACCGCTGGTGGTGCGGGTGATGGCCACACCGGCGATCAGTTCACTGTTCACGGCGATGTCGACGTACATACTCATCGGGACAGCGCCGCCGTCAGCTGTCCCTCACCGGGGCACGGCTGTTCGTCAACCACGTGCCCGGAAATTATCCACCGCTTGTCCGGCTGAGACCCGCACCAGGCAGGATGCCACTCCTCGCAGACGGGACACATTCCCAGGGCTTGCTCATAGTGAGACAGATGCCAGTGCGGACCGTCAGGGCAACGGTACGGGTACAGCGAGTCGAATCGACGACCGCTGGCCTCGACCGCGGCCTTGACCTCGTCAGCGCCCATCACGGCCAGGTCTCGGGTCGAATACCGGCGCTTGCGGGCAAACCGGCACTCTGATTGGCTCATCGGGCCACCTCCGGCGCCCCGCGTGTGCGCCGTCATCGTGACCACCTCCGATGTCGTTGCCGTCCGCTCCCCTGGTTAGGTATTCCCGCGGCCCTTGTCGAACCTCCGAACTCTTTCGCACCCCGTGTGGCGAGCTGATCGGCGAGTTCATTGCCTTCGTGCCCTGCGTGGCCCTTCACCCAACGCCAGTCCACCGTGTGCTGCGCGGCGACGGTATCCAAGCGTCGCCAGAGATCTGCGTTCTTCACCGGCTGGCCTGTAGATGTCTTCCACCCCTTGCGCTTCCATCCGGAGATCCAGCTTGTGATGCCCTGGCGCACGTATTGGCTGTCGGTCCACAGCTGTATGGGACGCGCCGCGGTGATCGCTTCAAGCGCCACGATTGCGGCCAACAACTCCATGCGGTTGTTGGTGGTCGCCTTCTCTCCGCCGTAGAGGTGCTTCTCGTGTTCACCGAAACGCAGCACTACACCCCAACCGCCCGGCCCCGGATTCCCATGACAGGCGCCGTCGGTGTAGATGGTGATGGTCTCAGGGACAGCCATTGGTCAACCGTTTCACGGGATCTCAAAAGCACAGCCTCAGATGCAGGACACGCCGATCGGCTCCGCAGAGGCTGCGGTGCACAGTGCGGTCAGGTGCCACCACGCGGAAACTGGCCGGCCATCAGCGGGCCAGTTGTTGCGCGAGGAACTCAAAGAAGTGCATCGCGTCGCCGTTCTTGAAGTCGATCTCGACCAGCTGCTTCTTGATCTGCTCCTGCTCAGCGGGACTGGTGTTCTTCGCCGTGTCGATGACCACGGAGAGCGGGATCGAGTTCCAACCCCACTGCGGTCCGTCCACGTCGAAGCGGTGCTCGAGATCGACCCCCTTCTCCTCGACGAACGTGTCGATCCAGGCATCGAATCCGGCCATAGGTCAGCCCTCTATCTTTCGCAGTTCAGACAGCGCGACGGCCGCCTGTCCTCCGGTGTCAACGTCGACAAGGGCATGTGCCTCGTTGTCTACGCGCCGGATTCGGGGATCGGCTTGCGGAACCGCCTCTCGAACCTCGGCCACGGTTCCTATGTAGGGCTGGTCGTTCGGCCAGAGCCTGAATTCGACCCGTTCACCTGCGGATATCGGGTGCATGTCCTACTCCACTGTCCGGATGCCGAACACCCACGTACCGGCGTCGGACTCCTCCTCGAAGACCGCGGTGACACCGACGACCACTTTTGACGCATCGCCGTTGACCAGGTCTTCGATCTCACGCGCATAGTTCCCGCGGTTGGGTGCCGTGTACGAGCTGTGGTACTGGTAGGCGGTCCATGGGCCAGCGGTGAACGCGTGCCGGCCGTGCTCGTCGGCGGCGTCGGGCACCTCGTAGGACGATCCGATGTCGGAGACGTACGACCTGCAACCGCGGCTCTCCGTGACCGCGAATCCGTCGCCGTCACGGGTGATGATCAGGTCGAGTTCGTCCAGGTGTAAGTCGTCTATGCGGTCGTGCAGCTGCTCCCGGGTCAGGCTCATGTACGGGGGTCCTCTCGTAGCGGTCGCTGGCAGCACACCAGCCATGTAGCTGGGCTGGAGAATGAGACGCGGCGGCACGCCGCGCGTCGGCGTGCGGTGCCAGGTTCAGGCGGCTCCGTCGTTGAATACGGACCAGCGGCTCTCGGCGTCATCGAGCGCGGATCGGTACTGGGCCTCGTCCGAGTAGGCGTAGGTGCTGACGAACCCCTGGCCGTCCTCGGCCACCATCCAGTAGCAGTTCTCCGGGAAGTCCGAGACGGACGCCCCAGCCTCGGCCAGCAGGTCACTGTGCTGGCTGTTCAGCTCCTGACGGGTCAGCTCGCCTAACCCGGTGTAGTGCAGCCCCCAAGTAGTGACGTCACCGAACGACTCCCCCGTTCCGTCAAGGGTGAGCTGGTAGAGCACTTCGTCTCGGGGGCACGCAAACTTGCTCATCGGTCGTCCTTTCCCTGTCAGTGTGGTGCCGAATCGCGCTAAGTCCGCAAGTCGCGGCGCTGCGAAGGGGCGGCGCACAGGTTGCCCTTCGCCGTCGCTGTTTCTCGTCCAGGGCGCGGGTAATCAGCCGTAGGCGACGTGGTCGCGGTCTGACCCGAAATCGCAGCTGCCGTCTTCGTTGATGTGGAAGCTCACTCCACGCGAGTCGAGCTCGAATGGCCGTCCACAGTCGCCACAGGATCCGGCCAAAGAGTTAGTCGGAAATTCGCTCATGTCCGGCAGCATCTCGCCGGGCGGCGGCATCGCATGTGCGCGGCGCGGTGAGGTTTTGCAGCCGCAGGGTTCTGCCTATCGAATCACGAAGCACGCGGGGCGGCAGTCTTAGGAGGACGTGACAAGGGTCGTCGTGAAGTCCAGTTGAAGGCGCCAGTCCCACCCAACCGCAGCAAATCTAACTTCCTCGGTCACGGCGGCCGCGCCACGTACACGAACGCGGCCTCAGCGGTGCCAGGCTGCGAACACGTTCAGGGCGGCCCCGGACGTGGACATCCGAAGTGACGACACAGAGGCGTGAGATCTAATGAAGAGATATCCCAACGACATTCATCCGGACTACCCAGTTGCCACTGTGTATGGAGCAGACGGGCAGCCCTACGACTACGTCGATGACCATGAACCAGCACGTTCCTATGCCGCTTGCGGCTACCGCGTCGTGGTTCATATCGGCGATGGACCCTACACACGCGACGAATTGCAGGAAGCTGTCGACCGGGAGCTGTCCGGGGCGCGGTCGGGAGGACGTGACAGCGCGGTGTAAGCAGACGCGATTCGGACTGTGCGCGGCGCAGGCTGCAGCGATGCAGTGAGGATCTGAAATGCCCTGCGGCAGACACAAAGTAATGATGGAGGTCACCGGTCGAAACAAGTGGAAGGTCAGCGCCGGCCAGTGCTTCGCGACTGGGACAAACGCCTTGCTCCAGCATTGCTCGGGCGTAGCCGCAAAGCCTTCCCTCTCAAAGCTCGGCGACTACTCGGTTCGCGTCATCGCGAGGTGGTCTGCACACGTAGTGCGGGCTGGCCGGGTCAAACTTGGTCACGGCGGGATCAGGGATGATGCGGCCGTCAGATCCTCGTTTGTCCAAGGCCACACGGTGCATCTTCTTGAGTTCATCGACGGTGAACATTTCGAAGTCGATGTAGCCGCGGTCGCCGCTCTTCTCCTCGGCGGTGAGCTGCGCCTCGGATTTCTCCTCGATCTTGAACCACTGCCGCGTGTACATCCGCGGAACCTTGTCCGACACATTCTGTTTGAACGACGGCCAATGATCTTTGACCTGTGGCGGCAGGTTCGCGTTATCCCACGACTCGCCTGGGGAATATCCGAGGTAACCTTGGTACTCAGTGGCGTCGGAAGCACCGGTCTTCTCGTCGACGGAGGCAATCACGCAGCGGCCCTTAATCTTCGGGTCCATCGCGTCAGTGATCAATCGAACCTTGGGCTGCACCGACTCGGGGAACCCATACTTCAGCGTCAGTTCTTTGGGCCGGCCCAAGCAGATACTCATGGGTACGTTCGACTTCCAGGTGTTCGGGATCGACACGGCACGGGCGTCTTGGGATACCAGCAGGACGTGCACCCGCAGTTCGCGGCCCAGGGAGAGAATCTCGGTCACCATCGATTCGATGGCCTCGAAGTCCTTGCCCGGCAAGGCGCTCTTCCACTTCTCGCGCATGCCTTTGATCTCGTCCATCACCAGCAGCACCGGCGCAAAGTTGTTCCACCCTTCCGGATCAGTGATCTTGGCTTCCATGGAACCGTTCTGCCGCTCCTGCAGAATCAGATATGCCAGAACGATCGCGCCGACATAGCTCATACCGCGCGGGGAGGCACCGATCCCGACCGCGACTGTGCCCGGAACGGGAAGATTGTTGTCCTCTGGGTGCGGAGCGAAGTATCCGGCGTAGTCCGGCCCTTTGCCATCGGCGAGAATCAACTGCCATCCAGCGGCGCGGAACTGCTCAAGCAAGCTGCGCACACTCACCGACTTTCCAGAGCCCGACTCACCGATGCACATGAGGTGCGGCATTTTCTGCGGGCACACACCTTCCACACCCCGAGCCGACTTGCCGACTTTGAACTCCCAGCCGATGTAGAGCCGCTTGGCCGCAGCGGCGTCGGTAACGACAGGCCAGTCCGGGGGAAACACCAGCCTCTCGATCCGCGACTTGCGACTCGCCAGAAAGCGGTCACCAGTCTCATCCCACTCGAACGCCCAAACCCCGCCGAGTCCTTTGCGAAATGTCGACTGCAATCTGTCCTGGATGCCAGCGGTAGTGAGGAAACCTGAATCCACACAATGGAATCCCCACAGAACAAGCTTCCTTCCACCTCTGCCGTCTTCTTCGAATTCGACTTGGGCCGGGTCGAGCACCAGCCTGTCGCGGAACTGGGAGGCGGCGATATCAAGGATGCGGCGCACCTCAGGGTGCAGCTTCCCGTGCTCATACAGGGTCGGCGGGAGCTCTGGAACTGCGCTGCCTGAGACGTGTGCGGCCTCGCTCACGCCCAACGGCACCTCACGGCGGTAGCCACCGTCCTGCATCCGCCACTGGCGGCGCGCCGCGGCCAGAATCCACGCTCCGACTGCTGCGCCGCCCCACCCCACAGCGGTGCGTACCGGCGAGGGATAGCCCCACACGGCGATCGGAGCCAGCAGCCCAGCAATTCCCAGTGCGGACAAGCACAACGCCTGGGAATGGTAGGAGGCTCGAGCGAACCCGCTGGTGTCGCGACTGCCACCGGGCTTCACGGCTGCGACGCACCTAACAGATCGTCGCTATAGCTGGTCACGGCTTGCCCTCCTCATCCGATCCGTGACGGTGCTTTCCCCGGCGCGCCGGCGGTTTCTGCGGAAGAGCTGGCGAAGGTGGCGGGCTCGGCTGGCGGTCCCGGGACCGGTTCGGGGGCGGATCCACCGGTGCCAGTGGAGGTGACCCTGCCGGGGCGGGCCGCAGCGGAGTGCGGTCGCGACGACGGGGCGGGGTCTTGGCGTCCTGGGCGGGCGTGTCTGCTCGCACCGCCGGCGGCGGGGTCAGCGGGGGCGAAGCCGCGACCGGGGCGGTGTCGACTCGCGGCGCAGGCGCTCTCGTCGGCGTCGGCGCCGCGGTACGTCGCGGTGACCGGGCGGCAGCAGGTGGCGCGGACACCACCGGAGGCAGCTCTGTCACGTCCCGCACGGACAGCGTCGTTGGAGTCGCGCGCCGCTTGGAGACGGGAGGGTCCGGTCGCGTCACCGGGACTGCAGCCGGGGTCGCTGGAACCGCGGCCTGTCTCACGGTCTCGACCGCCGGCACAGCGGCAGCTGGCCGGCGCTTGGGGCGGATCGCCGCGGTGGCCGTCGGCAGATCCACGACCTGTGGAAGGCGCAGATCCGAACCTTCGCGTGGTGCAGCAGATCCCTCGGTGTCGACGTCCCCGAGCAGCGTCCGGCGCTCCATCGGTGTCAGTTCCCAGCGCACGGTCGTGGTCTGCTCATCGACTGCTACCGCGATCTCCGAATGTCCGCTGGCCGTTGTCGTTACGGTGAGACTGTTGGAGGCCCCCCGTCCGGGGACGTCTTCGGTGACCAGCAGAACTGCCTTGCCGGCGCACCGTTCGCGGTGGCGCTCCCACCATGCGGGCGTGCACACCACAACGTCGGCGGGGGCCGAATCCAGTGACCCCACAGTCAGTGTCGGGCAGTCGCGATGCGCAACTAACCGGTGCCAGCGCGGATCGTCGATCATCACTGCGATGGTCTGGTCCTGCGTCGACAGCCGCGCCACCATCTGCATCGCGAACAGGACCGGACCCGACAGCCACAACGGCTCGGCGGTCGGAGAAACTGCCACGAAGACGCGCGTCTTGTCCTCGCGCGTACCCACAAACACACCTGCTCCCCCGGCCGGGATACCGAATCCGAGGTGATGATCGTCGTCGATGAGGGCACCTGGAGACCGCAGCGGAAGCTGCCTAGTCACCGGCAACGCCTGAACCAGGCCCGCGGCCTGCTGTCCGACAGCGGCGCGCAGGCCGTATCCGGAAGCTTTGGCCAGGCCGTCCTCGCCGCGCACCAGGTACGTGATCAGAGGCTGGGCCAGCGCCTGATTATCGCCCTGCGGGGTCAGTGTCAGCGTGGTGTATTGCCGGTGGGACTGCAGGTGGTGCCAGCCGCCGGCCGACTCGGCGTTCCAGTGCCCTCGCGCTGGAACGTAGGTGCGGGTGTGCACACCGGAACGGGGGCCACAGCTTCGCCACCCGGGGCTGGCCAGTGGACGGCCCACCTGTGCGAGGACATCGGACTGGAATGCCCGGATCGAGTTGACATCCATGATTCGGCCACCGAAGCCTTGCTCGGCCAGTGCATGGCAGACCCGGGTCGCCGCGATCGTCAGTGCCTGGCACAGGCCGTGTGGGAGTGAATCACGCTGTGCGCGGCGATAAGCAGGACCGAGCATGTCGGCTTCCAGGCGCAGCGACACCTCAATCACTGTCATCCCGCCGAGGGGGACCGACACTGGTCCGATGAGGGTGTCTAGGACGCCGGCGGCGACGTCGCGGGCGGCGAATTTGTACCCGGCGCAGATTGCGGTCAAGCGGTTGACTCCGATGTCGTACTGGCGCAATTGACGGCGCAGGACATCTGCTGAGATCACCGGAGACTGGCAGGAGCCCGTTGCAGTGATACTGGTCAACTGCCACGGCCTCGGCGTGATCTGGACCAGGGTCGAGACGGTGTTCCCGTCGAAGATCACGCCTATTCCTTCGCGTGAGAACGCTGCCGCCTGCTCCGGGAGGTCACGGCTGCCGCGACGCAACGCCACCCATTGTCCCAGTGTGCGTCCCCCCACCTGCGCTCCGAAGACAGCCGCGATCGCGGCGGCCGAACCAACTGCGGCGGCCGGCCCGTACGGGGACATCCCCAGTACGGCGGTGGTGGCCAGCGCCGAGGCGGCCAGGCCGGTGCTGGGGGTCAGCGACAGCAGTTTGCGATCCGGAACCGCGAGCCGCGGCGGAGCCGATTCAGTGGCGTTGTTGTCCCCGGTCGTTGTGCGCGCACGGCGGGCCATCAGTTGTCCTCCTCGATTTTGACTGCGCGGCAACGGACACCGGAAACCGGACACCACCGCTGAGTGGTCATGGCTGTTGTTCCTTGCGTCCGCGCCCTCCTCGGGCCAGGGTCACCACCATGGCGATAAACACCGCGGACCCGAGCACGGCCAACGTGATCAGGGCGACCGTGCGGCCAAGAGTGTCCGGCGGGGGTGGCGGAGCCCCAGGAACCGCTGCGACCGCGGGAACACCGTCGGGCAGCATCGGGATCGAGTCGTCGATTGGGGCGGTCAGCGCGGCTTTGGGATCCACCACCCCGGCGCCGACCAGTGAGGACAATGCGCTCGATGGGCTGTGGGCGGTGCGCTTGATCCTCTCGATCACTTGGTGGGCACTCAGGTTCGGCCAGCGCTGCCGGATCAGGGCTGCCAGGCCAGCAACGTTTGCAGAAGCGAAACTGGTTCCGGCGATCGGCTCGTCGCCGGCTTTGGTTGTCTGCGCGTTGATCAGCTCACCGGTGATCTTGGCCGGGTCGAGGCTGACGACGTTGATCGCCGGGGCGGCCACACCCACCCACGGTCCCGGCATCGACTTGACGTACGGGTCGCCGAATAGTGATGTGCCGCCGACACTGAGCACGAACTGGTCGAACAGCGAGGGCAGCGACAAAGCGCTCACCGCGCCCCAGCCGCGTTCGTCGGACGGGGTGGCCGGGTCGGGGCCTGGGTTCGGGGCGCAGTCGTTGCCGAGGTTTCCGGCCGCGGTCACCACCACTACGTTCTTCACCACCGCTGCGAAATAGAGAGCGCCGGCCAACTCCTTCAGATCCACCGGCGCCGATACAGGCACACATGCTGTGGCCGAAATGTTGATGACCGTGGCGTTCAATGATGCCGCCCGCACAATCGCGCGGGCCATCGTGGTGAGGTTGGACGCGGCCTGTGCGTCGCGGGCATTGCCCGGTTGTTTGGTGGTATCGATGCTGTAGCGGTCGGATGTCTGGCGGATCGAAATGATCGCGGCATCGGGGGCAATTCCAACGAAGCCGTCGCCGGGCTTCGGCTGTGCCGCGATGATCCCGGCGACCAGGGTGCCGTGATGGTCGCAGTCAAGCAGCCCATCCGTGCCCATGATGTAGTCACCGCCACCGAGCAGACGCGGCAGCCGATCGTTTCGATTGACCCCGGAATCGACGACCGCGACTGTCTGGCCTTTCCCGGTGGACAAGCCGTGCAGATCCCGAACGCCCCAGACAGTGTCGATCGGCACCGAGTCGAACTGTGATCCGGCCAGTTGCCCGGAGGTAGCGCACTCGTATTGCTGCTTCATCGGGAACCGAGGGTCAGGTCCTGGTGGGGCGTCAGGCGGGGCGATGTCTACCGCTGGGTCGAACACGTACGGGCTGTAGGCCGAGGCGTGCGGCACAGGCGATAGCACTGCGGCCAACAGAACGGCGGCGAGGATGGCACCGCTGCGTTGGAGCGCTGTCAGGATGCGGAGACGGGGCACGACGAACCTTTCTCGGCAGTGGGTGGAGGTGGCGGTGCTTAGCGGTTTCGGACCTTCGACCAGCCGTCCATGATGAGAACCAGCAGCGGGAAGACCGCAACGACGGCCAACACCGCGACCCTTTCCAGACGGCGCTTATCCAGCGGTGAATGCATGGACTGGGCCCGGATCGCCCACAGCGTCGAGAGCAGCACGAACAGCATCAGCGGCGCTGCTCCGGCGATCAGCACGACCGAGTCCGCCTGATGCGGTGACACCGCCCGACCGGCCAAATAGGCGGTGGCGGCTAAGGGACCGGCCACCATCAGCGGCACGGCAGCAGCACGAATGACCAGACCGCGTCCGATCGCGACCGTTGCAACTGACGCAGAACCGACCAGTGCGAACATGTGCCACTCGTAGTTGGAGGTGAAGTAGCCGCCGGCCGCCGCCGCGGCGACCAGTGCCATTCCCGCCCCTGCGACCATGCCGATCAGGGCCTTGAGTGTGGTGATGACACGAGCCTCTTGGTTGAGCATCGCTTCGATGGCGACGCCGGACGTCGACCTTCGTGACACAGCGGCGACGGTTTGCTCGGACCGCCGTATGACCGGCTCGCCGGTGGTCGGGATGTAGTTCACCAACACTCGTCCCACTCCGCGGGAGAACTGCACAGCACACACGATGACGACCAATGACAGGAACACCATCTGCGCGGCCGCCGCTTGTGATGACGCCGGCAAAATGATGTGCAGCGCACCGACGAGCACCGCGCATGCCGAGACTGCGGCCGCACCTACGTGTAGTCCGGCAGGTTTGTTCGCCGTCACCGACCACAACGCCACGACCATGGTCGCCACAGCTGCGCCGACAGTGGCCAGGTGCCAGATCCCGAGGCTCCGTGGCACCCCCGCCAGCGCGGCCCCCGCCGTGGCCAGGTAGGCACAAACGCATAGCGAGGCACTGACATCGTCGAACTCGTCGCGGGCCCGAGACAGAACCCCGGCGATGGTGGCGCACATTACGGCCAGCGCGGCTAAAACACCCACCACCGGCCACCGCGCGGCGGCATTACCGGCCAGAACGTCGGCTATGCCGACAGCTCCGACAGCTGCGACTGCCAGCGGCAGCGCTGCGGCGGCCAACCGCCGAGTGTCGCGGCCGTCAAGAACGGCGAATAGCCGCCGAGATACCTCCGCGGCGCCCTCGGCGACGTCGTCACGCAGGACCGGATAGCTCTCGGTGCGGGTGCGGTGAGTCAGGTAGAGGTCGGCCCCCGGGGCTATTTGGGCTTCGGCCAGGGTGATCTCGGGGTCCAGCCGTTTGCGCATCGGCCCGGCCTCCAGCGCCCACTCCACGCGTTCAGCGGTCAGATAGGCGTGCACCGTCCCCTCGGAGTGAACGCTTCCGGCGAATTGTTCGCGCAGTTGGGGAAGCAGCGCCGTTACCGTCGTGTGGGCGTGCAGTTTGCATTGGAAAGCGGAGTCGCCGGCGTGCACGTTGACTGCGACGAACGTGGTGTCGGCGAGCACGGATACGGGCTGTGTCATGCGCGCAATGGTTACCTGCGCCCGGCGTCGCCCCTTGGCCGCGGCGCGACTTGCAGAAGGTCCACGGATGTATCGGCAGATCCGCTGTCGTCCGACCGCGCCGCGCTCGTCAGCCTTCAATGTCGCGAAACACGATGTGCGCCATGACCGACAGTGAAGAGTGGCGCAGTGCTGTTACAGCATCCAGCGATGCCGAGCTCGACGATGCCCGCCGTTCACACCGAATCGGACTGGGCCTGTGCGGTGACCCTGAAGACGCCGACCACGAATAGGCCCAGCTGTCCTATCGTCCTGCTGCTCGCGCGCAGGTTCATGGTCCGTCCAACCCGGCACGAAAGACCTCGGGAGTAGCTGCTCTTCCAGATCATCCGGAATCTGGCATGCAGTCACGCCTGCAAACAGCAGCGGCACTTGAGCATGCATCTGCACGTCCCGCAGGAGGGAAACACGCAGCATATGCCGTGAACGCGCAGCTGAATGCCTGTGCAACTTCGGGCCCTCGAACCGACGCAGCGATACTCTTTAGCAAACATCACGAGAAAAGCGTGCCGTTAGCTGAGACGACTCCCGACATGTTTACAGTTGCAGCGTGCAAGGAGCGGCCCATAGCCGCACTTCACAACCAGTTTCACCCATTTCCGGTGCGGATCCGCGCGATATGCCACGATTTAACGCGTGTTGACGATCCACACGTGGCCCTTGCCTCCATATCCGGAGCGCGGGCGATCTTTTCAGATCTCACACCTGCTGGCAAACCACCACAGAACTACTTAGCGAGAGGAAGGATCCAGCACCTCAGACATCACTGATGCCTGGCAATGGTGCATACTCAGGCCGCACGGAACCAACCGGAGAGGACCGTGGTGAGCAACGACGACAGTGGATGGCACCGCTTGGGAGCTGCGCTACGGCAGGCGCGCATCGACAGCGGGTACCCCCGCATGGAGGCTTTCGCCGAACAGTGCGGAGTCTCGATTCGGGTGTTGTCCGATCTGGAAGCAGGGCGCAGAACGAACTTCTCGTCCCGCGTGCTGGGTCGGCTGGAGGCAGGGGTCGGGTGGCCGCCGGGGACGATGGATCAGATCGTGGCCGACCCCGAATTCACTCCCCCCGGACCCGAGATCGGCAGTGATTTCCTATTCCGGCCGCCCAACTACGACCGCCGGCCCGTTCCCGTTGATGTTGCGGCAGTGGAACGCGCCATCGCCGTGCTCGACAGCTTCACGCGCAAACGCAGCGCCAGCCGGGCACGCAAACGGGGCAGCGATGCGGCGCACGACGATTCGGCGGTCGACCAGATCGGCGCCGCGCTCGTAGCACTGAGTTGGCCTTACGTGATCCGACTCGTCGAGGACAACTGTCTGCCGAGCAACGCATTGCATCCGGGTGTGCGTCCCCTCTACGAGACGTTCCTTGCCATATCCGGCGATCTGGCGCCCAACGACCCCTCAAGCCGCTACGCGCAGTGGCTTGCCGGCGATGTGACCGATGTTGGCGAAACACTGCGTCAGCGGTACACGCAGCGGTGGACGGAGTCACGCAACGTGAGGCGAGGCCGTCTCACAGAACACACCGAGGCAGAGGACTGATCTTCCGTGACACTGAGCACCGTGTAAATCTGCAGATTTTCGCGTGCACGTCACGATTGACATGGTCGCTCATCCTTTCCGAGCGCAAAACATGGCTATAGCCCATATAGTTATGTTTTCGCCTGTGCGTCTGAACCGAGGAGGCTGCGCCATGACGAAGCCTCCCAAGGCGACACTTCTCTCGATCGCCGATATCGCAGAGACGTACCGACTTGGCGCCGCCACCGTTCGGACGTACAACGGCCAAGCCGCTCAGCGCCGCCGAGCCGGATCACCACGCCCGCACGACTTTCCGGCGCCCGCCGCACGAATCGGCAATAGTCCGCTCTTCGACGCCGATGCGGTCACCGACTGGTTCATCAACCGGCCCGGACGCGGCACCGGAGGTGGCCGCCCACGGAAACCGCGGGGCTCAACTGACATGGCGAGATCGACCAAACACCGGACTATGCGCTGACCAACCCTCGCTGTGAGCGCTGGGAAACCGCCTAGCGCGCCTCCCCCGCCGGAGAGGATCTCAACAGCCGTGCACCATGCGCTCCCAGTTGAGGCCGCACCGCTTGCAGATTGCCCGGCCCCCGCGGATGACGCGATTCTCCGGGTTGTCGTGTGCAGCTTTCGCCTCGGCCAGCTCAGCGGCCTGGCGCGGCAGATCCCACTCCCTCATTGAAGACCGCTTCCGAGCTCGTCGAGGTCGTACTCGACGCCCCAGTGCATGTCGTTGTTGACGTAACCGCTGGTGGACCCGTCGCGGATCTGTGTCCGGACCTCCGCCAGGTACTCCGAGGCCCCGGAGGCCGGGACGTAGATGATCAGCCTGGCCATGTCAGACGGCCAGGGGAAATTCGTCAGAGCTGACGGTCGCGCGGTCGATCCCATTCGCTTCGGCGATCTGAACGAGCACCTCCTCGATGTCCATGCCTCGCGCCCCAGGTGAAGCCTCGCCGATTCGGATCAACTCCTCGACCAGCGGGCCGGGGGTGAAGATGGCCCCTTTAAAGGCGTAATGACTCACAGCCACTCCTTGCGTTCGGCTCTACAACGGCGTCCGCGATCGTTGTAGACCGGCCGGCACGGAGTGGCGCACGGCGCGGCTTCACCGACGCGGGAATGCCGCGGCGGCGGGTCAAGCGACAGAGTCGCGCCGCGAGGGGATGGTGAGAAGGTAGCCGAGACGGGATAGAGCATCCTCGACACTTCCGACAGGTCCGGCCTCCCCGCCGAGCAGGTTGGTCCAGTCAGTGATCACCCCACGGGCACTGGAGACAAACGCGTAGAAGGTCTCCGCATCCGGGATGAGGGCGATATTGCGATGGGAGCGACCATCAACAGCAACGATCGCAGGCGTCACAGAGAAGTGCCGCTGCGGTGACCCGATCGGGCTGACACGCCGGTGCGCAAGTACTTCGTACGCAGTTCCAGAGTGGGCGGGGTGGGTCATAGCGCAGCTCCTGCTCAGGGTCGGACAGCGGGGCAACTTCAACCGACTCGCGCTGGAAAGGCCTGTGGAAACTGACGACTCGAGTCACACATCGCCTGACCCGAGTCGTGTGGTGTTGCATTCCCGGCGCCTCTCCAGGTAGTCGCGAAACCAACAGTAGTATATGCATTGAATCACAAACATATGCTCAGATAAATGGCCCGATGCGCACTCGATCCCGGGGAACACCGCCCCGCAAACTTCGCCGAGGCCTGCGGGCCGTACGCCATGCCGAGCCTTAGCCGCAACTGCCCGCGGGCCTGGGATCACCGTTGCGGTCGCCGAGGCGGTATCCGACCGCAGCGAGCGCTGATTCGTAGTCAACAACCTCGGGCTCACGCAGCACCGCCAGCGCGGTCCAATCAGCGACATCGCCAGAGCCATTCGCGGCGAACACATAGAAGGTGCTGAACCCGCGGATGATCGCCACATCGACGCTGCAACGTCCGGACCTCTTCAGCGGCGGGTCCAACCGGTAGTGACGCTGCGGCGACCCGATAGGACTGATCCGCGGGTGTGCAGGAGGAATTGTCAATACCTGTGGATCGGCTTGTTTCAGGCGACCTCCGTTCCAGTTGATTCGGTCGGTGCCGAGTCCGCCGACGGGGTGATGTCGGTGGGTCGCTCGAGCAGTTTGCCTTTGTGGAAGATCGCGCCGGCCCGGACCAGAGCGACCAGGTGCGGTGCGTTGACGGCTCGCCAGCGGGCTTGCGCGGCGTCGATCAGCTTGTAAGCCATGGCCATTCCGGCGACGCGTGAACCCGGCCCCTTGGTCACCTTGGTCCTCAAACGTACCGTGGCAAACGTTGATTCGATCGGGTTGGTAGTGCGCAGATGGACCCAGTGCTCGGCCGGGTACTTATAGAACTCCAGCAGCACATCGGCGTCATCGACGATCTTGGCGACCGCCTTGGGGTACTTGGCGCCGTAGTCCACCTCGAACGCCTTGATCGCCACCTGCGCGTGGTCGATATCCTCGGCGTTGTAGATCTCCCGCATCGCCGCGATCGCCCCCGGATGAGCCGACTTTGGCAGGCAGGCAAGAACATTGGCCTGCTTGTGAAACCAGCACCGCTGCTCGCCGGTGGCCGGGAACACCTCACGCACGGCCTTCCAGAACCCCAGGGCCCCATCGCCGACGGCCAGCACCGGTGCGGTCATCCCGCGACGTCGGCACGACCGCAACAGATCAGCCCACGACTCGGCCGACTCCCGGTACCCGTCGGTGAGCGCGACCAGCTCCTTGCGGCCGTCAGCGCGCACACCGATCATCACCAGCAAACAGAGCTTCTCCTGCTCCAGGCGCACCTTGAGATGGATGCCGTCGACCCACAGGTAGACGTAGTCGGTGCCCGACAGATCACGGGCCTCGAAGGCCTTGGCCTCGTCCTGCCACTGCGTGGTGAGTCGGGTGATCGTCGTGGCCGACAAGCCGGCACCCGAGCCCAGGAACTGCTCCAACGCCGGACCGAAATCACTGGTCGACAAGCCATGCAGATACAGCAACGGCAACACCTCGGTCATCTGCGGCGACTTGCGCACCCACGCCGGCAGGATCGCCGAGGAAAACCGTTGCCGCTCACCAGTGTCCGGGTCAACACGTTTGTCATTGACCCGCGGCGCGGTCACACTCACCGCGCCCGCCGCGGTGAGCACCTCGCGCTCGCGGTGATAGCCATTGCGCACCACCAGCCGGTGCCCGTTCTCATCAAGCTCACCGGCATGAGCCTCGATGTAGGCGGCGACCTCAGCCCGCAACGCTGCGGCCAGCATCTGGCGGGCACCGTCGCGGACAATCTCATCGAGCAACGACCGCGACGAGCCAGCATCCTCGTTGGATGAATCCGCATCGTGAACTACCGTGAGCATGGGCGTACCTTCCCGAACCAGCGCGCCAACGCCGGCTCTTGATCAGACCTTCGACATTCAGATCATCCTCGGGAAGGTGCGCCCTTTCCTACGCCGCCTCGCCGAGGCTCATCCACAGGTTCTGATCATTGCTCGGTGTGCAGCTGCCATCTCGATAGCAGTCCCGGCGGAAGAGTTGGTCACAGGGCTGTCTCCTTGGTCATGCTTCGGCGGCTGGATCCGTTGATGCTGGCCGAACACTGGAGCGAGCACACAGCGGGGCGCGGGGTCAGCCACTCAACCATGCGGCGGCCGGGCAAGCAGCCTCGAAACCACGATCCAGACGCACAGAAACCCCACGCCGACATCGTGCATTGGCGGTGTGACAGGTCATCGGACAAGCTCTCGGGTCCCCACCCGCACCCCCGCCCCCTTCCGAACGGCTGCTCGGTGTTCGTCTTCTCTGCGGTTCGCCGCTCGCTAGACCTCCCCGAGTTTCACCGTAAATTACCCGTTTGACCTGCGGTAACTGTCAGTAAATCGGTGACTTTTCGGTTCACCTGCAGCAATGCGTAGCTGTCGTGGAAAGGGGGGGTGCCTCGGACAGCTCGGCGTGACAGAAGGAAACAGGGTCTATAGGTGGAAGCTAATTAGTTAGTTGTTCTAGATACATATCTTTACCTGCATTCTCTCTGAAACAGAGAATATCCGCTGCCGGAGGCACCCCCCATTCCCACGACAGATGCGTGTTTGCCCAGCTGAGCGGTGAAGTAACCGGATCTCTGACAGTTACCGCTGGTCAAACGGGTAATTTACGTCGAAGTACGGGGAGGTTCAGCGCGTCCGTGACAATTTACATCCGACAAATCCAGCGGGAAACCGGGAACCGGAAAACGGGAACCGGTGTGTCGAAAACCTGTTCGAACAGATGCATGCGGGACTCGTGAGACGACAGCGAGAACCGCGCCGCGGGCCGTCCATGCCGCCAGGCGATGCGACCGTGGGAGCCATGGCCACGACCCCCGACTCCGCCGGCAGAGCCTGTGCCATCGGTCTGGACTTGTCCTTGACCGGAACCGGCATCGGAGCGATCGACCTGGCGACAGCGGCGCTGACCACTGCGGTGCATCGCTCAGTGCCGCCGGCCACCAGCACCATCGACGCCCACGTCTCTCGACACCGGATCCTCGTCGACGGGATTGTCAACCAGGTGCGGGCCTGCAACCCGGCGCTGGCAGTGGTGGAGGGTCTGCAGTTCTCGGTCCGCGAGAAGGACAGCTCACTGACACGTCGCGGATTCCTGTGGTGGGCAGTGATCGAAGGCCTGTGCACGGCGGGGGTTCCGGTGATGGAAGTGACTCCGCAACAGATCAAACAGTTCGCCACTGGAAAGGGCAACGCGAGCAAAAGCCAGGTGGTCGCCGCCTATGCGGTGGCTTGGCCGGACGCCACCCGAGACAAGAACATCGAGGACCGTGCAGACGCCGCGTTCGCCGCCGCCTTGGGTGCCGCATGGCTCGGCTGCAAAGGCCTTCCACTGAGCAGCACAGTCACACGCCGAAAGGTGATTGCGAAGCTCCCTGCCCCCACCAGTCCGGAGCGCGTCGCCGTGCACGCCGCTTAACTTGCGCCATCACATGCCACTTGTTTTACGATGCACTGACATCTCCTACCGCTGCGCGCTATCGGCATCGGCGTGCCGTCATGTGGCAATTCGTCTTGTCGCCCACGCAAGTTAACGTGCCCCGCATGAGCACAGCACTGGCGCCCGCACCGGCGATCTACAGCGTCGCCCCGGCTGGCCCCTCGATCACTGTGACGACCCTGTCCGCTGCCCCGGAAATCGGCAGCGTCGCCCCGGTCGGCTCGACGACTGCGTCGGTGATCAGTAACGGCACCTTGGCGGGGCCATCCGCGGCACCGCTCATTGGCAGCGTCACGCCAGCCCCGTCGCAGGTTTTGGCCATGTGCGACGACCCGGTGGCGCCGGCCCGGACTCCCTACGCACCGCCCACCGACGCCATCCCCGCGCCTCCTGAGGTTCCCGGCAAGTGGCAGCCTGCCTACACCCGCGACAAGAAGAGCTATGTGGTCCCCGGCCTGGACGGGATCCGCCAGACCGACACCCTGACTCGCGCCACCAGCCACGCCAAGGTCCTCGACGACACAGGAAACTTGACCGACTGGCAGCTGCGGTCGACGGTGCTGGGACTGGCCCGCAACCCAGAACTGCTCGACGGACTTGCCCTTGACGGCGCCGAGCACATCTCCGAACTGGACTGGTCGTCCAAGCGTGCGCTGAGTTCAGTGGCGTGGCAGGCGGCCCGCCGCTCCGGCGCCCACGACGGCAGCGAGTTCGGCACGATGGTGCACGGCTATCTGCAAGCCGTACTGGAGGGCGTCTTGACGCTCGATGACGTTCCCTCGATGATTCGTCCCTACCTTGTGGTGCTGTTCGCGGCGATGCGCCGCCATAACCTGAATTTCGTCTCCTCCATGGTCGAACGCACTGTGTTCATCCCCGCCACCGGGATGGTCGGGACGTTCGACTTCCTGGTCATTGACGCTGAAGGCACTCTCATGATCGGCGACCTCAAGACGTCGAGCTCCATCGACCTGTCCTGGTTGGCGATCGCGGTGCAGCTCGCCCAATATGCGACCGCGTCGCTGATGTTGACGTGGAACGGTAGCGGATGGGAACCGATGCCCCCGGTATCACAGGTGATCGCGAAGGTGGCGGCGGTGCCCAAGGACGCCGCAGTTCCCAGTTGCCGTATCTACTCCGTTGATCTGAGGCTGGGAAAGCGGTTGATGGACACCGCAACTTGGGTCCGACATGTCCATGAGGCAGCGGCCCGCTCGGCCAGCAACCCGCAGCTGCAGCGTGCCGGTGACGATCTGGTCGCGTGGGCTGACGACGAAGCACTGCTATTGAATGCGGTGCCGACGCTGGTCTGACGGGTGCTTGTGCAGCACCGCGCTACCCTCGCTCCCCCGTCCCCCGGGTGGTTACGGTCGTGCGGCTCTGCATCGACAAGCTCGAGAGGACCCGACGGTTTTGAATACCCCCGCCCGCCAAGGCACGTCCACTGACACCGAGACCGCGTGGCTGGTGCGCTGCGCGTCGGTAGCCGCTTCCGCGACCCCTCCCGACCCTGTTTCCGGCGACTTCGCATGGCTGGTGTGGTCGTGGTGCCGTCGAGCGGCAGGCAAGCTGTCGGAGCGCCAGCAGCTCGCACTGGATGCGTTGCCCGCCGGGATCACGTCCCTGCGTCGCGACATCTGGGTCTCGCGTTACCTGGAGGTCGCCGCCCGCGGCGAGGCCGGAGACGATCTCAGCGGCGGCCCACGCACCGCGTGGTTGAGCCGCCAGCGGCGACGGGCGATGGCAGGGTCCCTGCCGGCCGGACGCGCTGAACTCCTGAGTCGACTCCCAGGGTTCGCGTGGACCCCTGGGGAGCGCCGCTGGGAATCCGCATTCGCCCGAGTGCGCGACTTCGTCGACACGTTCGGGCATATCCCTGCACGTGGGGATGATGAAGCGTTGGCCGGGTGGCTTGCCACGCAACGTTTCGAGTTGCGTTCAGGCCGACTATCCGCGCGCCGGGCCCAGTTGTTGGACACCTTGCCGGGCTGGGCACAGTCGTTGGCCGGCCCTCGGTCCCCGATCTCCTGGCCCCAGCAGCTTGAAGCGCTGCGTGACTTCGTGAGCGCACACCGACACTACCCGCGGACGGGAGCTGCAGAGGCCCTCGAATGCGCCCTCGCCGCCTGGGTGTGCGACCAGCGCGACAATCACCGCCGCGGTGATTTGAGCGCAGCCCGCACTGATGCCCTGGCCGCACTTCCCGGATGGCGATGGACAGCGCGCGAAGCGGATTTCGACGCCCGTGCCGTCGCATTGTCCGTTGAACTGGGTGGCCGGCCGATCGACACCGGGCACCGGTTCTACAGCTGGGTGGTCTCCCAGCGACGGCGGCACCGCGGCGGACGTTTGTCCGAAGATCAGGCCGCAACGCTGCGTGCGCTCAATCTGCTCGACGAACGCCTTCAGGCCTCTGCCTGAAGGATCAGGTTCAGTGATTTGCCGCGTATTTTGCCCGGCATTTAGAACAGGCATGCCAGAATGCATAGAAAGGACATGACACAGCTGTCGCATCGGAAGGCCAGAACCCAGACATGTGCGTTTCCCTCAGCGAATTCGCAGGATCAGCTCGTCAGTGCCGCCGCTGTGTCATGACCGACGCCAAGCGTGCCGACGCCTCGGCTCGGCGTCAGGAGAACCGGGTCACGGTGCGCACTGTGACCCACAACGTTCGCAGTCAGATGAGCAACGCCAGCGCAGCGGCAGTGGCATCTCTGGCGCCCTCATCACTGAGCAACCTCTTGGTCAGCCTCGAAGCCGTTTCGCCGGGAATCTCTTCGGAATTGTTGCGGTCCCAGTCGGGGGCGCTGCGGCGTGTTCCGGGCATGCACAACGACGTGTTCAGTGAAGTTCGCGAGAACTCCAATGAGGCCTCGTCCAAGATCAACGGCGGCAAGAGCGATCCGATGGTGGTCACCAAGATTCAGTTGGCCTCGGCGCTATGTGAGCGCGACCTGGTCGCCGACGGCGCCATCGTTGATCCGCTCGATGCCGCCGCCGAATTGGAGCGCATCGAGACACGCATCGACGCGATCGCCAGTGGGGCGATGTCTGCTCCAGCGCCGGGCACCGCGTTCGACCAGCTGCCGGAGCACACACAGAAGTTCTATGCGCGGCACACACTCGATGAGATCGGGGCGCTGACCACGGTGTCGCAGCGCATGAGCGACAAGTTGTTCGAGGACGTGACAGAGCAGGCGCAGGTCGCTGCCTCCCCACGCCCCGCCAGCGATCTGGTGAAGCGGCTGAACGACGAGCAGGACCGTCCCCTGACCGTGGCCGACCTGATCGACGGCGCACGCCGCCATCACATCGATTCCACAGCCGGGATCCAAATGGCTTCCGGCGCCACATTGGTAGCGGGAGCCGGTGGAGGGACCGCAGTGCTCGTCGACGGTGTGCGGCTGCCTGTTGAGCCGGACGCTCGTGTCGCAGACGTGCTGGCACGGATTCCCGATGTGGATTTCGAGCACTTCACCCGAGTTCCGGCCGGAGCCAACGCTTCAGGGCTCAACACGGCAGTCCAGTCGATGTTGGTCGGCAAAAGCCCACGGGCACAGTCGATGCGTTTGGCCGCACGCCGTCGCATCCTGGAGCGGACCTTCTACGGTGACACACCCATGGGATACACCGCCGACGCTTCGGGCAGCGCGCAACTGCTCGCCGGCAAGGCCCGCGCCCACACGGCAGCCGCGTTGGCTTCTCGTCCACACAGCTCGCGCCACGGGGCAGACACCGAAGCGCAGACCACCCGGATAGAGGGCTTCGACCTCTCCAGGCACCTGCGTTTCGCCCGAGCCGCGCGAAAAGAGTTCCTGCAGACGAAGGTTCCGCCAGAGCTGCTGACCGAACGAGCCGCCCAGGCCACGCTCAAGCGCTACGCGGGAAGCGTTTCCAAGGACAACCGCGATGCCGCCGCACGCGCCGGGTTCCAGATCCGCCACCGCTCGAACACGCTGGACGCGGACTATCCGGGGGCTCGCGAGAAGCTGGTCGTTGACTGGAACGCCGTCACGCCGGTGCACACGAATCCCCCCGGCAAGGCATTGTGCCCCGAACACGCAGATGTCCGCGCTGACGGCGTGGCAATGGTGGCCGCAGCCAATCAGATTGCACGCCACGGCCGCAACCCCGAACTGGCCGGCGCGCAAGCTCTACTGGCCGAGGCGAAGCTGGCCAGCGCCTTCGAAGTACACCGCGCTGTGGCTGGACGTGACCATCAGCCTCGTGTACTGACCTCCACGCAGGTGGTTCCCTCAGTCTATCGAGGCCGTGAAGCGGAGTTCATCGCAGAAGTGTTCCCCACCGGCGGCGCGTTCACCACAAAGGGATACACGCTGACCCGCAGGGACGGCAACGTACGCGGCGGCGCAGGCCGGGTCCGAGTGCGCTACCTCACCGGCGACGCGATGCCGGTCACCAACGCCGACATCATCGACACGAAAACCACATTCCGGGTGATCTCCGCCGAAGTCACAGTGGACGGGACCGTGGAGGTGCGCGCCGTGGACGACCAACTCGCCGCACAGCTGTCACGGTCAACGCCGTGAGCTCGCGACACACACTCAAGCTCACCGAGGGCTGCCACCTCACGCCCCCGGCGTGTCGTGCCGTTCGACTTCGAGCGCGGCTGATTCGGCAATAACGTCGGCCCCACTCATACGCCGCCCTTCCCCACCGGCGCACGGGTGGACTTCCACCAAGGAGAGATAGACGATGACCGGACCTACATTCCCGGTGCACACAGCGCCACGGGGGGCCAAGATCCCAGACGGTTTCTTCGACGAGATCGCCGCAACGCTGGAAACCGAGACCGCCGAGGAAATTTCCGAAGCAGTGATCGCAGCGTGCACCGGCCGCGGGATCCTGCACCCCGAGCTGGAGGAGGACCCCGACGACGAGTTGCGGGCTGAGGAAATCGCCGAGGTGTTCGCGCTGCTGGCGGAAGTCACCGCTGCGGTGGCCGACGGCACGATCATCCCGAGCCGGGTGCGCCCAAGTGACGAGGTGGACGGTGCAATGGCCGCCGCCTGGGAGAGTTTCGCTGCCGACGCCGCTGACGTGAGCACCGCCGAGGTCAGCGCGGCGATGCTCACCACAGGCAGGATCGACAATAACCAGATCCCTGCTCTGCCCAAGACTCGCCGAAAGTCTGCCGCTGCTACCAGGGTTCGCCGATGACCGAGCAGAAGACGCTTCAGGTCACCAATGCACGCCGCTCGGCCTGACAGATGTCATCGGCCCGCTGTTAGAGCAGGAGATTTATCGGCATGGACACAAACTGGGCAGAACGCCGACAAGCAGAACGCAGGGCTACGCAGCGCGAGTACGAGGAACGCCGTGACCACCAGCATTGGCGTGAGCACTTCGAGCAGTGCGGTGACCGCGACCCTTGCCCCCACGCAGGTTGACGTAATCGGCGCCATTATCGGATCGGAGAATCATGAAGATGTATACCGCCGCCTACCGCAATCAGCATGGAGAGGTTTGCCCAGTGGGTAGCCCCACTCCCGCCCTTGATGTGGCTGAACGCTTCGCCTCCGAGGCGAACGCCGACGATCCGAACGTACTGTTCTTCGTCGCTTATCTGGGTGAGCCACAGTGGCGGCAGCTGACGTAATCGTCCTTCGTCAGGTGTGTCGATGTGTTGACGAGCGCAAACAAGGATCATGTGGCTTGGCTCATCACACCCCAGTCTCGATGGACGAGGGCGCTACGAATGCTGACCGCCCGCAACATCGTGACCTGCAGGCGCCCGTCGTCGTGTCGGGCGACGGCCACTGGTCAGGCCTTCGCCCCACGCCAGTCAGTCGCGCGGATGCCGCGTAATCCACGGCGGCTGAAGGACATCCCCAATGCCGCCACAGTCTGACCGGTGGCTGAGCCCACTGCGTTACCCCGGAGGGAAAGCCCGCATGGCCTCTGCCCTCGCCGAGATCTTCCAGTCGCAGTTCGGCCTCCTGGACGTCGAAGTGTGGGCCGAGCCATTCGCCGGAGGTGCCGGCGCAGGACTACACCTTCTCGATCACGGTGTCGTCGACGAGTTCTGGCTGACCGAGAGGAACCCGGCGCTGGCAGCACTGTGGCGGACCGTCACCGGCAACAGCGCCGAGTTGGCCGCGGTGGTACGTGCCAGCCAGCCCGACATGGGTACGTGGCACGCCGCTCGCGAGCTGGTCGCTGCCCGGGAGTCCGGCGCCGACGTCGACGACATCGACCTGGCGTTCGCCGCGTTGGTCATCAACCGGTGCTCCCGGTCCGGGATGGTCAATTCTCGCGTCGGTCCGATCGGCGGGAAGAGCCAGACCGGCCGCTGGCATCTGGGTTCGCGGTGGAACCCTGAGGGGCTGTCCGACCGCATCGCCCGAATCGGCCGGCTGGGAAGCCGGATACGGGTCCGCGAAGGCGACGGGATCGTGTGGATCGCCGAGCTGAACGGAACCGTCGGGATCGAAGATGAACTCCTGTTGTTCGTCGATCCGCCGTACCTGGTTGCCGGCAACGGACTGTATTCGAGTGGAATGTCCATCGACGACCACGAGCGGCTTTCTGGTGCGCTCACCGGTTGCCGCGCTAGGTGGCTGCTCACCTACGACGAGGATCCGCGCATCCTAGAGCTCTACCCGGACCGCCGAGTTCTGGCCTATGAGATCCGCTACAGCGCACAGCGTCGGCGCGTGGCCGAGGAATACGCTGTGCTGGCAGACAGTCTCGCGGTTCGCGACGATCAGTGGCTGCTCGAGACGGGAACATCGCGATGGGTCCAGCACGGGCCGCCGGACGTTCCCGACCCAGTGCAGTGCGTCACGGCACCGGCGATGCGCGCGATCGGGGACGGTGTCTGTGCCTGATCCTCTTGCGTGCGAGGCGAAGCTCGGACTGATCTCGGGCGACGTCCGGCAGATTCGACCCGGCCGCGAGTACTGCGTAACGGTCGCCGGGATCAGGCTGCGCTTCCGATGCGGAGAGGACACCGCGATGGTCCACGTGTACGCCCAGCATCGGCTCGTGGCGCGTGTCGGCATCGACCGGTTCGGCAACCAGCTCAGCGCCGTGAGCATTCGCGCTTTTCTGCAGCAGAACTCGCCACTGTCCTGACGCCGAAGACGTCGCCGCCCCGGTGATCTGTTCTATCGCCGGGGCGGCGTGCGCAATATCGTTGCGGCTAGGCCACGTTGATGATGCCGAACCCTTTGAGTATGTTGGCCGACGCGCCAAGCACATCTTCGGAGGACAGCTGCATGAATTGTTCGTTGGTCAGTGATGCAAGATCGACGCCGCCGCTCATCAGCCGGCGCGAAGACAGACCCTGCGCCTGCTCAAAGACGTTGCGGGCGAAGCGGCCGTTACCGGCGACGTCGAGAACCCTGTCGCCCTTTGCATCGGTGTCCCACATGATCTCGATGATCTGTTTGAACCGGCCCTCCACAGCCGGGTCGACAGCGCGACCTTCCTTCGCGGCCATTCCGGTGAGGATGCGCCACATCTCGTCGGGGCTGTAGGTGTTGAACATCATCGAGTAGGCGAAACGTGACTTCAGGCCGGGGTTTTCGCCGAGGAACCGCTCGATCGGCGCCGGATAACCCGCGATGATTACCAGAATGTCATCGCGGTGGTTGTCCATGTACTCCAGCAGGGCTGTCAGTGATTCCGAACCGAACGAGTCCTTGTGGCCGGGGCGGTCCTGCACAAGCTCGTACGCCTCATCGATGAAGATGCACCCGCCGCGTGCCTCATTGAGCTTGGCGATCGTCTTCGGTCCTGACTGCCCTTCGAACTCGGCGACCAGGGTCGCCCGGTTGGCTGACACCAGGGTGTTGTTGCGAATCACCCCGAGCCCGTAGAACAGTCGCGAAATGAGGTTGGCGATCGTTGTCTTACCTGTACCGGGCGGTCCTTTGAAGATGATGTGACGCGTCTTGGCCTTCACCGACATCCCCCGCCGACGCTGCTCGTTCTCGAAAGCGATCTCGTGGGACAAGGTGAGCATCTGCTCTTTGATCTCGTCCATACCGTCGATCGCGTTCAACTCGGCCAGTGCCGCGTCGAGAATCTCGCGCCGTTCCTCTGCAGAGGAGGTGCGCTGGAAGTCGTCCATGTCCGGCTCGGAATCCACGTCCCAGTAGCTGGTGCGCGCCGCGATCACATCCGCAGCCGAGACTCGCATCCGCTGGTTCTTGTTGCGTATCGCATCAGTGAGTTCAGGCAGTGTGTTGAACTGCATGCCGTCGCCGAATGCCTTCTGCGCGGCGTCTTCCTGTCCGGCGGTACGGCAGGACAACCCCAGCTGCAGCGAGGCCCACGCCGACACATCGCGGAAGTTCTTCGACACCGCGTATCGGAGCTTGTTCTGCCCTGCCTCGTGAGAACCGAGATGAGCCAATGCCGTTCCGGACATGGCTGTGCCGTAGGCCTCCAGTGCCTGCTCCAGCGGCGAGGTGTCTTTCGCCACCAGAGTCCCCGCCACATTGAGCAGGTCCTCCCAGCGGGAAGTGTGGAAGTAGAGCAGGCACTCGACGGCGGCGATCTCCTTGGCCGTGCTAACCGCGTTTTTCTCGACCAGCACGACACGTTCGCGGGCGGCCGCATCCAACTCGGCCCGAGCCTCGTCGTAACGCCCCTGCTCCACAAGCAGGGCGGAGTATGCGGCGCGGTACTGGCCCCGAGTGACCGCAGGCAAGATGAGTGCGACGGTGGGCAGGACCCAATCGGCACCGAACCATTCCTCCTGACTCGACTTGTCGATGACCGACATCATCTCGTCGTAGGTGTTCAGGGTGTTTCGGATCGCGGTGATGTCGGAGCTCGTCAAGTACCCGCCCCGGTTGGTCACATGGGAGTACGCCAAAGCCCGGTGCAGATCGCAATGGTCGGAAAATGCCTCGCATGCATAGTCCAGATCCCGGTCCGCTGCCGCGTGATTGGAGTTCCGGAGTGAGCCGATGGCCTGATTCAGGTACTTCATGGCATCGGGGTCGATCACTGTGAGTCCTTTCCGAAAGTCGCGTCGTCAGCATTAACGAGAATCGAAGAATCGAGCGAATCCTTCGACGGCCATGGTGGCCGGTCCAAGTGCGGATCGAACCGCAGGGCGCGACCTACCGAAGGCCGGCTGAAGGTGTCGTGGCCTCACGCGGGAGACGGAGCTCCCCGGCGTCGGCGAGCACGCCCTCGTGGTGGGCGAACGCCACCGCAACCCACACCAGCAGCAGTACCAAGGATCGGCGGCGCCATTGTCTGGGGGTGGCCAGCCTCCACAGGAGGTTCACCGATCGGCCTTCGCGCCGCCGGTGCTGAGTAACCAGATCGCTTCAGCGGCAAGCAGAGTCTGTGCCCTCGCACAGATGCTGGGCCACGCCAGCGAAACCCACCGAGCCAGCTCCTCTTGCCGGGAGCCCGACAAGCGGGACCGTGCAGCATGCACCGCCGGGTCTGCGTCGGCGATGTCGTCGAGGACGCGGGAGGGTGCGCTTCGGTCGTGCAACCACCACCACCGTGCGAGCGCCGCGGCCGCGGTGAAAGCCACACCGTCAGTAGACCCTCCCTGTTCGCGGGCCAGTTCAGTGGCGACACGTGCGTAGGCGTTTGATTGCTGGAAACAGCGGTACAGAGACTCGGTGTTGGCAGCCATCAGCTACCCGCATTCCGCTTGTGGCCGTTGATGACGATAGATCCGACTGCGGAGGTTTTGTCGATGTTCTCAACGCTGTCCGGATTGTCGGCACCACCAATTCCGGAGCTCACCTGATCCTTGCCTAGCGGCGGCCGCGTACTGGCGGTGATTGTCATCGACATCTCCCGCGTGCTGATCGGAGGGTCCGTCGGAAACTGTTTACAGACCCCGGGCCGGGTGGGGTTGATCTCTTGGGGGAACGCTTGCCCGCCCATTCGCCACGTGACCGCGGTGACCAGTCGGTGGCGGGCCCATTCGTCACGACCGTCGGGTGCCACGTAGTCCCACCCTGGCACGAGGCAGATCGAGGTGATCACCACCTCCGCGTTAAAGGTGATGTTGAGGACGTTGAGGTCGAGTCCGTCTATCCGCAGGCACACCCAAGCGCGGGTCTTGTCCGCAGCGAACGGCGCGACCGCGTCGCTGTCGTTGCCGCAGCTCGCTGAGACTTTGGCGGGGACCAGAACCTCGTCCACGGGTTCAGGTTCAGGATTCTCTGACTGCAGCGGAGGTGCAGCGACTTGGCCCGCCGGCTGCGGCGGCTCGCCGCGGTTGCCGGCGATCGACGCCACAAACACGGCCACGAGCACGAGTACTGTCACGGCGGCGCCGGCGACGAGCAGTAGCCGTTTGCGCCAGCTCCCTTCTCGGACGCGTTGCAGCTGTTGGCTGATCCGTTCTTTGAGGGGGGTTTCCGGATCGCGGGTCGGCTCGTTCATGTCGTCGGGCGGTTCGGTGGCGTCCCAGGAGGGAGCGGGATCGTCGACGTCGCGATTGAACACAGCGCCCTGATCCTCTGATTCCTGATCGTCGTCATTTCCGGATGCGGGGGGCGCGATTTCGGCTTGGTCGTCCCACGGCGACGGGGTGCCAGCGAATGCATCGGTAGGTGAGGGCGGCAGCAGGACTGGAGGCGATAGCGACAGCATCGGATCGGGCTCATCGCCGTCGACAGGTTCTGGATCAGGGCCGGTGTCCGCGCCACCGCGCACCTCGTTACTTTGTTCATCCGTGTAGTCGTCGGTTTCCGATCCGGTGTAGGCCAAGCCATCGGGTTCGGTGTCGTTTTCAGCAGCGTCAGTCTCGTCCACATGTTCTCGGTACTCGCGATGATCAGCGCTATCTGAGTACTGTTCGTCGCCGTCATCGTCCAGGTGTGCGGTGCCGTCGACCGCTGAAAGGCGCTGTGGTCTTGCGGTCTCAGTCTCGGTTGAGGGTGCGACGGTGCGCAGCTCTACGCCGTCGAGCGGCGGGTCGGTCCGCCATGGTGGCGCCTCGGGGGCTGGTGACTCTGTGATTGCGCCGGCGGGATCGTCGGTAAGCAGGTATCGACGATCAGACCGCAGCGTCGGTACTGGTGCCGGATCGGCGTCGTCAACCGTGAACTCCCCGACGGGGTCACCAAACTCTGTCGCACGGTGCTCAGGCGATGTGGATGTCCGCGGCATCTTCTCCGCGGCGATCTCGTGGTTGGCGGTCTCGACGGCAGCACGGACTCGCGCCGACAACACGGCGTCAGACGCAATCTCGGTGCCGTCTTCGGTCACCATGGCCCGCGAAATCGCAGCAGCAACCCGCGTGGCCTCGGGGGCTGGGCGCGAATACGCGTTCAGGAGCGCATCAACGGTGGCGTTCAACAGATGTGGTCCTCTCTCTGTCCGCGCCGGAGGCGTCCCAGGGCCGTAGCGCGCAGCTACCGTACGGCCGCTACCAGGTCGCGAGCCTCGCGCGGCGCGACCTGCGAATTGGAAAGGACTCAGCGGGATGGCCCGATTGCTGTCGAATGTGCGCAAGCTCAAAGACCTGTCACAGTGGAAGCCCAGGGCGCGGGAACGTGCCATGGTGTTCTCGATGATCAGCGGCCCGCTGGCGTTGTGCCTCGTGCTGGTGATGGTGGTACTGACAGCGGTGATCTTGGCGCGTCTGCCCAAGCCGGTGAACACCTACTCGGCGATCACCGATGTCACCCGGGTGCAGAACTACGCGCGCAACGCTCTCCTGCTGTGGATGGGCGGTTCCGAGTCGGCGAAAAAGGCGCTGTTGTCGCGGTCATTGGCATCGCCGTCGATCGAATTGTCTGAGGTGCCTTTCGAAGTGCGCTCTATCGACCCGTCCGACATCATCCGCTGGCAAGGCTCCGACGCGGTGCTGTGGCAGGCGACGTTCGCGGTGACGTTCGTGGCCCCTGGGGTCGGCGCAGCCCAGATCAACCGCTACGCGGTGACAGTCATCGAACACGACACCGACTACCAGCTGTTGATGTGGCCGTCCATCGTCAACGTCGACACCACTCCGTTCAAAGTGGCGAGCAAGTACACGGTGCCGGTTGATTCGAAAAGCTCGCTGTCGGAGTCGTTGGGCCGGTTCGTGACCGCGTACCTGACCTCCACCGGTAACGCCACGTCGCTCGGGCAGTTCGTTTCGTCTAAGTTCTCGGGATCGGCGATCACCGACAGCCCCTATTCGACGGCCACTATCGAATCAAGCTGGGCGGCCTCAGATTCGGTTCCGGTGTCCACCGCCAAGCCGGGAGACACGCTCAAAGTCCTGGTGCGGGTAAAGGCCGCGGCTTCGATCAAGACGTGGTCGATCATGGACCTGGCGCTGCGGGTGTCCCTGGGCACGAACAACGTGTGGCTGGTCGACGGAATCGATGCCCCGGTCGGGTGGGGAGCGATCACCCCGCAATAGTTTTTCGACCAAGTAACGGAGGACGTGACAAGTTGAGTGTTGACGGCAGTGCGGCAAACATAGCTATAGTTGCTGTATCGAACTTTTGCCCGAGAGGAGGTGCCCCATGGCTCAGCGCGAAGAAGACGTCGTGTACGTGAAAACCGTCGCGACCGGATCGATGGAGCCGGTCACCATCTCGCAGTGGACCAACCACGGCTTCAACGCGCTGATCCGAGATGCCATGGCGCTCTTCGCGTCGACGAAGGGCGGCACGCTGAGCATCACGGGCACTCCGGAGTACGGCCGGGTCACTGTGGCCATGCGCGGCGAATGTCTCATGGACATGGTCTGGGGTCGGATGACCGCCGCGGAGGCACGTGGTGACATTGCGCATATCCGCCGCCCCGAGCGGGTTCCTGGAGCCGCCGCCTCCGCGGGCTAATCCAGCACCCTGCCGGCGACCGCGGTGTCAACCGGCCATTGCCGCGGGGCCTGTATCGCCGTCCAGCCCGGACATGGGCCCGGCACCATCGTCATCGTTGTCGGCGGTAAACGGTCCAACGTCTTTGAGCGCGGCGATGCGCTGCACGATCGGATCGGTAATCACCTCAGCAATCTGTGAGATGCGCTGCTGGGCTGCTTTGATCCTGCCGAACTCAGCGACGTCAATGACGGTGGTGAAGGCGTCAAGGTTCTCCCGAATCACCCGATGCATGTGTGGTCCGGTGGTCGCGGCCATGAGGTCCAGGCCGCGCACGCCGGCGTGGTTGGACGAGAACTGGCTGGGTGCATTCGGGGCGGATTTGGTCTGGTGTCCGCCTGCTTTCAAATCGATCGCACGCATCATCCCCCGGCTGATTTCGAAGTCGTGCATGGCGTGATGTGCGCCGCCGAACTGCGCACGCATCCGCGCACTGTCGGTGTTGCGGAAAGCGACAGTCACGGTGTCGTGGGGCTGCACCGACATCGGCATGTCCGAGGTCGAGAAGCCGTGACTTGGAGCCCGCGTGGTGTCGATGGCCACCCGGCCCCACACCGCTGAGTCATGTGTCAACCGCACCCAGCCCGCCGTAGGCACGTCGACGATCCGCAGGAACGTTGAGACCTCTGACAACACCCACAACGCGTTGGGCACATCGAGGTTGCACCAGACTGTCGAGCCCGGCCCGATCACCCCGAACTCGTAGAGGTCGACTACTTGAGTCACCACGGCGGGCCCGGCAGATGCCGGGGTACCAGGCCGAATGAAAGCGTGCACAGTGACGCCTGTATCTGCGTGGTTCATGCGCGCACCGTAGCTCTGTTCGTAGCACGACACGGCGTGCGCCACGAGTTGGCGACCTGCACGTATCGCGTGCTGTGTTGCCGTCTGTGGCATCGGATATATCGGTGCCTGTATGCGGGCCTGTGTTGGGTGTCGTAGTGACTTCCGTATCGCAGGTTGTAGCTCGGTGCCGCAGTCGTCTTCCACTCACATACGCGCACATGGGTGTGTATATGCGCTGGCGCCCTGCCGCCCCCTGCAACCCGCGCCGCGGTCGTTGTTGACAACTGTTGCGTATCAGCCTGTCCCCGAACACACGGCACCTGACTATTCGGGGAAAGGGCACTCATGATCTTCACCGCCGCGCAGAGCGTCATCTACAGGGCCGATCTGGTCGACCCCACCAGCGACGGCATCCTCACCACCCTCGTGAACTTCGGCCTGGCCGCACTCATGGTGCTCGCGGTTCTCGTCGGCGGTTGGCAGGCCTTCAACGTGTGGATGGCGAAGAAAGGCGCCGCTGCACACATGGAACTGCGCACCGTTGTCTTCGGCGTGCTGCTCGTCGAGATGATCCTGGGCGGCATCATGTGGCTTGCCAACTACGGCACCGGCCTGATCGAGAACTTCCGGTGACGCGCACCGGTTGCCCCGGCCTCGCCGGCACACGCGGTGGCGTAGGCGGTCCGGAGGTTCCTGTACGCGGAGGCCATGCCTGATGCGTCCCTTCAGGATCTTCAACGATGTCAAAGGCGTGCGCATGGTGGCCAAAATCGGCGGGGTGCGCATGGGCCCATTCGCGGTCATCGCAATCCTTCTGTTGATGGCCTGCGCGCTCATCGTGGTCATGGTTGCCAACCCGTTGATCGCCGCGGCCGTCTTCGCCGCCGGGTTCGTCACAGTCAGTGTCTACGTCGCGATCTTGACCCGCATCGACAACACCGGAGTGCTCTCCGAATTGACCGCACTCTCCCTGCTGCGACGTGGACTCAGCCACCGGCACAGCGCCAACTTCGACCTCCCCGGCATCTGAGCCGACTCGGAAGGACACGCACAATGGGCAACCACATCCCACCGCTCAGCAAACGCCGCAAGAACCTGATCTTCTCCGAAGACGGCAGTGTGTGGTGCAACTATCTGCTCACCGGACTCAACGTCAACAGCTATCGACCAGAGACTGCAGCAGCCGCGCAAGACTCCCACGAACTTCTGCTCACCGCTCTGTCGGAGATCCCCACCGACGACATTCTGCTGGCAGGTTCGCGGGTGCGCGTCGATCCGCTCTCGACGCATCGACGGATTACCGGAGGAATCCCGGACTGGGAACCAGACCGCTACCGTCACCTCGAGCATCTGATCAACGAGTTCTACCAACGGATGGCCAGCGGCGAGTTCGTAGAGTTCGATCGCGTGTACTGGCTCTCGATCAGCCAGCCGTCACGTCGCACGATTTCTGAGCGCATGGTCTCGACACTGGTCGAGACGGACCCTCACGAAGGCCTGGATTGGGCCGACCTCGGCGATTTCGAGAAACGGTGCTTCGCAGCGATTCCACCGGAGTTCCGTCCGGTACGGACCGTCCCCGAACTCGTCGACTGGTACTTCGAGCGGGCCACCACGCGTGGTTTGACTGTTCCGATTCTTCCGCCACCCCGCAGCGGTGCGGTGACACCGACCGAGCGGGCCTACCCGGAGGTCGTGTTCGATGAAGCTGCTGAAGCCACGGCGCTGTACTCAACGTTCCTGCGCGATCTCGACGCCGGCCGCGACTACACCAAGAAACTCTCCAAGATCGACCGAAAGACCTCGCTGTTCAAGCGCTTCCGCACACTGTCGGCCGGAACGGTGATGGCGATATCGCACCCTGGCAAGGCCCGCATCGCCGAACTCCCCGACGGCGTGACGTCGTATCAGTCACTGTTCGGGATCGCCCGCTACCCTGCCCGATTCACTGACCAGGTGTCGAGCTTCACCTACCTGGTAGACCAGGCGATCGGCGGTGATGCCGACTTCGCTCTGCGTCTTCGCTTCTCGCAAGATCTGGTCGACACCAAGAGCGTGTCCGATACTGAACGCGACCTGGTGTCTGAAGGCGAAGCCAATTCCGCCGATGAATTCGAGGCATACGACTACGACAAGCGCCGAGCCGAACTGCGCCGGTTCCACGACGCGATCCGCGCCGAGTCGGGGCCGCGAGGGATGCAGGTCGCCGCGATCTTCGCCTTCGGATCTAGCGACCTCGACGAGCTCACCGGCCGGGTCGCAGCGTTGCAGCAGCGGTTCCGATCCAACGGGTTCACTCCGCTCCTGCCGGTTGGCGGTCAGAAGGAACTGTGGACGATGATGATGCCGGGGTCGCGGCGTACTCGTCTGGGCAATGATCTGCTGCAGACCACCACCGCTCGCTTGTTCTCTGGAGCAATGCCGATCCGGCGCAGCTTCGCTGGGGATGCCGTCGGCATCCCCATCGCCATCAACAAAGAGAACGCCAACGGGCAGATCGTCCTGCTCGACGTCCTCGGTGCGACCGAACGCGGCAACGGGTCAATCGCGTTGACCGGAGCACAAGGTCGCGGCAAGTCGAACCTGATGAAGCTCATCCTGCTGTTCGTCACGCTGCTCAATCGGTACTCCACCGTGGTAGATCACTCCAAGCACGGAGAGTGGGCGGTGTTCGCCCGCCAGATCGCACGAACCCAGGTGGTCAATGCCGCCACGGGAGACTCACCTGGCGGGCCGGTGTCGATGGATTTCCTCAAGTGCCTGCCATCCCCATTGGCGGAGACCACGATGATGGCGCACTACCTGCCGCTGTTCGGATTTGAGACAAAGTCGCCTGAGGGGGCGTACTTCGCCAAGGTCCTCAATCCTTTGTTCCGCAATCCACGGGGCATCAACAGCACCCGCAAGCTGATGGGGTTCCTCAAGACCACCGGCGACGCCGAAGCCCGTGCCTTGTCACTGAATTTCGAGCACTGGGCCGCGCTCCCATACACGCGGGCTTTCATCGACCCGCCGGAGCGCGGACACGGGGACATGGGCCTGCCGCCTTTCGACAACCTGGCTGATTTGGCTGCGCGCATGGAGTCCGGGTCTACTCCGTATTCGACTGTGTTTCGCACCCATGAGCTTCCGGTCTACCGCGGCGAGAACCCGGACAACGCCACCGATCTGAACAAGTGGGCAGCTTCGGTGTACGGGTCTATCGCACGGATGACGGCTCACCGGTTCGCTCAGATCCGTGGAACGTGTGTGTTTTTCGGGGACGAGATCAGCTTCCTCAAAGGCAACGAGGACGTTGTCGAACTACTTGTCCGTTCCCCCGACCGCACCGCGCGAAAAGACGCAAATTTTGGAGTGTTCGGATCCCAGCATGGCGAGGATTTCGATCACAACTACGCGATGATCGAGAAGAAGGCAGCCCTCGGGCAGAAGGTAGCCGGCAACGCGCGGGCCGCTCTCAAGCACATGGACATGCCGATACTGGATTCGCTGATCAACATGATGGTCACTCAGACCTCACCGCCAGATCCCGACGACAACACCCGGACTCGCGCCGGCCGCGAGGGCGAAGGCTGGTGGAACGACGGCAACAGCAACATCGTGCGAGTGCAGTTCCTGCCGATCCTGTCGGCGTCGCTGGCCCGTTTCGCCGACACCCGCAGTTCGAAGATGATCCGTGAGACCGATCTCGACGCACAGCCGCGTACGCCGCGAGGAGTTGCCTAGCCATGGCCTCGTTCCTGGATCTGTTCCCCGCCACCGACTCCGCCGGTGCCGGCGCCGCGCGGTATCGCCTGCACTTCCTGGGAAGCCAATACCTGCACCAGGATTCGTGGATCTTCGGGATGATCACCAGCGTCGTCTTCGAGCTGTACAAGTTCCTGGTGGTGCCGGCCAACGCTCTGCTCGGTCTGGTGCTGTCGTCTGCGAATTGGATGACCCCGCTCTCGGAGGCGTATCAGCGGTTCTGCGCACCGCTGTTCGCATTCTTTCCGCCGTGGGCGATCGCCTGCGCAGGTCTGGCTCTGGTGACGTTCTCGGTGTTTCGGTCACGGCTAGCCTCCACCGCCGGAAGCATGTTCACCACCGAGGTCTATAACCGGATCGGCGCTGCACTGGCCATGGTGATCGCCGTGATCGTGCTCACCAACAACCCGTTCGCGATCATCGCAAAGGTCTTCGAAACAGCCAACGGATTCTCGACCGGACTGGCTTCGGCGGTCACCCGAAGCGCCAACGACACAACGCTCTCGACCGGCCACGCGCTGGTCGACCAGTCGATTCGCACCCCGGCGATCGCACTGAACTACGGCCACGAATTCACCGACTCATGCAAGAAGCTGTGGTCGGAGGCGATGGCCTCCGGGCAGGGATTGTCTGTGAACACCGGCTGCTTCGTCGAAGGCCAGAACGCGGCCGGACCCGACACCGTCATCACCGCCATCGTCATGCTGGTGCTGCCGGCGCTGCCGATGTTCGTGTTCGCCGTGGTGGCGAGCTGGAAGTTCGTCGTGCACCTGACAGTGTCGGTGGCCTGCTTCGTGGGCGCGGGGTGGGCAGCTGCGGGCAGTGTCCACAAGCGTCGCGGATTCGACACTTTGTCCAAGGCTTTCGCCCACGCCGCGAGCCATCTCATCATGGCAGTGATCACGTCGATGGTGGCTGTCGCGCTGCCTGCGACAGTCTCAGGTCTCGCTACCCAAATTCTGGGCCTCACCGACAATCCGGAGGTTCAGGTTTACGGGCTGATGGTGTCGCTCGGCATCGGATTCATCGTCTCGTCGTGGGTCATCATCCGTGTCACCGCCAACACCGGTGTCCTGGTGCGGTTGCTGCACGCCAACGCCGACATCACTTTTCAGCAGATGTTCGGAATTTCACCGGCCGCGAAGTTCAGCACCATCCCCGGAAAGCTCAAGTTCGGCTCGGACGAGTGGAAGAAGCACCGCAACGCTCATGAGGACGAGCAGAAAAAGAAGCTGGCCGCCAGCCCCGCCGACGCTGTGCAGGGAAGTGCCGCCGCTGAAAAGGCAACGCGCGGATCGAAAGGCGCCACCGTGGAAAGCACAATCAGCGCAGAGGATGCTGCCGCCGTCGAACAACTTATCGAGCCAGCGGCATCGCTTGCCGCGACCTCTGCCAGCCCTGGGCCTCCCATAACGGTGTTCGGCAACAACACTCACTCCGGACCCGATCCCGAAGGCCAGGAGCAACGGCAAGTCACCGGTCAATTGGATTCGGATGTCGACGTGTTCGGCCACTACGTCAGCACCGCGGTGCTGGCTCCAGCCTCTTCCCCTGACGACGACGGTGACCTGGCGGACCGACCCGCGCTTCCGGCCGGGTCGGGTCTAGTTCCCCCGCCGTTGTCGGCGCCGGGTCCTGTACCGGCGATCGAGGCTGCCCCGTTCGTGTCACCGGCGTCGATGCTGACCGATCCGGCGCGGCACGCACGAGACCCGCTACCGGCACCGGAACCGGTCCCCGTGGCCGGAAACGTCTACGCCGACCCCGCACTCGACATCGCCGCCCGTGCCGCAGGGGCGACATTGGTCGTCGCGCGCGGTCGCCCGGTAGTGCGCCGGGCCAAGTCGTGGCTGCGCCCGTTCCGCTCCGACCGCGAACCGGTACCAGCACCGGCGCTGGGGGTCCCCGATGTGGCGCAGGGTCCCGCGCTGGTTCCAACTGTGTCCGCCGAACTGTCGGACACAGCCAAGGAATCCGGCGCCTCCACTGTTGCGGTCAATGCCCAGCAGCAGTGGAACAGAGGATGGCTGCGCCGGTGGAGACAGCGCGAAGAACCTGTCACGAACCCCGCACCCGCGCCCGCTGCGCCACAGTCAGGCAGCGGTCCGCGAAGCATCCGACACCCGGGATCGTTCTGCGCACCCCTCCCTGACTTCGTTGCAGCCGATGCACTGCAGGTCGAACGGGAGCTGATAGGAGCAGTCCTGGCCGCCAACGGGAAACGCGCAGTCTTCGCGATCGACCCGACCGATACGCGTATCGGAATCCGGCTCAGTTCTGACCCCGACGAACGTGTGGTGCGCATCAGCGGTGACGGTTTCGGGGATCCGACGTGATCACCCGCGCCGCGTGCGGCGTGGGCTTGGTCGCCGCTGCAACCATGTGCCCCACCAGGAATCGAACCGCCAAGGAGAAACGACCATGACTGTCCCACCCGAGCAGCCCAACGTTCGGCGCATGCGGGACAAGTACCGCAACGCGCCCGCGGCCAACGACTTCATCGACCGTCCAGCCCCGGCTCCCCCGCCGGCCTTCACCGACCCCATCCCCAACGGCGCGCCGGTACCGCCTCCGCTGGGGATGGGCGGACGGACCGCCGCTGCGGCGCAGTGGGCACCCGCCGGCCAGTACGACGATGTCACCGTGATCGGGCGGCCCGCGGTTCCCGCCGACTTCGGTCGACCCGTCACCCCGACGGACCTTGGCCGACCGGCGGCCACTGCCGACACCGGTCGCGCCGAGCGCATCATCGAGGGTCGCACCGAAGGCGCTCAACGCGGCTGGCGCGCGAAAGCGAACAAGATGTTCTGGCTGCACCTGTCCAAGGGGGCCGATGAGATCGCATACGACCAGCGGATCGCTCAGATCCGGCGCACATTGCGCGCACCGAAGCGGGTCGGCGTCATCTCGGGAAAAGGCTCGGCGGGAAAGACCGCCATAGCTCTGAACATGGGGGCCACCATCTCCTCGGCCCACCGCGGGATGAAAGTAGCTGCGTTGTCGATTGACCCACTGGGAAATCTCACAGACCGCGTGCGCAAGGTCAGCGATCAGACCCCCGCCTCGGTAATGTCTCTGGCTTCGGACCAAGACCTGAACCGCGCCTCTGATGTGAGCAGCTACCTGCTCACCGACAAGTCCGGGCTACGGGTTCTCGGTGCCAGCACCGCCGACGGTGCGGGGTTCCTGACCGCGGAGAAACTGGAGCGGGCACTGGGCGAACTGTCCAAGTGGTTCGACCTGTCGATTCTCGATTTCGGCCTCAATATCGACTCGCAGGTGTATCACCAGGGCCTGGCTCAGACCGACCAACTGGTGCTGGCAGCATCCACTGCCGCCGACTCGATCGACGAGTTGCACGTTCTGATCGAAACATTGAAGCGGTTCGGTGGGCGGTACGTGGAGCTGCTCAGAGATGCGGTGGTCGTGTTCACTCAGACGCGACCGGGCAAGGGCCACATCGACGTGGCAGCCGAGCGGGACCGGATCCACACCTCCTACCAACTCCCAGTCGTCACCATCCCGTGGGATGAACACATCAGCGAGGGCGGTCCGATGAGCCTGGACCTGCTTGACGAGGACACCCGGCTGCCATTCGTGTGGCTGGCGGCGGAGGTGATGAGCCGACTCCCTGCCGACTAACCGATCCACCCACACCACCACACAGAACCCGAGACCATAGAAGGAGTTTCCCGTGACTGACACCATCAACGAGACCTACGTCGGCACCGACCAGGACGCCGCCGACGCGGCACGACTGGCCGAGGGTCTGCGTACCTTGCGCGAGCTGCGCAGCTTCTACGACCAGTCCACCGCCGACCTCGAGGCCGGACGTGAGGCCGGTCGGGTGCGCGTGGCCGAACTTCAGGCTGAGGTCGACGCCGACATCGCCAAGTTGGCCGACATCGTCAACGAGGCAGCGGTCGAGTTCAACAACGCCGCTTCCGAATTGGTGGAGACCGGCTTCGCCAGCCCGAAGGTGCTCACGGGCAAAGGCCTGGGAACGCTGCGGGTCAAGAAGTCCTGACCGGCGCATGTCCGACCTGGCCACTGCCTTGTCAGCTAGGCCAAGGATGAGCCCGACGCTTTTGAACGCATCCTCGAATCACCTTCCTGGTCACCGTGACTTCGAGAGCGAGCAGCTGTCGGACTAAAGGCCGGTTCCGACGATGCCCCATGGACCCGTGACGGTCTGTGGGGCATCGTCGTTTTCAGAGGCCGGGCGAGGCTCCACACCGGGCCTACATTTTCAACAGCGCCGTGGCTTAAGCGGTTTCGGTGCCGAGGAAACACCCAGCATCGCCACGCGCCGGCCCAGTGTCCTGTGCCGTACCCAACACGATCGCAACAGCGCACTCAGAGGTACGCGGCAAGATTCGGCGGCCGGGCAACCGCGGCCGTGAGCCAACCGACCGCGCTCCCTCTCCCGATAGCTGGTCAACGAACTGCAACTCGTGTTAATCTCTATTTTAGAGATCCAGGAGGATTGAGATGACCGCAGTCGACCTCGCCACCGGCCATGACCCGGTGAATCATCCGTCGCACTACACCAACCATCCAAGCGGTATCGAATGCATCGAGGTCACCCGCCAACTCAGCTTCGACCCGGGAAACGCCGTGAAGTACGTATGGCGTCGCGGCGACAAGGGAAATCCGCTGCAGGACCTGGAGAAGTCGCTCTTCCTCCTCGCCGACGCGCGCAACCACGCACCAAAGTTGCGCCGTGTTCCCCGCAAGGCCGCCAAGTTGCTGCTGCAGGTCGCCGACGCTGAAACCGACGCCGACGCCGCGATGTTCTATCGCGCCGTGGCAGGTCGACGCTGGGCGGACGCAGAGGCGGCGGTGCTTGCACTGCGAGACGCTCTCGCACACGCGCCGGCGCAGATCTGACGAGGAGACACCGTGTCAGACGCCGGAACCGGCAACCTCGCCGTCATCGATATCGAAACCACCGGACTCGACCCGAGACATGACCTCATCCTCGAGCTCGGTGTTGTCATCATCGACAACACACTGCGTGAAGTCGACCATCGCAGCGTGCTCCTAGTGACCGACTCCACCACGGCCTGGGCGTCGCGCATTCAACAGCGCTGGAACAGCTTCATCGTGACTACAGGCGCCGCAGCAGGTTCCGCGACTACCCGTCGCGACGATGCGGGACTCACCATGGCGCAGGCCATGCACCTGGACAACGGATTGATCGCTGACCTCCTGAACCCTTGCGGATTCCTCGCCCCCACGGACCTGTCCAACTCCAACCGGGTCGTGTCGCCCAGCCGACGGAGCGGGGCCCGAGAAATCCGCAAGTTCCTTGACGAACACCAGATCACTCAACCGGTTCCGATGGTCGGCAGCTCCGTCCGTTCGTTGGACGGTCCGTTCCTGGAACGGCATATGCCGAAGTTGTTCTCACGCTTCAACCACCGCACGATCGACGCCTCAGCCCTACTCGAACTGGCGCGGTTCATAGACCCGGACAGGCACGCCGCACTCACCAACGCGGTCGCCCCCTCCATGCACCGCACCGTCAGCGACTGTCGCCGATCCCTTGATTTCATCCGAGCCTTCGCCGTCCAGTACGGGATCGGCGACCTCGCCTCCCCCGAGGCGTAGGCACATGAGCGCCGGCGCCGACGGGATCCGCCCTCTTACCTACGCCACAGGCGGGCCGCCCGGAATGCAGCCAGGCGACGCCCCGAACACGTTCTGGCACAAGACCGAGGTCATCTTTACCGACGGATCACTGACCGTGCTGGTGTGGCCCGACCCAACACCTGCCGGCGATATCGACACCTACCTGCGCACGGTAGCGTGCCGCCTCCCCGCACAGACGCTGATGTTGAGCACCAGCACAGCCGGCCACGGGAAGACGAGGTAATACCGCCATGCCCATCGCACATGGACTGAAGCCCCGCCAGCAACGCATCCTCACCCGTGACGGAACATCACTAGCAGTGTCCCAGTGGGGCAGGCCCGACGCCCACAGCACCGCGGTGTTTCTACATGGACTGTGCCTGGACCGCACCGCGTGGGACGCTCAGATCCACGCGGTGACAAAGCGCTTCGACGGACGAGCACGCGTCATCGGATATGACCATCGTGGTCACGGAGAATCGTCGTCCACCCCCATCCATACCTATAACGTCGACCAGCTCGCCGACGACCTCGACGACCTCCTCATCGCCGTCGACCCCGTTGGACCAGTCACCCTGATTGGCCATTCGCTCGGGGCGATGGTCGCATTGACCTACCTGTCACGCATCTCCCACAGGTGCACCGCCGAAGTACGCGGACTGGTGTTGTGCGCTACTGCATCCGGTCGGATTGCACGACACGGAGTCGGCCAGCTGCTGAACCTTCCGGTCCTCGACGGGCTCGTCGAGATCGCCAGCCACATCCCGCCCCGCGCCGCCGCGGCCGTTACGACACCACTTCGTCTAGTCCTCGACCAGCTCAGCACCCACGGTGGGATCAATCAGCGAGGGCTGAGCTCGGTGGTCTCCAGCGCGCTGGCCAACACATCGCTACGCACTGCGGTCGGATTCCTGCCCAGCCTGCGCGACTTCGATGTTCACACCGCACTGACAGGCATTCGTGCTCACACCACGGTGCTGTCCGGAGGACTAGACGTCCTTACCCCTACGGCACATGCGGAGGAAATGGCCGCCACCATTCCCGGAGCTGTGCATCTACACGTCCCGTGGGCCGGACACATGCTGCCTCAACAGGTTCCGAGCCTTGTCGGCAAGGCGATCATCGATACGATCGCTGCTTCCGAATCCACACTAGAACGCACAGCGCAGGTGTGCTGACCGCGCCAACATCAGGCAGCTTCGCCGCGAATCAACCGTTCAGCTTCAACAACCGGGATGAACCGGCGCCGGCCGATTTTGATGCTGCTCAGCTCACCGGTGCCCATCAGTGTGTAGATCAACGACCGTGACACCCCCAGCCACTCTGCGGCCTCTTCAATGGTCAGCACCGTGTCCGGTTCCGCGGGTTGGCGAGACTCCGCCCGCAACGCCTCAGTCACCGCGGCAACGGTGACATGCAGCTCAGCGTTGTTCATGCGATCCATCGTGGCTGACGGGAACCGATGTAGTCCAGCCACAGGACGAGACACGCCGCTAGTAGCCGTCGCCGGACCCGCAGAATCAGCATGTTCGGTGCCGCTTTCTCACGCTCTCGCGGACGACGGGGCCATAGAGGCCCGCGATGTCGGTAAATCCGCACTTCGGAACAGGTTTTCATTCAGTTGTGGTGCCAGGGTTCGGTATCGGTGCACGGCCACTACTGGGTCGACGACATGCGTGGCGACACTCGCGCGTTCGACATCGGCTGGTTCCACGTCGCGATCCAGGGCGCGATGCTTTTCATCAACGACGCGCTAACGCTGCACCACTGACGTCGAACGCATGTGGGCGCAATGACGGGCGTTTCGCCGGCGAGCAACCCGTCGCTGACTTAACAGCCGGTTTTGAACCAGAAGACAGTCCGTACTCGGCTGACCGCCCGGAGCAATGCGAGAACCGTTAGGTCGATGACGGACGTCGCCGCCGTCATCGGCATCTCAGACTTCAGCTTGCCTCGCCGGCTGCCATGATTCGGTCGATCTCACTCTGGGCGACCCGGCGCGCATTTCCCAGCTTCACGCTGCGAATGTCGCCGGAGCGGATCAGCGAGTAGACGTGTGCTTTGGAGATGCTCAGCTGCTCCGCGGCGTCCTGGACACGCAGCAGTTTCTTCGTCGCCGGCTTGGTCGCCGACTCGCTGGCCACCGCGCGCAGCATCGTCGCCAGCGCCTGCGCCAGGTGGTCGCTGTTGTCGCTGTGGTCACTCATGCACACCATCGTCGGCGGAAAACGCTCCGCGGTCCAGTGGCAGATCTCGACACGCCGCACCACCGCTACGCGGAACGATGCCTTGCATGCAGTACTGGCATATCTACTGGCAACAGCAGCGCGGGTACGTGACAAACAGACGTCAGGCTGGCGAGGGACGCTTGCCCAGGGCCTGGCCGTAAGACGCCATTCCCTGCGCCACAGCGTCATCCTGACTGTGGGCGTAGGTCCGCTGAGTGAACGAAGCATCGGTGTGCCCCAGAACCGCAGCAATTACCGCCATGGGAACTCCGTTGAGGTGCATCAGTGTTGCCGCAGTGTGCCGGGCATCGTGCAGCCGGACATGCGGAAGCCCCGCAGCGGCGAGCACGTCCTTCCAGAGATAGCTCAACGTGGTCGGGTAGTACGCTTTTCCGAGTTCGCCACTGACCACGTAGTCCTCACCCTTCCACTTATTACCGACCGCCTTCTTCTCCGCGGCCGCTCGTTCACGAGCTCGCTTGAGAACCGGGAGGAGGGTCGACGGAAGAGGCAGCGTCCGACGCCCGGCGTCCGTCTTAGTGTCAGCGACCACCGCGCCGGCGTCGCTATGCACCCGCTGTCGGGCCACGGTCAAAGTGGCGGCTTCCAGGTCAATGTCACTCCACTTGAGCCCCGCCAGCTCACCGCGGCGCAGACCTGTTTGTACGGCCAGGTGGTGCAGGTGCTCGAGCCGATCCTGGGTCCTCTCCAGATAGTCGAACAGCTGCTGTACTTGGGCAACAGTCAGGGTGTCCTTGTCGCGATCCCCCCGCGCCGGCGGTTTGACCAACGCCGCGGTGTTGCGCATCACCGTGCCGTCCTCGAGCAGCCGCGCGTAGACCGCCCGCAACCGCGACAACATGTGGCGCACCGAGGCCGCATCCCAGGGGCCGCAGGTGTCGCTGGCGACCTTGGGCATCTTCCCGGATTTGCGCCAATTGCCGGACGGCACCGCTTTGGTTGCGATGTCAGCGACGAGCTTCTCGATCTCGTCGCGGCGCAGTTCCTGCACCGGCCTGTCCCCGAGACGCGCGATCGCCGGCCGCAGCACTGCGGCATAGGCGGTGATCGTGTTGGGTCGCGCCGGCAGCGCATCAAGGTAGGCGTCGGCGGCCTGGCGCAATGTGATGCCATCAGGTGACACCTGCACCCCACGGGCACGGTCGCCGCGCTCGGCGGCATATGCGTCGATTGCGTCTTGCAGTTTTGCGAACCGCTTCTGTTTCTGCTTGCGTTTCCCACCCACGCGACCGACCTCGATGCGCACCTCGTATCGGCGCGTTCCGGAAGGGTAGGTGATCACCTTCACGTAGTCAGGAATGCGGGCCACGAGTGGGAACTCTAAGCGAATAAATGACCTTGAGTGTGAAGTGGTGTGAAGTGGGTTCCGCAAAGGTCCAGCCCCAGATACCAGAAAACCCCCTCCGATGCTGGTCGGAGGGGGTTTTCATGGTCGGGCTGACAGGATTTGAACCTGCGACCACTTGACCCCCAGTCAAGTGCGCTACCAAGCTGCGCCACAGCCCGCGTGCTTCCGGCTTACACCGGCAGCGAGTCGAAAGCTTACCGTAGAGACCCGGTTTCGCCCCAATCGCTCCCCCGGTGCGTCACCGCGCTGCGGTGTCCGGCTCGTCTGCCAGCCGTTCTTCGGCCGGCTCCTGGGCGTCGAGCTCCCCGGGCAGGTATTCCGGTGCCAGCGAGACGCGCCAGGCGTACAGCACCAGCCCGGCCCAGACCACCACGATCGTGACGAAGATGGCCGTCGAGGCCGCGCCGTGAATACCGAAGTACTTCAGTAGCTTCTGGGCGTTGGTCAGCACGATCACACCGCCCACCGCGGTGCCCAGCAGCGCGGGGCTGACCTTCGACACCAACCAGGCCGCCAGGGGTGCCGCCAGGACGCCGCCGATCGTCAGGCCGAGCACCACCGGCAGGTTGTTCAGGAATTCCTGTCGTAGGCCGATCAGGAAGCCCAGCGAGGCCGATACCGCCACCAGGAACTCCGAGGCGCTCACCGAGCCGATGACCGTGCGGGGCGCGGTCTTGCCCCGCGACAGCAGCGTGCTGGTGGTGATCGGGCCCCAGCCGCCGCCACCGGAGGCGTCGATGAAGCCGCCGAACAGGCCGAGTGGGGTGAGGAACTTGGCGGTGTGCGGTGTGCTGCCCGAACGCAGGGCCGGCGGCGTGCGTAGCGAGAACCGCAGCAGCACATAGATACCGATGCACAGCAGGATCGTGGCCATCAGCGGCGCGGCGTCTTCGGTCGACAGTGAGGAGAGCACCGTCGCCCCACCGAACGCACCGATGGCGCCCGGCACACCGAGCTTGAGCACGATGTGCCAGTCGATGTTCTTGAACCGCCAATGCGACAGGCCCGACGCCAGCGTGGTACCTACCTCGGCGAGATGCACTGCGGCGCTGGCCTGTGCCGAAGCCACGCCGCTGAGCACCAGCAGGGTCGAGGCGGTCACGCCGAAGGCCATGCCGAGCGCACCATCGACCAATTGGGCCCCGAGGCCGACGAGCGTGAAGATCAGAAGCGAACGCATGGGTTCGGCTGCTTTCGATTGTGGTCACCGCCCCGGGTGACCCGACTGAAGGTTGGGCGCGAGTCTTATCGACCCGCGCGACACCACTCGTCGAAAGCCATCAGCCGGCGCGAGGGCCAGAAGGGCTCGAGGGCAGCCAAAGCAGAAGGTGCGGTGCGGTAGGCAAGTTCAGCCACCGGTCACCCCTTCCTGCTCGACAGTTTTGCTGACTTTACCTGAGCCCCCGGGCAGACCCGATTCGGCCCTACAGGCTCAACAGCCGATACAGCCCGATCAGTCCCACCACCACGATCACCGCGCGCAACGCGTTCGGTGACAGCCGGCGCCCGTAGTGCGCGCCGAGGAAACCGCCGATCAGGGAACCGACCGCGATCAGGCCGGCCGCGGCCCAGCTGATCCGGTCGAAGGCGACCACCGTGTAGGCGACGGCGGCGACGATGTTGACCAACAACGACAACAGGTTCTTGGCGGCGTTCATCCGCTGCATCGACTCCGGCAGCAGCGCCCCCATGACCGCGATCAGCAGGATTCCCTGGGCGGCGGTGAAGTAGCCGCCGTAGACGCCGACGGCGAAGGTGCCGATCACCAGGATGGCCATGCGGCGCGGACTGACATGGTCGGCGGCCTGCCCGGACCCCTCGGCGCGCTGCCGTGCCCAGGCCTGGATCCGCGGGCCGACGACAACCAGCAGCAGCGCCAGGATCAGCAGCACCGGCACCACGGTGACGAACACCTTTTCCGGCAGGTGCAGCAGCAGCCAGGAACCCAGTCCGGCGCCGATCAGCGACCCGGGAATCTGCCAGCGCAGCCGATTCCACTGGCCGCGCAGTTCCCGCCGATAGCCCCAGGTGCCCGACACCCCGCCGGCGACCAGACCGATGGCGTTGGACATCGTCGCGGTGACCGGCGGATAGCCCAGCGCCACCAGCGTGGGGAAGGTGATGAGTGTGCCGGATCCGACGACGGCGTTGATCGCACCTGCACCGACACCGGCCAGCGTGATCAGGACCATGTGGGTGACGGACACTCGGGCCACCCTATCGGTCCGACTTGTGCACCGCGCGTCACGCTGGGCGTTACCCAGCGCACACAAATCGCTAGCGTTTCTTGGGCGCTCCGCGCTTCTCGCGCACCCGCACGTTGATCTTCACCGGGCTGCCGTCGAAACCGAACTGCTCACGCAGGCGACGCTCGAGGAACCGGCGGTAGCCGGCCTCCAGGAAGCCCGAGGTGAACAGCACGAACGTCGGCGGCCGCGTCGCTGCCTGGGTGGCGAACAGGATCTTGGGCTGCTTGCCGCCACGCACCGGCGGCGGCGTCGCCGCCACGATCTCTTTGAGGAAGTTGTTGAGCTGACCGGTCGAGATCCGCTTGTCCCAGGACGCCAGTGACGTCTCGAGAGCGGGCACCAGCTTCTGCACCGCCCGGCCGGTCATGGCCGAGATGTTGACCCGCGGCGCCCACTGCACCTGCACCAGTTCCCGGTCGATCTCTTTGTCCAGCAGATAGCGCCGGTCCTCGTCGACCAGGTCCCATTTGTTGAACGCGATGACAAGCGCGCGCCCGGCCTCGATCACCATCGACAGCACCCGCAGGTCCTGTTCGGTCAGCGGCTGGGAGGCATCGATCAGCATGATCGCCACCTCGGCCGCGTCGATCGCGCCGTGGGTACGCACCGAGGCGTAGAACTCGTGGCCGCTGGCCTGGCCGACCTTGCGGCGCAGACCCGCGGTGTCGACGAAACGCCATGTCTTGCCGCCCAATTCGATCATCGAGTCGACAGGATCGACCGTCGTGCCCGCGACATCGTGCACGACCGACCGCTCGTCACCGGCCAGGCGGTTCAGCAGTGAGCTCTTGCCGACGTTCGGCTTGCCCACCAGCGCCACCCGGCGCGGGCCGCCGATACCGCTGCCGGCCACCTCCGAGATAGTCGGTAGTTTCTCCAGCACCGTGTCGAGCAGGTCGGCCACGCCCCGGCCGTGCATGGCACTGATCGGGTGCGGCTCGCCGATACCCAGCGACCACAACGCCGCCGCATCGGACTCGCCCCTCTGCGTGTCCACCTTGTTGGCCGCCAGGAAGACCGGCTTACCGGACTTGCGCAGCATGCGGGCCGCTGCCTCGTCGGCCGAGGTCGCGCCGACCACCGCGTCGACCACCAGGATGATCGCGTCGGCGGTGCGCATCGCCACCAGTGCCTGATCGGCCACCAGTTGCTGCAAGCCCTTGGCGTCCGGCTCCCATCCGCCGGTGTCCTGCACCATGAAGCGGCGCCCGAGCCAGTTCGCGTCGTAGGACACCCGGTCGCGGGTCACCCCGGGGATGTCCTGCACGACGGCTTCACGACGCCCCAGGATCCGGTTCACCAGAGTCGATTTCCCGACATTGGGCCGGCCGACGACCGCCAACACCGGTGGCGGGGCGGCGGCCTCCTCGAGAACCTCGGCGACGTCGTCGCTGTACTCCCAGTCGCTCTCGTCCGACCAGGTGCCGTCGCCGTCATCGACGCTCATCGTCGTACCCCCGCATGTTGAGTCACCAGGTCGAGAAGGTGTGCCACAACCTGTGTTTGGTCCATATCGCTGGTGTCGACCAGCAGCGCATCCTCGGCCGCCCGCAACGGGGAAACGGCCCGCGTGGAATCCAGGTGGTCGCGCCGCTGCACATCGGCGAGCACCGTCGCGTAGTCGTCGGGCAGGCCGCTCGCGATGTTCTGGGCGTTGCGGCGCCGGGCCCGTTCCTCGGCCGAGGCGGTCAGGAAGATCTTGACGTCGGCCTTGGGCAGCACCACGGTGCCGATATCGCGACCCTCGACCACCACGCGTCCACCCGAGGACGCCAACTCGCGCTGCAGATCGACGAGTCGGGCACGCACCTGCGGCACCGCCGAGACCGCCGAGACCGCGCGGGTCACCTCGTCACCGCGGATCTCGTCCGAGACGTCTTCACCGGCCAGGTAGGCGCGGTCCTCACCGGGATCCGAACCGACACCGATCACCGCTCCCGCGGCCGCCGCGTCGATCGCCGCGGCATCGTCCAGGTCGGCCCCGGCACGCAGGACCGCCAATGTGACGATGCGGTACATCGCGCCGGTATCGAGATAGTTCGCACCCAGGGCTTGCGCCAAACCTCTTGAAACCGAAGACTTTCCGGTCCCTGCCGGTCCGTCGACCGCCACCACCAGAGATCCGCTCACATTCCCACCGCCTGATAAAGCTCGCCGATTTCCTTGCGGCTGAGCGCCCTGATACTGCCCGGTCGCTGGTCCCCCAGCGCCACCGAACCGATGTCGGTGCGGACCAGCGCCTTCACCGGGAAATCCACCGCGGCCAGCATCCGCCGCACGATGCGGTTGCGGCCCTCGTGCAGGGTGACCTTCACCAGAGTCTTGCCGGGAACCGTGTCCACCACCGCGAAGTCATCGACATGGGCTGGGCCGTCGTCCAGTTCGACACCGTCGCGCAGCTTCTTACCGAGTCCGCGTGGCACCGTGCCCATCACGGTCGCGACGTAGGTCTTCGGGATCTCGTACGACGGGTGCATCAGCCGGTGGGCGAGCTCTCCATCGTTGGTCAGCAGCAGCAGCCCCTCAGTGTCGGCGTCGAGGCGGCCGACGTGGAACAGCTTCTTGTTGCCCCGAACCCGGTGTTCGACGAGGTCTCCCACGCAGGGCCGGCCTTTCTCGTCGGACATCGTGGACAGCATGCCGATCGGCTTGTTGATCGCCAGGTAGACCAGCGTGTCATCGAGCAACACCCGGGAGCCGTCCACCCGGATCTCGGAGACCGCCGGGTCGACCCGGGTACCGAGCTCGGTCACCAGCCGGCCGTCGACCTCGACGCGGCCGTCGGTGATCATCCGCTCGGCCACCCGCCGGGAGGCAATTCCGGCCTGGGACAACACTTTCTGCAACCGGATACCGTCGTCAGCCATGTCAGTCCTTATCCACGTCGAAGGCCAGCGACTTGTTGCTGCCGGATGGGCCACCATTGAGTTTCGCGAAACGCGGCTCGTCGCCGAGAGTTTCGCTCAGATCGTCGATCACGTCGACATCGGGCAGCAGCGGCGCGATGTCGGGCAGATCGGTCAGCGAGGACAGGCCCAGCCGTTCCAGGAACAACTCGGTCGTGGCGAATGCCGCCGCGCCGGAATCCGGATCGTTGCCCGCCTCGGTGATCAGACCGCGCGCCACCAGCGTCCGCATCACCGCGTCGACGTTGACGCCGCGCACCGCGCTGACCCGCGCCCGGGTCACCGGCTGCCGGTAGGCCACCACCGCCAGGGTCTCCAGGGCGGCCCGCGTCAGTTTGGACCTGGCGCCGTCGAGCAGGAGCCGCTCGACGTACGGGGCATAACGCGCCCGGGTGTACATCCGCCAGCCGCCCGCAGCCTCGCGCAGGTCGATACCGCTGTCGCGGGCGGCGAAGTCCTCGGCCATCAGTCGCAGCTTGGCCATCACCCGGTAGGCGGGCTGTTCGGTCGCCGAGGCCAGCGCATCCACCGTCACCGGCGTGTCCACCACCAGCAGCAGCGCCTCGAGCACCGCGCCCAGTTCACCGTCCTCAAGCTCGGGAACCGTCGCCACATCAATGCCCAGGTCATCTCCGACCGGGAACACCTCACCCGGGGCATCATCGGACCGAACTCCGATGTCGGAGATCTCGTCAGTCATTGTTCTCGCTATTCTTCCGCATCAGCGGTTGCCAGATGTTCGCTGGTCGGCCGATCTCCGGTCCACGAAACCTGGAGCACTCCAAGCGCTTCTGGTTGCTCAAATGTTACCGCCCTGGCCCGGAAGAGTTCGAGCAGTGCCAGGAAGCGGCCGACGATCTGAAGTCCGTCGGTGCACTCTGCCACGAGTTCGGAGAAAGTTGTCCATTCGCCGATCCCGCGCTGTTCCAGCAGGGCGATGATCCGGTTCGCCTGTTCGGGCACCGACACCTTGGGCGCATGGATGTGGTCGATGCCGATCGTGGGCACCGGGCGTGGCGCGAACGCGGCCGCCGCGATCTCCGAGAACTTGCCGGCGTCGACGCCGAGCATCACCTCGGGCAGCAGGTCCGTGAAGCAGTCCTCCAGCGACACGACGCGCGGGTAGCTGCGCAGCGCCGCGGCCTCCAGTTCGGCGAACATCAACGCGACGTGTTTGAACGCCCGGTACTGCAACAGCCGTGCGAACAAGAGGTCGCGGACCTCGAGCAGGGCGAGATCTTCCTCGTCCTGTACCTCACCCGACGGCAGCAACCGGGCCGCCTTCAGATCCAGCAGCGTGGCCGCGATCACCAGAAACGTCGTGGTCTCGTCGAGTTCGAGGCGGGCGCCGATCTCCTTGGTGTAGGCGATGAAATCATCGGTGACCTGGTGCAATGCCACCTCGGTGACGTCCATGCGATGCGCGAAGATCAGCTGCAACAGCAGGTCGAACGGTCCCTCGAAGTTGGTGAGCCGAACCTGGAAGCGGTTCTGCTGATCGCCGGTGGCCGGCTCGTCCCCGACCGGGGCATTGGCTTCGGCACCATCGGTGGTCGGGGTGTTCAGGACATCGTTCACGCGCCGAACCGGTCGATGACTTCACGCGCCAGCGAGCGGTAGGCGATGGCACCGCCCGATTTGGGTGCCCAGCTGGTGATCGGCTCGCCCGCCACGCTGGTCTCCGGGAATCGCACGGTCCGGGTGATCACGGTGTCGAACACCAGGTCACCGAATCGCTCGACGACGCGGGCCATGACCTCACGCGCATTCACCGTGCGCGGGTCGTAGCGGGTGACCAGGATGCCGCTGATGGACAGCTTCGGGTTGAGCCGGTCGTGCACCTTGTCCACGGTGTCGGTCAGCAGCGCCAACCCGCGCAGCGAGAAGTATTCGCATTCGGTGGGGATGATCACACCGTCGGCGCACGCCAGCCCGTTGACCGTGAGCAGGCCCAGCGAGGGCTGGCAGTCGATCAGCACGTAGTCGTACCGGTCGAGCACGGGATACAGGGCCCGGGCCAGGGACTGCTCGCGACCCACCTCGTTGACCAGCTGAATCTCGGCGGCCGACAGGTCGATGTTGCTGGGCACCAGGTCCATGCCGCTGACCCGGGTCTTGATCACCACCTCGTCGATCGACACCCGCGGTTCGATGAGCAGGTTGTGGACCGTGTGGGCAAGCTCGTAGTGCGGCACCCCGAGGCCCGCCGACAATGCGCCCTGCGGGTCGAGGTCCACCAGCAGCACCCGGCGCCCGTACTCGGCCAGGCTGGCACCCAGGTTGATGGTCGAGGTGGTTTTGCCGACCCCGCCCTTCTGGTTGCACATCGCGATGACCTTGGCCGGACCGTGGGTCGTACGGGGCCGTGGTTCGGGAATGTCGCGCGGTGGCCGGCCGGTGAGGCCGAGTTCGGGTGAGCTGTGTTCGAAGAGGCCGTCGTGTGCGCTGTCGTCGGTCATACCCCACCACTCCTGGTCAGGCATCCCGCAGTCTCGGCGCACATCCCGGCAAGTTTAACGTCGCCATGCAGCCAGAACGGGCAGACCCGCGGGCAAACCTGCGCATATGGTGTGCGTCATGAGTCTCAAACAGCGGCTACCGCTGTTGCGGTGGTCGTTCATCCGGATGGGAATCGGCGCCAGACACTTCGCCCGCACCGGGCAATGGGGTGACGGACGGGAGGTCGCGGCCGCCGATTATGTCGTGGCCAATGCCCGCGCGGGGGATCTCGACGACGTCATCGCCACCATCGACAAATTCGCCTACGAGAAGTCGTTCCTGATCAACGTCGGCGACGAGAAGGGTGCGTTGCTCGACACCGCAGTCGTCCGGGCCAACCCGCGACTGGCCCTCGAGCTGGGCACCTACTGCGGGTACGGGGCGATGCGCATCGCCCGCGCCGCGCCGGCCGCGCGGGTGTTCTCGGTGGAGTTCTCCCCCACCAACGCCGACATCGCGCGACGCATCTGGACCCATGCCGGGGTGGCCGACCGGATCACCTGCGTCGTCGGGACCATCGGCGACGGGGGCCGCACGCTGGATGCGCTGGCCGCCAGTGGGTTCGACACCGGCGGATTGGATTTCGTGTTCCTCGATCACGACAAGAACGCCTACCTGACGGACCTGCAGAGCCTGCTGGACCGCGGTTGGCTGCACCGGGGCTCGATCGTCGTCGCCGACAACGTGAAGTTGCCGGGCGCACCGAAGTACCTGGCCTACATGCACGCGCAGCAGGGCTCGCAGTGGGACACGAAGCACCACAAGACCCATGCCGAGTACCAGACGCTGCTGCCGGACCTCGTGCTGGAGTCTGAGTACCTGGGCGGTTAGCGTGCCCGCGGGTGGGCTCCGGCCCAGACCTCGCGCAGCGTGGACACCGTGACCATGGTGTAGATCTGCGTGGTGGTCACCGAGGCGTGGCCCAGCAGTTCCTGCACGACGCGCACGTCGGCGCCGCCGTCGAGCAGGTGTGTCGCGAACGAGTGCCGCAGCGTGTGCGGGGAGACCGCCGAGGTGATGCCGGCCCGCGCGGCCGCATCCTGCAGCACCTGCCACGCGCTCTGGCGGGACAGGCGGCCACCGCGGGCGTTGAGGAAGATTCCGGGGATGCCCCGGCCCCGGCGAGCCAGGTCCGGACGCCCCCGCACCAGGTAGACATCGAGCGCCGTGACCGCCGGGCGTCCGATGGGTACGAGCCGTTGCTTGCCGCCCTTGCCGCGCAGCAGCACCGAACGCGCGTGGGTGTCGATGTCGTCGACGTCGAGTCCGACCGCCTCGGAGATGCGGGCGCCGGTGGAGTACAGCAGTTCCAGCAGTGCCCGGTTACGCAGCGTCAGCGGACCGTCGGCCTCGCTCTCCCCGCCGGCGGCCTCGAGCAACGCCAGCACCTCGTCGAGGGTGAGGCTCTTGGGCAGCCGACGACTGGGCGTGGGCGGTTTGACCCCGCGGGCGACGTCGGTGTCGGTGATGCCCTCGGCGGTGGCGAACCGGTGCAGTCCGCGGACTGCGACCACGGCCCTGGCCGCCGACACCGCCGACAGTGCGGTCACTCCCGATTCGGGGTCGCCCCGACGCAGCGCGATCAGAAAGTCGCTGACATCGGCCTCGGCCACCTTGGCCAGATCCTCGATTCCGCGCTGGGTCAGGTGTTCGGCATAGCGGCGCAGGTCGCGCCGGTACGAGCTCAAGGTGTTGGCCGCCACGCCCCGCTCGATCGTCAGGTGATCGAGGTAGCCCTGCAGTTGGTCGTCGAGGGCTGATCGGAGGGGTGACGGTGTGGTCATGACAGACCTTTGCGCCGCCTGAACGCTGTCGGCCGGTCGGTCCACACCGCGTCGACCGGGCGTAACGCCTCCCTGTCGGGCACCGCATGCGCGGCCAGAATGCCTGCCACCGCAATGCCGTTCACGATGTCGCCGGAGAACACCCGCCGCACGGCTTCGGCCAGCGGCACCCGTTCGACCACCATGTCGGCTTCCTCGTGCTCAGCCTCGGGACGGCTGATGTCGGTCAACCCCGTGGCCAGGAAGATCCGGACGCTCTCGTCGGAGAAACCTGGCGTCGAATCGAGGTCCACCAGCACCTGCCAGTGCGCGGCGGCCAGGCCGACCTCTTCGGAGAGTTCGCGCGCGGCGGTCACCTCGGGAGGTTCCCCGCCCAGGTCGAGTAGACCGGCAGGCAGTTCCCAGAGCCGACGCCCGACCGGATGCCGGTACTGGTACACCAGCACCACGTTGCCGTCCTCGTCGAGGGCCACCACGGCGACCGCACCGTAGTGCTCGACGACCTCGCGCCGGGCCGACGTGCCGCCGGGCATGCTGACCTCATCCGCGCGCAGCGCGAAAATGTTTCCGACGTAGACGGTTTCGCTGGCCAGGGTCTCGAAGTCGTGTTCAGCCAAGAGAAGCGGCTTCGTCCACCGGACTCGCGCCGTCCTCAGCTTCCTCAGCGAAATGTTCGGGAAGGTCCATGCCGGGCAACCGCTCCTCGGCCTTGTAGTCCAGCGCCGCGCCGATGAACGCGGCGAACAACGGATGCGGCCGGGTGGGCCGGCTCTTGAGCTCAGGGTGGGCCTGGGTGCCGACCAGGAACGGGTGGATCTTCGAGTCGTACTCCACGAACTCCACCAGGTGCCCATCCGGAGAGGTTCCGCTGAACCGCAGTCCGCTCTCGGCGATCCGGTCCCGGTAGGCGTTGTTGACCTCAAAACGGTGCCGGTGCCGCTCGGACACCTCGGTGGCCTGGTAGGCCTGCGCCACAATCGATCCGGACGTCAGCACCGCGGGGTACGCGCCCAGCCGCATGGTGCCGCCCAGATCGGCCTCACCGGCAACGGCGTCCTCCTGATCGGCCATCGTGGAGATCACCGGATCCGGGGTCTTGGGATCGAACTCGGCAGAGTTGGCGCCGGCGATCCCGACCGACCGGGCCGCCTCGATTACGATGCACTGCAGACCGAGGCACAGTCCCAGGACCGGCAGGCCGCGCTTGCGGGCGAAGGAGATCGCCCCGAGCTTGCCCTCGATGCCGCGAATACCGAACCCGCCGGGGATGAGCACCCCGTCGACATCGGACAACGCGGCCGCTGCGCCCTGATCGGTCTCACAGTCGTCGGAGGCCACCCAACGGATCTCCACCTTCGCGCGGTGTTTGAACCCGCCGGCACGCAGGGCCTCGGCCACCGACAGGTAGGCATCCGAGAGGTCGATGTACTTGCCCACCAAGGCGATCCGGACCGTCTCCTGCGGATCGTGCACCCGGCGCAGCAGATCGTCCCACTCGGTCCAGTCGACGTCGCGGAACGGCAGGTTGAGCCGACGCACCACGTAGGCGTCGAGTTCCTCGCGGTGCAGGACCTTGGGGATGTCGTAGATCGACGGCGCATCCGGGGTGGAGATCACCCCGTCGATGTCGACGTCGCACATCAGCGCGATCTTGTTCTTGAGTGGCTCGGGCACATCGCGGTCACACCGCAGGATCAGCGCGTCGGGGGTGATACCGATGCTGCGCAGCGCGGCCACCGAATGCTGCGTGGGCTTGGTCTTGAGCTCACCGGACGGGGCCAGGTACGGCACCAGCGACACATGCAGGAAGAAGCAGTTGTCCCGGCCCACCTCGTGGCGCACCTGACGCGCGGCCTCCAGGAAGGGCAGCGACTCGATATCGCCGACCGTGCCGCCGATCTCGGTGATCACGATATCGGGGCGATGACCGGACGCGTCAGGCTCTGCCATCGCCATGATGCGGCGCTTGATCTCGTCGGTGATGTGGGGAATCACCTGCACGGTGTCGCCCAGGTACTCGCCACGACGTTCCTTGGCGATCACCGTGGAGTAGACCTGACCGGTGGTCACGTTGGCCGACTGGGACAGGTCGCGGTCCAGGAACCGTTCGTAGTGACCGACGTCGAGGTCAGTCTCGGCGCCGTCCTCGGTGACGAACACCTCACCGTGCTGGAACGGGTTCATGGTGCCGGGATCGACGTTCAGATAAGGGTCGAGCTTCTGCATGGTCACCTGCAGTCCCCGCGCGGTCAGCAGCTGACCGAGGCTCGAGGCGGTCAACCCCTTACCGAGCGAAGACGCCACGCCACCAGTGACAAAGAGGTGTTTGGTGGCGGTTTGCGGGTGCTTGCGTAAGGCGGGCAAAAGCATCCTCCGTGACGACGGGCAGGGAATCGAGAAACTGCTTGTGGCCTGCCGACCCACGGAATCTCACCTTAACACCGACACCGACAGGCCGCCGCTGGCGCGCCGCACACGCCACGGACAAATTTGAGTCCGGTCCACCCCTATTGCGGGATGGTGACCGACGTCGCGCCCTGCCCGGTCCCGTACTTGCCCGGCTTCCCCCCGGCCAGGAGGTCGCTCAGCGCCAGAACGGCGGTGATCTGACCGGCGCTGGAATCGGCGTCGTCCACGGTGCTGAGCATCGCGGACAAACCGGCATCTGACCTGGTCACCGCTACCGGACCGGTTCCCGAGGCCGACCCCGAGCGTCCGGCGAGCACCGTGCCGGTGCCGTGCGGGGCCAACCCGGCGGCGAAGCGGGCGACGGTGACGCCGCGGTTGCCGCCATCGTCACCGAGTCCGCCTCCGGTGACGATCAGCGCCGTGTTGGCGGCGCCGATGTGTGGATCGTCATACGTCAGGAACCCGGTGTCGCGCAGCGCAGCGAGCACGGTCTGACGCTGCATGTCGTCGACGGGCGCCGCGGCCGGGTTCCGGTCGATCAGCAACGTGATCCCCAACAGGTCGCCGGCCTGCGACCCCTGGTCCACCGCCGCGGTGCTCAGCTGTTTGCCGGCAGGCACGATAGGCGAGTTGACCACCGAGAGCAGTTTGTCCGCCGAATTCGCCTCGACGAACTCGCTCGTGAGTGACACCTTCCCGGTCACCGTCCCACCGGCGTCGCGGACGAACCGCGACACCGCATCGACATCACCGTCGGCGGCGTCGGGTGTGCGGAACACCACGACCGACTTGCCCTTCAAGGCGTCGCGTACCATTCGTGGCGCCATCTGCGCATCGAATTCACCTGCGGCATTGAGCTTTTCGTTCAGCGCGTTCTTGCCGTCATTCAGTGTCTCGATCTGATGCTGAAGGTCCACCTTGTCGTCCCGAAGTCCCGCCAGCACGGTGTTGGACAGCAGACCCGAACCGAGGACCACTCCGACGGCCAGCGCCAGGAACACTGCCGCCAACGAAATCGCGTGTGCACGTAGCGTGATCACAGCTCACCGCCCCACTAGCTGATCAGACCCTGCGCCCAGAGCGTGAAGCGATTCCAGTAGTCGACGACCCAGTCGAGCACGGCACCGTCGGCCCGCGACACCCACAGCGCGACCACCACGGCCACCAGCATGGCCAGGACCAGCAGGGCGATCGCTCCGCCGGACACCCGACTGCGGTACAGGGTCGCGACCGCCTTGGCGTCGACGAGCTTCTCCCCGACCTTCAACCGGGTCAAGAACGTCGACGGGTTGCTGCGCTGGCGCGAGCGGTCGAAGAACTCCTCGATCGAGGCGGTGTGACCGGCGGTGACGATCAGGGACGCTCCGTGGTGATCACACAGCAGTAGCGCCAGGTCAGCCGCCGATCCGGCAGCGGGGAACGTCATCGCACCCACCCCGAGGTCCTGGATGCGTTCTAGCCCGGCGGCGTGACCGTCGGCGTCGGCGGGCAACACCACCTGGGCACCGCACCGCAACACCTCGACGCTCATCTTGTCCGGGTCGCCGACGATCAGCGCGGGACGGTAGCCGGCCTTGCGCAGGACATCCGCACCGGCCCCGACGCCGACCAGCACCGGCTGGTACTCCTTGATGAAGGGCTTGAGCGCCTTGAGGTCCTCGGCCGCGTCGGGTTCCTCGGCGACGATCACCACGTGCCGGCGGTGCAGGTCCACGTCGACGTTCGGGATTCCGATGCCGTCGATGAGCAGTGGGCTCTCGCTGCGGATGAACTCGATCGTGTTGCCCGCGAACGCCTCCAGGTGCGCCACCAGACCGCTCTTGGCGTCGTGCATCAGTTCGTGGATCTCTTGATCGTTGCGCTCGGTACCCACCGCGATGCGTCGGTCACCGGAGTAGACGCCGCCGCCGTTCAAGCGGATCCGCGCACCGTCCTTGATCTTCCGGAAGACGTCCGGCCCAGCCTCGTCGATCAGCACCACCCCGTTGGCGACGAGCACCTCCGGTCCCAGGTTCGGATAACGCCCCGAGATGGACGGCGAGGCGTTGACGACACCGGCGATCTGGGCCTCGACCAGCGCATCGGCCGTGATCCGGTCCAGATCCTGGGCGTCGAGGACGACGATGTCGCCGGGGCCGACGCGGCGCAGCAGCCGATCGATGTCGCGGTCCACTCGCGCAGTGCCGGTCACTCCGGGACGAGTACTGGCATTGCGGGTGAGCAGCGTGGACATCTTCATGCGCCGATTCTGTCCGGCATCGCCGGTCAGGGGGCGGAGGCGCGCCGTACCACCAGCCTCACAAGTTGGCTTTTGTCACACCAGTAACAGCCAATCGGTCTCAATCCCGCTTCGCCGCATAGTGCCGCGCAGCCTTCGCCCGATTGCCACAGGTGGCCATCGAGTGCCAGCGGCGGGCTCCGTTTTTCGAGGTGTCGTGGAACCACAGGATGCAGTGCGGATGCGCGCACTGCTTGATCCGATCGGGCGCCTCACCCAGCAACCGCAACATGTCGTCCGCGGCCAGCCAGCCGGCGAGCCATTCCGGCCGCGACACCTCGGCTGCCTCGACGGGCCCCGATCCCGTGAGTGTGCGTCGGATCCGGCCTCGTTCCAGCACCTCATTCACCTCGTCGACGGACCCGTCCTGCAGGGCCCGAAGTATTGCCTCGCGGGCAGACACCAGTGCGATCCGTGACTTCTCGTCCGCCTCGCAGCGACCCTCCAGTCCGTTGGCCAGCAACCAGCACTGCAGGCCCTCGACATCTGCGAGTAGGTCCTGTGGGCCATCCGCCGACATCCACCGGGTGTTCAGCAGATCCAGCGCAAGAGGTTCGCCGACATGCGGACGCGGATCACGCATACCTGAGAGTAACCAGGAGCCGCCGACAGCACGGATCACCCGCCGAACTAACCATCGAAATTCGAATAGGTGGTTGACGACCGTATCGAGCTCGTTCTAACCTACTTAAGCAATTACATCGGTTAGCCATTCAGGAGGACTGCATGACCGGGACCACCACGCCCCAGCTCACCCCCGGGCACGTCGGCATCAACGTCACCGACCTCGACCGCTCCGTCGCCTTCTACCGCAACGCGTTGGGTTTCGAACCGCTGGCCGTCAACAGCGAGGGCCAGCACCGGTACGCCTTCCTCGGCACGGGCGGAACGCTGCGGCTGACCCTCTGGCAGCAGAGCAACGGTCGGTTCTCCACGGAAACACCAGGCCTGCACCACCTTTCGTTCGAGGCAGCCAGCATCGACGAGGTGCGGAGCGTCGAGGCGGCGTTGAAGGCGCTGGGCACGGAGTTCGCGCACGACGGCGTCGTGGCGCACGGCGAGGGAGCGTCCTCCGGAGGCATCTTCTTCACCGACCCGGACGGAACCCGGCTCGAGGTGTACGCACCGAACGGGGCGCAGAGCGCTCCCGCGCCCAACGGGGCGGCCCCCACCTGCGGATTCTTCTGAGCCGAGCAGGTGAACATGTATCACTCGGGCGAGTTGGCGGTGCAGCGGCGGATGGGACAGGAGTCCATCGCCACCCGCGTCGGCCGCATGATCCGCACCGAAGTTCCCGCGGCCGCTGCCGCGTTCCTGGCCGAACAGCCGATGATCGTGATCACCGCGGCCGACGACGAGGGCCGGATGTGGACCAGCTTGATCGCTGGCCCACCCGGCTTCGTCCACGCCGACGATCCACGCACCATCCTGCTGGACAGGCTGCCCGCGCCGGGCGATCCGGTCCGCGATGTGCTGCGCGGCGGTCAGCAGATCGGGATGCTCGCCATCGAGCCGCAGACCCGACGCCGGATGCGGGTCAACGGCACCGCCGACGCGGCAGGGACAGGGCTGCGGATCCACACCGAGCAGGTGTATTCGAACTGCCCCAAGTACATCTCGCGGAGGGACATCGCCGGGGTACGGTCCCCGATGGAGTTGCCCGACGTGCACCGTGGCGAGTCACTGACCGACCGACAGCAAGGGCTCATCGCCACTACCGACACCTTCTTCATCGGGTCGGCGGATACGGCGGGTAATGCCGACGCGTCCCACCGCGGCGGCAATCCCGGCTTTCTGCAAGTGCTCTCACCCCGGCAGTTGCGCTGGCCGGACTACCGCGGGAACTCCATGTTCATGACGCTGGGCAATATCGACGCCAATCCGCGGTGTGGGCTGTTGGTGGTCGACTGGTCCTCCGGATCGACGATCCAACTCACCGGCACCGCCGAAATCAACTGGGATGAGGCCGATTCCAGTGCCGGCACGCAATGCGCGGTCGATTTCACGATCGCCGAGGTGGTGGAGCTGACCCAGGTCAGCCCACTGCAGTGGAGCTCTGCGGAGTTGTCGCCGGCCAACCCCGACCTGACCGCCGAACAGGACTAGGTGCGACCCTCGGCAAGGGTATGGGCGACCAGAGCGTTGGCGTGCCCATGGCCCAGACCGTGCTCGGATTTGAGCCAACCGACCAACTCCATGTGCTTGTCCAACGGCGATGACCGAATCAGCTCCTGCCACTCACCGATCGGCCGGCCGTACTTCTTCTCGATCGACGGGAAGTAACTCGCCGGTCCCTTCACAGATTCCGCCATGGGGCCGCTCCTTCGGTTGCAACGTGTTTGGACGTTCTGACCGGGAACCTGGCGCAAACTCATCGCGATGCCCCGACATGCACCAGCGGCGGGCACCGTCGTAGACCCTGCCTAGGGTGCGCTGCGTTCCTGCTGGGCTGCGTCGAGCAGCTCCCGAGCATGTGCCCGACCGCTGTCGGACTCCCCCAATCCGGCCAACATCCGGGCCAGTTCGGCGACCCGATCGTCGTCCTCGATGCGCCGCACGCCGCTGGACTTGGCGCGGCCGTTACCGCTGTCGACCACCAGGTGTGCATCGGCGAACGCCGCAACCTGCGGCAGGTGGGTCACCACGATGACCTGGTGGGTCCGCGCCAGCCGCGCCAATCGGCGTCCGATCTGCACCGCCGCCCGGCCACCGACCCCGGCGTCGACCTCGTCGAACACCATCGTGGTGCCGGCCGTCGATGCCGACAGCACCACCTCGAGGGCCAACATGACGCGGGACAGCTCACCGCCGGAGGCACTCTTGGCCAGCGGCAGCACCTCCACGCCGCGATGCGCGGTGAACCCGAACTCGACCGCGTCCACGCCGTCATGACCGGCGTGCAGCATCTCGCCGTCGGGCATGGTCACCGGTGCGGAATCGTCGGCCCGCGCCGCCATCGGAGCGACATCGATGGTGAACACCGCGTTGGCCATCGCCAGACCGGCCAGTTCCGCTGTCACCGCCTTGGACAACCCCTTGGCAGCCTTGGACCGGGTCTTGGTGAGTTCGCCCGCCGCCGCGACCAACTGCGCCTCCAGCTCAACGACCTTGCCGTCGAGCGCAGCCAGGCTCTCCTCGGACACATCGAGCTGGGCCAACTGCTCCGCGGCATCGCGCGACCACTCCAGCACGGCATCGATGTCCGCGGCGTACTTGCGGGTGAGAGTGCGAAGCTCAGCCTGGCGCGCCAGTTTGAGCTCCAAAGTGCTGGCATCACTGGGCAATTCGGCAAGATAGCTGCCGAGCTCGCCGGATACGTCACCGATCACCGCCATCGCCTCGGCCAACCGGACCGCAAGCGCCTGCAGTACCGAGTCGTCGGTCGATTCCAGCGCGGCTTGCGCCCGGCCCACGCCGTCGGCCGCGGACGTGGACTCCGTGGGTTCGTCGAGCTCGCCGGACAAGGAGAACCGGGCGGTCTGCGCCGCTTCGCGCAGCGCGTCGAGTTCCGAGAGGCGACGGATGTCGGCGATGATCGCGTCGTCCTCACCGGCAAGTGGTGCGACCGCGTCGATCTCGTGGATGCCGAAGCGGAGGCGGTCGGCCTCCTGCGCCAGTTCCCGGGCCCGCCGCCGACGGTCAGAGAGGTCACGACGCGCCGCCAGCCACTCGTCACGGATGCGCCGGTAGCGGGTCAGCGGCTTGTCGACCTCAGCGAACCGGTCCAGTGCCGCCCGCTGCTCGTCGGGCCGCATCAACCGCAGTTGGTCGTTCTGGCCGTGCAACGTCAGGACCTGCGTGGTGAAACTGCTCAAAGATTTGGCCGGCACGCTGCGCCCGCCCAGATATGCCCGCGACGGCCCGGCCCGGCTCACCGAGCGGGCGGCGATCACACTGCCGTCGTCATCACGCTCGGCACCGGAGGATTCAAGGATCTCCTCGACCCTTCCGGACACGTCCTCACCGAGTTCGATTGTGCTGAATCGCCCTTCTACCACTGCACGGTCAGAGCCCGAGCGCACCCTCGTGGCGTCCGCCCGCGCCCCTCCGAGCAGGTGCAGGCTGGTCACCACCATCGTCTTACCGGTACCGGTTTCACCGGTCAGCACGGTCAACCCGCGGTCGAACTCCGCGGTGGCGGCACTGATCGCGCCCAACGACTCGATCCGGATCTCCGAAAGCACAGGTATCTACTGTCCCCGCCATCCGGTGACCGGCAGTCGGAACTTGCGCACCAGCCGATCGGTGAACGGCGCAGAGTCCAGGCGAACCCACTTCAGCTGCGTAGCACTGCGGGTCACTTCCAGCCGGCCTCCGGCAGGTACCACCATGTCGCGGCGACCGTCACAGAACACCAGGGCATCGTTGCCGCTCGCCTCGATCTCAATCGCGATACTGGCCAGCGGGCTGGTGACCATCGGGCGGGCGAACAATGCATGAGCATTGTTGGGCACCACCAGAATCGCCTCCAGGTCCGGCCACAACACCGGGCCACCCGCCGAGAACGCATAGGCAGTGGATCCCGTCGGGGTCGACACCAGAACGCCGTCGCAACCGAACGACGACACCGGTCGGCCGTCCACCTCCAAGACCACGCCGAGCACTCCGAGTCGAGGGCCCTTCTCCAGGCTCGCCTCGTTGAGCGCCCAACCGCGATTCACCACATCGGTTCCCACCCGCACCGCGACGTCGAGGGTCATCCGTTCTTCGATGCGGTAATCGCGCCCGATGACCCGCTCGAGCACGTGGTCGATGGCCTCGGCCTCGGCTTCGGCCAGAAATCCGATCCGGCCCAGATTGACTCCCAGCACCGGGATCTCGACATTGCGTGCCAGCTCGGCGGCCCGCAGGAAGGTACCGTCGCCGCCGAGCACCAGAACGAGCTCGCACCCTTCAGCCGCGCGCTCTTCGGCGTCGACCACCTGGATGTCGACACCGAGGGCGCGCATGTCATCGGGTGCCAGATGCAGCGGGCCACGGTCCACGGCCTCCGCCGAGAGCACCTTCAGACCAATGCCGTTGTCGCCGAGCACCTTTTCCACCCGGCGGGCAACTTCCGTCGCCTCGTCCCGGCCGGTGTGCACCACCAGCAGGATCGTGCGTTCAGCCGTCATTGCGGCCCCTCCTCGACCACCCGCCGTACTGCCTGCTCGAGCGACTCGCCCTCCAGCGAGCGATCACACTGGGCACGTAGGTGCAGGAAGTACTCGACATTGCCCGATGGTCCCGGGAGCGGGCTGGCCGTCACATCGACAGCATGCCACTGCAATGCGGCCGCCTTGCGGGCGACCGTGCACACCGCGTCGATCCGCAACTCGGGGTCCGACACCACGCCGCCGGCTCCCACCCGATCCTTGCCGACCTCGAACTGCGGTTTCACCATCGGAACGATATCGGCGTCGGAGACCGCGCAGGACGTCAGCGCGGGAAGAACAGTGGCCAGCGAGATGAACGACAGGTCAGCAACGATCAGCTGTACCGGCCCGCCGATCGCCGCGGGAGTCAGCTCCCGCACATTCGTGCGCTCCAGCACGTGGACCCGCTCGTCGGAACGCAGTGGCCAGGCCAACTGCCCGTACCCGACGTCGGCGGCCACCACCTCGGCGGCACCACGGTGGAGCAGGACCTCGGTGAAGCCCCCGGTCGAGGCACCGGCATCGAGGCAGCGGCGGCCCTCGACCGCGACGTCGAACACGTCGAGCGCACCGATCAGCTTGTGCGCGCCCCGGGAAACCCAGGTGCGTTCCACCGAGGCGATGACGGTGATGTTGTTGTCCGGAGCGACCGCCGTGGCCGGTTTGGCCGCCGGCATGCCGTCAATCCGTACGCGGCCGGCCTCGATCATCTCGGCTGCCTGCTGACGTGACCGGGCCAGACCCCGACGCACCAGCTCGGCATCAACGCGAGCGCGCCGCGCCACCGACGCTCACCTTCCGGTCGCCTGCGGTCCGACCGATTGCCCTCTGTCGACGGATTCAAGCGCCTGGACAAGCAGATCGTGGGCCTGCTCGAGCCGGGCGGCCACCACGTCGATGTCCATGCCTTCGAGGGCAGACGGATCCTCCGCCGGATCCGGCACGTCTGCCAGCACTGCGGCGACCTGCGCGCGCAGCTGGTCTGGGTCGGTACTCATAGCGACACCCACGCTAGTCGATGGGTGCCGACAGCAACGACCAACGCTGCAGCGCCGCACGCGATGTCTCGTCACCGGCCGCCACCGTGAACGCCGCGGGATCCAGCTCCGCCTCCCACACTGCATGGGCCGTGGCCCGTACCACCGACAGGTCGTCCCGGGGATCCTGCCCGGTGGCGTGCACCGTGACCCCATCCGTGTCGATATCGATCCGCCAGGCCGCGTGCGCCGCGATACGCAGCGTGTCGGCGTCGACGTGCAATCCCCGCAGATCCGGGGCCAGGTAGCCGGGGCGCTCGGCAGGAACCGCACGCACCGCCTCGCCGGCCGTGCTCACTCCGGTGAGCACCATCAGACTCGGCAATCCCGCCGCGACGGCACCGGCGATATCGGTGTCGAGCCGGTCCCCCACCACCAGCGGGGTCGAGAAGGTCCCGCGGCTCAATGCGTCGTTCATCAGCGTCGGTTGGGGCTTTCCGGCCACCAACGGATCCTGTCCGGTCGCGGCCCGCAACGCCGCGACCATCGAGCCATTGCCCGGCAGCAGCCCGCGTTCGGACGGCAACGTCAGGTCCACGTTGGCCGCCACCCACAACGCACCGGCGCGGATGGCCAGCGCGGCTTCGGACAGATCCGGCCATGCGGTGGTCGGTGAATGCCCCTGCACCACCGCGACCGGACCCTCGTCGAACATCCGGACCGGCCGCAACCCGACCTTGCTCACCTCTCCGGCAAGCGCATCCGTCCCGACAACGAGTACCGCTGAGTCCGCCGGCACATGGGCGGCCAGCAGGTGCGCCGCACTCTGCGCACTGGTCACCACATCGCCTGATTCGGCGGCGAAGCCGAGCTCACACAGATGCTCGGCGACCTGCTCGGGCGCCCTGGACGCATTGTTGGTCACGTAGAGCACCCGGGCAGCCAGGCCAGCCAGGCTTTCGTGTGCGCCTGCAGTGGCCTCATGACCGCGGAACACCGTGCCGTCGAGATCGAGCAGCAGGCAATCATGTTGCCGTGCAAGCGTGGTCACGTCAGGACAGCTCCGTGATCCGGTCTTCCGCGTCGGTGATTCCCTCGACATCAGCCTGCTCGGCATGGACGAACCATTGCAGAGCCTCTTCGCCCCGTCCGAGCGCGAGGAGGGTGTCGGCGTAAGCGTAGAACAGCCGAGCCGCGGTCGATCCCACGGCGGTCGGGTCGAGCTGCGGCGTGGAGAGAATTGCCAACGCCTGCTCGAACTGCCCGAGATCCGATCGTGCGCCGGCGGTGACAATGCGCAACTCGTCGGCGTCCTCGCCGGTGAGCGCGACGGCCTCGTCGCCGCGAGCCAGTTCCAGCGCCCGCTCGGGCCGTCCGACACCGCGCTCGCAATCGGCGATCATCGGCAGCAAGGACGACTTGCTGCCCATCCGCCGCGCCGCGCGCAACTCGGCGAGGGCCTGGGCCCAGTCGCCGCTGTGATACGCCGCGATACCCACTGCCTCACGCACGACTGCGATCCGGCCGGCCCGGTTGCGGGCGGCACGAGCGTGGGCCAGTGCCGTTTCGGGATCCTCGTCCAGCAGCTTGCCGGCCATCACCAGATGCCTGGCGACGAAATCCGCGGTCGTCTTGTCCAGGGTGATCAGCTCCCGACGGACATCGGGAGCCAGTTCCTTGGCTTCGACATCCGACGGCAGACGCGGGCCTTCATTTCTGGGGTCGCCGTCGTCACCGGCCTGTGCCGGACGCGGCCGGCTCGGCCCGGAGGCCCGGGGACCGCCGGAACGCGGATCCCGGCCCTTGGGGTCGTGAAACCGCCGAGGCCCTGAATTGTTGCTCGATGCGCGGTCGTTGGATGCACGCCGCGGGCGCCGCTCTGCGTCGCCTTGTCTGTCTCCAGCCACGTGTGCCTTTCTACCCGCCCTTCCCGCAAAGGATACGGGCAGCTGCCTCGGCCGACATAATTATGTGAGGACTGACGCAGCGGGTAATCACTCGAATATCAATGGAATTGGTGCCTGAATTAGGCGTGTATTTGGATACACAAATGCCCGAGCCCTCCAATCGGAATTGGAGGGCTCGGGTCTTAATTTGTGTTCGGCGGTGTCCTACTTTTCCACCCGACAGGGTAGTATCATCGGCGCTGGCAGGCTTAGCTTCCGGGTTCGGGATGGGACCGGGCGTTTCCCTGCCGCTATGGACCGCCGTAACTTTATTCACTCGTTATTGAGTGTAAACCTTGTGTTTTGGTGGTGGGGCATGGGGAACCATGTCCCGACACAAGTGTCGTGTGTGGTTTGTGGTGTGGTTGCGTAGCAGATGTGCGTCTTACGTGAAACTCATCAAACATTGGTTGTTTGTTGGTTGTTGTAAGTTTTCGGCCGGTTAGTGCCAGTTCCCTTCACCCATTACTGGGCTTCCAGGTCTGACCTATCAATCCCGTGGTCTGCGGGGGGCCTTATCCCTCTAAAAGGGTGAGAAGCCTGGTCTTGGAGGGGGTTTCCCGCTTAGATGCTTTCAGCGGTTATCCTGTCCGAACGTGGCTATCCAGCCGTGCTCCTGGTGGAACAACTGGTACACCAGAGGTTCGTCCGTCCCGGTCCTCTCGTACTAGGGACAGATTTCCTCAAGCTTCTGACGCGCGCGGCGGATAGAGACCGAACTGTCTCACGACGTTCTAAACCCAGCTCGCGTGCCGCTTTAATGGGCGAACAGCCCAACCCTTGGGACCTGCTCCAGCCCCAGGATGCGACGAGCCGACATCGAGGTGCCAAACCATCCCGTCGATATGGACTCTTGGGGAAGATCAGCCTGTTATCCCCGGGGTACCTTTTATCCGTTGAGCGACACCCCTTCCACTCAGAGGTGCCGGATCACTAGTCCCGACTTTCGTCCCTGCTCGACATGTATGTCTCGCAGTCAAGCTCCCTTGTGCACTTACACTCAACACCTGATTGCCGTCCAGGTTGAGGGAACCTTTGGGCGCCTCCGTTACATTTTAGGAGGCAACCGCCCCAGTTAAACTACCCACCAGGCACTGTCCCTGAACCGGATATACGGTCCGAGGTTAGAGGCCCAATACGATCAGAGTGGTATTTCAACAATGACTCCACCCACACTGGCGTGTGAATTTCACAGTCTCCCACCTATCCTACACAAACCGTATCGAGCACCAATACCAAGTTGTAGTGAAGGTCCCGGGGTCTTTTCGTCCTGCCGCGCGTAACGAGCATCTTTACTCGTAGTGCAATTTCGCCGAGTCTATGGTTGAGACAGTTGAGAAGTCGTTACGCCATTCGTGCAGGTCGGAACTTACCCGACAAGGAATTTCGCTACCTTAGGATGGTTATAGTTACCACCGCCGTTTACTGGGGCTTAAATTCTCCGCTTCACCCCGAAGGGTTAACGGGTCCTCTTAACCTTCCAGCACCGGGCAGGCGTCAGTCCGTATACATCGTCTTGCGACTTCGCACGGACCTGTGTTTTTAGTAAACAGTCGCTTCTCACTGGTTTGTGCCACCCCCTCCCGCTGCCGGCCGCAAAAGCCTTGACGATATGGGGGTCCCCCTTCTCCCGAAGTTACGGGGGCATTTTGCCGAGTTCCTTAACCATAGTTCACTCGTACGCCTTAGTATTCTCTACCTGACCACCTGTGTTGGTTTGGGGTACGGGCCGTGTATGTCCTCGCTAGAGGCTTTTCTTGGCAGCATAGGATCACCGAATTCGCCTCAAACGGCTATGCATCACCTCTCAGGATTAATGTCAGACGGATTTGCCTATCTGACTCCCTACCGGCTTACCCCAGTACAACCACTGACTGGTACGGCTACCTTCCTGCGTCACCCCATCGCTTGACTACTACCAACGAAGGTCCCGCGCAGCCCCACCATCCCATTGACCCGAAGGTCGCCGGTGAAAGCGGTTTTGGGCGGTTAGTACCGCTGATTCATCATGGACGCACATACACGGGTACGGGAATATCAACCCGTTGTCCATCGACTACGCCTGTCGGCCTCGCCTTAGGTCCCGACTCACCCTGGGAGGACTGGCCTGGCCCAGGAACCCTTGGTCTTTCGGCGGGCAAGGTTCTCACTTGCCTATTCGCTACTCATGCCTGCATTCTCACTCCCACACCCTCCACAGCTAGATCACTCTGCTGCTTCACCGGATGCAGGACGCTCCCCTACCCAACGAGAACAAGTCTCGTTGCCGCGGCTTCGGCGGTGTACTTGAGCCCCGCTACATTATCGGCGCACAATCACTTGACCAGTGAGCTATTACGCACTCTTTCAAGGGTGGCTGCTTCTAAGCCAACCTCCTGGTTGTCTTCGCGACTGCACATCCTTTTCCACTTAGTACACGCTTAGGGGCCTTAGCCGGCGATCTGGGCTGTTTCCCTCTCGACGCACGGAGCTTATCCCCCGCCGTCTCACTGCCACACTCTTAGACTTGTCGGCATTCGGAGTTTGGCTGACGTCAGTAACCCTGTGGGGCCCATCGGCCATCCAGTAGCTCTACCTCCAACAAGAAACATGTGACGCTGCACCTAAATGCATTTCGGGGAGAACCAGCTATCACGGAGTTTGATTGGCCTTTCACCCCTACCCACAGCTCATCCCCTCAGTCTTCAACCTAAGTGGGTTCGGGCCTCCACGCGGTCTTACCCGCGCTTCACCCTGGCCATGGGTAGATCACTCCGCTTCGGGTCCAGAACACACCACTACACCAACCCCTCTGGATTGGATACGCCCTATTCAGACTCGCTTTCGCTGCGGCTACCCCACACGGGTTAACCTCGCGACATGTCCCTGACTCGCAGGCTCATTCTTCAAAAGGCACGCCATCACCCCACGGCAAGCCGAGGGCTCTGACGGATTGTAAGCGCACGGTTTCAGGTACTATTTCACTCCCCTCCCGGGGTACTTTTCACCATTCCCTCACGGTACTAATCCGCTATCGGTCACTGGGAAGTATTCAGGCTTACCGGGTGGTCCCGGCAGATTCACAGCAGATTTCACGGGCCCGCTGCTACTCGGGAACACTGTTCAAGGCAGATGTCAGGTTTTCACGTACCGGGCTCTCACCGTCTACGGCAGGTCATCCCAAACCACTTCCGTTAACCACGACATTTTCTTACTACCCTCCAGTCAGGTAGAACTGGAAAAACAGGTCCCACAACCCCGCACACACAACCCCTACCCGGTATCACATGCATACGGTTTAGCCATCTTCCGCTTTCGCTCGCCACTACTCACGGAATCACTTTTGTTTTCTCTTCCTACGGGTACTGAGATGTTTCACTTCCCCGCGTTCCCTCCCACTACCTATGTATTCAGTAGTGGGTAACACGACATCACTCGTGCTGGGTTTCCCCATTCGGACATCCTCGGATCAACGCTCGGTTGGCAGCTCCCCGAGGCATATCGCAGCCTCCAACGTCCTTCATCGGCTCCCAGTGCCAAGGCATCCACCATGCGCCCTTAAACACTTACAACACAAACACCAAAAATGAGTTTCAAAAGAAATTGCACATCAATTGCACACAAAACCAGGCCCCACCCCCGAAGGAATGTGACCACACATTTTGCGTGCTAGATGCTCGCAACCACTATCCACAAATCAAACACCACACCCCACCACCAAAGATGGAGCAACAACACGCCTCCCACCCCACACAGGGGCCAGGGAAAAACGGGCCTGTTGTCTCAAAGCCCAATAGTGTGTTCGATGATTTTCCCCAGGACGCTTTCCCGCATCCCACGCAAAGTTTGTTGAGTGCACCAGACCCCCACCCACTACAGGTGTGAGGCCATCCAACGAATCGCCTGAAAGCTCAGCTGATCCCGCGATCTGCAGGGCCGGCCCAGGTCTCGTGGTGCTCCTTAGAAAGGAGGTGATCCAGCCGCACCTTCCGGTACGGCTACCTTGTTACGACTTCGTCCCAATCGCCGATCCCACCTTCGACGGCTCCCTCCCACAAGGGGTTAGGCCACCGGCTTCGGGTGTTACCGACTTTCATGACGTGACGGGCGGTGTGTACAAGGCCCGGGAACGTATTCACCGCAGCGTTGCTGATCTGCGATTACTAGCGACTCCGACTTCACGGGGTCGAGTTGCAGACCCCGATCCGAACTGAGACCGGCTTTGAAAGGATTCGCTCCACCTCACGGCATCGCAGCCCTTTGTACCGGCCATTGTAGCATGTGTGAAGCCCTGGACATAAGGGGCATGATGACTTGACGTCATCCCCACCTTCCTCCGAGTTGACCCCGGCAGTCTCTCACGAGTCCCCACCATTACGTGCTGGCAACATGAGACAAGGGTTGCGCTCGTTGCGGGACTTAACCCAACATCTCACGACACGAGCTGACGACAGCCATGCACCACCTGCACACAGGCCACAAGGGAACCGACATCTCTGCCGGCGTCCTGTGCATGTCAAACCCAGGTAAGGTTCTTCGCGTTGCATCGAATTAATCCACATGCTCCGCCGCTTGTGCGGGCCCCCGTCAATTTCTTTGAGTTTTAGCCTTGCGGCCGTACTCCCCAGGCGGGGTACTTAATGCGTTAGCTACGGCACGGATCCCAAGGAAGGAAACCCACACCTAGTACCCACCGTTTACGGCGTGGACTACCAGGGTATCTAATCCTGTTCGCTCCCCACGCTTTCGCTCCTCAGCGTCAGTTACTGCCCAGAGACCCGCCTTCGCCACCGGTGTTCCTCCTGATATCTGCGCATTCCACCGCTACACCAGGAATTCCAGTCTCCCCTGCAGTACTCTAGTCTGCCCGTATCGCCCGCACGCCCACAGTTAAGCTGTGAGTTTTCACGAACAACGCGACAAACCACCTACGAGCTCTTTACGCCCAGTAATTCCGGACAACGCTCGGACCCTACGTATTACCGCGGCTGCTGGCACGTAGTTGGCCGGTCCTTCTTCTATAGGTACCGTCACTTGCGCTTCGTCCCTATTGAAAGAGGTTTACAACCCGAAGGCCGTCATCCCTCACGCGGCGTCGCTGCATCAGGCTTGCGCCCATTGTGCAATATTCCCCACTGCTGCCTCCCGTAGGAGTCTGGGCCGTATCTCAGTCCCAGTGTGGCCGGTCACCCTCTCAGGCCGGCTACCCGTCGTCGCCTTGGTAGGCCATTACCCCACCAACAAGCTGATAGGCCGCGGGCCCATCCCACACCGCAAAAGCTTTCCACCACACACCAGGAAGTGCGCGGTCATATTCGGTATTAGACCCAGTTTCCCAGGCTTATCCCAAAGTGCAGGGCAGATCACCCACGTGTTACTCACCCGTTCGCCACTCGAGTACCCCGAAGGGCCTTTCCGTTCGACTTGCATGTGTTAAGCACGCCGCCAGCGTTCGTCCTGAGCCAGAATCAAACTCTCCAAACAAAACCTACCCTCCCTTAAAAAGGGAGCCAAAAATATGGAAGGCAGAATTCAATCAGAAAAATCCGATCACAAACAAAAGACACCAACAAACTGGCATCAAAAAAACAACAAAGCCACACCCTAAACGGGAAAAAGAGCGTGGCCAAAAACAACAAACAAAAACCACCAAACACACTATTGAGTTCTCAAACAACACGCCCGAGCTTGCCGCACACAAACCCCGCGGCGAAAAGCCGCTGAACTTTAGTACGGACACTGAGAAAACCCACCGTAATGGGCGTCTCACTCGGATTTCGTCTTCGCTCCCCGGCGCTTGTCCGTGTCGCTCTGACCTGCAATAAGTTACGTGAGGGCCAACAGCGAGTCAAATCGGCTGGTCACTGCGACGTTTTCCCAGGTCAGAGCCCGGCCGCCGGTTCGCCTAGGCGCCGGCGCGCTCGACCCCAGCAATGTGCCGCTTGCCACGTCGCAACACGAGCCAACGCTCATGCAGAAAATCGGAAGGCTGTGGTACCCACTCGTCGCTTTCAATACGAATGTTGTTCACGTACACCCCGCCTTCGGCGACATTGCGGCGCGCGGCTCCCTTACTTGCCGCCAACCCGGTAGCGACCAACAAATCCACGATCGAGTCCGGGCCACCCGCCTTCAGCTCGGCGACCTGTCCACTGCTGGCCTCACGCAGCGCGGCGCCAAGGGTGGATTCATCCAGGTCGGTCAGCTCGGCCCGGCCGAACAGCGCCTGGCTGGCCAGCTCGACCGCAGTCGTCGCACCTTCCCCATGCACCAACGTGGTGAGTTCCCGTGCCAGCCGCTTCTGCGCGGCGCGTTCATGGGCACGGTTCTGGGTGGAGTCCTCCAGGTCGGCGATCTCATCGGAGGACAGGAAGGTGAACCAGCGCAGGTAGCCGATCACGTCGGCATCGGCGGTGTTCACGAAGTACTGGTACCAGGCGTATGGACTGGTCATCTCCGGATCGAGCCACAGATTGCCGCCGCCGGTCGACTTACCGAACTTCTTGCCTTCTGAGTCGGTGACCAGCGGTGTTGTCATGGCATGCACGGTGGCGCCCAGCTTCTGGCGGACCAGTCGAGCGCCGGCCACGATGTTGCCCCACTGATCGGAGCCACCGATCTGCAATGCGCAGCCGTGCCGCTGGTGCAATTCCACGAAGTCGTTGGCCTGAAGGAGCATGTAGCTGAACTCGGTGTAGGAGATGCCGTCGCCATCCAGCCGGCGCCGGACCGTCTCCCGGTCGAGCATCACGTTGACCGAGAAGTATTTGCCCAGGTCACGCAGGAATTCAATGGCGGACAGCTCGGCCGTCCAATTGAGGTTGTTCTCGACGATGGCGCCGGTCGGGGTGTCGTCGAACTCGACGAACCTCTCCAGCTGGCCACGAATGCGACCGGCCCAGTCCGCGACCGTGTCGGCGGTGTTCAGCGTGCGCTCCCCCGTGTCACGGGGGTCGCCGATCATTCCGGTGGCCCCGCCGGCGAGCACGATCGGCCGGTGACCGGCGCGTTGGAACCGCCGCAGCGTGAGCAGCGGGACCAGGTGGCCCGCATGCAGGCTGGGCGCGGTGGGATCGAATCCGGAATAGACGGTGACGGGTCCCTTGGCCAGGTCGTCGGCCAGCGCATCGCGGTCGGTCGACTGGGCGATCAGCCCACGCCAGTCCAGCTCATCCAGGATTCCCATGCTCATGACGACGATCATGCCGCATGGCGGAGGTCAATCACTGGCACCGGGCGCCGGCGCACGTGGGCTACGCCGATACGCCGAAACCTCTCCCCGGTCGGCCACCCAGAACCGCCACCGCCGGTCGGCAGCCTTGCTCACGCCGACCCGCGGCCCGTCGATCGCGGGATCCGGGTCACGCAGCGCGAGCCGCACCGGACTGTCGGCGGCAAAGAGGTCAATTCCGTTGTCCTCCATGGTGATACCCAGGGCAGAGCACAGATTTCCCGGCCCCCTCGCCAACGCGACCGGACGGACCGCAGGGCCACGACGCCGGCCGGCCACGTCCGCTCCTGCACACACCGAGGCGGCCCGCAGCAGGACCGCACCCGCGACCCCGTCGAATCCGCAGACCACGTTGGCGCAGACGTGAATTCCATGGCTGCGGTAGGTGTACAGGTGCCCGGGCGGGCCGAACATCACAAGATTGCGGCCGCCGGCGCCGCGAAACGAATGTGCGGCGGCGTCGGGCCAGGGCCCATCGGGTGGGCCGCCGTATGCCTCGACCTCGACGACGACGGCGCTGACGCCGCGACCGGTCAGCTCGGCTCCCAACAGTCGGCGGGCGGCGAGCAAGGGGTCACCAGTCAGCAGCTCGGTGCCCATCTGCAAGCCCACCCGAGCGATTCTGCACCTTCGCCACATCCACCGTTGACACCGGCCACACGCGAGCGCAGTATTCATCACATGATGACTTCATCCGTTGATGAATTCTCCGCCGGATTCCCGACCGGGGCCGCACCCCCGGCCATCGACATCGCCGGACTGCAGGTCAACCGGGGTGGCCGGCCCGCTGTCCGCGACCTGACCGTGCAGATCGCCGGGGGCACCATCACCGGCCTGCTCGGTCCATCGGGCTGTGGAAAGTCGACCTTGATGCGCAGCATCGTCGGCACCCAGATCGTCGCGGCGGGCACCGTGACGGTGCTCGGACACCCTGCAGGTTCGGCGCCCCTGCGCCACCGGGTCGGATACGTCACCCAGGATCCGACGATCTACGACGACCTGCGGGTGATCGACAACGTGCGGTACTTCGCCGCGCTGTACGGAACGTCGTCGGACTCGGCGGCGGCCGCCATCCGGTCGGTCGGCCTCGCCGATCACCGCACCGCCTACTGCGGCAATCTCTCCGGTGGCCAGCGCACCCGAGTTTCGCTCGCCTGCGCGCTGGTGGCCGAACCCGAACTCCTCGTGCTCGACGAGCCCACCGTCGGCCTCGACCCCGTCCTACGCGTCGACCTGTGGGAGCAGTTCAACGACCTGGCCCGGCGCGGCACCACGCTGCTGGTCTCCAGCCATGTCATGGACGAGGCCGACCACTGCCGCGACCTGCTACTGATGCGCGAAGGCCGACTGCTCGCCCACACCACCCCTGAACTGCTACGGAAGGACACGGAATGCACGTCCCTGGAGGAAGCGTTTCTCACCGTCATCCGGCGCAGCGACTCGGGCGCGATCAACCGAGCCGACTGAGCCCGGCGGCCTACCTGGCCACCACCGGTCGGATCCTGCGACAACTGGCCGCCGACCATCGCAGCGTCGCGATGATCCTGGTGGTGCCCAGCCTGATCATCACGCTGATGTACTTCATGTTCCAGAACGCGCCGCATCCGCCGGGGCACCCGTCACCGTTCAACAACGCCTGCCTGATCATGCTCGGCGTCTTCCCGCTGATCGTGATGTTCCTGATCACCTCGATCACCATGCAGCGCGAACGCGTCTCGGGAACCCTCGAGCGCATCCTGACCACACCGCTGCGCCGCTCCGACCTGCTGGCCGCCTACGGCACCGCGTTCTCGATCGCCGCGGCGGCCCAGGCCACCCTGGCCTGCATCGTCTCGTTCTGGTTCCTCGGACTCGACACCGCGGGCAGCCCGATCCTGGTGTTCCTGATCGCGATCATCAACGCCGTGCTGGGCGTCGGGCTGGGCCTGCTGTGCAGCGCGTTCGCCCGGACGGAGTTCCAGGCAGTCCAGTTCATGCCCCTGGTAATCGCGCCGCAGCTGCTGCTGTGCGGCATCATCGTGCCGCGCGCCGCGCTCCCCGACTGGCTCCAGTGGATCAGCAATGTACTGCCTGCCAGTTATGCGCTCGAAGCCCTGCAGCAGGTCGGCGCCCATCCCGAGCTGACCGCCATCGCAGCCCGTGACATCGCGGTCGTGGTGGGGTTTGCGATAGTGGCACTGTGTCTGGCAGCAGCCACCCTGCGCCGCCGAACTCCCTAGGAAGCCGTGAGCACCGATACCGACTCCGAACGAGAACGCAAGCGCCCCGGCCGCCCTGCAGGGCCGTCGGACAAACGCGAGCGAATTCTGATCAGTGCGCGGGAGTTGTTCGCCCGCAACGGAATCGACAAGACATCGATCCGCGCCATCGCGGGCGATGCCGGGGTGGACGCCGCCCTGGTACATCACTACTTCGGCACCAAGACCCAACTGTTCGCCGCCGCTATTCACATTCCGATCGACCCGATGACGGTGATCGGAAGGCTGAAAGAGGTACCGGTCGACCAGATCGGACACACGTTGCCGTCAATCCTGCTGCCGCTGTGGGATTCCGAGATCGGCAAGGGATTCGTGGCGACGCTGCGCTCGATCCTGGCCGGTAACGACGTATCGCTGGTCCGGTCCTTTCTCCAGGACATCATCATCGGCGAAATCGGGCCCCGGGTGGACAACCCGCCCGGCAGTGCCCGGATCCGCATCCAGTTCGTCGCCTCGCAACTGGTCGGGGTCGCGATGGCGCGTTACATCCTCGAACTGGAGCCCTTCGCCACGCTGCCGGTGGATCAGATCGTCGAGACCATCGCGCCCACCCTGCAGCGCTACCTGACCGGTGAACTACCCGGACTCCCCTGACCCGGCCAGATCCAGCAGCCGGCGATGCTCGGCGTCATCGTCGATGGCCACGGCCTCGTCGACGAGCAGCACCGGGATGCCGTCCTCGATCCGGTAGGCCCGCCGCAATCGGGGGTTGTAGAGCCAGTCCGTTCCGGCCAGTAGCAGGGGCCCGCGGTCCTGCGGGCAGACCAGGATGCTCAGAAGCTTGTCGTCGACCACCACGTGAAGCTAGCCCAACGGGATCTGGATGCCGCCACTCGGTCCCGGCAGCGCCCCGGCTCCGCCGGGAATCGGCGCGATGCCTGCCGGGGCCTGGCCGACCCCGGGATTCAGCCCACCCTGCTGCGGAACCTGAGCGCTGGATCGAGCCTGCAACTTGCGCTGATAAGCCAAGGTGTTCTTGAGTGCGTTGATCAACGGCACCTGGTTGGGGCGCTTGTCGAGCGCCTTGGTGATGGCCTCACGGTTCGCGTTCGACGGCTTGTACCCCTGCTGACGCAACTTCAGGATGTCGTGGATCAGCGTCGAGATCTGGCCACCACCCTCGCCGGTGTCGTAATCCCGAGCGATGATGGCCAACGCTTCGTCGGCCGTCATCTGCCGGGGCGCCGGCGCGTCAGACCCGGATGCATCCGCGGCAGGAGTCGGCTCGGCCGGATCAGCGGCGGCCGTCGGCGCACCCGCGCCGACGAGCAGGCCCAGAATCAGCGCACCGCTGGTCACCGATCCGGTGACGACGCGACGCCAGCTGCCTGCACCCGATTCCGATGTCATCGATCCTCCAGTCGTCCTGCCTCTGCCGGAGCGTAACAGCGCATTCCTGCACCGGCATTTCCTCGACGAACCGGGCCTAGTCGGACTCCGGCTCGTCGTCAGAGCCTCCCGTGACGAGTTCGGCCCGGCCGGCCGCGGTCAATTTCTTGTACGTACCTGTATCGGTATCGAGGTACCAGCAGTTACGCCGCGCGGATTTCGGGATGCCCGCCGCCCGCAACGGTGCTGTCAGCGGGCGGTAGGACGCACCGAGTTCCATGTCGGGTACCACGTGCACCACGTCGGGCGGGTTGCCCGCGGCCAGATCGGCCAGGGCGAGCGACAGCTCGGCCGCCGGGACACTGCCGCCGGGACGCAGTGCCAGCGCCGTCACCGCCAACTGCCGGCCACCTTCCTCGACGCCGTACGTCACCGACATGTCGACCGCGTTCAGTCGGCCGACCGCGTCGTTGACGCTCGTCGCGAACACCGGCCCCCGTTCGGTCCGGATCACCGCACTACGGTTGTCGACCAGCCAGTAGTCACCATCCTCGTCGCGACGGAACAGGAACTCGGTGGACACCCAGGTGTCGGCCGGAGCGAACACACCGCGCTTGACCACGGCCGTCGGATCCACCGGGCCGCGCGGGTGCGCCAGCAGCACACCCACCTCATTGGCTTCGGCCTTACGCACGAAGCCCTGCGAGTCCTCCAGGATCAGGTCGTCGTCGGCGTCGTAGGCGGCGAGTTCGACGGTGCCGCCGCCGGGCAGCGGGCGCCCCTTACTGCCGATCTTGGCCCCGGCCACGTTGGCCAACACGGCCTGCCCGTCTGTCGTGGCGAAGAACTCCACGACCTGGGCCGGCTCGAACACGTCGACCACGCGCTTCCACAATCCAGCGGGCATACCGGAGCCGATGAACAACCGGACCGGGTGACTGCCGGTGAGCGAGAACGACGGATCGTCGATGACCTCGCGCAGCATGGCCCAGGTGTAGGACACGACGGTGACGCCGTACTGCCGGATCTCCTGCACGAAGCGATCGGGCTGCAGTCCGCGGGACAGCGCGATACGTGAGCCGCCGACCACCGCGCCGCCCAGGCTGACCAGCAGACCGGACTGGTGATGCAGCGGGGTCAGGCAGTAGACCGTGTCGCCACGGCCCAGATTCGCCGCCGACGCGGTGCCGAACGCCGACAGTGCCCACCGGAAGTTGGTGATCTGACGGGCCACGAGCTCACCGCCGACCTCGCTGAAGGCGACGAAGGCCAGGTCGCGGGCCAGACCCGGGTTGGGCCGGTACCAGCCGGGCAGTTCGACGACGTCGGGGTCGATCTTCTCCATGTCGACAACAGCGGCAACGTCATCCGCTTCATCGGGGAGGTGGAGGTCGCGGCTCTCGCCGCCGCCGAGAACCAACACCCGCATATCGAGTTTGCGGGCCATCTCAAGGTGGCTCGGGTCGGCGATGATCTCGGCCACGCCACCGAGGCGGACCGCCTTCGCCAGGTCCACCTCCGGCAGCAGCACGGCGACGGCCCCCAGCCGGGACAGCGCGGCGATCGCGACCAGCGCGCTGGGCCGGGTGTCCATCAGGACACCGACCCGGGCACCCTGACGCACCCCGACATCGATCAGGCCGTACACCACGTTGTTGATCCGGCGATCCACCGCCTCATAGGTGTGTACCCGACCGTCGAATAGGAGCGCCTCACCGTTGGGAAGGCTGCGTGCCTGCTCGCTCATGATCCGACCGAGCGAGATCCGGGTGTGGTCGTTGACCTGACCCAACCGGGCCAGCCGGGGCAGCGTACGAGCTGTCTCGATGACCAGCGTGCGCGCATTCTTGTTCGCCGAGGCCAATGCGTCGGCGGCCGAGCGCGCCACGCCGAACACCATCTCGGTGGCCGCCGTCGCACCGTGGGTGACCCGCGCCGTCAACGACACACCGCTCTCCGGGCGATCGTCCGGCTGCGATCCCATCGGGACCACACCCTCGGGCATCCCCTCGCCGGCAAGCCATTTCACCCACTGCGCCACCGTCGGCCAGGTCTCGGTGGAGGCCTTGGAGCCCACAACCAAACCGAAATGTCCTGCCCTGATCAGGTACTCGTAAACATCCGCATCGGGCGCGGCTCGCTTGATCCCCCGGACCGCAGCCGGCTGGCCGATGTCGTCGACCTCTCCGACCACCGCGAGGATCGGGCAGTCGATGTCGGAAAGCGTGACCAGGTCACCATGGACGGAAAAGCCACCCGTCATCATCCGGTTGTGGGCGATGAACTGCTTGAGCAGCTCGGCGATCGCCGGCCCCGACCACGCGATCCAGCCGTCCGAGGACAGGAATCGCCGCTGCTGCTCGCGCGGCAGCAAGGCCTCGCGGTCATGCAGCTGCCGCAGGAACTCCAGGCGCGACTGGGTGGTCTTGATCGGATCGAGCATCTGAAAACCGGTGCGGGCCAACCACCCCGGGATGTCGATGCGGCTGAACACGTGATCGGCCATGAAATCCGCCGCGCCGGCAGCTAAGCCGGCCGGAAGGTTCATCGGCAGCGCGGCCAGGGTGTCCACCGGGGCACCGAAGGCGATGATGCTCGCCAGATCCTTGGACCGCCGATACGCCGCGGCCTGGTAGGCGAACATCCCGCCCTGCGAGTAGCCGGCCAGATGCACGTCGCGGCCGGTGGTCTCCTTGACGATGTCGATGGCCTCCGACAACGCCACCACATGGTCGGCGAGGTTGCGCTGCATGCCGCCTTCGACCTTGTCCGGTGAACCGAAATCGATCACCCAGGGGTCGACACCCGCGGCGTGCAGGATGCCGACCGCACCGTCGTCGCGCGTCACGTCCCACATGTCGGCCGACATCATCATCGGATGCACCATCAGCACCGGCGGGCGCAGATTCTGGGCGCCGGGGCGGACATCGGGCGGGAAGTACCGCCGGAGCCGGTACATCGGCACGCTCTGGACGATCTGGAAGGGCGACGGGACCGCACCGGTCTCCAGTCCCCCGTACCGCAGCACCTCCAGACCGTTCTGCGCGGTCGCCAGCAACCGCTCGACCGGTCTGGTCACTGCCGAGAAATCCACCAGACTGCTCCCCTACGTCAAGACTCGCCCCGACCCCGATTGACGTCGTCATCATGGCACAGCAGCAACCGATCACCGACTTGATCACGCCCATGTGCGCAGCGGCGCCATGCGATGCCGGTTTCACCGGCGCGTGACGATAGGGTCGGCGGCGATGGCACACCTGCTCGGGGGCGAAACCCTTCATCTGGAGTACCCCGCCGGGGTGGTGTTCGACGCGGTCACCGTCGGCGTCAGCGAAGGCGACCGGATCGGCATCGTCGGCCGCAACGGCGACGGCAAATCCAGCCTGCTGGCCATGCTGGCCGGCCGACTCGAACCCGATTCCGGACGCGTCACCGTGCGCCGGGGTGTGCGGGTCGGCGTGCTCGATCAGGCCGACACTCTTGACGACGCCGACACAGTCGGCCACGCCGTGGTCGGTGACGTGCCCGAGCACGTATGGGCCGGCGATCCCCGCGGACGCGATGTCATCTCGGGCCTGCTCGAGGACCTGCCCTGGGACGCCGAACTCAGAACTCTGTCGGGCGGACAGCGGCGCCGGGTCGCCCTGGCCAGGCTGCTCGCCGGCGATCACGACGTCCTGGCGCTCGACGAGCCGACCAACCACCTCGACGTGGAAGCGATCAGCTGGCTCGCCGAGCACCTCAAGAAGCGCTGGTCCGCATCCTCCGGTGGGCTGCTGGTGGTCACACACGACCGCTGGTTTCTCGATGAGGTCTGCACGACCACGTGGGAAGTGCACGACCGCATCGTCGAACCGTTCGACGGGGGCTACGCCGCCTACATCCTGCAACGGGTGGAACGCGACCGCCAGGCGGCCACGATCGAGGCGCGCCGGCAGAACCTGGCCCGCAAGGAACTGGCCTGGCTGCGCCGCGGCGCGCCGGCCCGCACCTCCAAACCGAAGTTCCGCATCGACGCGGCCAACGCCCTGATCGCCGACGTACCGGAGATCCGGGACAAGGTCGGACTGCAGTCCCTGGCGGTGTCACGGCTCGGCAAGCAGGTCGTCGACCTGCTCGACGTGTCGGTGAGCTACGGCGACCGCGAGGTGCTGCACCAGGTCGAGTGGCGGGTCGCCCCGGGCGAGCGCACCGGGATCCTCGGTGTCAACGGCGCCGGAAAATCGACGCTGCTCGGCCTTATCGACGGGTCGGTGCAACCGACTTCGGGACGGGTCAAACACGGTAAGACGCTGCAGGTCGCAACCCTTACCCAGACGGTGGACGAGCTTGAGCCCCACCTCGCCGATCCGGTCCGGACGGTGCTGGCCAACCTGCGCACGACGTATGTGTTCGGCAGCGGGTCGAAGGCCCAGGAGCTCACACCCGGGCAGCTGCTGGAACGTCTCGGGTTCTCCAGCGCCCAGTTGTCGACACCGGTCAAGGACCTCTCCGGCGGCCAACAACGTCGCCTGCAACTGCTGTTGATCCTGCTCGCACAGCCCAACGTGCTGATCCTCGACGAGCCGACAAACGACCTGGACACCGACATGCTCTCCGCCATGGAGGATCTGCTCGACTCGTGGCCCGGCACACTGATCGTGGTGAGCCACGACCGGTATTTTCTGGAACGGGTCACCGACCAGCAGTACGGGATCCTCGGCGGGCGGCTGCGGCATCTGCCGGGTGGGGTGGACGAGTACCTACGGCTACGGGCCGCACATGCGTCGGCGACCGGCGCGGCGCAGGCACCGACCCCCGGCACCGAACCGGGCGGGCTGTCCGGCGCCGAGCTGCGGGCAGCGCAGAAGGAAGTGTCCGCGCTGGAACGCAGGCTGGAGAAACTGCAGCAACAGATCGACCGGTCGCGGACGGCGATGGCAGACCACGACCAGTCCGATTTCGAGGGACTCGCGGTCAAAGTGGCCGCCATCCGCGCGCTGGAGAACGAAGTCACCGAGGTCGAGGAACGCTGGTTCGAACTCGGCGAGCAGCTCGGCTAAGGGCGCAGCCGGATTCGTAGCTCCTCAGTGGTCTTACGGACCACGCCGAGTTGTTTGGCGACCTGGACCGGTGCGGTACCGCCTCGCGCGCTGCGCGCGTTGACCGAACCCTCCACGGTCAGCACCTCGCGCACCTGGGCGGTGAGCGCCGGGTTGATCGCGGCGAACTCGTCGTCGGTGAGCTCGTCGAGTCCGACGCTGCGTCCCTCCGCGACTCGCACGGCCTCCCCGGCCGCCTCATGGGCAACCCGGAACGGAACCCCTTGGCGGACCAGCCATTCGGCGATATCGGTGGCCAGTGTGAAACCCGCCGGAGCCAACGCGGCCATCCGGGCCTCGTCGAACGTCAGCGTGCCGACCAGTCCGGCCATCGCCGGCAGCAGCAGCTCCAGCTGCGCCACCGAGTCGAAGACCGGTTCCTTGTCCTCCTGCAGATCCCGGTTGTAGGCCAGGGGCTGCGCCTTGAGCGTGGCCAGCAGACCGGTGAGGTTGCCGATCAGCCGCCCGGACTTACCGCGGGCCAACTCGGCGATGTCCGGGTTCTTCTTCTGCGGCATGATCGAACTGCCGGTCGACCAGGAGTCGTGCAACGTGACGTAGCCGAATTCGGTGGTGCTCCACAGGATGATGTCCTCGGCGAGCCGGGACAGGTCCACCCCGATCTGGGCGAAGACGAACGCCGCTTCGGCGGCGAAATCGCGCGCCGCGGTGGCATCGACGGAATTGTCTGCCGCCGAGGCGAATCCGAGATCCTCGGCGATCGCGTCAGGGTCCAGGCCCAGCGAGGAACCGGCCAGCGCCCCCGACCCGTAGGGCGACACCGCGGTGCGGTCATCGAAGTCGAGTAATCGGTCCACGTCTCGCAGCAGCGGATGAGCATGGGCCAGCAGATGATGCGCGAGCAGGATCGGCTGGGCGGCCTGCAGGTGCGTCTTGCCCGGCATGATCGCCGTCGGGTGCGCCGCGGCCTGCACCGCCAAGGAGTTGACCACCTCGAGGACGCCGTCGGCGACGCGCCGGACGGCGTCGCGCAGCCACATCCGGAACAGCGTGGCCACCTGGTCGTTGCGGGAACGTCCGGCCCGCAGCCGGCCGCCGAGATCCGGCCCGACCCGGTCGATCAGCCCGCGTTCCAGCGCACCGTGCACATCTTCGTCGGTGACCAGCGGCTCGAAACTGCCGTCGGCGACGTCGGAACCCAGGCTGTCCAGGCCCGCGAGCAGCCCGTCGCGCTGCTCATCGGTGAGCAGGCCCGCCCGGTGCAGGACCCGGGCGTGGGCCTTGGACGCGATGACGTCATATGGCGCCAGCACCCAGTCGAAGTGGGTCGACTTGCTCAGTGCGGCAAGGGCTGCCGAAGGGCCGTCGGCGAACCGGCCGCCCCACAGCGATCCCTCGTTGGTGGTTCCGTCGTTGGTGCTCATGTCACTTACAGGCCCAGGTCGCGCTTGGCCGAGATCTTGGAGCTCAAACCGTGCAGCAGCACGAAGCCCTTGGCCGCGCTCTGATCGAAGCTGTCGCCCTCGTCGTAGGTGGCGAGGTTGAAGTCGTACAGCGACTCACCCGAGCGGCGGCCGTTGACGATGATGCCCCCGGCGTGCAGGACCAGCCGGATGTCACCGGAGACGTGCTCCTGGGTGTGCTCGACGAACGCCTCCAGGGACCGCTTCAGCGGGCTGAACCACAGGCCGTCATAGGTGAGCTCGCCCCACTTCTGGTCCACGCCACGCTTGTACCGGCCCAGCTCGCGCTCCAGCGTCACATGCTCCAGCTCGGTGTGCGCGGTGATCAGCACCATCGCGCCCGGCGCCTCGTAGATCTCGCGACTCTTGATGCCGACCAGACGGTCCTCGACCACGTCGAGCCGGCCGACACCCTGGTCGCCGGCGCGGGTGTTGAGCTCCTGGATGATCTGCAGCACGCTGAGCGGGCGACCGTCGATCGCCACCGGGCGGCCCTTGTCGAAGCTGATGATCAGCTCATCCGGGGCGTTGAAGTTGACCGTCGGGTCCTGGGTGTAGTCGTAGACATCCTTGGTCGGGGCGTTCCACAGGTCCTCCAGGAACCCAGTCTCCACCGCGCGGCCCCACACGTTCTGGTCGATCGAGAACGGCGAACGCTTGGTGACGTTGATCGGGATCGCGTTCTCCTCGGCGAACGCGATGGCCTTCTCACGGGTCCAGGCGTAGTCGCGCACCGGTGCGATGACGTCCAGTTCGGGGGCCAGCGAGGCGAATCCGACCTCGAAGCGCACCTGATCGTTGCCCTTGCCGGTGCAACCGTGCGCGACGACAGTGCCCCCGTGGCTACGCGCCGCGTCCACCAGATGCTTGACGATCAGCGGGCGGCTGATAGCCGACACCAGCGGGTAGCGGTCCATGTAGAGCGCGTTCGCCTTGATGGTCGGCAGGCAGTATTCGTCGGCGAACTCGTCACGGGCGTCGACCACGACGGCCTCGACCGCACCGCAGTCCAGGGCCCGCTGCCGGATGACCTCCATGTCCTCACCGCCCTGGCCGAGATCGATGGCGACGGCGACAACCTCTTTGCCGGTCTCCTTACCGATCCAGCTGATCGCGACCGAGGTGTCCAGACCTCCGGAGTACGCCAGGATGACGCGTTCGGACATGAGCAATCTCCTTGTTTCGGGCTCTATTTCAAGTTTTCGATGGTGTCGGCAAGTTCGGCCCCGGTCATCGGTGCGCGCGCCACCATCAGGATGGTGTCGTCACCGGCGATGGTGCCGACCACATACGGCAGGGCGGCGCGGTCGATCGCGCTGGCCAGGTAATGCGCCGCCCCGGGCGGGGTGCGCAGCACGGCAAGGTTAGCGCTGGCGTCGGTCGATACCAGCAACTCCCCCAACAAGCGGGTCAACCGTTCGGTGCCGCCGGACACCCCCCGCACCGGGCTGCCGTCCTCGGGCACCACATACACACCGACGCCGCCGTCGGCGCCACGGAGTTTCACCGCGCCCAGTTCCTCCAGGTCCCTCGACAGCGTGGCCTGGGTGACCTCGATGCCCTCCTGACCCAGCAGGGCGGCCAGTTCGGTCTGACTGCTCACCTGCCTGGCCGACAAGAGGGCGATGATGCGGGCCTGACGCCCGACGCGGGTCGGTGCACTCACGTCACGCTCGCTCCAGGAGCCACACCAGCATGGCCTTCTGTGCGTGCAGCCGGTTCTCGGCCTCGTCGAACACGGCGCTCTGCGGCCCGTCGATCACCTCGTCGGTGATCTCGTAGCCGCGATGCGCCGGAAGGCAGTGCAGCACAATGGCTTCCGGGTCAGCACGCGTGAGGAGGTCGGCGTTGACCTGGAACGGGCGGAAGGGCCGCACCCGGTCGAGCCCGTCGTTCTCCTGGCCCATCGACGTCCAGGTGTCGGTGACCAGCACATCGACCCCGTCGACCCCGGCCTGTGCGTCATCGGTCAGGGTGACGGTTGCTCCGGTTTCACTGGCGCGGCGCTTGGCTGCGTCGACGAAGTGCGGGTCCGGTTCGAACCCGGCGGGTGCGGCGATGGTGACATCGATGCCCGCGGTGACCCCGCCCAGCATCAGCGAGTGCGCCATGTTGTTGGCACCGTCACCCAGGTACGTCATCCGCAGGCCCTTGAGCTTCCCGCGACGCTCAGCCAGCGTCTGCAGATCCGCCAGCACCTGGCAGGGGTGGAATTCGTCGGACAGCGCATTGACAATCGGGACCGAGGCGCCCGACGCCATGGCCGTCAGCCGCTCCTGGGCGAAAGTCCGCCACACGATCGCGTCGACGTAGCGGGACAGCACCGCCCCGGTGTCCTCGAGGGTTTCCTCCCGGCCCAGCTGGGTGCTGCGTCCGTCGACCACCACGGCATGCCCGCCGAGCTGGGCGATGCCCATCTCGAACGAGAACCGGGTGCGGGTCGAGTTCTTCTCGAAGATCACTGCGACGCCGCGCGGGCCTTCGAGCGGGCGCCGCGAGAACGGCGCCTTCTTCAGTTCGGCGGCCAGGGCGAGCACCTCGGCCTGCTCATCGGGCGACAGATCGTCGTCGCGCAGGAAATGCCGGATCATGAACTAGCCTCCACAGCGGTATCGAGGACGGCGGGCAGAGCGGACAGGAATGTCTCGATCTGCGGTTCGGTGATGATCAGCGGGGGCGCCAGGCGGATCACGTCGGCGGCCGCGGCGTTGACCAGGAAGCCGGCGTCGCGGGCCGCGGCTTCGACGGCCTTGGCGCTGGGCGCGGTCAGGACCACACCTTGCAGCAGGCCCTTGCCGCGCACGTGATCGACCAGTGGATGGCCGAGCTCCTCGATGCCGTGGCTCAGGGTCTTGCCGAGCACCCCGGCCCGGGCGATCAGGTCCCCGTCTGCCAGAGCCTTGAGCACGCCCAGCGCCGCGGCGGTGCACACCGGGTTGCCGCCGAAGGTGCTGCCGTGCAGGCCCGGGGTGAGCAGATCACCGGCCGCGCCGATGGCCAGGCAGGCCCCGATCGGCAGCCCGCCGCCCAGGCCCTTGGCCAGGGTCACCACGTCGGGCGTGATGCCGTCGTGCTGATGGGCATAGAACGCTCCGGTACGCCCGACGCCGGTCTGCACCTCGTCCAGGACCAGGAGTGCACCGTTCTTCGTGGTGATGTTCCGGGCGGCGGCCAGGTATCCGGCGGGCGGGACGACGACGCCGCCCTCCCCCATGATCGGTTCCAGGAACACCGCGGCGGTATCTGAATCGACAGCGCGCTCAAGTGCGTCAAAGTCCCCGTAGGGCACGTGGGTGACGTTGCCCGGCAACGGCTCGAACGGCGCCTGCTTGGCCGGCTGGCCGGTCAGCGCCAGCGACCCCATCGTGCGGCCGTGGAATGCACCTTGGGCCGCAACGATATTCGTCTTACCGGTGAGGCGGGTGATCTTGAACGCGACTTCGTTGGCCTCGGTGCCCGAGTTGCAGAAGAACACCCGCGCCTGGGTCCCCAGGTGTCCCACCAGCGCCTCGGCCAGCGCGATCCCCGGCTCGGTGGCGTACAGGTTGGACGTGTGGCCCAGCGTGTTGAGCTGGGTCGTGACGGCCTCGATGACCGCGGGGTGGCGATGCCCCAGCAGGTTGACCGCGATCCCGCCGAGCAGGTCCAGGTAGGACTTGCCGTCGGTATCGGTGACCACGACGCCGTCGCCGCTGGCCAGGGCCAACGGCGGGGTGCCGTAGTTGTTCATCATCACCGCGTCCCAGCGGTCCTGGAGCGTCATGCGGGTACCACCTTGGTTCCGGTTCCTTCATCGGTGAAAAGCTCTACGAGCACACAGTGTTCGACGCGGCCGTCGATCACGTGCGCACTCGGCACGCCGCCGGCCACCGCCCGCAGGCAGGCCTCGATCTTGGGCACCATGCCGGATTCGAGTGACGGCAACAGCTGCGTCAGGGTCTCGGTGTCGATCTCGCTGACCAGCGAGGAGCGATCCGGCCAATCGGTGTAGAGGCCCTCCACATCGGTGAGCATGACCAGCTTCTCGGCGCCAAGGGCCTCGGCCAGTGCCGCGGCCGCGGTATCGGCGTTGATGTTGTGGACCACGCCGTCGATATCCGGACCGATCGTGGAGACCACCGGAATCCGGCCCGCAGCAATGAGATCCAACAGCGATTCGGCGTTGACGTGTTCGACGTCGCCGACCAGTCCGATGTCGGTGGCCACCCCGTCCACGGTGACGCTGCGCCGCACCGCAGTGAACAGGTGCGCATCCTCACCGGTGAGACCCACCGCGTAGGGACCGTGGGCGTTGATCAGGTTGACCAGTTCCCGGCCCACCTGACCGAACAGCACCATGCGCGCCACATCGAGGACCTCCGGGGTGGTCACCCGGAAGCCGCCCTTGAAATCACCTGGGATGCCGAGCTTCTTGAGCATCGCGCTGATCTGCGGCCCGCCCCCGTGCACCACCACCGGATGGATACCGCAGTTGCGCAGGAACACCATGTCCGCGGCGAAGGCCGCCTTGAGGGTGTCGTCGGTCATGGCGTTGCCGCCGTACTTGACGACGACGATCTTGCCGTGCAGTTGCTTGAGCCACGGCAGCGCCGAGGCGAGCACCTGGGCCTTGACGCCGCGCTCGATGGCTTGACTCATGAGCTGTAGGCCGAATTCTCTTCGACGTAGGCATGTGACAGGTCGGTGGTCCTGATGGAAGCGCTGTGGCCTCCTACGCCCAGGTCGATCACCACGGCGATGTCCTCGCCGGACAGGTCGACGTCACGGGCGCCCGGCGCGCCGGCCCCGTCGACGCACACCGGAGAACCGTTGAACGACACGCTGATCCGTTCCGGGTCCAGGTTCACCGGGGCGATACCGACAGCGGCCAGCACCCGGCCCCAGTTCGGATCGGAGCCGAACAGCGCGGTCTTGACCAGGCTGTCGCGGGCGATGACCCGGGCCGCAACGAGTGCGTCGTCTTCGGTCTCGGCGCCGACGACGGTGATGACGACGCGCTTGGTGACGCCCTCGGCATCGGCCTGCAACTGGGCGCACAAGTCGTCGCAGACCCGCAGCACGGCCTCATTGAGATCGTCCTGGCTCGGGGCGATTTCGCTGGCCCCCGAGGCGAGTAGCAGCACGGTGTCGTTGGTGGAGCAGCTGCCGTCGACGTCGAGCCGGTCGAAGGTCAGTGCCGACGCGCGCTTGAGCGCGATGTCCAATGCCTCCGAACTGGCGACCGCGTCGGTGGTCAACACCACCAGCATGGTGGCCAGTGACGGTGCCAGCATCCCGGCGCCCTTGGCCATCCCACCGAGGGTCCAGTTCTCCCCCGATTCCACCGAATGGTGCAGCGCAACCTGTTTCGGCACGGTATCGGTGGTCATGATCGCCCGCGCGGCGTCCTCGCCCCCGGTCAGGCCGCCGGCGATGTCGTGCACGATCTCGGTGACGCCGGCCAACACCTTGTCCATCGGCAACCGGTCACCGATCAGGCCCGTCGAGCACACCGCGACCTCGATGGCACCGGTCTCGGTCCCCCAGTCGCTCAGCGCGCCGGCCACGGCCTCGGCGGTGGCGTGGGTGTCCTGAAAACCCAGCGGGCCGGTGCACGCGTTGGCACCGCCCGAGTTCAGGATCACCGCGCGCAGCCGGCCGGTGGTCAGCACCTGCTGCGACCACTGCACGGGCGCGGCCTTGATCTTGTTGCGGGTGAACACCCCCGCCGCGGCGTAATCCGGCCCCTCGTTGAACACCAGGGCCAGGTCCGGTTTGCCGGATGCCTTGATACCGGCGACGATTCCGGCGGCCCGGAAACCGGCCGGGGCGGTCACACCCTGGGTGCGGACCAACTTGGTTGCCTCGGTCACGGTGCCACTCCCACGATCGAAAGTCCTTCGGTTTCGGGCCAGCCCAGCGCCAGGTTCATCGACTGCACCGCTGCTCCGCCGGTGCCCTTGGTGAGGTTGTCGATGACGGCGATGGCCACCAGGGTCTGCGCTTCTTCATCTACCGCTACCGCCACCTGTGCGGCATTGCTGCCGATCACCGAGCCGGTCTTGGGCAGCTGCCCCTCGGGTAGCAGGTGGATGAACGGCTCTGCGTCGTAAGCCTTTTCGTATGCGGCCCGGATCTCGGCTTCTGACGCCTCGGTGCGGGCGGTGCAGGTGGCCAGGATGCCCCGGGAGGTCGGGATCAGCACCGGGGTGAACGACACGGTGACGTCCTTGTCGGTCACCGACCGCAATCCCTGGGCGATCTCGGGGGTGTGCCGGTGCTTGCCGGCGATGCTGTAGGCCCGCGCCGAGCCGATCACCTCGGAGCCCAGCAGGTCCACCTTGGCGGACTTGCCCGCGCCCGAGGTGCCGCTGACGGCGACGACCGTGACAGCCGGTTCGACGAGATCGGCGGCGACCGCGGGCAGCAGAGCCAGCAGTGCAGCGGTCGGATAGCAGCCCGGCACCGCGATGCGCTTGGCGCCCTTCAACCGGTCGCGGGCACCCGGAAGTTCGGGCAGCCCGTAGGGCCAGCTGCCGGCGTGCGCCGATCCGTAGAACTTTTCCCAGTCGGCGGCGCTGGTCAACCGGAAGTCAGCGCCACAGTCGATGATCAGGGTGTCGGGGCCGAGTTGTTCGGCCAGTGCCGCGGAATGACCGTGCGGCAACCCGAGGAACACCACGTCATGCCCGGCCAGCACCTCGGCATTGGTGGCCTCCAGGACGCGTGAGGACAGCGGCAGCAGGTGCGGGTGATGCTCGGCCATCGTGGTCCCGGCACTGGAGGCCGCGGTCAATGCCCCGATGGTCAACCGGCCGTCAGCGTAGGCCGGGTGTCCGAGCAGCAATCGCAGGATCTCTCCGCCGGCGTAGCCGCTGGCGCCGGCCACCGCTATCGAAGTCATGCTGCAATTCTGCATTGTTATGCATGCAGATGCAAACTCATTAATCGCGAGCGGACGGGTGGGGAACTCAGCCGCGCAGCACGGCTCCGACGCGCTCGCCGGCGACCGCAACGGCAGCGTCGCGGGCGGCGCTGGCCTCGTCCTCGGTCAGCGTCCGGGCAGCGGCGCGGAACCGCAGCGCCAAAGCGAGTGACTTGCGCCCCTCGCCGACCTGCGGGCCGGTGTAGACATCGAACACCCGGACGTCCTCGAGCAGCTCGCCGGCCCCGTCGCGGACGGCGTCGACGACGGCGGCCGCGGCCACCTGATCGTCGACGACCACGCTGATGTCCTGGAACACCGCAGGGAACGGTGACACCGACGGCGCAGGCAGCACCTCGACGATCGGCACGGCATCGAGATCGAGTTCGAGGGCGCACGTTCCCTTGGGCAGGCCCGTCCGTTCGACGACCGCCGGATGCAGCTGACCCGCATAGCCAACCGTGGTGTCACCGACGAGCACCTCGGCGCAGCGGCCCGGATGCCATGGCAGCTCCTGGGCGGCGCGCAAGGTGAACTCCACCCCGGCAGCCCGGCCGATCACCCGCACCGCCTCGAAGGTGTCGGCAGCCTCCACCGGGCGGCCCGGCCCCCACGGTCCGGCGGGCTCACGCAGTCCGGTCAGCACCGCGGCGATGTGCTGCGGTTGATGCGGTAGCGAGGCGTCCAGCCCGGCGATCTCCTCGTCGGTGGGCCTGCGGTCATTCGGGATGCGCTCGACGGACCGGGTCTCGGCCGTAGGATGCACCACCTGCTGGATCGCGAACAGCGCTATGTCCGTGGCGCCACGGGATACGTTGCGTCCCAATGCTTCCAGCAACCCCGGTAGCAACGTGGTGGCCAGCTGCGGGCGGTCGGCCTCCAGCGGGTTGAGCACGGTGGTGGCGGATCGCCTGGAATCCTCCGGCCCCAGACCCCACAGGTCGAACACCCCGGAGGGCAGGAACGGCGTGGGCAGGACCTCGACGAATCCGGCCAACGCCAGCGACTTCCCGATCGCACGCCGCCGCTTCTGGACCGCGCTCAGGCCACGTCCGGCTGGTGCCGTCGGCAGCACCGACGGGATGGCCTCCAGGCCCTCCAACCGCAGCACTTCCTCCACGAGGTCGGCACGCTGACGCATGTCGGGTCGCCAGCTCGGCGGGGTGACGGTGAGTACGCCGGAACCGGCAGCTTCAACAACAGAGGCACCGATCTGGGTCAGCCGCCGCGCCGTGGTGCCGGCCGCGTATTCGACACCGGCAGTGCGGTCGGGCAGATCAGCCGGGATCTCGATAGCCGGCTGGGACCAGTCGCTGCGCCCGTCCGCACGCCAGTCGGTGAGCTTCGGTTCGACGGTGCCCCCGGCGATCTCGGCCAGCAGAGTCGCGCAACGGTCCAGGGCGGCAACCGAAATGGCCGGGTCCACGGACCGCTCGTAACGGCGGCCGGCCTCGCTGGCCAGGTGCAGACGACGCTGGGTACGCGACACCGCGGCCGGATCCCACACCGCCGCCTCCAGCAGCACGTCAGTGGTGGAACCGCGCACCTCGGTGGTGCCCGCGCCCATCACGCCGCCGATCGCGGCGGTGGCGACGTCGTCGACGATCAGCACGTCGGCCGAGTTCAAGGTCCGCTCGACATCGTCGAGGGTGACAACCTTCTCGCCGTCCCGGGCGAACCGCACATCGAAGCCGCCGGTGATCAGGCTGCTGTCGTGGGCGTGCATGGGGTGGCCGAGTTCGAGCATGACGTAGTTGGTCACGTCGACCGCTGGGGAGATGGCGCGGATACCGCTGAGCGTCAACCGCCGCTGCATCCACCACGGTGTCACCGCCGCCGGGTCGATGCCCGTGACCGGGCGTAATCCGAAGCGCTGCACCCCGGTTCCGGGCTGGACCGTCAGCGGCCACGCCTCGCCCTCAGCGGGCAAGGGCGGCACGTCGGCCAGATCGACGAAATCCAGGTCATGCGCGCACGCGATTTCACGGGCCAGGCCACGGATCGACAGGCAGTAGCCGCGATCGGGCGTGATCGCCAGGTGGAACACCACATCGTCGAGGCCGAGGATGTCGGCCGCCGGAGTGCCCGGTTCCGCGGTGCCGGGCGGCAGCACCAGGATGCCCGAATGGTCCACACCCAGGTTCATCTCCGATGCCGAGCAGATCATCCCGTCGGACACCCGCCCGTAGGTCTTACGGGTGGCAATAGTGAAGTCCCCGGGCAATACCGTGCCGGGCAAAGCCGCGACCACCAGGTCACCCACCGCGAAATTCGTTGCTCCGCACACGATGTCTCGCAGCTCGGTTTCACCGACATCGACTTTGCAGGCCCGGATCGGCTTCTTGAACTCAGCGAGTTCCTCGATCTCGGCGACCCGGCCGACGGTCAGCGGACCGCTCACCGGGCCGATCGGGATGATCTCCTCGACCTCGTGTCCGATCCGGATGAATGTCTGCTCGAGTTCCTCGACCGAGGAATCCCAATCAGGCGCACCGGCACGGACCGCCTCACGCAGCCAACTGAAAGGAATGCGCATCAGGCACCGACCCCGAACGGCAGCGAGAACCGGACATCGCCCTCGACCATGTCGCGCATGTCAGGAATTCCGTTGCGGAACTGCAGGGTTCGCTCCAATCCCATACCGAAGGCAAATCCGGAGTACACGTCGGGGTCGATACCGCAGGCGCGCAACACATTCGGGTTGACCATGCCGCAGCCACCCCACTCGACCCAGCCGGGGCCCCCCTTCTTACCGGGGAACCAGATGTCCACCTCGGCCGAGGGCTCGGTGAACGGGAAGAAGTGCGGACGGAACCGGGTGCGTCCCTCCGGGCCGAACTGGGACCGCGCGAACGCGTCGAGCGTGCCGCGCAGATTCGCCATCCTCAGGCCCTTGTCCACCGCCAGCCCCTCCACCTGGTGGAACACCGGCGTGTGGGTGGAATCCAGTTCGTCGGTACGGAAGGTCCGGCCGATCGAGATGACGTAGACGGGCAGGTCGCGTTCCAGTAGCGCCCGGATCTGCACCGGCGAGGTGTGGGTACGCAGCACCTGACGCGATCCTTCCGGGGCGATCTGGAAGGTGTCCTGCTCACTGCGGGCCGGATGGTCCGGCGGGAAGTTGAGCGCGTCGAAGTTGAACTGCTCGGTCTCGACCTCCGGGCCCTCGGCCAGTTCCCAGCCCATCGCCACGAAGGTGTCGGCGACGTTCTCGGCCAGGATCGTGATCGGGTGCCGGGCGCCCACCGGCTGGCGCGTCGAGGGCAACGTCACATCGATGCGTTCGGCGACCAGCACCGCGGCGTCGCGCTCGGCTCGCAGCGCGGCCAACCGGTCGTCGTACGCGCGCTGGGCCTCGCCGCGCGCGACGTTGACCCGTTTGCCTGCGTCGGCGCGGTCTGCCTTCGGCAGCGTCGCCAACGCCTGGCGTGCCAGGGCGATCGGTGCCCGATCACCGAGGTGCTCGGTCTTGGCGCGCGCGAGCGCGTCGAGGTCACCGGCCAGCTCAAAGGCATGCCGGGCGGCACTGACTGCTTTGGTCAGTGCTTCTTCTGAGAGATCATTGGGCGGCTCAGCCACCCGGCGATCATAGGCGATGGCCTGATCACGCTTCGAATCCGTTTCCACCGGTTAGCCTTCAGGCCGTGCTGATTCGTCCCCTCATCGTCACGGGAATCTGGGCCTGTGCGGCGCTCGCAATAGCCGCGGCGTTGCTCCTCAGCAGTGGCTGGGCAATCGCCGCCGTAGCCCTCGCCGCGCTGGCGGCACTGGGCACCTGGGACCTGCTGCAGACCCGGCACAGCATCCTCCGGTCCTACCCGATCCTCGGCCACATGCGTTTCCTGATGGAGCACATCCGGCCCGAGATCCGCCAGTACTTCATCGAGTCCAACACCGAAGGCACACCGTTCGACCGCGAGACCCGGGATCTGGTCTACGAACGGGCCAAAGGCACCAAGGGCGACGAACCGTTCGGTACCGAGCGCGACGTCACTGCCCCCGGATACGAGTTCCTGCGACACTCCCTACGCGCCCGATTGGCCGACGACCTGGCCCCGCGGGTGCGGCTCGGTGGCCCCGAGTGCGCCCAGCCCTACGACATCGCGCTGCTCAACGTCTCGGCGATGAGTTTCGGCGCGCTGTCGGCCAACGCGATCCAGGCGCTCAACCGGGGCGCGGCCCGAGGCGGATTCGCCCACGACACCGGTGAGGGCGGAATCAGCCCGTACCACCTCCACGGTGGCGACCTCGTCTGGGAGATCGGATCGGGATACTTCGGCTGCCGTGATGCCGACGGGCGGTTCGACCCCGAGGCGTTCGCCGCCAAGGCGACGCTGCCCGAGGTCAAGGTGATCTCGATCAAACTGTCCCAGGGCGCAAAACCCGGCCTGGGCGGCGTGTTGCCCGGCGCCAAGGTGAGCCCGGAGATCGCCGCCACCCGGGGCGTACCCGTCGGACGCACCGTGATCTCGCCGCCGGCCCACAACGCGTTCGGCACGCCCACCGAATTCGTCGGATTCATCGACACGCTGCGCCGCCTGTCCGGCGGCAAACCGGTCGGTTTCAAGCTGTGCGCCGGGGCCCGCAGTGAATTTCTGTCCATCTGCAAGGCCATCCTGCAGACCGGCACAGCGCCCGACTTCGTCATCGTCGACGGCTCTGAAGGCGGCACCGGCGCGGCACCGCTCGAGTTCGAGGACCATGTCGGCATGCCACTCACCGAGGGCCTGATGATGGTGCACAACTGCCTCGTCGGCACCGGACTGCGGGAGCGCATCAAGGTCGGCGCGTCCGGCAAGGTGGCCAGCGGTGTGGACATCGTCAGCCGCGTCTGCCAGGGCGCGGACTTCACCATGTCCGCCAGGGCCATGATGTTCGCCGTGGGCTGCATCCAGGCACTCACATGCCACACCAACCACTGCCCGACCGGGGTCGCCACCCAGGACCGCGCCCGTGCCCGCGCCCTCGACGTCAACGACAAGTCCGCACGGGTGTTCAACTTCCAGCGCGAAACCGTCGCCAGCGCAGCGCAGATCGTCGCCTCGATGGGGCTGTCCGGCTTCGGCGACCTGTCACCGGCCATGCTCAACCGCCGGATCGACGGTCTGGGCAGCCGCACCTACGCCGAAATCTACGAGTGGCTCATGCCCGGCGAACTACTCGAAGATCCGCCGGAGTCCTGGCGATCGGACTGGGTGGAATCGTCGGCGTCCGCATTCGTCTGACGCCTGGCCTTCAGCCCGCCGGCAACTGCCCGGAGGTTCTCACCCGGTACATCACCAGATCATCGGGCACACCCTCGGGCTTGGTTGAGAACATCTGGCGCCGTTGACGTTTGACGGTCACCGCAAGTTCGGCCAACTCGTCTTCGGAGATGCCCTCCAACGTCGTGTGGGAGACGACCAGGCCGCCGCTGCCGGCCCGCTCCATCACCCGGGCGGCGATGTTGACGTCGACGCCGAGCCAGTCCGACCCGATGCGCTGCGGACGTCCGGTGTGGATACCCACCCGCATCCGTGGCGCGTAGCCGTCCAGGTCGATGTTCTTGACACCTTCGAGCGCCACGAGCATCGCGCGCAGGGCGGTTTCCGGATCGGAGAACACCGCCATCATGCCGTCGCCCATCCGTTTGACGATGTGACCGCCGGCTTCGAGGACCGGGGGCTCGATCACCTGAGCCACCCGTCGCAGCAACCGCAATGTGGCGTCGTCGCCGGAGCGGAGCGACCACGACGAAAATCCGACCAGGTCGGTGAACACCAGGGTCACCTCGGGATTGGCCGGCGTTCCCGACACACGTTCGGTCAGCGCCTGCCAGACCTGCAACGCACCCAGGCTCACCTCGCGCGAGGCGGCGTCACGGTCCAGCAGCCGGTCGGCCACCCGGGCGGCTGCCCGCGGTCCGCCTTCACCCGACGCCGAGAGGCGGTCACCGAAATCGGGATCCCCGGGCAGCGACCGGCGCACCCGCCGGACCAGATCGACGACGGCCGGACTGCGATTGGTGCGCTGCAGCCACCCCAAGGGACCCGGCAAGCCGGGCGCCTTCGCGGGGCGCTGCCGTGGCGCCTGCTCGAAATCCCCGACCTCGCCGGACGGGTCATCGAACGGCTCGCCATCCACAGCGCAAGGGTAAGTGGCCCGCCGACCGGGCGGCAATCGCGCCACGATCGGGTGGGCCCGCGCTCCCCCGGCCCCGGCAAACCGACCTGGTCACAGCGCTGTGGAGCCGCGATAGCCGCCGAATAACAGTGCACCCGCCCGCGGCGCGGCGTCGTAGACAACATCCGTTGTCACTACTATCGTCGGGCCCAGCTGTGATGTACGTCATGACGAATCGACGAGGACGCAATGACCACACGGACCACGACCGGCAGCGAGCATGATCCACTCGGCCCGGACTCGCTGACCTGGAAATACTTCGGCGACTTACGCACCGGGATGCTGGGCGTCTGGATCGGCGCGATCCAGAACATGTATCCCGAACTCGGTGCCGGTGTCGAGGAACACTCGATCCTGCTCCGCGAACCCCTGCAGCGCGTGGCCCGATCGGTGTACCCGATCATGGGCGTGGTCTACGACGGCGACCGGGCGGCCGACACCGGCGCCCAAATCAAGGGTTTTCACCACACCATCAAGGGCGTCGACGGCGAGGGCCGGCGCTATCACGCGCTGAACCCGGAGACGTTCTACTGGGCGCACGCCACGTTCTTCATGCTCATCATCAAGACCGCGGAGTACTTCTGCGGCGGACTCACCGAAGCCGAGAAGTGCCAACTGTTCGACGAGCACGTGCAGTGGTATCGCATGTACGGCATGAGCATGCGACCGGTCCCCAAGACCTGGGAGGAATTTCAGGAGTACTGGGACGCCAAGTGCCGCGACGAGCTCGAGATCAACCGCGCCACCCTCGACATCTTCACCATCCGGATCCCCAAACCGTGGTTCGTGTTGATGCCGACGCCCGTGTGGGACCAACTGTTCAAACCCCTTGTCGGGGCACAACGCTGGATCGCAGCCGGCCTGTTCGACCCGGCGGTGCGGGAGAAGGCCGGCATGCGCTGGACACCCGGCGACGAGGTCCTGCTGCGGGTCTTCGGCAAGATAGTCGAACTGGCATTCGTCGCGGTCCCCGACGAGATCAGGCTGCACCCGCGCGCTCTGTCGGCCTACCGCCGCGCGGCCGGGAAGTCGGCGGCCGACGGCCCACTGGTGGAAGCACCGGGCTTCATGGCCCCGCCGCGCGACCGCAGAGGACTGCCGATGCACTACCTGCCGCGCCAGAAAACCCTGCTGGACCGGGCCGGCGCGCTGGTACACACCACCTTCTCCCTGCCGGCGCTGCGGCGACCCGCCCGGCGCAGTGCGGCCTGACTCTGGCGCCTGTCTAGGCTGTCGGGATGCTTGATTGGTCTGACACTGACATTGCCGTTCGTGATGCCGTCCGCGCGTTCGTGGACAAGGAAATCCGGCCTCATCTCGATGAGCTGGAAAGCGGCGATATGGAGCCCTACCCCATCATTCGAAAGCTGTTCGCCGCGTTCGGCATCGACGAGATGGCCAAGGAGTCGCTGGAGAAGCGGCTGACCGCGTTGCGGGCCGGCGAGCCCAAGCCGGGCGGCCGTGGCGGCATGTTTGGCGGCAGCGCATCGCCGGGCATGGGCTTCGTGCTGATCAGCGAGCTGTGCCGGGTATCGATGGGCCTGGTCACCGGCCTGGGCGTCAGCTCGGGCCTGACGGTTTCGACCATCCAGAGCCGCGGCACCCTGGCACAGCAGGAGCGGTGGCTGCCCGGTCTGGTGACCTACGAGAAGATCGGGGCGTGGGCGATCACCGAACCCGACGCCGGTTCGGATGCCTTCGGCGGCATGAAGACGTACGTGACCCGCGATGGGGATGACTACATCCTCAACGGACAGAAGACCTTCATCACCAACGGCCCCGACGCCGACGTCGTCGTGGTCTACGCCAAGCTGGACGAGGGTGACGGCGCCGACAAGCGCGACCGCAAGGTGCTGACGTTCGTGCTGGACCGCGGCATGGAGGGCTTCGTGCAGTCCAAGCCGCTCCGCAAGATGGGCATCCACTCCTCGCGCACGGGCGAGCTGTTCTTCAACAACGTCCGCCTGGGCCGGGACCGGCTGCTGGGCGAAACCGAGGACAACGAGACCGGGGACGGACGGGCCAGCGCCAAGTCCAACTTCGCCGCCGAGCGCATCGGCGTCGCCTCGATGGCGCTCGGTGTCATCGAGGAGTGCCTGCGGCTCAGCACGGACTACGCCAAGACCCGCACCCTGTGGGGCCAGGAGATCAGCCAGTTCCAGCTGATCCAGCTCAAGCTGGCCAAGATGGAGGTCGCCCGGATCAACGTGCGCAACATGCTGTTCCGGGTGATCGAGTGCGCCGAGAAGGGCGTGCCGGTCTCGCTGGCCGAGGCCTCGGCGATCAAGTGGTACTGCTCGGAGGCCGCCACCGATGTGGCGATGGAGGCGGTGCAGCTGTTCGGCGGCAACGGCTACATGACCGAGTACCGGGTGGAGCAGCTGGCCCGCGATGCCAAGTCGCTGATGATCTACGCCGGCAGCAACGAGGTTCAGATCACCCACGTGGCACGGGGATTGCTCAGCTAGCGCTATCCCTGGATCATCTCGCGACCCGGGTGCGCCTCGCGCCACCCGGCCATCGCGGCATCCCAGTCCACACCGTCGAGCGCGGTGAGCGCAGCCGGGAACAGCCCATCCTCTTCCTTGGCGATGTGCAGATAGAGATCCTCGATCTCCGCGCGAACTCGCTTCTGGTGGGCGGGATCGGACAGGTCGACGGCCTCGAGGAACGCGGCCAGCTCCCGGTGTTCGGCGACCAACGGGTCGATGTGCTCGGCGTAGAGCTCGTCGCTGTGCATCACGGCGAACAGCCCGTTCTCCTCGCCACGCCAGTGGGAACGCAACTCCTCGTACATCGCCCCGAGGCGCTGTCGGGCCACGTCCAGGTCGCCGCGGTCCAGGGCTCGCACGGCTTCGCGGCCATGGTCCACCGACCGCTCATGCTCGGCGATGTAGTCGCGCAGCAACGGCATGTCCCGGCATCCGCAGTATTGACACATGGCTCGGCCTCCCATCGGCATCGTTCCACATCGGCCGAGTGGCCACTTGCGATACACGAACCGCGAAAAAGCGTGGGATAACTGGCCATTCGGCCTAGCTGCGGTGGGCGCGGGCGCTCTGATACAGGCAGATCGACGCCGCCGACGCGATGTTGAGGCTTTCGGAGTGTCCGGGCATCGGAATATGCACCCGGCGATCGGCCGCCGCAGCCAATTCAGTAGGCAGACCGTGGGCTTCGGGTCCGAACAGCCAGGCAGTGGGCCCGGCCAGGTTCACCTCGTCGAGGCTGACCTCGCCGTCGACCGTGGTGGCCAGCACCTGCAACCCGGCGGCCTGCAGCCGGGCGATTGTCGCCGTCTCGTCGGGTTCACTGATCACCGGCAGCGAGAAGATGCTGCCGGCCGATGACCGCAGGCACTTGCTGTTGTAGGGGTCGACGCTGTTGCCGGCCAGCACCACCGCGTCGGCGCCCATCGCGTCGGCGGCCCGGATCAACGTACCGGCGTTGCCCGGTTCCGAGATCTGCACCGGTACCGCGATCAACCGGGGCTCGGATGCCAGCACCTCGTCTAGGGAGACTTCGGGTAGCCGGCACACTGCCACCAGGCCGACCGGGGTCACGGTGTCCGACAAGGCCTTTGCCGCACGCTCGGTGACGAACTGCACCGGCGCGTCGGCCAGCAACGCGCCGAAGCGGTCTATGGCGGCCTCGGTCGCGAATACCTCGGAAACAAGTCCGCGCCGCAACGCGGCCTCGACGAGGTTGGGTCCCTCGGCAAGGAAGCGTGCGGCGCGGCGGCGCCCGACGTGGCGCTGCAGCTTGACTGCAGCAGCCACTCGGGCAGAACGCTCGGTGAGCGTCAGGCGGCCTCTCCGGAAGGAGCGTTGACGTCCTCCGGCAGAGCAGCCTTGGCGAGCTCGACCAGCGCGGTGAACGCGGCGGCGTCGCTCACGGCGATCTCGGCCAGGTTCTTGCGGTCCACCTCGACCCCGGCGAGCCTGAGGCCCTGGATGAGTCGGTTGTAGGTGACGCCATTGGCGCGGGCAGCCGCGTTGATGCGGGTGATCCACAGCTTGCGGAAGTCACCCTTGCGGGCCTTCCGGTCCCGGTAGGCGTAGGTCAGCGAGTGCAGCTGCTGTTCCTTGGCCTTGCGGTACAGGCGGGACCGCTGGCCCCGGTAGCCCTTCGAGGCCTTGAGTACGGTGCGCCGCTTCTTCTGGGCGTTGAGTGCGCGCTTCACGCGTGCCATGGGATGGTCCTATTCTCGTTCGGTACGGGGAGCGGCAGATCTAGCCGTTGAGCATCTTGGTGACACGCGCGGTGTCGTTGGCTGCCACGACGGTGCGGCCGTCGAGGCGGCGGGTGCGCTTGGTCGCCTTGTGCTCCAGCAGGTGGCGCCGGCCGGCCTTCTGGCGCACGATCTTGCCGGTCCCGGTCTTACGGAAGCGCTTCGATGCTCCGCTGTGGGTCTTCGCCTTGGGCATGAGTCCTCAGTTCTGTGTTGAAACTAGTTCTGCGTAACGTCTGGTTCTTCTGATGCGGCCGGTTCGGCCTGCTGCCCACCCGGGCGCTCGGCCTGCTCTGCCGCCTTGGCGCGAGTCTTCGCGCCGCGGTGCGGTGCCAGCACCATCGTCATGTTGCGGCCGTCCTGCTTGGCTGACGTCTCGACGAAGCCATAATCGGCGACATCGGCGCCCAGTCGCTGCAACAACCGGTACCCGAGTTCGGGCCGGGACTGCTCACGACCACGGAACATGATGGTCACCTTGACCTTGGACCCGGCTTCGAGGAAGCGGACCACATGGCCCTTCTTCGTCTCGTAGTCGTGGTCGTCGATCTTGGGACGCAGCTTCTGTTCCTTGACGACGGTCTGCTGCTGGTTCTTGCGAGACTCGCGCTCCTTGAGTGCCGTCTCGTACTTGAACTTGCCGTAATCCATGATCTTGCAGACCGGGGGTTTAGCGGCTGGTGCAACTTCGACGAGGTCGAGATCGGCATCCGCGGCGACGCGGAGAGCATCTTCGATGCGGACAATGCCCACCTGCTCGCCAGCTGGTCCGATCAGGCGGACTTCAGGTACGCGGATACGCTCGTTGATGCGGGTCTCAGTGCTGATGGGGCCTCCTATGTTGGGTCTGCTGAGGAGACCCACCCATCCGCACTTCTGCCCTGTAGAACAGAAAAGCCCTGCTCATAGCAGGGCCCAATGCCGACCGATCACGGCTTGCGCCGCCTGCAACTCCAGTCCTGGAGTACAGAACCGGTATCCGAGGACACCGGCGACCGGACCGTTGTACCAGTGTGGCCAACGGTGGGAGTGGGACTCCACTTGCTGTCCCTGACATAAGCCGGGACGGTCGCGCATGACAGTCTAGCAGCCATGACCGATCCGACCGAAACGCCCGACGAAGCGACTCCGCAGCTACGCGACCTGGCCGACATTCCTGCGGTCGAGGTGATCACCCGAGCGGCGGTCATGCTGATGAGCGCCGCAGCCGAGAAGATCGGGCTTTCTGCCGAGGACCCCGAGGATAGCCCGCACCGCGATCTTGACGAGGCGCGTCGCCTCATCACCGCGCTGGCCGGTCTGGTGACGGCCTCCGCCGAGTACCTCGGACCCCACGCGGGCCCCGTGCGCGACGGCCTCAAGAGCCTGCAGCTGGCATTCCGTGAGGCGAGCGCGGCCCCCGAAGAGCCGGGTAAAGGTCCAGGCGAGAAGTACACCGGCCCGGTCTGGTAATCCGCTGGAGGGTGTCTGTGCGCGCGATCGGCCCAATTGACGGGTTGACCGCCTATTCTCCGGGCGTATGACCGTTATCAGCCGCGGCGGCCGCACCGGGGTACGGCCCGCGTCGAGGTTTTCGTGGGTTCCTGCGGCCGCCGGTTGGACCGTCGGCGTCATCGCCACCCTGTCGCTGATCGCCAGCGTGTCTCCGGCGGTGCGCTGGTTGATCCAGGTGCCGCGAGAGTTCGTCAACGACTACATCTTCAACTTTCCCGACACCAGCTTGTCGTGGGCCTTCATCCTGGCGCTGCTGGCCGCTGCGCTGGCGGCCCGCAAGCGGATCGCCTGGTGGATCCTGGTGCTGTACATGGTGGGCGCCATCGGCTGGAACCTCGGCGATCTCGTCACCGGCGGGGACCCCTTCGCCGACGATGTCGGCGAGGTCATCGGCGTGGTGTTCCACCTGGCTGCCATCGTCGCGCTGGTCTTGGCTCGTAATCAGTTCTGGGCCAAGGTGCGCCGCGGCGCCCTGCTCAAGTCCGCCGTCGTGCTGGTCGCGGGCATGGCGATCGGCATCCTGGCCGCCTGGGGACTCTTGGAACTCTTCCCCGGCACCCTCGCCCCGGAATGGCGGCTGCCCTATGCGGTCAACCGGGTCAGCGGCTTCGCCACCGTGCCGACCGAGGTTTTCGAAGGCTATTCGCACACCTTCCTCAACGCCATCTTCGGCCTGTTCGGCGCCCTGGCGCTGATGGCCGCAGCAGTGGTGCTGTTCCAGTCACAACGAGCCTCCAATGCGCTCACCGGTGAGGACGAATCGGCAATCCGCGGCCTGTTGGAGATGTACGGCAAGAACGATTCGCTGGGGTACTTCGCCACGCGCCGAGACAAGTCGGTGGTGTTCGCACCCAACGGCCGCGCCGCGATCGCCTACCGCGTCGAGGTGGGCGTGTGCCTGGCCGGCGGCGATCCGGTCGGTGACCCCAAGGCGTGGCCGCAGGCGATCGCGGCCTGGCTGCAGTTGTGCCAGACCTACGGGTGGGCGCCCGGTGTGATGGGTGCCAGTTCAGCTGCGGCCGAGGCGTTCCGGGCGGCCGGGCTGAACGCGCTGCAACTGGGCGACGAAGCCATCCTGTATCCGGACACCTTCCGGCTGTCCGGGCCGGACATGCGCGCGGTGCGCCAGGCAGTCACCCGGTCCCGGCGCGCCGGGACCTCGGTGCGGATACGACGCCACCGTGAGCTGGACCAGGCCGAGATGGCCGAGGTGATCCGGCGCGCCGACGCCTGGCGCGACACCGAGACCGAACGCGGCTTCTCCATGGCACTGGGCCGGCTCGGCGACCCGGCCGACGGCGACTGTCTGCTCGTCGAGGCGGTGCAGCATAAGGACGGCGAACCAGAAAACTCAGAACCCGAGGTGGTCGCATTGCTGTCGCTGGTGCCGTGGGGCGCCAACGGGGTCTCACTCGACGTCATGCGCCGCTCCCCCCAATCCCCCAACGGCACCATCGAGCTGATGGTCAGCGAACTGTGCATGCAGTCCGAAGGCATTGGCGTCAGCCGCATTTCACTGAACTTCGCGATGTTCCGGTCGGCATTCCAGCAGGGTGCACAATTGGGCGCCGGCCCGGTGGCCCGGCTCTGGCGGGCGCTGCTGGTGTTCTTCTCCCGCTGGTGGCAACTGGAGACGCTGTACCGCTCGAACATGAAGTACCAGCCCGAGTGGGTTCCGCGGTATGCCTGCTATGAAGACGCCCGCCTGATCCCACGGGTCGGAGTGGCCTCGGTGATCGCCGAGGGCTTCCTGGTGCTGCCGTTCTCCCGGCGGAGCAAGCAGCACACCGGCGAACACGTCGCGGCCCCGGCCGATCTGGTGGATTCGGGCCGGCTGCACCATGACGGCAGCGCACCGGACCTGTCCGGGCTGCCGATCGATCCTGCCGACGGCGACGATCAACAGCGGCTACCGGAGCAGGTGCGGGTCCGGATGGCCAAGCTGCGGCAGTTGCAGGCCGGTGGCGTCGACGCCTATCCCGTGGGCCAGGCGCCCAGCCATACGGTCGCGGCCGCGCTGGAATCCGCCGACGGCGACGACGTGACCGTGGCCGGGCGGATCCTGCGGGTCCGGGATTACGGCGGCGTGCTGTTCGCCCAGTTGCGCGATTGGTCGGGCGAAGTTCAGCTGCTACTCGACAACGACCAGCTGACGCAGGCCGGCACCGCCGAGTTCACTGCCACCATCGACCTCGGCGACCTGATCGAGGTCAGCGGTTCGATGGGACAGAGCCGTAACGGTACCCAGTCGCTGCTGGTCGAGGGTTGGCGGTTGATCGGCAAATGCCTGCGGCCCTTGCCGGACAAGTGGAATGGCCTGACCGACCAGGAGGCCCGGGTGCGGGCCCGCTACGTGGACCTCGCGATCAACACCGAGGCACGGGACCTGATCCGGGCCCGCAGCGGCGCGCTGCACGCCATCCGGGAGACGTTGTACGCCAAGGGTTTCCTCGAGGTGGAAACCCCGATCCTGCAGCAGATCCACGGCGGCGCCAATGCCCGGCCGTTCCTGACCCACATCAACGCCTACGACCTGGACCTGTATCTGCGGATCGCGCCCGAGCTCTACCTCAAGCGGTTGTGCGTCGGCGGTGTGGAACGGGTCTTCGAACTGGGCCGCGCGTTCCGCAACGAGGGGGTGGACTTCAGCCACAACCCGGAGTTCACCCTGCTGGAGGCCTATCAGGCCCACGCCGACTACAACGTGTGGATCGACGGTTGCCGCGAGCTGATCCAGAATGCCGCCCAGGCCGCCAACGGAGCCCAGGTCTTCAAGCGGCCACGTGCCGACGGAGTCCTCGAGCCGGTCGACATCTCCGGCGAGTGGGCGGTGAAGACCGTGCACGACGCGGTGTCGGATGCACTCGGCGAGCACGTCACCGTCGAAACGGATGTGGCGACGCTGCGCCGGCTCTGCGACGCGGCGCACATCCCCTACCTGACCCACTGGGACGCCGGGGCCGTGGTGCTGGAGATGTACGAGCACCTCGTCGAGGACCGCACCGAAGAGCCCACGTTCTACAAGGATTTTCCGACCTCGGTGTCGCCGCTGACCCGCCCACACCGCAGCATCCCCGGGGTTGCCGAACGCTGGGATCTGGTGGCCTGGGGCGTCGAACTGGGCACCGCCTACAGCGAGCTCACTGACCCCGTCGAGCAGCGGCGCCGATTGCAGCAACAATCGCTGCTGGCCTCCAGCGGTGACCCCGAGGCCATGGAACTCGACGAGGATTTCCTGCAGGCCATGGAGTACGCGATGCCGCCGACGGGCGGTCTGGGTATGGGCGTGGACCGGGTGGTCATGCTGATAACCGGCCGTAGCATCCGCGAAACGCTGCCGTTTCCTCTGGCCAAACCGCGTTAGCAGGCTCCTCACAGCCGATCCCAAGATTGGGCGGCCACGATATTGCTGTGACCTTCACTCACCACCTGTCCTTGATGCACGGCTGGGTTCCGACCAGCATTCAAGTCATCACCGCCGTGGTGCTGATCGCCGCAATCGGCTGGCGTACCCGCCGCTGGGCGCTCATCTGGCTACCGTTCGCCGCCGCGGTGGGCGGCATCCTCGTCGCGGGCACCAACTGGTACATCGAGTCCGAGGGGCTGGCCGGCAACCCGGCGCCGCGGTCCCTGTGGGTGTGGATCGCGCTGACGGGTGCGGCGGTCGTGGTCCTGGCTGCCGGCTGGCGCGGCAGCCGGTGGTGGCTGCGCGGGACTGCCGTGATGGCAGTGCCTTTGACCCTGCTGTGCACGGCACTGGCACTGAACCTGTGGGTCGGCTACTTCCCGTGGGTGCAGACCGCATGGAACCAGTTGACCGCCGGTCCACTCCCCGACCAGACCGATCAGGTCACCGTGACGGCCATGCAGCGCCAGGGCACCATCCCCGCCAAGGGCAGTGTGATCCCCGTCGAAATCCCCAACACCGGTTCAGGTTTCCGACATCGCGGCGAGTATGTGTACCTGCCGCCGGCGTGGTTCGCTTCCAACCCCGCACCGCAGTTGCCGACCGTGATGATGATCGGCGGGGAGTTCAACACCCCGGCCGACTGGATGCGGGCCGGCAACGTGATCAAGACGATGGACGACTTCGCCGCCGCCCACCACGGGTACGCGCCGGTGCTGGCGTTCGTCGACCCGGGTGGCACCTTCAACAACGACACCGAATGCGTCAACGGCAAGCGCGGGAACGCCGCCGACCATCTCACCAAAGACGTTGTTCCGTATATGAACAGCCACTACGGGGTCAAGACGACGGCCTCCGGCTGGGGCATCGTCGGCTGGTCCATGGGCGGCACCTGCGCGGTGGACCTGGCGGTCATGCACCCCGAACTGTTCAGCGCGTTCGTCGACATCGCCGGTGACAGCGGCCCGAACTCGGGAACCAAGGCGCAGACCATCGACCGCCTGTTCGGCGGCAACGCCGCCGCGTGGGATGCGTTCGACCCGAGCACGGTGATCAACCGGCGCGGCCTCTACGACCAGATGGCCGGCTGGTTCGACGTCAACGACACGTCCACGCCGGGCAAGCCCGCGGGCCTCGTCAACGATCAGGCCAAGGCCGCCAACGGTCTGTGTGCGCTCGGCTCGAAACACGGCATCGAGTGCGCGGTGGTGACCCACCAGGGCACCCACGACTGGCCGTTCGCCAGCCACGCGTTCACCGCGGCCCTGCCCTGGCTGGCCGGCGTGATCGGCACCCCGCAGGTACCCGCAACCGGACTGCCGCAGTCCTCGCCGTCGGCAGCGTTCATCCAGACCGCCGCCAAATAGCGCTCAGTAGTCGGATTCGGCGGCGCGGACCTCGGCGAGGAAGGCCCCGGGGGCGCCCGCGGCGAGCCGGGCCCGCGCGAACTCCCGCACCCGGCCCCGCGCTTCCGCGGACTCGGCGGCACCCTTGGCGCCGACTCGGACCGCGGTGCGCGCCCAATCCAGGTTCCAGGCCTGGGTTTCGGTGAGACTCCGCCCCTCAGGATCACGCAACTCCAACACTGCGCGACCCGTGGCATCGAGGGAACCTGAAGCGGCGCAGCCGTTGCCGCGCAGTCCCACCTGGATACCCACCGGGGAATCCGGTCCCGAAAGCGCCACCTGGACCATCGCTACGGTGGCCGAACCGTCCCCTAGCACCGACCACTCGATGGTGCCCTCGGCGGCGTCGAACACCCCGGGTGGCACCGCCGACCACACGACGGTGTCCGCTCCGCGAGCGATCACGCCTGCCGCCGCCGCACCGTCGCCGGTGCCGGCCGCCAAGGCGTAGTCGTCGCGCTGCGGTTCCGTCTCAACGGTGTCCGGCCAGTCCAGCCCGATTTCACCGGCCAGCTCGCGGCATTCCTCGACCAGCACTACGACTCTTGGATCACCTTGGCGAGCATAAGAACTCAACATGCCCAGGTGTGGCGCCAGCAGGCCGGCAACGTCGGAATCCAGGGAGTCGTCGGTGAAGAAATCCTCGGCGGTCACCGTCAGCAGTGCCAGTTCGGCATCGAGCAGCGGGCGTTCCAGTGCCCCGATACCGTCCCTGTCACTGGCCGGCCACCATCTCCGCAGCCAGTGCCCGATCGCCAACCGCCGCAAGGCGCCCGTCGTGCCGGGCAGTACCTCGACCCCGGCCAGGTCCACCGGTTCCCCGAACTCCCGGTGGTGCAGTGCATCCAGGAGCGCGACATGACCGGCCTCGCCGACCACCCGCCACAGCCAGTCCGCGCGCTCCGGGTCGGTGAAGGTGATGGAAGGTGGTTCGCCGGCGCCCCCATCCACCACCCAGGACAGGACCGCGCCGCTGACCTCCAGTACCGCAACCAGAGGCACATCGTCGGCCACCGGACCGCTGCTCCACAGCCCGCCGTCTGCACCCAATCTCACTCTGCCACCTGCACTTCCAGCATCGCCTTGATCCGCTGCCGGTGATCCAGGCTGACCGATCTGGCCACGCCTTCGAGTAGCGACCGCAGGTCGTCGACGTCCGCGCAGCACTCCTGCCAGACATCCCGGCCGTGCAACCGCGCCCACAACCGGCTCAGATAGGGGCGGCAGAACGCGGAGAGATCGTCGATGACCTGGCGCTGGCGCGGGTGCACCGCCGTACCGGCCGCCAGGTAGCGCCGGGCATGCAGGACGTAGGCCTCCTTGGCCAGCCTGGCCTGGATGCGTGCCGACAACTGGAAACGTCCCGCGGCCGACGCGTCGAGCGGATGCAGGTCGACGGCCACCTCGATGCCGGCGAGAAACCCGGCCTGCTTGTCCTCGGCCAGCAGCCCCCACGGTGCACAGGCCCGGTCCACCTCCTCGGCGCACAGCAGCGGGATGTCGGGCAGTTCGTCGCGGTCCAGTGCCCGCCGCAATGTCGCACGCACCCGGTCCACCACGGTGCGGTCCAGCGGGCGGTCGCCCCCGGCCGGGCCGTCGATCGACGGGTGATGTTGCGGCAGTGCTGAACTCAGCCCGATATCGACGATCGACCAGGGCACCTCGGCGTCCTCGCACCGCACCCGGGCGCCCAGGTTGTACGGCGTGGCATCGGCCACCAGCGCCGCCCACACCCGCTGTCGGGCCACCTCGGCACGGTGGCTGTCGGCCCGACCGAGCACGGTGTCCAGCCCGGCGAAGAACGGCCCGGTGATGGCGTCGGAGGCGACGACGTCGTGCCAGCTGCGCTCGAGCTGGCGCCGCAACCGGTCGATGACGTGCGGATCGGCCACATGCTGGTTGAGCGCCTCGATGGCGGTACGGTCACGGCCCTGGTGGATGCCGGCCAGCACCTCCGTCGCCACGTCCGCTTTGTCGGAGGCCGGGGCACCTCGGGTCACGGCAAGTTCGAAACACACCGGGAAATAGAGTTCCTGGGCATTGCCGGCGGTGATGCGCAGCCGTCGGCGTTGCTGTTTGAGCTCGGTGAACCAGGCTGCTGCGGCCCGCAGCTGCGGTCCGCTGCGCATCATCTGCGCGTGCAGTTCGGCAACTACCTCGGGAGCCAGCACCGGTGCCGAATAGTGGGTGTTGCTGCGCAGCCTGAGCACCAGTGGGTCGATGATCCGTTTGACGGTCCGGCGCAGCGGCCCGCCGTCGCCGCCGCTGAACACCTCGACGCCGGGGCCGAGCGCGCGCCAGGCCCGGTCGATCACCGCGCGGCGCGGTTGGGCGGCACTCACGCCCGGATCGGGGCCGGCCTGCGCTCCAGACGTTTCGGACCCGATGCTCACCGGCTCCAGGATAGAGGCGCGGAAGTTGGGTTCGGTAGTGGTTGCTCAGCCGGACCCTTGGAGGCATGACCGACGCCGTGCTGCTCACCGTGCTGTGCCTGTTCTGCGCCGGCGCCGCGCTGACCGCCACCCACCGGGCGCGGTGCGTCTCCCGGAACGACGAGGCCGACGAACGCCTGGCCACCCTCGGGGAGGTGGCGGCCGAATTCGATCACATGCTGGTCCGCAAGGGATTGATGACCCGGGTGCAGCTCGAGCTGATCCGCACCGGGACCCGATCCCGCGGAATCGTCACCGGCATGCGGGCCACCGGGACCCTCTGCGAGGACTATCGCGAGGTCGAACTCGACCTGATGGTCAGCCGACGCGGCGGCGGTCAGTTCCCGGTGCATCAGCGCGCGCTGATCCCGGCATCGGCGCTGGCAAGGGTCTCGCCGGGCAACGTGATCGACGCGTACTACCGGCCGGGCGATGAGAGCACGGTGGCGGTCTGTGTGACCCCGGTCTGACTCAGCGGGCGCCGTCGACGGTGAACGTGGCCAGTGCGGCCCAGTGCAGGGGGCTGGCCGTCCGGTCGCCGTCACGCCACCGCCGCATCATGGACCGCTGCCAGCGGTTCACCGCCGCACCCGCATCGTCGTCTCGATGTGCCGAATCCACCCCGACGATGGTGTCCGTCATCGGATCGGCCTCTGCGCCGGCTGGACTGAATTGGCGGAACCCGGCCGTGGTCGGCAGCGACCACAGGGTCGCGGTCACCAACTGCGCGCCACCCAGGATCATCGCGGCGACCAATCCGGCTGCCTCGTCGAACCGGTAGTCACCGCCGGATGCGCACGCCAGCAACGCCACTCGCGGCGGGATCGGTAGTTGCGTCGCAATCATCTCCCCCGCGGTCAGCGGTGAGTTCTCGGCCAGGTGCAGTGCCGCGCGATCGGCATGCCCGGCGGCACCGTCGGCGGCGCTGGCATGCCCGACGTAGAGCAGCCGGCTCGGGTCCTGCGCGCAGGCCTCGGCCAACCAGCGCCGGTCGGTATCGGTGCGCCGGAACAGCTCGACGGCCTCCTCGACTTTCGGCAGGACGGCGTGCCCGGCCACCAGCTCACCGAAGTGCTCCGACAGCGGCGTCTGCGGTGCCGGGCGTCCCAGCACCGAGCCCAGGGCCGAATCCGGCCGCTGTCCGGGAATGCGGGGATCCAGTACCAGTACCGGCGGGCGGTCGCGTCGATCCGACCAACGGGCTGGGCTGCGCGGCGCGTGAACGATGTTGGGCGATACCGCCATCAGCACATCCACCAACTCCATCAGCCGGAAGCCGTCGGGACCCGGCATCGCCAGCTCACCCCAGGGCACCCGACCCAACCGCGGGCTCGGCGTCACGAAGAGCACCGGCCGGACATCGGCGACGCGATCGGCCAACAGGTGCCAGCCGGCGATCCCGATCAGATGCGAACCGAGCAGGCGGGCCAGTTCGAGTTCGGCATCCGGAGTGGCGAATGCGCCGGTGACCACTGCCCGTTCGACTGCCTCGGCCGGTGTTTCGGGGCCGATCGGATCCGGCAGCGCCGGGTTGAGCACAGCCTCCACCGCCGCCATGTGCGGCTCCTCGACCACCCAGGTGACCGAGCGTTGCGGCTCCCCCACCACGCGCAGGCTGGCATAGGTCGCGATGCCGACGTCGGCGAAACGGAGTACCAGAGTGTCGGTCACGGCCACGTCGCCCATTCCGCGCCAGGCGCGGTGACGTCCCGCCCATACCGCTGCAGTGCCAGCTCACGGTAGTGGCTCAATATCGGACCCGAACTCGGGTCGATCCGCAGCGGGGGCAGCGGGCCGAGCCTGGTCAGTGCGCCTCCACCGACCACCGGTGCGGCGGCGGCCGCGACGGCGAGTTGCGGCGCGAGTTCGGCCTCGACCGGGACGACCGCGGTGGCGGTGTCGGTCCATTCTGCGGCCGTACCCGTCTCGGCCGCTCGATCTGTACTGAAAGTTCCTCGTGCGCTGTGGTATTCGATCAGTTCACAGGTGAGTTCGGTATTGTCCGATTCCCAGGCCACCGCGAATGCTCCCGCCATCATCGGAGCCGCCACACCGTTGGCCCACCGGGCCCTGGCCCCGGCATCGGTGATCGTGTAGCGCACCGAATCGACCGCCAGCGCGGCAGGAATCTTCAGTTCGGCAGCCCGATCAAGCTTGACCATCCCGCGGCGGTACTTGCGGCTACCCGGGCGACAGTTGAACGTGCCGGTCCCCGCGGCGTACCGAGCCTCGACCTGTTCCCAGCTCTGCCCCGGTTTGCCCAAACCGTCAATGCCCATCTCCGCCAGTGCATCAGCCCGCCAGATGTTGCCCAGGTGCGCATCCAGCCGCGCGTACTGCAACCAACTGTGCCGCGGCGAGGCTTCCAGCAGCCCCCTGGCCTCGCCCACCATCGCGATCGCCTCATCGAAGGCGCCGCGGAACAGGGCTATCCAGCTGCGTTGCAACAGGATTCGGTGGATATGGAGGGGCCGTTCGATCTCGCGCCAATGCCGCTCGGCGTGCCCCCAGCACTCGTCGGCCTCCCGCAACCTGCCCAGACCCACCCGGATCAGCCCGAAGTACAGCCAACTCCGGGATACGTCATGAGCACGGGCATGCTCGGCGATCACCGGATAGGCCTCGGTGACCAGATCCTGCGTGTCGGAATACTCACCGGCCGACCAGGCGGCGGCTCCGCGCTCCAGTTGGGCGCGGGCGGTGGCAAGTCTCCAGCCGCGGGCCTCGGCGCGGGCACCGGCCCGGCGCAGCCACGGCTGGGCCTCGTCCAGGCGACCGGATTCGATGCAGAACCGACCGTAGCCGAGTGCTCCGGTGACGAACAGGTGATCGGTCTCGGCGTCACTGTCGGGCCCCGCATTCTGCAGGACATCGAGCACCTCGGCCCACACCGGCACCGAGGCGGCGTACAGGTCGTCGTCGCACAAGCTGCTTGCGATCAGAATCCTGGTGTGGCAGATCAGATTATGATGCTCAGCAGCCAAATCATCGAAGTCTCCACCGATTTCGATCAAGTCTTCCAGATGCGCTGCGGCACCCTCATGATCGCCGCGGGCGGCAGCCAGACCGGCTTCGAGGAACTCCACCCGGCGGCTGTAGCGGCAGATCATGTGATCGATCGCGGCATCGGACATGGTGGCCTCGGCAGCGAGGTCGGGGCGTTGCCCCGCACGGATCGCGACGTAGATCGCCAGACAATCGCGGATGCGGGAAATACTTTCCACCACACCCTCATACGCGGTGCGCACCAGGTAGATCTCACCGAGTTGGGCGAACACCTCCAGCGCATAGTCGTCGCGATCGGCCTGCTCGATCAGCGGCAGCTGCGACACCAGCACGTCCCGGGCAGCTTCCTCGTCCGCGGCCAGCGTGAGGTGACGGGCACGGTCGAGATCGCCGGCGATGGTCACCTCTGCACCATATAAAAGGAGCGGGCGTGCCCGGCAGGTGGTCCACCGGGCACGCCCGCCATGTCGGGGCGATCAGCTGCAGGACACCGTGATGGTGAACGGCTTGTTGATCATCCCGGCCATCGGGTTCTTCATGTCGGCGCCCGACGCCTCACCGGTGATGGTGTAGGTGTCCCCGTCGACCTTGACGTCGGCAGAGCCGACCTTGACGCCCATCGCCTCACTCACCGCCAACGCACTGCCGTCATAGACCAGGCCGAGCGATTCGACCTTGGGGGTGGCTTCGTCGGTCATCACCACACCGATGCCCTGCTGGCCGCCGACCGCGGCGCTGGCCACGTTGATCTTGCCGCCCTGCTTGACACAGGTGACCGAGTTCAGGTCGAGGCCGGCCAGGTCCGAACCGTCGACCTTGACCTGGGTGTTGCCCCCGGTGCTGACCTTGGATTCACCGGCCGGTTGGTTCGCCGATGCGGCGGGCTTGTCGGCAGGCTTGTCGTCCGAGCAGCCCACCAGCACCGCACCGGTCGCGAGCAGTCCCATGGCGCCGGCGATAACTCGATTCATGCTCATTCCGTCTTCCCCTTCGTCGCACGTTGCCCCGATGGCTCCGTCGTGTGCTCAAGTGAAGGCGGGCCCAAGTGCTACCGATCCCAAGAAATGTCGGTTGCCGCAGGTAACGTGGATTTCGTGACGAAGGACCCAGAGCAGCCGGATCAGCCCGAAGAAGCCCAGGAGCCCGCTGCGGTGGAGGGTGAGATCGTTCCCGCGGCTCCGGCCACGGGTCCGGCCGCACCCGTCGAAGTGCCCGACACCGGCTACACCGCCGCCGGGGTGCCGACGTTCGATTCGGTCCGGGAGAAGATCGAGACCCGGTTCGGCACCGCGATAGGGGCCACGGAGCTGGCATCCGAGACTCCGGAGGGCCGCTCCGTCGAGGAGCAGTATGAGAAGCGCCAGCAGGCGGCGGCCGAACGCCTGCAACAGATCCGTGAATCCATGGGCAAGCCGGACGACGCCTGATTCGTGCGCACATTCACCGTCGCCGAGCGCCGTGCCCGGTTGGCCCGGCGTCACTTCCTGAGCCGTCCGGCACCCTCCGTCGCCGCCACCGTCGGCGCCTTCGTGGGCCTGCATGCGACTGATCCCTCGACGCCCTACCTGTCCCTGTGGGCCCGGCTGCCCGGGTTCACCACCGACGCTCTGAACCAGGGCCTGTATGACCGGCGCACGTTGCTCAAACACCTGGCGATGCGCCGCACGCTGTGGGTCGTCCGCGCCGAGGACCTGCCGCTGGTGCAGGCCGGGGCCAGTGACCGGGTGGCCGGCACCGAGCACCGCAAACTCGTCGGCGATGTGGAGAAGGCCGGGGTGGCGGTTGACGGCTCCCAGTGGGTCGCCACGGCATGCCAGGCAGTGCTGGCCCATCTGCGCGAGCACGGGCCTACCCCTGCCGCACAACTGCGCACCGCGCTGCCCGAGCTCGCCGGCAGTTTCGACCCGGCACCGGGAAAGCGTTGGGGCGGTGAAACTCCGCTTTCTCCAAGGGTTTTGACGGTCCTCGGAGTGCGGGGGGAAATCGTGCGCGGCCCCAACGACGGCGCCTGGACCACCTCCCGGCCGCGGTGGACGGTCGCCTCCGACTGGCTCGGAACAACCGGACCGGCAGCCGAGCCGGACCATGCCCGCGCCGAGCTGGTGCGCACCTGGTTGCAGACATTCGGCCCGGCCACGGTCACCGATATCAAATGGTGGTTCGGAAACACCCTGACCTGGGCCCGTCACGCGTTGCGCGATATCGGCGCGGTCGAAGTGGATCTGCACGGAACAACCGGTTACGCGCTTGCCGACGACCTTGAGGTCGAGCCGGAACCTGAACCGTGGGCGGCCCTGCTCCCCGGCCTTGACGTCACCACGATGGGGTGGTTCGACCGCGACTGGTACCTCGGCGATCATCGCCCGGAGGTGTTCGACACCAACGGCAACGGCGGGCCCACCGCATGGTGGGACGGCCGGATCGTCGGCGGCTGGGGTCAGGACGCTGACGGCCGCATCCAGCTGCACCTGTTGGAGGACATCGGCCGCGACGGCATCCGCGCGCTGCAGCAGCGCGCGGATGCTCTGACCGAATGGCTGGCCGGAGCCCGCACCGTTCCCCGGTTCCCCTCGCCTCTATCGAAGCGCTGACGCCGCTAAGCGCTGGCCTTGCGCCGCTTGGGTTTCGGTGCCGGCACGTCGATCAGCTCCGCCAGGAACTGCCCGGTGTAGCTGTCCTGGTTGGCCGCCACATCTTCCGGCGTGCCCTGCGCCACGACCGTGCCGCCGCCGGCTCCGCCCTCGGGCCCCATGTCCACGATCCAGTCCGACGTCTTGATCACGTCGAGGTTGTGTTCGATGACGATCACCGTATTGCCCTTGTCGACAAGGCCGTTGATCACCTTGAGCAGCTTGCGGATGTCCTCGAAGTGCAGGCCGGTGGTCGGCTCGTCCAGAATGTAGACCGTGCGCCCGGTCGACCGCTTCTGCAGTTCGGCGGCGAGCTTGACGCGTTGCGCCTCACCGCCGGACAACGTCGGCGCCGGCTGCCCCAACCGCACGTAGCCCAGGCCGACGTCGACGAGCGTCTTGAGGTAGCGGTGGATGGAGGAGATCGGCTCGAAGAACTCGGTGGCATCCTCGATCGACATGTCCAGCACCTCGGCGATGGTCTTGCCCTTGTAATGCACCTCGAGGGTTTCCCGGTTGTACCGGGCGCCCTGACACACCTCGCACGGCACATAGACGTCGGGCAGGAAGTTCATCTCGATCTTGATGGTGCCGTCACCCGAGCAGGCCTCGCACCGACCGCCCTTGACGTTGAACGAGAACCGCCCGGGCTGATAGCCGCGGACCTTGGCCTCGGTGGTGGCGGCGAACAACGACCGGATCTTGTCGAACACCCCGGTGTAGGTGGCGGCGTTGGAGCGCGGCGTGCGGCCGATCGGTGACTGGTCGACGCGGACCAGCTTGTCCAGCTGATCGAGTCCGTTGACCCGGGTGTGCCTGCCTGGCACCTGCCGGGCACCGTTGAGTTTGTTGGCCATCACCGAGGCCAGGATGTCGTTGACCAGGGTCGACTTGCCCGAGCCGGAGACCCCGGTGACGGAGGTCAGCACGCCGAGCGGGAACGCGACGTCGATCTCGCGGAGATTATTCTCCCTCGCCCCGACCACCGTGATCTGGCGCCGCTTGTCGGTGGGCCGCCGGACAGCCGGAACCTCGATACTCTCCTTGCCGGAAAGGTAAGCGCCGGTGAGGGATTCAGGATTGGTCAGCAGGTCTGCATATGTTCCGCTGTGCACGATCCGGCCACCGTGCTCACCGGCTGCCGGGCCGATGTCGACCACCCAGTCGGCATGCGCGATGGTGTCCAGATCGTGTTCGACGACGATGAGTGTGTTGCCGAGTTCGCGCAACCGGACCAGGGTGTCGATCAACCTGCGGTTGTCGCGCTGGTGCAGACCGATGGACGGCTCGTCGAGCACGTAGAGCACGCCGACCAGCCCGGAGCCGATCTGGGTGGCCAGCCGGATGCGCTGTGCCTCACCGCCGGACAGCGTCGCGGCCGCCCGTGACAGCGACAGATAGTCCAGGCCGACGTCGAGCAGGAACCCGAGCCGCGACTGGACCTCTTTGAGCACCTGCCCGGCGATGGCCTGTTCACGCGTCCCCAGGGTGAGGGCGTTCAGGAAATCGGCGCAGTCGGCGATCGACAGCTCGGCCACCTCGGCGATGGACTTGGCACCGTGGTCCCCGGCGGCCAGTGTCACGGCGAGGATCTCGGGCTTGAGCCGGGTGCCGTTGCACTCCGGGCAGGGGATGTCGCGCATGAAGCCCTCGTAGCGTTCCTTCATCTGCTCCGAGTCGGTCTGCTCCATGCGTCGCGCCAGGAACGCCATCACGCCTTCGAAATCGGCGTAGTAGGACCGGGTGCGGCCGTAGCGGTTCTTGTACCGGACGTGGACCTGGTGATCCGAGCCTTCCAGAATCGCCTTGCGCGCCTTGGCCGGCAGCTTCTTCCACGGGGTGTCGATGTCGAACCCGAGCTGATCACCCAGCCCGGACAGCATCCGGGTGAAGTACTCGGCGCTCTGCCCGACGGCCCACGGCGCGATGGCGCCGCCGGCGAGGGTCAGCTCCGGGTCGGGCACGACCAGTTCGGGGTCGACCTCCTTGCGGATCCCCAGGCCGGTGCACTCCGGGCAGGCGCCGTACGGCGAGTTGAACGAGAACGACCGGGGCTCCAGATCGTCGACGGCCAGCGGGTGGCCATTGGGGCAGGCTAGCTTCTCGGAGAAGCGTTGCTCCCGGTGCGGATGGTCGTCCTCACGGTCGACGAACTCGAGGACGACGATGCCGTCAGCCAGGTTCAGCGCGGTCTCCACCGAGTCCGTCAGCCGCTGCTTGGAGCTGGATTTGACCGTCAACCGGTCGACAACCACCTCGATGTCGTGCTTTTCCTGCTTCTTGAGCTTGGGCGGGTCGGTCAGCGAATGCACCACGCCGTCCACCCGCACCCGGCTGTAGCCCTGGCCGTTGAGCTTCTCGAACAGGTCGACGAACTCACCCTTGCGGGTGCGGACCACCGGGGCCAGCACCTGGAAACGCAGGCCCTCATCCATGGCCAGGACCTGGTCCACGATCTGCTGCGGGGTCTGCCGGGCGATGCGCTCGCCACACACCGGACAGTGCGGGGTGCCGGCGCGGGCGTACAGCAGCCGCAGGTAGTCGTAGACCTCGGTGATGGTGCCCACCGTCGAGCGGGGGTTGCGGTTGGTCGACTTCTGATCGATGGACACCGCAGGCGACAGGCCCTCGATGAAGTCCACATCGGGCTTGTCCATCTGGCCGAGGAACTGCCGGGCGTAGGCCGACAGCGATTCGACATAACGACGCTGCCCCTCGGCGAAGATGGTGTCAAAGGCCAGTGAGGACTTGCCCGACCCGGACAGGCCGGTGAACACGATCAGCGCATCACGCGGCAGATCGAGGTCAACTCCCCGCAGATTGTGCTCGCGGGCACCCTTCACGATCAGGCGGTCAGCCACGCGTTTCCTTTCCCACGACAGACTTCACGCCCATGCTATGTGCGCCCACCGACAAGCCCGATACCGTGGCGCTATGACCAGCCCTCACATCGCGGTTGACGACACCTACACCGGCCACCAGGAGCCGCAGACCGCCGCCCGGCGCACCCTGCCGAACGCCTCGATCATCAAGGTGTCGGTGGGCCCGATGGACAACAACGCCTACCTCGTGACCTGCAATTCCACCGGCAAAACCCTGCTGATCGACGCGGCAAACGACGCCGAGGTGCTCCTCGATGTGATCAAGCAGCAGGCCCCCGAGCTGTCCCTGATCGTCACCAGCCACCAGCATTTCGACCACTGGCAGGCACTGAAAGCTGTGGCAGAGGTCACCGGCGCACCGACGGCCGCGCACTCCCTCGACGCCGAGCCACTGCCGGTGACGCCCGACCGGATCCTGGCCGACGGCGACACCATCACGATCGGCGACCTGACGTTCGACGTGATCCACCTTCAGGGGCACACCGAGGGTTCGGTCGCCCTGGCCCTGAAATCACCTGACGGAGTGACCCACCTGTTCACCGGCGACTGCCTGTTTCCCGGCGGAGTCGGTAAGACCTGGCAGCCGGGCGACTTCGAGCGGCTACTGGGTGATGTGAGCACCAAGGTGTTCGACGTCTACGACGACAGCACGGTGGTGTACCCCGGCCACGGCGACGACACAACCCTTGGCGCAGAGCGTCCACATCTATCTGAGTGGCGCGAACGCGGCTGGTGAATCGCAGAGGGTCGCCGCACATAGAGAAGCGAGAAAGGGCCACCCAATGACCAACGACTGGAATGACTTCCGCGGTGAGCTCGATGCCGACCAGCAAGCCCAGGTGGAGGGGCTTAGCCGCATGGACCATCCCCGTAGGGACGAGATGCTCGTGGCATACGCTCGCAGCCTCGTCCAAGAGAACCTGTTGCAAACCTGGCTGGCTGATGTTCCCGTGCCGGCGGGAGCGGTCAGCAAGGGCAGCGAGTGGATTGACGACGGCGCAAGCGTGTACAGATTCTTTGATGGCACGGCGCGCGGCGACGTGAAGATCGTCATTCAGCAGTGGGACGACGATCGTGCCGAGCGGGTCGTGTTCGCCGGGAAGGTCCCCGATCCGTGCACGGCCGACCAAGCCCGCGAGTGGGGCAAGGACATGATCGCAGCCGCAGCCGAGATCGAGCGCCACCAGTGAGTCTCGCCTAAACCAAACCGCCCCGTCACGAATCGACGGGGCGGCTTTTGTTTGCGGGCTGCCCCAGTCAGCGCGTTTGGTAGCGTTGCTACACACCTTTGATCTGAGGGGGCGTAGGTGGCAGATTTGCGGGTCAACACCGATGGGCTGACATCGGCGGCGATGACGGGGGACGACGTTGCCGCCAGCCTCGCCACGAGCACCGCCGGGGGTCCCGGCGGTAACCGGCAGGGCCACGCTGGCGTTGCGGCCATGGACGCGGCACTGACGTCGGTTCGGGACAGACAGTCTGGCCGTGCATCCGAGCTCGCCGATGGCCTCCGGGTCGCCACCGGTAGCTATCAGACCACCGACAGTGACGGTGCCGACGATATCGCGGTGACGCTGTGAGGCGGTCCGAGATCGCCGGCTGGGACGTGTCCTACCTCGATGACGCGGCAACCCGCTGGCGTGCCGCTGCCGACGAATCAGACCGACTATTCAGCCAGTACCGGCAGACGGTAGGCGATGCCGACTGGACCGGCACGGGGCGCGATGCGGCATATGACCACGTCAGCTCCGACGCTCGTGTCGTACAGACTCAGGGTGAGGTTCAGCGGGCAGCTGCCACGATTGCTCAGGACAGCGCCACCGATCAACGCAATGCCGTGCAGAAGACCGTAGACGCCATTGCCGAGGCCGAGGGAGCCGGGTTTCAGGTCAGCGAGGATCTGAAGGTGCGCGACACCAGGCGGATAGACGTCGCCACGATGAGTGCGCGATACACCGCCTGCCGCGAGCATGCCGAGAACATCCAGTGGAACGCCGACCAGCTTGCACAGGCCGATTCGCTGGTCGGTCAGCGCCTCCAGGAAAAGGCCGTCGAACTGGACGGCATAGGCTTCAGCGGGCCAACGGTGCAAGCCGCCAGCTGGGGCGGGTTCAAGCAGGACGGTGGTGACCCAGACCCGTGGGAGCCTCCAGTGATCAAGACCGAGCAGACACCCTCACAGCCCACGGTGATCGACGCCAGTCCACCTGAGATGTTCCCCACCTGCGACAACATCGACGTGTGGAACAATATTGGCCAAACCCTTGCCGGTACCACTGGTGTAGCAATTGGCATAGCTGGCATGCCATTTACCCTTGGTGGCACCTTTCCAGTCATCCTCAGCGGTGGCGCGCTGGTAGCTAATTCGTTGAACGAGATGAGGCATTGCGGATGACGCCCATAGGGGCTTTAACACTGGCGATTCTCGCGGGACTTGTTCTTGGTCTTGCGATCACCTGGTACATGCGCCGGGGTACGCGATCGCGCCCACAGCTTGTGCAGCGCACGCACCTCGCTTCTGCGCTGGCCATGATTGCTATGTCTATTTCGTGCTGGATTGGCGTGGCGTTTTCATCGCGAGTCAGCACCACCACTGTCGTACTGGGTGCCGCGACGGGGATCTACGGCGTCGGCCACCTCGTATGGATGCTTCGCAGTCGAGTGGTGAAGACTGATGACTAAGCTTCTGTCGTTCGTCGGTCCGCACGGCGCTCCAGTCAATCTGGAGTTGCCAGAAGATGCTCCAGTGGATCACGTGGTCAAACTTGTCACAGGAACACCCCCCGGCGGGTGGTGCTACTTAACGGTCTTGGTCGATGGCAAAGAGACACGCGTTCACGTGCGGCCGGATACGTTTGGGATGTTCTTTATCCACGAGAAGTGACCCCCATTAAGACCCCCGGCCCACAAGTGATTTGGGCCGGGGGTTTCTTCATGTGATCCTAAGCGCTGGCCTCGGAGGTCGTGACCGGCTCCAATTCATGATCAACCTGGACGAGGACATACGTCCCGTCCTCGCGCAACGTCTTCCGGTCGACGAGGCGTGACGGGATGCGCGCCGCCCCTGCTTATCCAGATCCTTGGCGGCGATCTTCGCGCCAACCTTCAGCAGCTCGGCCCACGCATTATCGGCGTCCCACGCATTCCACGCCGTGCGGTAGTCCTCGACGCCCGTGGTGTCCACTACCAACCCGAACGCCAACGATTTCGTCTTCGGGCTCCGTGACCCGGCCACGCTGTCCTTCGCCGCGGGATGCGCCACACCAGCGTTCATCGCGGCGGCGATCAGCGGCACCAGCAAACCATCAAATTCACTGGACAGCCGCGCTGCATCCTGCCAGGCACGCTGAACTTTCAAGTCGTTCAACGCCGATAATCTCATTCACATCAGTGGTGGGATCTACGATTCGACGTCTCGACGACAGCACGGTGGTGTACCCCGGCCACGGCGACGACACCACGCTCGGCGCCGAACGTCCCCATGTCGGGGAGTGGCGCGAGCGCGGTTGGTAGTCGGGCAGCCGGCGGCTCAGCTGGTGTGGACGATGAGCACGTCGGTCTTGGACCGGCGTGCCACATTCGCGGGCACCGAGCCCAGCAGACGGCCGGCAATCGTGCTCAGGCCGACGTTGCCGACCACCAGCAGATCCGCCTGGACGTCCTCGGCCAGCTCCACGAGCGCATCGACCGGAGCGCCGACAACCGGCCGCTCCTCGATGTCGGTGGCGCCGGCCGCCTTTGCACGTTCGGTCGCCTCGCGGAGGATGGCGTAGATCGGCGCATTGCCCGCCATCTTGTAGCCCTCCTCCTTGAGCACATCGGCGGCACGCTGGTCTTCGCTCTGAGGGAAGTACGCGGTTGCCACGATCAGCTTGGCATTCGACCCGGCGGCAATCAGACCGGCGCGGTCGACTGCACGCAACGACGAATCAGATCCGTCGGTGCCGACCACCACGGTTCGATACGCGCTCATCAATACCCTCCCACTGTCAGTTGCAACGCCACCCGAGACAGTAACCCGTCGCCCGCTGACCAGGGGCGCAAATCACGACACCCGCACGGCCAGCCGACAACTGGACCCACTATTGGCGTCCGGTGCGGCGAATTGGCACTGATGTTAACGCGTGGAGGCACAAATACGGTGCCGACCGTGACGTAGTCGATCTCGGCCGAATCCAGGTTGTCGCCAGGACGATTCGCCGCCGGAGTGATCCAGCCCATTTGAACCGGTGACCGGTCGGTAACAGCACTGCCGGACAAAGCCAGTCGGGGTGCCTCAGGTTATTGTTTGCCATCACCTGAGGGGGTTGCACCATCGCTGACGTGGATTTATCGCTGAACGAGCGCGCCGAGGGCGCGGACCGGCGCGTCGTTCGCGAAGCCCGAATCGACGCCCTGGCGGTGGCGGCGTTTGCCGTAGCACTGTGCGCGGCGGGAGCGGCCCGTCCGTCGCTGTGGTTCGACGAGGCCGCCACCATATCGGCGGCGACCCGCTCGATACCGCAGCTGTGGGACCTGATCGGCCACATCGACGCCGTGCACGGGCTGTATTACCTCGGCATGCACGGCTGGTTCGCCATCTTGCCGGCAACGGAGTTCTGGTCCAGGTTCTCCAGCTGTCTGGCCATCGGTGGCGCCGCGGCCGGGGTCGTGGTTCTCGGCCGGCAGTTCAGTACCCGGACGGTATCCGTTTGTGCGGGCATTCTTTTCGCGATGCTGCCGAGGATCACGTGGGCAGGTATCGAGGCCCGCTCCTACTCCTGGTCGACGTTGGCCGCGGTCTGGCTGACAGTTCTGCTCATCTCCGCCATCCGGCGCGACCGCACCGCGGTGTGGCTGTCATACGGTGCGCTGCTGGCGGCCTCCACCGTGCTGAACATGTTCGTGGTGCTGATGGTGGTTCCGCACGCCGTGGCCGTCGCGATCGTCTGCAACCGGCGTCGCACCCGGATCAGGTGGGCCTCGGTTACGGCAGCAGCCGTCGTCCTCGTGGTCCCGTTCGTCTTGTGGTGTCGTTCGCAGAGCTTCCAGGTCGGGTGGATCTCACCGCTGGGACTGCATTCGTTTGCCGAAGTCCTGGTCAACCAGTACTTCGACGAAAGTGTGGCGTTCGCGGTACTGGCGGCCGTCGTGCTGAGCGCGCCCCTGTTGACCAGGCGGCGGCCCACCGATGACGGTACCCGGCGGCTGGTGGCCGTGGCCGTGGTGTGGGTTGTCGCCCCGACCGCCGTGTTACTGGCGTATTCGGCTGTTGCCCAACCGCTTTACTACCCTCGCTACCTCTGTTTCACCACGCCGGGGATGGCGCTGCTGCTCGCCGTGTGTGTGGTCGCGGTGGCTCGCAGCAGGGAATGGATCACTGCCACATTGGCGGTGTTCGCCGTCGCGGCGACGCCCAACTACCTGACGGTGCAGCGCGGCCCGTACGCCAAGGAGGGCATGGACTTCAGCCAGGTGGCCGACGTCATCTCGGCGCACTCATCCCCCGGCGACTGCGTGATCTTCGACAACACCGCCTCGTGGAAGCCGGGCCCGATTCGTCCCATTACCGCCGCCCGGCCCGCCGCCTACGCCGACCTCATCGACCCCGGTCGAGGAAGGCCGGCCTGGCAACGGAATCGATTGTGGGATGCGCATCTCGGGATCTGGGGCGTCGCCGACCAGGTGCGTCGCTGCACGGTCTTGTGGACGGTGTCCGAACGCGACCTCGCAGTACCGAGCCGACAGAGCGGCGAAAGACTGCAGCCCGGACCCCGATTGGACCGCGCTCCGGCCTATCAGGTACCCGAGAGCATGGGTTTCCACATCGTGGAACGCTGGCAGTTCAACTTCGCCCAGGTGGTCAAGTCCACCCGATGAGTGACCCTCTCCCGCGACTGAAGATCGCGGGATTCCCTATGCCGCGTGTGCGTCATCGGGTCTTCTCGCTTGCGCGAGCACACCCGTGGTGGCGGGTGTTGCCTCCAGTCCGGAGGTGTGCGCGGGCCGGGTGGCCCGGGCGAGGATGGTGTTGGCTGCCTGCAGGTCCGCGTGGTCCTGGTGGCCACATTTCACGCACTGGAATTCCGCTTGGCTCTTACGGTTTTCCTTCACGCTGTGGCCACAGTTGCGGCACTCCAGACTGCTGTACGCGGCCGGCACCTCGATGAGGGTGGTACCGGACGCGGACGTTTTGTGTTCCAAACGCTGGGCGATCACACCCCAGCAGTTCGCATAGATCCCCCGGTTCAAACCGGATTTCGCGGCTTTCCCGTTCGGCAGGTAGTGACCCGGCACCTCGGGGTCGGGCTTGGGTTTCGGTGCCCGCACCATGTTCCGAGTCGGCAGTTTCTCCACCGCGACCACACCATAGGTGGCCGTGATTCTGGTGGTGGTTTTCTCGATCCAGTCACGGCGCCGATCGGCCACTCTCGCGTGCAGTGTGGCGATACGGGCTTTCACCTTGCCTCGGCGGATACTGCCTTTTCGGCAACGCGCCAGCTGCTGCTGCAGCCGGATCAGCTTGTTCTGCTCGACGCGGCGCATGACCGGGGCCCGCAGCATCGTGCCATCCGAGAGTGCGAGCGTGGTTTTCACGCCCCGGTCGATTCCGACCATGCACTCCTCACGGCCCGCCGCAGCCGGCACCCCTGGCTGGGGAGCCGGGAAGCTGACGTGCCAGCGGCCCGCCTTGCAGGTGACCCGGGCCATGCCGAGCTTGCCGGCCGGCAGCGGGCGAGAGAGCCGCAACTTGACCAGCCCGAGTTTCGGGACGAACACCTGCGCCCATTTACGATTCACCGGCTCGACACGGCTGTCGCGAATGCAGAAGCCCTCATCGAGATGTTTACGTCGCCACGTCGGCCGGCGATGGGTGCCTGTGAAGAATCCCGCCACGGCGCGGTCGAAATCCCGCAGGGCCTGCTGCTGCACCGCCGACGACCCCGCCGCCAGCCACTCAAACGCCTGCCGGGCTGCAGCGAGTTGTTTCTGCCGAGCCGCCGGACCCGGCGCCGATCTACCAGAGCGCCCCCAATTGAACTGCTCGACAGCAAGATTCCACACGTAACGGGCATCGGCACAGTGCCGTTCCAACATGAACACCGCCTGCTGAGCGGTCGGATACATGCGGTAACGGTGCGCCATCGCTATGCAGCCGTCACCTTTCGCCCAGCCGTAGGTTTCTGATTCTCCACGTAGCGGCCAACCACCTCCAAGGGCGCACCGCCCACCGTAGAGACAAACCACGATGGTGACCACAAGCATTTCATCCTCGCCAGATGCGCGAACTCCTGCCTAAGGCGCCGCGACGAGCGCCCTTTCAGAATCTCGGCGACCACCTCACCGATGATCTGCTTCAACCGCGTCTGGATCGGCCCACGCAACACATCACGGCGGTACTTCGGGCACCAAATCACGTGGTAGTGCACCGAAAACACCGATTTACGTGTCGACTGGTACTGCATGAACCTCACGATAAACCACGCCTACGACATCAACTGTCTGCTACGCGGACCGAACCATGGGATCGGCTATCCCCCGACTGAAGTCGAGGGATAGCGCCGAAGAAAGTATGAGTCAGTCGCGGCGGCGGCCGAAGTACATCTCCTGCGCTGTCGAGCACACGAGTTGCCCGGCGCGGTTGTACAGCGTCGCACTGGCCAGGCCGCGCCCGTTGATGCCGCTGGGTGAAACCTGGTCAGACAGCACCCAATCGGTCAGATCAGCGGGGCGGTGGAACCAGATGGCCAGGTCGATCAGCGCCGAAAAAACACTCACCTGCGTCGCACGCCGCATCGTCACCGTCGTGTCGAGCAACGCCGTGCCCGAAAAGTACGTCAGCAGACAGCTGTTGACGATCGGATCATCGGTTACCGGTTCGCCCACGCGCCACCACATCCGGGTGCGCGCCGGCGGTTCGGGCAGATCGATCGCCAGCCGCGGCGGCGGATCGATGTAGCGCCGCTCGATCCACTGCGGGTTCACCCAGTACCCACCGGCCTCATCGGCAAACGCCTGCAGTTGCTCCTCCACCGGGGGCAGAGTCTCTGGATCAGGCACCACAGGCCGGGGTTGATGGTAATCGGCGGCGTCCATGTCAACGCTGAACGAGACGAGCGCTTCCAGCAACACCTCACCGCCTTGGCGGCCGATGACCCGGCGGGTGGACAGCGATCCGCCGTCCCGCAGGCTGCTGACCTCCATCTGCACCGGATACCGGGCGTCACCGGCGCGCAGCAGATAGACGTGCAGGCTGTGCGGCAGTCGGCCGGGAACCGTTCGGCTGGCCGCCATCAGCGCCTGGGCGGAGATATGCCCACCCACAATGTGATGGCTGGGGTTGTCCCGTTGTTCGGCAACGAAGATGCCGTCACCCGACTCGACCAGATCGAGCGTGGACAGGATGTCGGCAAGAAGCAGCATGGGCACCGCAGCATTATCGCCGAGCCGGCGGGCGGCTACTCCACCCCGACCCCCGGCAACGCTCCGGCCATTTCGACGGTACCGATATCGGGGTGTTCGCCGACCAACTCCACCATGGCTGCCCAGCAATGATGGCCTGCCACTCGATTGGCATCCATGACGACCCGGGGAGCCTGTTCGCGCAAACACCGTCGGGCGCGATTCGATGTTCGCCAGACCAAAGACGAAACCCGCCCGGCGGGCTACCATCATCGGTGTGGCGAATGCCGTTGTGAGAATTGGAATTTCTCTCCGCGAACCCTTTGGGCCAACCATTCGGCCCTAACCGACTTCCACTTACCGAGCAGTCGAAACGAAAGGAATCTTCACCGTGAATGCGTCAACCGACTCGTTGGTCACCCCGAAGCTGGTGACCGCCCTGTGGCAAACGGCACTTCTGTGGGGCCTCTCGGCAGTACTCCTTGGCTGCCTGGTCCTCTTCTGGCCGGGGGTGTCGATCCTGGTGGCCGCCGTACTGTTCGGCGCCTACCTCTTCGTATCGGGAATCCTGCAGGTGGCGTCCGCCTTCGGCCTCCACGAGAGGTTCGGCAGTCGGGCCCTGCTGTTCGTCAGCGGTGCGATCTCGGTGGTGCTGGCAGTGCTGGCGTTCCGCCATTTCGACGAAGGCTACGGCGTGTTGTTCCTCGCGATCTGGATCGGCATCGGATTCGTCTTCCAGGGGGCGTCCGAGATCGCCGTCGCCTCAGGCGCGCCCGGGCTTCCCGGCCGGGGTTGGCAGATCGTTCTCGGCGTGATCACCGTGATCGCCGGAATGGTCGTGCTCGTTTGGCCGTTCGATTCGATCGTGATGCTGACCATTGTCACGGGCGTCTCGCTCGTCATCATCGGCGTTGCGCAGATCATCAAGGCGGTCAAGCTTCGTAGCGGCCTGAAAAAGGTTGAGAAGGGCATCGATTCGTTGACCTCGGCCGGTTAACGATCCGCCACCTGGGTCAGCAACAAGAAGGTCGCCGTAGACGCTTCAAACAAGGTCAAAGACCGTTTAGAGCAGTGACTTTCACCTGCCTAGCGCAGCGATAGCGACGGGAAGCGGCACCTCGACCTCGGGTCGAGGTGCCGCTTTCTCCTCATTGAGCGAGTGACGGGATTCGAACCCGTGTAGACGGCTTTGCAGGCCGGTTCCTGGCCACTCAGACACACCCGCATCGATTGGCTACTGTGCCAGCCGATCCGGCCTCGGCCCATAGTTTCGATCTCAATGATCACTAACTAGTCGGAGTCCCCCACCGGCCTACCGACCACCGGCCCACCCTGCGGCCACCCGGCCGGCGAGTCTTCCCACGGTTCCTGCCGCCCGTACGGGGTGAGGTCGAGGAAGGGGTACCCCACCGCGGAGTGGTCGAGTCCGCGGGCGAAGGTCGAGTAGGTGTGGAAGGCCTCATCGCCGCGGCGCAGGAAGACGCTGGCTCCCGGCCAGTCGCCCCGGAGGTCGTCGTCGGTGAAGCCGGCATCGTGGAGCTCGTCGACGGACTGGTAGTTGTATTCGATCGGCGCGCGAGCCGGATCGAGCGTCACGTGGAAGTCATAGGTGAAGTCACCGTCGCGCGACGAGTACCACGGGAACGTCCAACCGTGGACGTCGCGGTACGCCGCGATGCTGGCGTAGGGTGCCCGAGACACGCAGGCGAACGTGACATCCTTGCCGTGCAACAGTTCTCGATCCTCTTCGGTGAAGGTCAGATCAGCCGCGGCAGTACAGCTCGGGCAACCCGCGTCGATCGCATCGATCCACATGAAGTGGTGGATGTAGAGCTGACTGCGGCCCTCGAACAGGTCGAGCAGCTTTACTTCACCGCCGGGCCCCTCGAACGTGTAGTCCTTCTCCACCTTCACCATTGGCAGCCGGCGCCGTTGGGCATTGACCGCGTCGCGCAGGTGGGTCGCCTCGCGTTCGGCGGCCAGTAGTTTGGTACGCGCCTGTCGCCACTCGCCGCGGGTGACGACGTCTGGGTAGGCATTGAGTGTCAGGGACATCGAGTCACTCCTCGTATCGGTCCAATACGGATGAGACTCGCGGTGCCGCTGAAACTCATCGCGCGCGAGAGCCCGGGCTAGTGAGCCCCGCTGGTGGACCGGAACGAGGCGAGGGCACCAGCCACGGCGAACACTGCGAATGAGCCGAACAGCCAGCGCGCCGCTGACGCGTCACCGTTGGCACTGAGGTTGACGACGACGCCCGCCAATCCCGCCCCGAACGCCCCGCAGATCAATTGCACGGTGTTGATCGCCGCCGCCGCGGCCGGTCCCTCGGCCGGATCGTCGACGCTACCCATCGCCCACGCGGACAGATGGGGCCACGCGATACCGATTCCGGCACCGGTGACCATGAGTGCCACAGCCCACGCCACCACCAGCCACGGTGTCATTCCGTCCCGGATCAATACCGCACCGGCGGCCAGGCCCGCGGCCATCACCACAGGGGCGAACGCCACCGTGCGCACGATAACCCGCCGGTTCCGCAGCGACGCGCTGACGATCTCCCCCGCCGTCCAACCGACCGACAACACCGCACCGAAGAATCCGGCCATCACCGGCGTCAGGTGTGCCAGGCGTTGACCGAACAGCGGCACGTACATCACGACCATGGTGGCGGCCATCAGCACGCCGAGGCTCAGGTAGATCCATCTGAGCGGACCCGGGCCGAATGTGCTGGGCGGCAGGACCGAAGCCCCGGCGCGACGATCGACGAACAGGAACCCGGCCATCAGCACCAGCCCGAGGCCCAGTAGTGCTGCGGTCCCCCGCCAGTCGTGCGGAATACCCGCCACGCTGACCGTCATCGCCGCGGTACCCAACAAAGCCAGCGACCACACCGGAATGCCGGGCGTCACAGCCGATGCCGCGCCCCCGGCCGGCAAGGCGACGGGCACCAAGACGGCCATCGCGACGGTCAACACGACCAGCACACCGAACGCCCACCGCCAATGCCCGAATTGCGCGAACAACCCGCCCGCCGCCGGGCCGATCAGTGTGCCCACGCCCCACATCGCCGACACCAACGCAGATGCCTTGGTCCACAAGGTATTCGGCAGTGCAGTATTGATCACCGCGTACCCCAGGCCGGCCAACAGTCCGCCGGCGAAGCCCTGCACGATCCTCCCGGCGAGCAACACCTCCATGCTCGGGGCTAATGCGCATCCCAGGCTTCCGACACCGAACACCGTGAGCCCCAAGAGATATGCCTGCCGCGCTCCAAGCCGCATCAGCAGCGAGTGGACCGTAGTCGCGGCGATCACCGAAGCGACCAGATAGACCGTCGTCACCCAGGCGTAGAACCGCTGCCCGCCGATCTCGGCCACCGCACTGGGCAGCAGGCTGATGGTCAGGAACTCGTTGGTTGCATAGAGGAGCACGCCGCCGGCCAACACGGTAGAGGCGCCCAGATACCGGGCACCCAACAACTGCCGCCAGGTCCCGGTATCAGGCGTCACGGTGTCGGTCACGACAACGACGTTAGAAGCTCAACCGGTGTTGAGGTCAACACCGGATCACTTCAGGCCGGCCGCGTCCATCCCCCGCAGCTCCTTCTTCAAATCCTGAACCTCGTCGCGGATCCGCGCCGCCAGCTCGAACTGTAGATCGCGGGCGGCCGTCATCATCTGCTCGGTCAGATCCTTGATCAGATCGGCCAATTCGGCCCGCGGCATGTTGGCGGTGTCGCGACCTTCCACGATCCCGGCGCTGACCGCCCGACCGGGCTCACCCTGTGCGCGCCGGCCGCGCGAGGCGTTGCGCCCCGAGCCGCCGACCTCGACCGACTCGGTGTCCTCCGCCTCGCGGTACACCTGGTCGAGGATGTCGGCGATCTTCTTGCGCAGCGGCTGCGGGTCGATCCCGTTGGCCTCGTTGTAGGCAACCTGTTTGGCCCGACGGCGTTCGGTCTCGTCGATCGCCTGACGCATCGAGTCAGTGATCTTGTCGGCGTACATGTGCACTTCGCCGGACACGTTGCGCGCCGCGCGGCCGATGGTCTGGATCAGGCTGCGGGTGGAGCGCAGGAAGCCCTCTTTATCGGCGTCGAGAATCGCCACCAGCGACACCTCGGGAAGATCCAAGCCCTCGCGCAGCAGGTTGATGCCGACCAGCACGTCGTACTCACCGAGCCGCAACTGGCGCAGCAGCTCGACCCGGCGCAAGGTGTCGACCTCGGAATGGAGGTAGCGGACCTTGATCCCGAGCTCCAGCAGATAGTCGGTGAGATCCTCGGCCATCTTCTTCGTCAGCGTCGTGACCAAGACGCGCTCGTCGCGCTCGGTACGGGTGCGGATCTCGCCGATCAGGTCGTCGATCTGGCCCTTCGTCGGCTTCACCACCACCTGCGGGTCGACCAGACCGGTCGGGCGGATCACCTGCTCGACGAACTCGCCGCCGGCCTGGCTGATCTCGTAGGCCCCCGGGGTGGCCGACAGATATACCGTCTGGCCGATCCGGTCGGCGAATTCCTCCCAGGTCAACGGCCGGTTGTCGACAGCCGAGGGCAGTCGGAAGCCGAAATCGACCAGGTTGCGCTTACGCGACATGTCGCCCTCATACATGCCGCCGATCTGGGGCACGGTGACGTGGGATTCGTCGATCACCAGGAGGAAATCTTCGGGGAAGTAGTCGATCAGCGTCGCGGGAGCGGTACCGGGACCACGGCCGTCGATGTGGCGCGAGTAGTTCTCGATGCCCGAACAGAACCCCACCTGCTTCATCATCTCGACGTCGTAGTTGGTGCGCATCCGCAGCCGCTGCGCCTCCAGCAGCTTGCCCTGCCCCTCCAACTCCGCCAGCCGCGCCTCAAGCTCGGCCTCGATGCTCGAGATCGCGTGCTCCATGCGCTCCGGGCCGGCCACATAGTGAGTGGCCGGGAAGATCCGCAGCGAGTCGACCTGCCGGACGATGTCGCCGGTCAGCGGATGCAGGTAGTACAACGCCTCGATCTCGTCGCCGAAGAACTCGATCCGGATCGCAAGCTCCTCATAGGACGGGATGATCTCCACGGTGTCACCGCGCACCCGGAAGGAGCCCCGGGTGAACGCCACGTCGTTCCGGTTGTACTGGACATCGACCAGCAACCGCAGCAGCCCGTCGCGCGGCACCTCCTGACCGACCTCCAGCTCCACCGAACGATCCAGATACGACTGCGGCGTACCCAGGCCGTAGATGCACGACACCGAGGCCACCACCACCACGTCGCGCCGGGACAACAGGCTCGACGTCGCCGAGTGCCGCAGCCGCTCGACATCGTCGTTGATCGAGCTGTCCTTCTCGATGTAGGTGTCGGTCTGGGCGATGTACGCCTCGGGCTGGTAGTAGTCGTAGTACGAGACGAAGTACTCAACCGCGTTGTTCGGCAACATCTCCCGTAGTTCATTGGCAAGCTGCGCGGCCAGCGTCTTGTTCGGCGCCATCACCAGGGCGGGCCGCTGCAGCCGCTCGATCAGCCACGCCGTGGTCGCCGATTTTCCGGTACCGGTGGCGCCGAGCAGCACGACGTCACGCTCACCGGCTCTGATCCGGCGCTCGAGTTCGTCGATGGCGGCCGGCTGGTCACCGGCCGGGTCATACTCACTGACCACCTCGAACTGGGCACCGGCCCGGACGAGGCCCTCTACGGCATCTGCAGCTGCCCGGTACTCCGAATGCGCGAGCACAGGATGTTCAGTCGCGAAGGCCATGCTCACCAGCGTAGAGCTGTGCACCGACAAGTTCCGCGGTGTTCACTCCCCGCGTAGTGTTGGGCCCATCCACCCACCCAAACACGAGATATTCGACCTGGTGGCCCGCACAAACACCGATCCGAAGGGCATCGTGCGGGCCGTCGACGTCTACACAGTTGAGCCCTGGGGGCTCTACATGGCGCGGCCGACACCGGGTCGGGCTCAGTTCCACTATCTGGAATCGTGGCTGCTGCCGGCGCTCGGGTTGCGGGCGAGTGTGTTCCATTTCAGCCCCGGCCACGAACGGGATCAGGACTTCTACCTCGACATCGGCAGCTATACCGCCGGTCCGACCGTGTGGCATTCCGAGGACCACTACCTGGACCTCGTGGTCCGCACCGGCCGCGAGGTCGAGCTGTGCGACGTCGACGAGTTGCTCACCGCGGTCCGCCACGGGCTGCTGAGTCCGGAGGTCGGCGAGCAGGCGGTGCAAACCGCGGTCACCGCGATCGAGGGCCTGGCGAGCTGCGGATACCACCTGGATCGGTGGCTGTCCGGCAACGGAATGGCCCTCACGTGGCGGGGAGCGTAAGGTCGGGATTCATGAGTGCAGCTAAGTACCCCTGGGGAATCCTCCCCGCGCTGGCCGGACTGCTCACCGGCGCACTGTTGATTCCCGCCGCGGCACAGGCCGACCCGGAGGCGCCTCCTCAGGTGGAGCCACTGCCCGACCAGCAACTCCACAACGTCACCTACCGCGCCAGGATCGACGGCGTATCGCGCAACGCGACCATCGCGTACAAGATCGACGACGACAACATCAATACCGCCGACCCGTCCATGCTGCCCGGCCGGATCTTCGAAGCCACCGGTGTGGTGTCCAATCCGGAGACCGCCGGCATGGCCGTCCGCATCGACTGGCCCTACTCGGCGAACCTGCATTGCGAGATCCTGGTGGACGACCAGATCGTCGCCCAGGCCGATACCTTCGTCGGCCCACGGTTGACCAGGCCCAAGGATGACCCGACCTATGGCAGCCTGCCGTGCGGCGCCCCGTTGAACGTCCCGGTACCCGGCACCATCACCGACACCGTCCCCGCGCCCGCCGAACCTGAGCCCGCCGAACCTGTGCCGCCGGCCGCTTAGCCGGCCGTCAACGCTTCAGCCACGACTCGACCGTGCGCCGGGTGTCGTCGATGTGCGCCGCCATCTGCGCGGCGGCCAGGTCCGGATCGCGGTTCGCGATCGCTTCGAGGATCGCCGCGTGATAGTCGTTGGCGTTGGGCTCCAAGCGTCCGAAGATCGCACCGACAGGTAGCCACATCCTCCGCCGGGCATCCAGAACCGCCTCGAGCAGCCGGTCATTCTGCGCGGCCTGTGCAATACCGAGATGAAACGCCGAGTCCAGGGTTTGAAAATCCGTGGTGTGCTGGGCCGACTGGTCGCTCATCCCGATCTGTAGGGCGGATTCCATGGCTTTGAGCAGCTTGCGCAGTGTGGTCACATCGGTGGCGCGACGCCGCTCGGCGGCCATCCGAGTGACCCCGATTTCCACGATCGCGCGGTAGTCGAAGGCATCGCGGATCTCGCGCTTGTTGCTGCGCAGTTCCCGGCGCATCTGGGCCGAGTCATACTTCGGAGCCTGGACGGTGAACCCACCACCACGGCCGCGCCGCACGGTGATCAGCCCCTCCTGCTCCAGAACAGCCACCGCGGCACGCACCGTGGTGCGGGAAACGTCGAGCATGTCGGCGAGTTCGCGCTCGCTCGGCAACCGGTCACCGGGCCGGAACTGACCGAGCTCCAAGGCCCTTCGCATCTGGTCGACGACCAGCTCATGCGCGGCAATCTGACGAACCGGAACCAACGCCGGTTTGGCTCTCGACATGCGCCCCCCTTCGGACGCCTCAGACGCTACCGCAGAAAAGTGGCCCACACACCGTCTGGTACCACTGACCGGTCAAGCGCGAAACCCGGTGCGCCTCAGGGATCTAGGGTTGCCAGCCCGTCGCGTCCGCCCACTCCCGGGCGCGCCGGTAGGCATCCAGGAACCACGGCTCCTTGGCCAAGGTGTAGTCGGGGGTGGCCAGCGCGGCGCGCTTGGCCACCGCATAGTCGACCTGTGCGTCCGGGGCGGCCCGCAGCCAGTCGACGAACATCAACGCGAAACGCTGATTGGACCAGCCATCCACCCGGATGTGCACATTGGTCGGTCGGCCAGGATCTGCCGAGGCGTGAAAACGCTTCTGCCACATCGCCGGGTTGTCATCGTGCGGCGTGTCGGCGGTGATCCCCGGCACCGCGGGATAGCCGGCCGCCAACAGCGCATCGGCGAGGTCGTCGGCGACATCCAGCGACCCGACCGTCACCTGTACATCGATGACGTCCTTGGCGTCCATCCCGGGAACGGCGGTCGAACCGATGTGGTCGATGCGCACCGCACGGTGTCCGCACGCAGTGTTCAGCCGGGCCACGATCCGGCGGGCCTGATCCGGCCAGGTCGGGTCGTAGGGCACCACTGCCGGATCGCGACGGGCCGGCTGCCGGATCTGCAGGTTGTGTGCGAAGGGCAGGATCCGCTCGTGCCAGAGCGCGCGAGCCTGCTCCACGACGGCGCCGGGGCTGCCCGAGTTGTCCAGCCACACATCGGCGACCGCGCGGCGCTGCTCCTCGGTCGCCTGCGCGGCGATGCGGGCGCGGGCGTCCTCCTCGGTGAACCCGCGATATTCGATGAGCCGCTTGACGCGCAGTTCTGCGTCGGCGTTGACGATGATGACCAACGGGAACATCGGCGCCATCTGCGATTCCACCAGCAATGGGATGTCCTCGACGATGACCGCATCTTCATGGGCCGCCGCGATGAGCTCCGACCGGCGGTGCGCCACCAGCGGATGCACGATCCCGTTCAGGGTGGCGCGCTTCTCATCGTCGCTGAAAGCGACCGCCGCCAACGCAGGACGGTTCAGTGCGCCCTCGGGCAGCAGGATCCCGTCCCCGAACGCGTCGACCAGCTTGGTCAAGCCCTCGGTCCCAGGCTCGACGACCTCACGCGCGATGACGTCACCGTCGACGATGATGCCGCCGAGATCGCTGAATGTTGCCGACACTGTTGACTTCCCGGCGCCGATACCGCCGGTTAACCCGATGCGAAGCACGCCCCACAGTCTGTCAGGCCCCTGGAACGACGAACGCCCCGACCCAAAGGGCCGGGGCGTTCGTTGCCGTACTTGTTAGGCGTTGCCTGCGAGCTTCTCGCGCAGAGCAGCCAGCTGTGCGTCGCTGGCCAGCGTGCCACCAGTGGACTCTTCGCGACCAGCGCCGTTGGACGACGACGAGGTCGGACGAGCAGCTTCCTCGGCCTCGGCCGCGGCGAACTTCTCCATCTGGGTGGTGTGCATCTTGTGCCGGCGCTCGGCCTCGGCGTAGCGCGCTTCCCACTCTTCCCGCTGCTTGTCGAAGCCTTCGAGCCATTCGTTGGTCTCGGCGTCGAAGCCCTCGGGGAAGATGTAGTTGCCCTGCTCGTCGTAGCTGTCGGCCATGCCGTACTTCGAGGGGTCGAACTCCTCGGTGTAGTCCTCGTTGGCCTGCTTGAGGCTCAGCGAGATCCGGCGACGCTCCAGGTCGATGTCGATGACCTTGACCATCGCGTCGTCGCCGACGGTGACAACCTGGTCCGGGACCTCGACGTGGCGCTCGGACAGCTCCGAGATGTGCACCAGACCCTCGATGCCCTCTTCGACGCGGACGAACGCACCGAACGGCACCAGCTTGGTGACCTTGCCCGGCACGATCTGACCGATCGCGTGGGTGCGGGCGAAGTGGCGCCACGGATCTTCCTGAGTCGCCTTGAGCGACAGCGAAACCCGCTCGCGATCCATGTCGACGTCGAGCACCTCGACGGTGACCTCGTCGCCCACCTGAACCACCTCGGACGGGTGATCGATGTGCTTCCAGGACAGCTCGGAGACGTGCACCAGGCCGTCGACACCGCCGAGATCGACGAAGGCGCCGAAGTTGACGATCGAGGAGACGACACCCTTGCGGATGGCACCCTTCTGCAGCTGGTTGAGGAACTCGCTGCGCACCTCGGACTGGGTCTGCTCCAGCCAAGCGCGGCGGCTCAGCACCACATTGTTGCGGTTCTTGTCCAGCTCGATGATCTTGGCCTCGATCTCCTTGCCGATGTACGGCTGCAGATCGCGGACACGACGCATCTCGACCAGCGATGCGGGCAGGAAGCCGCGCAGGCCGATGTCGAGGATCAGGCCGCCCTTGACGACCTCGATGACGGTGCCCTTGACGGCCTCGTCCTTTTCCTTGAGCTCCTCGATGGTGCCCCAGGCGCGCTCGTACTGAGCGCGCTTCTTGGACAGGATCAGGCGGCCTTCCTTGTCCTCCTTGGTGAGAACAAGTGCCTCGACCTCATCGCCCACGGAAACGACCTCATTGGGGTCGACATCGTGCTTGATGGAGAGCTCACGGGAAGGGATGACGCCTTCGGTCTTGTAACCGATATCGAGCAGAACCTCGTCACGGTCGACCTTGACGATGGTGCCTTCGACGATGTCACCATCGTTGAAGTACTTGATGGTCTTGTCGATCGCGGCGAGAAAATCCTCAGCCGAGCCAATGTCGTTGATGGCTACTTGCGGCGAGGTGATGGAGGGACTTGGCATGTGGTGGGTTGCTCCGGACAGGTTCACTCGTAGGGACAATTATTTTGCATGTATTGAGGTAGAACAGATCCGTGCCGGCGACTAAACGATGTCCAGCGGTGCGCACAGATACGTAACGAGGGTACTCGACCAGGCGCACGCAGGACAAACCGCCCCCGCGGCGGGTGGTTCCGGGGTGCCGAAACCAACGCCGAACTAGTGCCGAGAATGCAGCTACCCACCGCTACGCTCTGCACGTGGCGTACAACCCGACTCCCGGCCCCGTCCATCGGCCGTGGTTTCCGATCACCGCACCGATGCCCAGGCCGGTCCGCAAGGTCGGGGCCCCTCTGGCCGCGATCATCGCCTGCGGCGTCGTCATCGGTGCACTTGTACTGCTGTTCACCGCGCTCAACCCCGTCGGCGCGATCATCGGGCTCACGCTGTCCAGCATCGTGATGACCGGGGCAGTGTTCGCCTACCTGTGGCTGGACCGCTGGGAGCCGGAACCACCCCGATTGTTGCTGCTGGCCTTCGGCTGGGGCGCCGCCGTTGCCATCGTGCTGTCGCTCATATTGAGCCTGTTCAGCGAAGCACTGCTCGCGACACCCGGCGTCGACCCCGCTGGATCGACGCACAGTTTCGCGGCGGTGGCGATCCGGGCACCGTTCATCGAAGAGGCCGCCAAGGGCCTGTTCCTGCTGATCATGATGACCGGCAGGCGGCGCAACGAGCTCAACTCGCTGACCGACTGCCTCGTCTACGCCGGCCTGGTCGGTCTCGGGTTCGCCTGGCTGGAAGACATCATGTACATCGCCAGCGCGGATTCGCTGGCAGGATCCCTGCTCACCGCGGCGATGCGCCTGATCATGGCGCCGTTCGCCCACTCGCTGTTCACCACGATGACCGCCCTCGGCGTGTACTTCGCGCTGCAGCGGCGCAGCGGCATCAGCAAGGCGCTGTGCATCCTGGCCGGCTACCTCGGTGCTGTGCTGATGCACGGGTTGTGGAACGGCTCGTCTCTGGTCGGGGCCGGAACCTACTTCATCGTCTACATCGTCTGGATGGTGCCGATCTTCATCGGGATGATCGTGGTCGCCGTGACCAGCCGTCGCCGCGAACAGCAGGTGGTGGCCACCAAGTTGCCCGGAATGGTCGCCGCCGGACTCATCACCCCCAACGAGGCCACCTGGCTCGGATCGTTGAAAACCCGTCACGGCGCCGTCCAACAGGCGACGGCGGCCGGCGGCCGCCCCGCGGGCAAGGCCGTCGCGGCATTTGCCGCCGCCGTTGTCGAACTGGCCTTCGTACGCGACCGCATCGACCGCGGCTTCGGCGATGCGCAGGTGTACGCGCTGCAGCAGGAAGAGGTGTACTCGGTGACGACCGCCCGGTCGGCCGCACCGATCCTGCAGTGGCTCGCCAACTACCGGGCGCCCGGTTCAGGACCTTCGCCGAGCCATTTGCCAGATCACCAGCCCCGCCTGTAAGCCCAGCGCGACGGAGATCATCGAGATCATGGTGGCCGGGAACGCCGAGTCGCCATCGGCGCCGAACAACTCGGTCACCCCGATCAAACCCATGGATCCAGGCACCAGAAGCCAGAATCCGGGCAAGATCATGGTGATCGCCGACGGTGCGCCCGGCCGGCGAGAAATGGCCAGCGCGCCCACCGTCAGGACCAGACCCCCGCAGAACCCGCTGGCATAGCTACCGAACAGCAGATCGCCGAGGAACTGCCCGCTGTATGAGGTGTAGACGATCAGGGCCAACCACGGCAGAAACGACGCCGGCGGCGCCAGGAACAGCATCACGCCGATCGCATAGACCGCGACCCCCACCCACGGCGCCCAGGGGCCGATCTTGTTCAATGCCTCCGAACTGAGCTGGCTGCCGTCCGCCCCGAGCATCTGGCTGGCGATGAGGATTCCGAAGGCCAATTGGGCCAGTTGCATGAAGCCGGCGATCAATCGGCTCGAACCCGAGATGATGTCGCGCGCGGTCAACTCGACGACGGCCATCGTGATCGCGGCACCAGGTAAGAACACCGCCAGCGGCGGAATCAGCGCCCGCAGATTGACGTGGTCCAAGCCCAGGCGGTGGGCGCCGGCAAGGCAGATCGCGGTCACCGCGAATGCACTGACCGCCGGGACCAGATGTGACAACTGGCCGAAGTGCTGGCCGGCCGTGAAGAAAAGGCCGACCATGAACCCGAGCACCGTGGCGACCAGGAGATTGAGCGGCGTCGGCTCCATCACCAGCGCCAGACCCATGCTCTGCACCCCGTAGCCGAGCACCGTCACCCATGCGGGAAATCGGCGCCCAGCGGCCAGGATGCTGTCCAGTCGAGCCTCGCCCTCGACGGGCGAGACCTGGCCCTTCATCGCCGCGGATACCAACCGGGCCAGCGGAAATGTCTGGTCGAACCGCAGTTCATCGGTCTGGCGCGCGGCCTTGACCAACGTCCCGGATTCATTCGTCGGCCCAGTGACCTGTACATAGTTGGGCAGCACGATGTAATCGTTGGGCGTGCCGTAGGCAGCCGAGGTCCGTTCCAACATCTGCCGAACCAGGGTGACCGGATAGTTCGCCGCGCCCATCGCGACACCCAACCGGACGACGAAGCGGTTTCTCTCGATGGTTGAGGTCTCGGTCATGGCACTAGTGCGCGGCGGCATCCCAGCTACGGCCGTAGCCCACCGACACCTCCAGCGGCACATCCAGCGGATACGCGTTGCCCATGTGCTCGCGGACCAGTGCCTCCAGGGTGTCCCGCTCCCCCTCGGCCACCTCGAACAACAGCTCGTCGTGGACCTGCAGGAGCATCCGAGACTTCAGCCCGGCTTCCTTGATCGCCGATTCGACGTTGATCATCGCCACCTTGATGATGTCGGCGGCGCTGCCCTGGATCGGCGCGTTGAGCGCGGCCCGCTCGGCGGCCTCGCGCACGTTGCGGTTCGTGCTGTCCAACTCGGGTAGGTAGCGGCGGCGGCCCAGCACGGTCGAGGTGAACCCGTCCTTGCGGGCCTGATCGACCACATCGCGCAGGTAGTCGCGAACCCCGCCGAACCGGTCGAAGTACTGCTCCATCTGCACCTTCGCCTCTTCGGTGGAGATCTTGAGCTGGCTGGCCAATCCGTAGGCGCTCAGTCCGTAGGCCAGGCCGTACGACATCGCCTTGACCCGCCGGCGCAACTCCGGAGTGACCTCGTCGATCGGCACCGAGAACGCCCGCGACGCCACGAAGGAGTGCAGGTCCTCACCGGTGTTAAAGGCCTCGATCAGGCCCTCGTCCCGGGACAGGTGCGCCATGATCCGCATCTCGATCTGGCTGTAATCGGCGGTCATCAGCTCGGCGTACGGCCCGTCGGGACCCTGTCCGACGACAAACGCGTCACGGATCCGCCGGCCGGCCTCGGTGCGGATCGGGATGTTCTGCAGGTTCGGCTCGGTCGACGACAGCCGGCCCGTCGCCGCGATGGTCTGATTGAAGGTGGTGTGAATCCGCCCGTCGGAGGCCACCGCGTTGAGCAGGCCGTCGACGGTGACCTTGAGCCGGGTGGCGTCACGATGCGCGAGCAGATGCTGCAAGAACGGATGCCCGGTCTTGTCGAACAGTGTCTGCAGCGCGTCGGCGTCGGTCGTGTAACCGGTCTTGGTGCGCTTGGTCTTCGGCATCTCGAGCTCGTCGAACAACACCGCCTGCAACTGCTTGGGTGACCCGAGATTGATCTGCTTGCCGATCACCGCATAGGCCGCCTCGGCGGCGTCCCGGATCTGGTCGGCGAACTCGCTCTGCAGCTCCTGCAGTTGGTCCAGGTCGACGGCGATACCGATCGACTCCATCTCGGCCAGCGCCCGCTGCACCGGCAGCTCCATCCGGCCCAGCAACGACGACGAGTCGATGCGGGCCAGCTCCTCATCCAGCGCGTCGGCGAGGTCCAACACCGCGCAGGCCCGCAGGATCAGTGTCTGCACCGCCTGCTCGTCAACCCCTTCGGAGTCGTCCAGCAGCGAAAGCTGTTGCTGCTCAGGGGTTTCAGCACGCAGCTCACGACGCAGGTAACGCACCGACAGATCGTCGAGCGCGAAGCTGCGCTGACCTGGCCGCACCAGGTAGGCGGCCAGCGCGGTATCGGAGGTGACCCCGCGCAGTGTCCAGCCCCGCCCGGCCAGGTCGTGCATCGCCAGCTTGGCCTCGTGCAGCGCCTTCGGCGGACCCGGATCGCCCAGCCAGCGAGCCAACGCCTCCTCGTCCTCGGGCGTCAAAGTCGCTGTGTCGATATAGCGTCCGTCGCCGTCGGCCGCCACGATGGCCAGCGCGGTGGCGTCAGCGTCGTAGGCGAGGTGCGTACCGACCACGGCAAGCCCGAACCGGTTGCCGAGGCTGTGCTCGGCCAGCCAAGCGGCCAGCTCACCGGGCTCGAGTGCCCGGCCGCGCACGTCGAATCCGTGCTCGACCTCGGGCTCGGCGGCGACCAGCGTGTCGAACAGGCGGTCGCGCAACACCCGGAACTCCAGGTCGTCGAACAGTCGGTGGATCTGGTCGCGATCCCACGCCTGCATCCGCAGCGTGTCCGGGGTCTGCGGGAGCGGAACGTCGCGGACCAGATCGGTGAGCTCACGGTTGAGCACCACGCTGGACAGGTTGGCCCGCAGCGAGTCACCCACCTTGCCCTTGACCTTCTCGACGTTGTCGACGAGTGCCTGCAGAGAGCCGTATTCGACGATCCACTTCGTCGCGGTCTTCTCCCCCACCCCGGGAATGCCGGGCAGGTTGTCGCTCGGGTCCCCGCGCAGGGCCGCGAAATCCGGATACTGCGTCGGGGTCAGCCCGTACTTCTCCACCACCGCGTCCGGAGTGAACCGGGTCAGCTCGCTGACGCCCTTACGCGGGTAGAGCACGGTGATGTTTTCGGTGACCAACTGCAGCGCGTCGCGGTCGCCGGTGACCACCAGTACCCGGTAGCCCTCCTGCTCCGCCTGGGTGGCGAGCGTCGCGATGATGTCGTCGGCCTCAAAACCCGGTTCGGCGAGCGAGGTGATGCCCAGCGCGCCGAGCACCTCCTTGGTGATGTCGATCTGCCCGCGGAACTCGTCGGGCGTGGCGGAGCGGCCCTCCTTGTACTCGGGGTACTTCTCCTTACGGAAAGTCTGGCGCGACACGTCGAACGCCGCCCCCACATGGCTGGGCTGCTCGTCGCGCAGCAAGTTGATCAACATCGAGGTGAAGCCGTAGACCGCGTTGGTGGTCAGCCCGCCCTGGGTCTTGAAGTTCTCGGCAGGCAACGCGTAGAACGCCCGGAAGGCCAGCGAATTGCCGTCGAGCAGCATCAGAGTGGGCTTGGTGTCGGCGGAGGGGTTCGGCGCGTTCTTCGTCTCGGTCTTCGCGGGGCTCACGGCCCTCACTCTATGCGGGGCGTCCGACGCGCAGACGGCGACGAGCCATCTCGATCAAGGCCGCTGCCGGTGACCGCTTACGCGGCGGATCGCTGCCACGTGGTGACTGCAATCCGCCGCATAAGGCGTTCTGGGTGGCCGTCGGAGTCTGATTGGAATCGGCGGTACATCACCCCGCTCTGGCGCATCGACCACCTGCCGCCGGCACCGATGATCGAATTCGACTGCCGACAGTTCGATGTTGACCCTTACGTCCTGTACGGCTGCGTGCGGAACTCGGAACCGACGCAGTCCTCGCTCGCGCTAGATACATCCAGGGACGGTGATCCCGACCCGCGGGACGAAACTGCAACACGTTTCAGTTTCGCGGTCTTGATCGTTTAGGCTGGGCCTCGTGCCAGCAGCATCTTCGCAACCCGCGATCGACGGGTGGTTCGCCACCGACGACGCCGGTGCCACCCACCTGATCGGCGGCAAGTGCACCCAGTGCGCCACGTACGTCTTCCCGCCCCGCGAGAACAACTGCCCCAACCCGGCCTGCGACAGCGACACCCTTGACCTGGTGCCACTGTCCCGCCGCGGGAAGGTGTGGAGTTACACGGAGAACCGGTACCTCCCGCCGTCGCCGTATCCCAAGACCGACCCGTTCGAGCCGTTCGCGATCGCCGCGGTCGAGCTGGCCGACGAAGGCCTGATCGTGCTCGGAAAGGTCGTCACGGGCACCCTCGCCGCCGATCTCAAGGTCGGTATGGAGATGGAGCTGACCACCATGACGCTCTACACCGACGACGAGGGCGTCGAGCGCACCACCCACGCCTGGAGGATCGCATGAGCACTCCCGAACCGCTGTACATCCTCGGCGCGGGCATGCACCCGTGGGGCAAGTGGGGACGCGACTTCACCGAGTACGGCGTTGTCGCCGCGCGCGCGGCCCTGGCCGAAGCCGGCCTGAACGCGCAGCAGATCCAGTTCATCGCCGGCGCCGACACCATCCGCAACGGCTACCCGGGCTTCATCGCCGGGTCGACCTTCGCCCAGAAACTGGGCTGGAACGGTGTGCCGGTCTCGTCGAGCTACGCGGCGTGCGCGTCGGGCTCGCAGGCACTGCAGAGCGCCCGCGCCCAGATCCTGGCCGGGTTCTGCGATGTCGCGCTGGTGATCGGTGCCGACACCACACCCAAGGGCGCCTTCGCGCCCGTCGGCGGCGAGCGCAAGAACGATCCGGACTGGCAGCGATTCCACCTGCTCGGCGCGATGAACCCGGTGTACTTCGCACTGCTGGCCCGCCGCCGGATGGACCTCTACGGTGCCACCGCCGAGGACTTCGCCCAGGTGAAGGTGAAGAACTCGCGCCACGGCCTGCAGAACCCGAATGCCCGCTACCACAAGGAAGCCTCGGTCGAGGATGTGCTGGCCAGCCCGGTGGTGTCCGACCCGCTGCGCCAGCTCGACATCTGCGCCACCTCCGACGGTGCGGCCGCGCTGATCGTGGCTTCGAAGTCGTTTGCGGAGAAGCACCTGGGCTCGCTGGAGGGTGTGCCGTCGGTGCGTGCGATCTCCACCGTAACGCCGCGCTACCCGCAGCACCTGCCCGAATTGCCGGACATCGCAACGGATTCCACCGCCGTGGTGCCCGCACCGGAGCGCGTGTTCAAGGATCAGATCCTCGACGCGGCGTACGCCGAGGCCGGCATCGGCCCCGAGGACGTCAGCCTGGCCGAGGTCTACGACCTCTCCACCGCACTCGAGCTGGACTGGTACGAGCACCTGGGCCTGTGCGCCAAGGGTGAGGGTGAGCAGTTGCTGCGTTCCGGCGCCACGACCATCGGTGGCCGCGTCCCGGTCAACGCTTCCGGCGGGCTCGCCAGCTTCGGTGAGGCCATCCCGGCGCAGGCCATCGCGCAGGTGTGCGAGCTCACCTGGCAGCTCAAGGGTCAGGCCATCGGCCGGCAGGTCGAGGGCGCCAAGGTCGGCGTGACCGCCAACCAGGGCCTGTTCGGCCACGGCTCCTCGGTGATCGTCGCGCGGTAGAAGATGACGGTGTGAGCGAAACCGTCGTCGTCCGCGTCAAGCCCGGCAGCCGCAAAGGCCCGCTGGTCGAGGTCGGCGACGACGGTGCGCTCACCATCTATGTGCAGGAACGCGCCGTCGACGGCAAGGCCAACGACGCGGTCACCAAATTGCTTGCCGCCCATCTGCGTGTGCCGCGCAGCCGCCTGGAGTTGGTCTCCGGCGCGACTGCGCGGCTCAAGCGTTTCCGCATCACGTGAGCAGCACCGCGCTACCCCAGGTTGCGGTTCCATTCCAGCCAGCCGACACCGGTGCGCCCGTCGGCGGTGCGAACCGTGGCCCAGGCTCGGGGGAACTGACTGACCCGGCCGTCGGCCGCCTTCAGCAGCACCGGTGCGTGGCCCTTGATGTCGACGGTCAACTCGATATCGCCGGGCTGCAGCGACATCGTGGTCTCGACCGGCAGATCGTCCTCGCCCAGACTGTGCCGGGTGGTGATGGACTGCAATTCGACGAGCGGCTCACCCGCCCGTTGCGCGTAGCCGATGCCGATCGGCGGCATGCCGGGGATCGCGAGATCCACCTCGTGCAGATGAGTGCCGTCGTCGAGATGCATTGCGCTCCAGACCCAGTTCATCGACCACCAGTCCCGCACACCCCACGAGTGATCGCGCTGGCCTGCCACCGACTCGACGCGGTACTGCTGCTCACCCACCGTGACGGTTCCCGTCACGGTGCACGGAATCTCATACCGTGGGGTGATCCGGTACTGGTACGGCGTACCGACCGTGGTCCAGGTCAGATCCATGGTCACCGCCACCGGCCTGCCGGATTCGTCACGTAGCAGGGCCGCCGGATCGTCATGGGCGTGACCGCTACCCGACGCGGTGACCCGGTAGGACTGCATCGGTTCACCCGGCCACAGCCCGAGTTCGACGCCGTCGCCCCGTATTTCGGAAAGGTCAACGGGCATTTCGGCATGGAAGTCGGTCAGCGCGATGGTCGGCATATCCGGGCCGCAGAACAACACGTTGATCCAGGCGGTGTCCTGGTTGGGAATCAGGCCCAACCGCACCCAGCCGCCGAAACCACCCTCGGCGTCGACGAAATCGAAGTACCAGCTCTCGTTCCACAGCAACTCGTCGGTGGGCTCATGCCTGCCGTCATCCTCGGGCGCGGGCACCAAAGGCTCCGGAACTGTCGGCGGCGCAAGGATTTCCAGCGCCCCGGTATCGAGCACGTGACTGCAGTGCCGGTCGAGCATCGTCATGAACATCTGGTCACCGCGTTCGGTACGTTCCACCAGCATCGAGGAGATGATCGCCATCATCACCCCGAAGAAGCTCTGCCTGCGCACACCGTCGCGAACCTGATCGAGCGTCAGCACCGAGTCCGTGCCGAGCGCCCGGTGATACGCCGTCAACAGCTCGTCGTAGTGCGTGCGGCGCTGCTCGACAGGTAGGGCGCAGCCGATGAAGTAGGCGACGTCGGAGAACGCCGGACCCTTCGTGACGGTCTGCCAGTCGACCACGGTCAGGGCCCGCTCGGCCCCTGCATCGCCGAACAGCATGTTGTCGAGCCGGTAGTCACCGTGGACCAGACCCTGGAGTCGCTCAGGCGCGCCCTCGTCGGCCAGGTAGGCGTCGAAACTCTCGACGAGCCGGTCACACACATGGCGCTGCTCCGGCGTGATCAGGGCCGCGTAGCGGTCGACGAACGCCGCGTACAGGCCGACGATCAGGGCCTGGTTGACCGGCGCCTCACGGTTGAGCCATTCCGCCTGGTTCAGCGCCTCGGCTCCGGGTTTCGACCCGTGCATGCGGCCCAGTTCGGTGAGCGCCACGGCGGCCTGTTCGGCTGTCGCGCCGCGGATCTCGTCCCCCACCACGGCGGGCACGGCATCGCCGAGCAACAGGTCGAAGGCGCCGGTCTGCACGTCGATCGCGGCGTGGTAGCACGGCGCCACCGGCCCGGGGGCCAGGGCAGGCGCGATATCGGTGTAGAACCGCACCTCACGCTCGTAGAGCCCGAGAGCCAGACCGGTCTGGCGGCTGCTGGGGTCGGTGGCGGCCACCTTCAGCACCACCGACGCCGGCCCCGTCGTGCCGGCCGCGTACTCCAAGACGACCCGGTAGCACTCGCTCATCTGCCCGGTACCGATCCGCTCGAAACTAAATCCGCTGACCGGACCGGTGCCGAGGGCGGCAGTCAGCCAGTCGCAGGTCAGGTCTTCGGGGCGGTCCAGGACAGTGGTCTGAGTCGGTTGCACACAGGCAACCTAGCAGTGTTCCGAATCACATATGACAGGTGTCAACTAATCACTAGTTCAACTAATCACTAGTGGTGCGCCGCTTTGGCATGACCGTGCGCGCAGGAATCCGGCGGGGTGGCCGCCACGTCCAGCGCCGGGTTGCGGTCGAAGTACCCGAAAGGCTTGAGCCAGAACGACACCACGTCCACCGGCATCACCGGCCAGTCCTCCGGACGGGTGATGTGGTGGATGCCGAACACGTACCAGAGCACCACGTCGGTGTTGTCGATCGACCGGTCGGCCTTCGTCCACTCGCCCAACCCGGTATCGGCCACCGACTGGTTGACGAACTCCCCCGCCGGCCAGCGTTCGTCCGGCTGGTTCGGGGTCACCCACAGCGTGTGGGTGATGACGTTGGCGCGTTGCACCACCGGCGAGGACGGGTCGAACATGGCCGGGATCGCCCCAGTGGGCACCAGCTTGTAGGACGGGTGTGTCCCCAGGCCGTTGACGACGTTGGTGTTGACCACCTTCCAGGCCCGCTGGGTGGCGAAGTTGACGTCCTGTTTACCCTCCTGCTCGGTGCGCAACGCCTGATTGCGCACCACCAGCGACAGCCCGTAAGGATTGTCCGGATTGATCGGTTCGGCGTACGACTCGGTCATGTAGACCGTGTTGTCGGTGCCGTCGACGTCCAGGTCCAACCGGGCGATCAGGAAGTGCTGATGGAACGGCGCATACGTGCGCTCGTCGACGAGCGTGCCGTTCTTCGGCGTCGGCCCGGCCGGGAACGGGGTGGTGACCATGATCCCGGTGGCGCGGACCTCGCACTCGATGTTGCCGTCCTGGTAGAGCCGCCAGTACACCAGATACTCGTAGTTGGCGACGGTGACGTGGAATGACAGTGTGAGCCTGCGCATCCGGCGCACCTCGGCCCCCGCATCGTGGTCGACGTGCTTCCACAGCACGGCGTTGTCCTCCTCGTGGATGCAGATCGCGTTGGTGATGGTGTATGGCTCACCGGCGCTGTTGTGCAGCACCGCGTCCAGATAACGGATCTCACCGAGGCAGTCGCAGCCCAGCTCCAGCGAGGTGGTCATGAAGCCCAGACCCCACTCGCCGATGTCGAACGCGGTCCGCCGGTAGTGATCGACCGAGGAATCCCGATAGGGCACCACCATCTCGGCGAACGACATCCGGTGGGCCACCGAACGATTCACCTCGCCATCGCGGTACCGCACGGTGTGCAGGGTCATCCCCTCGCGGTGGTTGAACCCGACCCGCAACGACCAGTTCTGCCACTGCAGGAGGTTGCCGTCCAAGGTGAACGACGGACCGTCGGGCTGGGTGACGTTCAGCGGCTTGAGCGGCTCCCGGCGGGAGGCCGACCGGATCCGTTCGGGGATGTGGTGCGGTACGTATTCGCCCATCACATCCGGCATCCCGGAAGACGAGCCGTCGCTGTCGTTGTTTTCGACGCACAGCACCTCCATGGTGTTGATGTCGATCACGCAGTGCAGACCGCTGACCGGGTGGGCGTACGGATTGGCACCGGGGGCCTGCTTGTACCAGGTGTCCGACCAGCCGATCCGACGGTCACGGTATTCGGCTGGCGCGACGGCGTCCCCGTAGGTCCAGGTGTCCATGAACACGTTGTCCAGGTCGGTGATGCCACGTCTGGCCAGCGCGGCGATCACGTCAGGATGCCGGCGCAGCACCTCGTCGCATTCGACGAATTCGTCGACGGTGAAGTTGGCCTGGACGCCGGGAACGTGGTCGAAGGTCTCGACCCGGTCATCGGTCAGTGACACCACGCCCTTGTAGGTGGCGTTGGCCGCTCGATCCAGACAGATGACGACCGCCCGGCGGGCCGGCATCGCGCCGCCACCGTCGAAGGCGGCCAGTTCGGCCTTAGACGGCTCCAGGAGTTCCACCGAGGCAACCCGCCAGCCCTCCCCGACCCCGTGCTCACGCCGCAATATCGCTGCCACCGCGCGAAACTCGTCGGCGGACAGCGGATCCAGGGGGTAGTCCACACCAAATACGCAACCACATCCGGGGGATTCCCTGCAGCAAATCGCCCAGAGTGGAACGGACGAACTCAGCGCTCGGCGAGGGTGAACCCTTCCCAGGCCCGCCGCCGCACCGCCCGGGGGTCGTATTCGACGCGTGGCCTGCGGTCGAATACGAATACCGCCCGCACATCGGTGTCGTAGGCGGGCCAGCCGGGCCCCGGGTCACCGGTCCGGCTGAACTCACGCCACCGCCGCTGCACCTCACGACTGACCTTCCGGGCCGAGGTCCGGTCGCCCACGGCGGTCAGCAGTGCGCCGTACGTCGTGTGGTACGAGTCGAACACCGCCAGCAACTCCATCGCGTGGGTCGCCCCCAGCCCCGCCCAGTGCAAGGTGCGCGGCGCGTAGTCGTAGCGGTACACGTAGGTGGGCGCGTGCCGGCTGTGCGCCTCGGCGATCTGCCAGGTGGCCGAGGCGAACGCGAAGTCGCCACCGAGGCGCACACAGGCCGCACTGCTCGGATAGTCCGGGTAGGCCGCAACGATCCGCCGGCGTTCCTCGGGATCGCTACGGGCGAACAGTTTTTCGATCATCGGCTCATTGGTCGGCAGCAGCGGCAGGAAGCGGGTGAACAGGCGCCCCTCATCGGCGTTGTTGCCGACGATCAACGGAAGCCGGTGTGCGCTGCCTTCGGCCATCGCCGTCACCGGATCGGTGGGCAGGTACTCGGTACCGAACGTCGGACCGACCGGAAAGGCGCCCGGCATGTCCGTCTGACCGCGCATGATCAGCCCTTCCAGCGCCCGACCGAGGTCGGCGGGGCGGGCGGCCATCAGCGCAGCGGCTGCCGATCCCCCACCGGGACTGACCAATTCGGCGAGCTGATCCGCGATCCCGGCGGCCGCATCCGCGGAACTGACCATCCCACTGGCCGGGCTCTCGGAGATCACCCGGGCGAACAGCCCTTCGGCCTCGGGCACCGCGAGCAGGGTCGCGACCGCGTGCGCACCGGCGCTCTCCCCGAAAATCGTCACATTGTCGGGATCCCCACCGAACACCGCGGCGTTGTCGCGTACCCAGCGCAAAGCCAACACCAGATCCCGCAGGAACAGGTTGTCGTCGATCGGATGTTCCGGCGTCGACAGCGACGAGAGCTCGACGCACCCGAGCATGCCGAGCCGGTAGTTGACCGAGACGAACACACACCCGCGGCGGGCCAGCGCGGCACCGTCATAGACCGGCGTGGCCGAGCTGCCCATGATGTAGCCACCGCCGTGCACGAAGAACATCACCGGCAGTGGACCTTCGGAGTTCGGTTCTTCCGGCGCCACCACGTTGAGGGTCAGGCAGTCCTCGCTCATCGGCTGGTGCTTGCCCACACCGACGAGCGTGTAACGACGTTGCTGGGGTGCGCAGTAACCGAACCCGTGGCAGTAGCGAACGCCCGGCCACGGCTCGGCCGGCTCGGGTGCCCGCAGACGCAGTGGTCCGACCGGCGGTTTCGCGTAAGGGATGGAACGCCAACGGTGTACGCCGTCGCGCGTGAACCCCTCGACGATGCCAGTACTGATCTTTGCCCGGACAGTCCGCTCGTGCATGGGACGACCGTATCGAACAACCCCACTGGGGGCGGACACGCGGTGGGCGTGGCACGCGACCGCTAGCCTTGCGGTTATGCGAATCGCTGTGACTGTTGGGGCTGCTGCGCTTTTGGCGGCGCTCGTGGCCGCCTGCTCACCGGGCGGGGGGCACGAGACGCAGCCGACCTCACAGCCCCGAATGTCGATGCCGGCCGGTGCCCCACACACCAAGAGCACCACATCCACCCCGACGACGACCTCGCCGCTGCCCACCACCGCACCGGCCCCCGGTGCCCCGATGAGCCGGGTGATCAAGTGGGTCGAGGCAGGCAAGCCGGCCGATCCGTCGGGCTTCCATACCGCGACCCGCGCGGGCCAGTCCACCGATCTCGGCGACGACGTCGCGTTCGTCGCACCGTCAGGCAAGGCCCGCTGCGCCACCGACAAGAACGTCGACGGCCAACTGGCATGCCTGATCCAGGCCGACGGCCTCCCGTCGAAACCGTCGGACGTCGAGGGTCAGTGGATTCCTGGCTGGGTCGATTTCGCCGGGGAGACCGTGGATATCGGATCGCTGCACGGAGATCCGGGCCGGTTCAACTACGGCGACGGCGCCGAACTGGCCACCGGCACGTCACTGGCCTTCGGTGACTACCGATGCCGGGCCGATGACACCACGTTGGTATGCGTCAACTACGCGCACCAGTCCGCGGTGCTGCTGAACTCGTCGGGCGTCGAACCACTGGGCTGCCTCAAGCCGGTCCCCCCGCCGGTGGGCGTGGGACGTCAACTCAGCTGCCCACCCGACTAACGCCAGCCGTCGGCGGCCTTCGCTGCCTGTAACAGCGCGTCACACAGCTGCCGCAATTCGTCGACCCCGGCGCCCTCGTCGACCGCGATCGCGACATCCTCGGCCGCGCACCTGACCTGATACACCCGGTCGGACAGTTGAGCGGCCTCGTCGGCGGTGAGCACCACCGAATCCGGCGCCAGCGAGGTGCCCTTCACCATGGCGCGTTGTTCGTAGGCCCGCTGCCGACAGGATTGCCTGCAGTACTGGCGACGGCGGCCCATCTGGGCATCGGCGACCTCACGCCCACACCACCGGCACGGTTGCGGGCGGTTCTTTCTGTGGTGCGGCGCCATGGGTCACGACTGTAGACGGCCGTGCTCCGTGACCCGCGTATCATTGACAGTCGAGTCGGGAACTTGGCAACGCCGTGCTGCGTTGGTACTTCCGGACAAATACGCCGAACAAGGAGTGTTGACGATGGCTGATCGCGTCCTGAGAGGCAGTCGCCTCGGAGCCGTGAGCTACGAGACCGACCGCAACCATGACCTGGCGCCGCGTCAGGTCGCGCGCTACCGCACCGACAACGGCGAAGAGTTCGACGTTCCGTTCGCCGACGACGCTGAGATTCCCGGCACCTGGCCCTGCAAGAACGGCCTCGAGGGCACCCTGATCGACGGCGAAGCGCCGGAGCCCAAGAAGGTCAAGCCGCCGCGTACCCACTGGGACATGCTGCTGGAACGTCGCTCCGTCGAAGAACTCGAAGAGCTGCTCAAAGAGCGCCTCGACCTGATCAAGACCAAGCGTCGCGGCAGCTGATTCGTACAAAAAAACCGCGATATGCCCGCCACGGGCATATCGCGGTTTTTGCGTTCCCAGCTAACTACGCACGACACCCCTGGCGCGGTCCAGGCGCCCGCGGATACCCCACTCCGCGACCTTGAACATCGCCTCGCGGATGTTGGAACCGCTCATCTTGGAGACCCCGAGTTCACGTTCGGTGAACGTGATGGGTACCTCGACGACCGTGAACCCGTTGTTGATCGCACGCCAGGTCAGGTCGATCTGGAAGCAGTAGCCCTTGGAGTCCACCGCCGACAGGTCGATCTTCTCCAGCACCTCGCGCCGGTACGCGCGGTACCCGGCGGTGATGTCATGGATACCGACGCCCAGCAGCAACCGGGAATAGGTATTGGCGGTCTTCGACAGCACCAACCGGCGGACCGGCCAGTTGCGCACCGTACCGCCGGTGACATATCGCGAACCGATGGCCAGATCAGCCCCGGCGTCGACGGCGTCCAGCAGCCGGCTCAATTCCTCCGGCGCGTGGCTGCCGTCGGCGTCCATCTCGACCAGGACCGAATATCCGCGGCCCAGCCCCCAGGCGAAACCGGCCAGGTACGCAGCACCCAGGCCCGCTTTGCTGGTCCGGTGCATCACGTGGACGCGATCCGGGTCGGCCAGCGCCAGCTCGTCGGCCAGCTGGCCGGTGCCGTCGGGGCTGCCGTCGTCGACCACCAGGATGTGCACCTCGGGGGTGGCCTGGTGCACACGCCCGACGATCAGCGGCAGATTCTCCCGCTCGTTGTAGGTGGGAATGATCACCAGAGTGCGCTGACTCGGGCGTTCACCGTCCCGGCGAGGGCTGGCTTCCCCCGGCCGCTGCGCTCCCTCACCAGGGACTGTCATGTGACTCCTTCATCGTCGCGGGCCTTCGCCTGTGCGACGCCTCAACATTCTTTGCACGAACCCTCCATTGTGCAGCATTGCGGCGAGCAACGCCCCAATTCCAAGCGTGACCAGCGCCACCTGCAACGCCGGGCCCCACTCGGTCGCGGGCGTCAGCTCTGATTTCAGCCTGATCTGGCTGTCCAGATAGGCGGGCTGGAAGAACTCGGTGCGAGCCAGTACGCGTCCGTCCGGAGCAATCACCGCACTGATTCCGGTGGTGCCTGCGACCACGACGTAGCGATCATGCTCGACGGCCCGCAGTTTGCCGAACGCCAACTGCTGCGCACTCATGTTCTCGTCGAACGTCGCGTTGTTGGTGGGCACCGTCAGCACCTGGGCGCCGCTGAGCACCGATTCCCGCGCGGCCCGGTCGAAGATGATCTCCCAGCAGGTGGCCACCCCGATCGGCACGCCGGCGGCATGCACGACGCCGTTGCCCTCACCCGGCACGAAATAGCCGGCCCGGTCGGCATACGACGACAGGTGCTTGAAGAAGCTGCGCCACGGCAGGTACTCGCCGAACGGCTGCACGATCTTCTTGTCGTGGCGCTCACCGGGCCCGTGTTCGGGATCCCAGACGACCACGGTGTTGGTGGCCACCGGATTGTCCCGGGTGTAACCGCCGGCCTTGGTGATGGTGCCCACCAGGATCGGGGCCCCGATGGCGTCGGCCGCCGCGGTGATCTGTGCGGCGGCGTCGGCGTTGGCCATCGGATCGATGTCGGAGGCGTTCTCGGGCCAGACCACGAACATCGGCTGCGGTGCGCTGCCCGCGCGGACGTCGTCGGCGAGTCGCAGAGTTTCTTTCACGTGGTTGTCGAGCACCGCACGGCGCTGGGCATTGAACTCCAGGCCGAGCCGGGGCACATTGCCCTGCACGGCGGCCACGGTGACGGTCTGTTCGTCGCCCGCGCCGGTTGCCGAATGACGGACCTGCGGCCACAGCAGCGTGGTCGCCAGCAGCACCACCGTGATGCTCAGCCCGGGCAGCATCACCGCGGGTGCGGGGAAGCCCGGCTTGTGGCCGTGCCGCCACCAGCGCGCGATTTCGCACGCCAGTAGCGTCGCACTGAAGCCGACGAGCGCCACCGCAAACGACAGCAGCGGCGCGCCGCCCCACCGCGCAATGGCCAGCAATGGTCCGTTGGTCTGACCGAATCCGACCACGCCCCAAGGAAATCCGCCGAACGGCACCGTCGATTTGAGCCACTCCTGGGTGACCCACAGTGCGGCGAACCACAACGGCCACCCGGGCAATCGCCTGACCACGACCGCAGACAGGCCGAACAGCCCGCAGAACAGCGCCTCCATGGCGGCCAGGACCAGCCACGGCATCGCGCCGACCAGACCGCTGATCCACGGCAGTAGCGGAATGTAGAACGCGAGGCCGAACAGGAACCCGTAGCCGAAGCCGCCGGCCCGAGTGGTGGAGCGCAGGGTCAGAACCCAGCTGATCAATGCCAGCCCGACGAAGGCCGCCCACCACCAGCCGGTCGGTGGGTAGCTCAGGCACATCGCGAGCCCGCCGCCGACCGCCGCACTCAACTGCGCCCAGCGCACGGCCGCGGCCCGGCCCAATCGCGACGCCCGGACGGTCACCACGGACCAGCGGTCCGGCGTGCCCGCCGCCGTCAGTCGATACCCACGGTCCTCGGGATCGTCATCGGGATCGGTGTCGGCCACCGGATCGCCGGTGACGTCCTCGTCCAGTTCGTCGAAGGCCACGTCGTCGAGCTCATCCAGTTCGGCGAGTTCGTCTTCCTCGACGGCGGGGATGACGTCGGTGGTTTCGTTGGGTCCCGGTCGTTCGGATCGGTTCCGGGGACGGTCACTGCCCATGGATCAGAACACCCCGGTGGACGGTCTGACGGCAGCGCGGCAGGTCGGCGTCGGCAGCCAGCCGAGGTAGTGCGGGCACCCGCGACCGCGGATCGGTGGACCACCGCTGGACGGCGTTGGCCGGCGCGCTGACCTCCAGGTCGTCGGCCTCCCACACCGCGTAACTGGCCGGAGCGCCAGGAGTCAGGGTCCCGGTGACGCCGTCGCGCAGCCCGCCGGCCCGCCAGCCCCCGCGGGTCGCCGCAGCGAACGCGGCCCGAGCCGAAATGGCGCTGCCTGCGCTGCGGTGTGACACCGCGGCACGCACGGTTTGCCACGGATTTATGCTGGTAACCGGGGTGTCTGAGCCGAAGGCGAGGGGCACGCCTTCGGATGCTAACAGCGCGAACGGGTTGAGCTGGTGAACTCGGTCAAGCCCGAGCCGCTGGGCATACATGCCACTTTCGCCACCCCACAGGGCATCGAAGTTGGGTTGCATGCTGGCCATCACACCCCAGGCCCCCAGTCGGGCGGCCTGCTCGGCGTTGACCATCTCCAGGTGCTCCAGGCGGTGACCACAGCGGGCCACGGCCGGGCCGCCCAACCGCTGCACCACGGCCTCGAATCCCTGGACGACCGCAGCGACGGCGGCATCGCCGATCACGTGGAATCCGGCCGGGATTCCGGCCTCGGTGCAGGCCTGCACATGCGTGGTGACAGCGCCGACGTCGAGGTAGCGGTTGCCGCAGGTGTCGGGAGCGTCGTGGTAGGGCTCGTGCAGCCAGGCGGTGCGTGAGCCGAGGGCACCGTCGACGAACAGGTCTCCGGCCAGGCCACGCGCTCCGGTCTCGGCGATCAGGTGGCGGGCGTGCTCGGCGTCGTGGGCCGGTTCACCCCAGTAACCGACGACCTCGACACCGTGCTCCAAAGCCCGCAGCTCCTGCCAGTCCAGCAGGCCGCCGATCTGTGGCCCCGCGCACTCGTGGACCGCGGCGATCCCCATCGCGGCCGCGTGATCGAGGGCGGCGACGCGGGCGGTATGCCGTTGTTGCGGGGTCAGCTGCTCACGCGCGGCCGCACGCACCAGATGATGCGCGTCGGCGCTCAGCGGGCGCTGCGGATCGAATCCGGCGGCCTGGGAAAGCGCGGGCGCCAACCGGCGCAGCGCGGTGGTGGCTGCGGCCGAATGCACATCCACCCGAGCCAGATAAGCCGCCCGGTCCCCCAGTACGCCGTCCAAATCGGCGGTGCTCGGGCCGGTGCGCTCCGGCCAACCCGACTCGTCCCAGCCGTGCCCCCACACCAGCCCGTCCGGATGCCGACGGGCGTATTCGTCCACCAGCCGCAGACAATGCGACAGCGAGGTGGCTCCACGAAGGTCCAGGCCGTCCAGATTCAGCCCGGTGGCGGTCAGATGCACATGGCTGTCGACGAATGCCGGCGCGACGAAGCCGCCGTCGAGGTCGACGATCTCGGCGTCGGGAAACTGTGATCGGCCGACGTCGTCGGTACCCAGCCACGCCACTACCCCGGCGCGCACGGCGATCGCCGTCGCGTCGGGATAGCTGGGGCTGTGGATGCGCCCGTTGATCAGAAGTGTGGTCAAGCTCTTCGGTTGGCGGTTAGGCCCTGGGAGGCAGGCGGTACGGATCGACGTCGTTGACGTCGATTACTTCGCCGTCAATGTAGTCGCCTTTCCCCTGTCGAAAACCGGCGGCACCGGTCGCTGCGCCGAAACCCACGGGTGCGGCGACGATGAGCGGCACGCGCCGGGCCACCAGGCCCGTGAGCACCGGCCGTGCGGCCGCCCGCGTGGGCGGCAGCAGCAACAGTGCGCCGACGGCCGAGCTGGCCAATCCGGGAATCACCACCAACACGGTGCCCAGCGCCACCAGCACACTGTCGGACACTGCACCCTGCGGATCGGACAGGCCACCGGACAGTCCGGTGCGCAACCGGCGGATGTGCCGGTTGAGCTGTGAACCCGCCAGCACCAGCCCGAGCACGAACGCGGCCGACAGCAACAGCACGGTGTAGCCGAACCCGATGGTGGCCACGAGCGTCACCATCACGGCGACCTCTACGAGGAGGTAGATCAGAAACAGCCGCTTAGCCATGTTCGGTCAACGGTCGGGCGGGCGGTTCGGTTCCTGAGCAACGGCCGGCTTGGGCGTGTGGTGGGACTCAGTTCACCGGTTTCAGCAGGAGCGACACATTGTTCTGCATGCCGCCCCGGAGCTTGGAGAAGAGGTTGAACGTCTTGCCCAGCAGTCCGTAACGCTTGCCGATCGCGTCGTAGGTGGCGCCATTGGCCGATTTGGGCAGGATCTCCGCGACGGCCTCGACGGCCTCACTCTTGGGGTTACCGCGCACGTCACATGCCGCCACCGTGACCCGCGGCGTGTTGCGGATCCGTTTGACCTTCCAGGACTCCTCCTGCGTGATCACCACCAGCCCGTCGGGCGACGGCGCGGCCCAGATCGCGGTCGGCTTGGGCCTTCCGTCCTTGGTGAACGTGGTCAGCAGGACGTAGTTGGCCTTGGCGACGTCGGCGAAGGTGAGAGCCATGCTGCCCAATCTAAGCCAACAGGCCAGCGGCCGTTGGCTCTGCGAACAGGGCGCAAATGTGCGAGAACGGCGCGCCCTGGCCGCAGAGTCGACGCGCTCAGCCCTCGAGCTCTCCTTCGGTTTCCAGCAGCACCTGACGCAGCCCGTCGAGAGTGGCCTGCTCGGGCTTAGCCCACATGCCACGACCCGCGGCCTCCAGCAGGCGTTCGGCCATGCCGTGCAGCGCCCACGGATTGGACTCCGACATGAACTTGCGGTTCTCGTCGTCGAGCACGTACTCGGCCGAGAGCCGTTCGTACATCCAGTCGGCCATCACGTGTGCGGTGGCGTCGTAGCCGAACAGATAGTCGACCGTGGCCGCCATCTCGAAGGCCCCCTTGTAGCCGTGCCTGCGCATCGCGGTGATCCAGCGCGGGTTGACCACCCGGGCCCGGAAGACGCGATTGGTCTCCTCCGACAAGGTGCGGGTGCGGACCGCGTCCGGCCTGGTGTTGTCACCGATGTAGGCCGCCGGGGCCTGCCCGGTCAGCGCACGCACCGTGGCCACCATGCCGCCGTGGTACTGGAAGTAGTCGTCCGAATCGGCGATGTCGTGTTCGCGGGTGTCGGTGTTCTTGGCCGCCACCGCGATGCGCCGGTACGCCCGGTTCATGTCATCGGCGGCAGGCGCACCGTCGAGCCCGCGACCGTAGGCGAATCCGCCCCAGGCGGTGTACACCTCGGCCAGGTCGGCGTCATCGCGCCAGTTGCGGCTGTCGATCAATTGCAACAGGCCGGCCCCGTAGGTTCCCGGCTTGGAGCCGAAAATTCTTGTGGTGGAACGCCTTTGGTCGCCATGTTCGGCCAGGTCAGCCTGGGAGTGGGCGCGCACGTAGTTGTCCTCGGCCGACTCGTCGAGGCCTGCCACCAGCGCCACCGCATCGTCGAGCATCGTGACCACGTGCGGGAAGGCGTCGCGGAAGAACCCGGAGATACGCACCGTGACGTCGATCCGCGGCCGGCCGAGTTCGGCCAGGTCGATCGCCTCCAGGTTGACCACCCGGCGTGACGCGTCATCCCACACCGGCCGTACCCCGAGCAGGGCGAGTACTTCGGCGATGTCGTCACCGGCGGTACGCATGGCCGAGGTCCCCCACACCGACAGGCCGACCGACTGGGGCCAGCGGCCGTAGTCGGTGCGGTACCGATCCAGAAGTGAATCCGCCATCGCCACACCGGTTTCCCAGGCCAGCCGGGACGGAACCGCCTTGGGGTCCACCGAATAGAAGTTGCGGCCGGTGGGCAGCACGTTGACCAGGCCGCGCAGCGGCGATCCGGACGGCCCCGAGACGATGAAGCCGCCGGCCAGGGCGCGCAGCACCTGGTCGATCTCGCAGGCAGTGCCCGCCAGCCGCGGCACCACCTCGGTGGCGGCGAAGCGCAGGATCTGGGCGACTTCGGGATTGTCGGTGATCTCCGCCACCGCAGAAGCGTCCCAACCGGACTCCTGCAGCGCAGCCACCAGCGCGCGGGCCCCGGCCTCGGCGGCGTCGACGGCGGCACGGTCGTCACTTCCGTCCTCGGTCAGGCCCAGCGCCTGACGCAGGCCGGGCACGGTCTGCTCACCGCCGAACAGTTGGCGGGCCCGCAGGATCGCCAGCACCAGGTCGAGTTCTCCTGCGCCGGTAGGCTTCTGCCCCAGCACATGGAGGCCGTCGCGGATCTGAACATCCTTGATCTCGCACAGCCAGCCGTCGACGTGCAGCAGCATGTCGTCGAAGGACTCCTCGTCGGGGCGATCCTCCAGACCCAGGTCGTGGTCCATCTTGGCGGCGCGCATCAACGTCCAGATCTGCTGGCGGATGGCCGGGAGCTTGCCCGGATCGAGCGCCGAGACATTGGCGTGCTCGTCGAGCAGCTGCTCCAATTTGGCGATGTCGCCGTAGGTTTCGGCGCGGGCCATCGGCGGTATGAGGTGATCGATCAGGGTGGCGTGCGCCCGGCGCTTGGCCTGGGTGCCCTCTCCCGGATCGTTGACCAGAAACGGGTAGATCAGTGGCAGGTCGCCGAGGGCGGCGTCGGTGCCGCAGGCCGCGCTCATGCCGAGCGTCTTGCCGGGCAGCCACTCCAGGTTGCCGTGCTTGCCCAGGTGCACCACGGCGTCGGCCCGGAATGAACCGGGGAACGACGAGTCCAGCCAGCGGTAGGCGGCCAGATAATGGTGGCTGGGCGGCAGATCGGGGTCGTGGTAAATGGCCACGGGGTTCTCCCCGAAACCGCGGGGCGGCTGCACGATCAGCACCACGTTGCCGGCCTGGATGGCCGCGATGACGATCTCGCCGTCGGGATCGTGGCTGCGGTCGACGAAGAGTTCACCCGGCGGCGGGCCCCAGTGCTTCACGACGGCGTCGGCGAGTTCGGCGGGCAGCGTCGCGAACCAGGACCGGTAGTCCTTGGCGGGGACCCGAATCGGATTGGCGGCCAACGCCTCGTCGGTCAGCCACTCCGGGTCCTGCCCGCCGCGCTCGATCAGGGAGTGGATCAGCGCGTCGCCGTCGCCGGAGGCGACAATTGTGGCGAGGTCGCCGGATCCGCCGATCTTGGCGAGGTCGCCGGGGGCGGTGGCCTCACCGATGTCGTAACCGGCATCGCGCATGGTACGCAGCAGGGCGATCGCGCTGGCCGGGGTGTCCAGACCGACGGCGTTGCCGATGCGGGCATGCTTGGTTGGATAGGCCGAAAACACGACGGCCACACGCTTTTCCGCTGCCGGGATCGCCCGCAGACGGGCGTGGCGGACGGCCAGGCCGGCCACTCGCGCGCAACGCTCAGGATCGGCGGCGTAGGAGATCAGCCCTTCGGAGTCGATCTCCTTGAAGGAGAACGGCACCGTGATGATGCGTCCGTCGAACTCGGGAACGGCGACCTGAGTGGCCACGTCCAGTGGCGACATCCCGTCGTCGTTATCGGACCACTGGTCCCGCGAACTGGTCAGGCACAGGCCCTGCAGGATCGGAATATCCAGCGCAGCAAGGTGAGCGACGTTCCAGGAGTCGTCGGTGCCGCCCGCACCGACTGCTGCGGGGGTGGCGCCGCCGGCCGCAAGCACCGTGGTGATCAGCGCATCCGTGGTGCTGAGCAGCTCAAGGAGTTCGGGCTCAGCGGTGCGCAGGGAGGCGCAGAACACCGGTAACGCGCGCCCGCCGGCCTGCTCGATCGCGTCGGACAACGCGTCGATGTAGCCGGTGTTCCCGGCGAGGTGCTGAGCGCGGTAGTAGAGAACGGCCACGGTCGGTCCGGTGGCGGCGCCGGTGGTGGCGCGGTCCAGGACACCCCAACTCGGAGTGATCACCGGGGCCGAGAAACCGAAACCGGTCATCAGCAGGGTGTCGGACAGGAAGGCATGGAGATTCGCCAGATTCTCCAGGCCGCCCTGCGCCAGATAGATGTGAGTTTGGAGGGCGGCGCCCTGCGGGGCGGTCGAATGCCCCATCAGCTCGGCGTCGGGCGCCTGCTCGCCGCTGACCACGACGGTCGGCAGTCCACTGGCCACCACGGTGTCGATGCCGTCCTGCCAGGCCCGGTAGCCGCCGAGAATCCGGATCACCGCGATGTCCGCACCGTCGAGAAGCTCCTCGAGCTCACCGGCGACCAGCCGCGACGGATTGGCCCAGCGGTAGCGGGCCCCGCTGGCGCGGGCAGTGATCAGATCGGTGTCCGAGGTCGACAGCAGCAGGACAGTGGGAGCAAACACCCCCCATTCGTACCGCACCGGCTACCCGATCGGGGCAGCCGGTGCGTACGGATCGACAACGGTCAGGGCTGGGTTTCGCCGAAGCGGTCGTGCCACGACTGCCGGTACGGCTTGCCTGCCGTCGCGACGAGCACCAGGACAAATGTGGCGAATACGCCGAATGCGAGCATGAATCGCTCCTTTCGTCAGAGTCTTGGGTCTGGCTTTCAACTTCCCGGTACCGGTGGTCCCGGGAATCTCGTTAGACGGTACGGCCAACGGCGCCGAAAACCACCGATCTGTAAGCGACCGAACAGGTTTCCGAACCTGTGACCGATGTCACAGCAATCATCGAAAGTAAGATGGCGGGCAACATGACCAGGACCCGCGATCAGGACGCCTGCCCGGGTGCACTGACTGTGCATCAGGCCGCCGACGGTGCCCTGGTACGGGTCCGACTCCCCGGCGGGATGATCGCCTCTGCCCAATTGGCGACGCTGGCCCAGGTAGCCGAGCAGTTCGGCTCCCCCGCAATGGAACTGACCTCTCGCGGCAACATCCAGATCCGGGCGGTGACCGATACCGACGGAGCTGCCAGGGCTCTCACGGCAGCGGGCCTGCTGCCGTCGCCGACCCACGAGCGGGCCCGCAACATCGTGGCCTCGCCCCTGTCCGGACGTTCGGGCGGCGTCACCGATGTCCGCCCCCTCGTCATCGACCTCGACCGCGCCATCCAGGACGACCCGGCGCTGGCCGGCTTGCCGGGCAGGTTCTGGTTCAGCCTCGATGACGGCCGCGGCGACGTGTCCGGGATCGACGCCGACGCCGGGGTGCACGCCCGCGATGACGGCACGTTCGCACTGTTGCTGGCCGGACGCGACACCGGGGTACGACTGGACCCCGGTGACGCGGTGTCCACCCTCATCGAGGTGGGCAGGCGATTCGTCGGCATCCGCGGAAAGGCCTGGCGGATAACCGAACTCGACGATCATTCGGCACTGTTGAACGGCCTGACTCCCAGCGCCGCGGCGGGGGCCACCTGGCCACCGACGATGACACCCCCGGTGGGCTGGATCGAGCAACGCGATGGCGACGTCGCGCTGGGGGCCGCCGTGCCGCTGGGCGTGTTGCAGGCCCGGACCGCCCACTTCCTGGCCGCGATCGAGGCGCCGCTGGTAATCACCCCGTGGCGTTCGGTGCTGGTGTGCGACGTCCCCGAGGGGGTCGCGGACACCGCCCTGCGCGTGCTGGCCCCGCTCGGGCTCGTGTTCGACGAGAATTCACCCTGGCTGCGGATCAGCGCCTGCACCGGTAGCCCCGGATGTGCCAAGTCCGCCGCCGATGTGCGGGCCGACGCCACCGAAGCGGTCAACGCGCCCAGGGACACCCACCGACATTTCGTGGGCTGCGAGCGGGCCTGCGGCAGCCCGCCCGTCGGGGAGGTGCTGGTCGCAGGCGAGGACGGATACCGGCTGCGTAGCACGCCCCCGTAGGGTGTTCGGGTGCTCGACTACATCCGTGACGCCGCCGAGATCTACCGGCAGTCATTCGCGACGATCCGCGCCGAGTCGAACCTGTCGCGGTTCCCCGACGATGTATCGCGAGTGGTGGTCCGGCTGATCCATACGTGCGGTCAGGTGGATGTCGCCGACCATGTGTCCTACACCGACGATGTCGTGGCCCGGGCGCATGCCGCACTGGCGGCCGGCGCCCCGGTGTTGTGCGACTCGTCGATGGTCGCGGCCGGGATCACCCGTTCGCGACTGCCGGCCGACAACGAGGTCGTCTCGCTGGTGGCCGATCCGCGCGCCCCCGAATTGGCAGCGACGTTGGGGTTCACCCGCTCGGCGGCCGCGGTCGACCTGTGGGCCGACCGCCTCGGCGGCGCAGTGGTCGCGATCGGCAACGCGCCCACCGCATTGTTCCGGCTGTTGGAACTGCTTGACGAGGGCGCGCCAGTCCCGGCGGCCGTGCTGGGCGGTCCGGTCGGTTTCGTCGGATCGGCGCAGTCGAAGGAAGAACTGATCGAACGCCCGAGGGGCATGTCCTATCTGGTGGTGACCGGCCGGCGCGGTGGCAGCGCCATGGCCGCGGCCGCCGTCAATGCGATTGCGAGTGAACGCGAGTGACTACCGAGACGACAGAACGTGGAACCCACGGAACTCTGTATGGCGTCGGGTTGGGCCCGGGCGATCCGGAGCTCGTGACGGTCAAGGCGGCCCGGCTGATCGGGGCGGCCGACGTGGTGGCCTACCACAGCGCCAGGCACGGCAAGAGCATCGCCCGAGGCATCGCCGAGCCGTATCTGAGGGAAGGCCAACTCGAGGAGCACCTGGTCTATCCCGTCACCACCGAGACCACCGAGCATCCAGGCGGGTACGTCGGCGCGATGGAAGATTTCTACGCCGCGGCCGCCGAGCGCATCGCCGCGCACCTCGAGGCCGGCCGCGATGTGGCTCTGCTGGCCGAGGGTGACCCGCTGTTCTACAGCTCCTACATGCACATGCACACCAGGCTCACCGAGCGGTTCGACGCCGTCATCGTTCCCGGAGTCACGTCGGTGAGCGCGGCCTCCGCCGCCACCGGCACCCCGCTGGTACAGGGCGATGACGTCCTGACGATCCTGCCCGGCACGCTGCCCACCGCCGAGTTGGAACGTCGCCTGGCTGACACCGACGCGGCGGTAGTGCTCAAGCTGGGCCGGTCCTACACCCGGGTGCGAGAAGCCCTGGAATCGACCGGACGGCTGGACGAGGCGTACTACGTCGAGCGGGCCAGCACCGACCGGCAACGGGTATCGCCGGCCGGCGAGGTCGGCAGCGACGGCGGCGAGATCAAGGTGCCGTACTTCTCGTTGGCGATGGTGCCCGGCCGGTCGCGGGCCACCACCCCGCACGGCAGTGTGGTGGTCGTGGGCCTCGGGCCGGGCGACTCGGACTGGATGACCCCGCAGAGCCGCCGCGAACTGTCCGCCGCCACCGATCTGATCGGCTACGGCCCGTATCTCGATCGCGTCGGCGCCCGCGCCGGACAGCATCACCACCCCAGCGACAACACCGACGAACCGGCCCGCGCACAACTGGCCTGCAAGCTGGCCCAGGAGGGCCGGACGGTGGCGGTGGTGTCCTCCGGCGATCCAGGCGTGTTCGCGATGGCCACCGCGGTGCTCGAAGAAGCCAAGCAGTGGCCCGGCGTCGAGGTCCGGGTGATCCCCGCGATGACGGCGGCCCAAGCGGTCGCCAGTCGGGTGGGCGCCCCGCTGGGCCACGACTACGCGGTGATCTCGCTGTCCGACCGGCTCAAGCCGTGGGACGTGATCGTTGACCGTCTCACCGCCGCGGCGAAGGCCGATCTGGCGCTGGCGATCTACAACCCGGCGTCGAAAACCCGGACCTGGCAGGTGGGTGCCATGCGCGATGTGCTGCTGGAGTACCGCGATCCGAGTACCCCGGTGGTCATCGCGCGCGCCGTTTCCGGCGCCGAGCCCGGCCCGGGCGAGCGGGTGTCCGTGGTGCGCCTGGTCGATCTCGACCCGGCCCAGGTGGACATGCGCACCATGCTGATCATCGGCTCGTCACAGACGCAGTGGTATGCCGGTTCGGCTGCCGGTGACACCACCGAGGACCGGGTGTTCACCCCGCGCCACTACCCGGGCTGACCCATCGACTGACTCGCGTCGAGTTTTATTGACTGCTGTCAGAATGACCGGTAGTGTCCGGCGTCACACCCGTTGAATTGGGAGGGCCGGACACCATGCCGACGGCACCAGAGGGCGCAGCCACCCGGTCTCCGTTCGACCGTCGACAACCGCAGCGCAGTGATCAGCGCCGCACCGCGATCCTGGCGGCGCTCGACGAGCATCTGAAACAGACCGGGTTCGACGCACTCAACATCGCCGAGGTCGCCCGGGCGGCCGGGGTCGGACGCTCGGCCTTCTACTTTTATTTCGAGAACAAGGCGGCCGCGGTTGCCGCGCTACTCGAGCCGATGCACGAGGCCCTGATGGCGGCCAACACGGTTCTGGCCAACACCGCAGAACCGCCCCGCTCCCGGGTGCGCGACACGCTCGAGGCGGTGGCGAGGACCGCCGAGGAACACCGCTATCTGTTTGAGGCGATGTGGGAGGCCCGCGGAGCCAACAGTGCCGTCCGCGACATGTGGGATGCAGCGCGGGAGTCCTTCGTCCCCACTGTCGCCGCGGTGATCGTCGCAGATCGGGCCGCCGGCCGCGCCCCCGACGGCGCCGACGCCGCGGTGCTGGCGAGCCTGCTGATGGAACTCAACGATCGACTGGTGGAACGGATCATCGTCGGCGGGCCACTGACCCGCCGGCAACTACTGGAAGGTGCAGAAGCGATGTGGATGGGCACGATTTACGGCACGATCGAAGCCGGAGAATCTCGATGACGGCCGCTGTGTCCATTCCGGGCAGGCCCACCGAAGTCACCGCCGGGTGGATGTCGAAGATCCTTGGTGCCGAAGTGGATTCGGTACATACCGCACCGATCGGCACCGGCCAGACCGGTGCCACCTACCGAATCTCGGTCACCTACCGCCACGACGCCGGCCTGCCCGGCACCTTCGCGGTGAAGCTGCCGTCGCAAGACGACACCGTGCGTGACCGCGTCGCCATCGGCTATCGCTCCGAGCACGCCTTCTACACCAACGTGGCCGACCACGTGCAGATCCCGGTCCCGCACTGTCATCACTGTGAAATCGCCGGCGAGGGGGCCGATTTCGTCTTGCTCCTGGCGGATATGGCACCGGCTGAACAAGGTGATCAGATCGCCGGGTGCACACCGGCCGAGGCCACGCTGGCCGTCCTGGCACTCGCCGATCTGCACGGGCCGACCTGGGCCGACCCGCAATGGGCGAACTTCCCCGGTATCGCCATGCCCAAACCGGAACCCGACTCCGCCAAGGGATTCGGCGACGTCGCAAAGATGGCGGCCGACATCACCCTGGACAAGATCGGCGCGCGCCTGGATGCCGAGGATCAGGACACCATGCGCGAGGCGATGTCGGTGGTCACCCCGTGGCTGCTGGCCGAGCCGGACCGGTTCGCCATCCTCCACGGCGATTACCGTCTGGACAACATGCTGTTCGACCCCGACCGCACCCGGATCACCGTGGTGGATTGGCAGACCCTCGGTTCCGGCCTTCCGGCCCGCGACCTGTCGTACTTCACCGCAACCAGCCTGGATCCCGCCGTCCGGGCCGCCTCCGAAGCCGACCTGGTCAGTGCCTACCACGACCGGTTGCTGTCCCACGGCGTCACCGGCTATGACCGCGAAACCTGTTGGCAGGATTACCGTTTGGGCATGTTGCAGGCGCCACTGATCACCGTGCTCGGCACCGCTTTCGCCAACTCCACCGAACGCGGCGACGACATGATGGTGGTGATGGCCCAGCGCGGCTGCCAAGCCATCCGCGAGCTCGGCACGCTCGATCTCATCGACGCCTGACCGGCAATCACGTGAGGCGGGCGCCCGGGGTGACGCGGGCAATCCCGCGCACGATCCGGGGCATTCGCCTCGCCATCACCGCCATGGCGTGATCCGATCGGCGCATCGTCGGCCGGGGTCCCGGGGTCGGTACCGAAGCCAGTTCCGCCTCGGGTGTTCCCGCGCGGGCGCCGTGACGATCCACCGCGAGGAGTCGCCAGGTGCCGGGCACCCCACGCAGCTGGACATCGCCGCGGTCCTCGAAGCCGGTTCCCGAGCCCACCACCAGATCGCGGACAGTGCTGGACACCAGGATTTCCCCGGCGCCGGCCAGGCCGAGGATGCGTGCCGCGATATGGACCGCGATTCCGCCGATATCACCGTCCAGCAGTTCGCATTCGCCGGTGTGGATGCCGGCTCGGATCTCGATACCCATGGACTCGGTCTGATCGCGCAGGGCCTCCGCGCAGCGAATCGCCTGCGTCGGACCGTCGAACGTGGCGAGGTGGCCGTCGCCGGTGCTCTTCACCACGACGCCGCCGAATCGACCGGTCAGGTCTGCGGTGATCTCCCCCATTCGATGGAGCACCGTCCGCCACCGCTCGTCGCCGGTCGCCGCGGCGTGCTGTGTGGAGGCGACCATGTCGGTGAACAGAACGGTGCGCAGAGCCCGGTGGGACTGCGACGGTGCGGCATGACTGCCGGTGAGGAATTCCTCGATTGCGCTGCTGATTTCGTCAGGGTTGGTGATCCACGGCGCATGGTCGGTGCCGTCGAGCTCAAGCATCCGCGCGCCCGGGATGTGGTCGGCGAGATACCGCCCGCCCTGGACCGGAACGAGGTCGCCGGTGGCATGGATGACCAGGGCGGGCACCGCGATTGTCGGCAGGATCGGCCGGACGTCGATCCGGAACGCCGCTTGCAGGGTGGCCCGGGCCATACCCGGGCTGGCGCTCATCCGCTCGAACATCCCGAGTTGGCGGACCGACCCGAACGTCGGGAGCAGGCATCTGAGCGCTTTACCGGTACCCCACGCCGAGGCGCTGGCGCGACCGAACTCCTGGAACTGGGCGAACTGCTCGGTCGTGGGCGCATAGAGCTCACCCACCTCGGCAAGGACCCGCGCCCGCAGCTCGGCGGGATCGCGGTCGAAGTCGTCCCACCCTGAGATCCCGAAGTAGGCGAATGTGCCGGCAAGGATCAGGGCCCGAGTCCGCTCAGGCCGGGTTGCTGCGAACACCATGGCGGCCGGCCCACCTTCGCTCAATCCGAACAGCACCGCCCGCTCGAAGCCCGCGGCATCCATCACGGCCTCGATCTCGGCGGCCCGATCGTCCAGGGTGCGCACCTGCGGAACAGGGTCGGACAGGCCCACACCGGCCTTGTCGAACAACAGGACACGACAGAAGGTCGAGAACCGTTCCATGAAGGCCTCGAACTCGGGCATGGTCCAGAACACCTCGAGGTGACTGACGAACGACCCGGCATAGACCAGCTCGACGGGTCCGTCGCCGAATACCTGATAGGCGAGACTCAGACCGCCGCACGGTGCGTATGACGTCTCCGCCACGTTCGGAGCCTACTGCGGCCGGGTGCGTCAGCCTGCGCTTTCGGCCCTAACCCCAATACCGTTCAGTTAACAGCGGTGGATAGAGATGTTTGGCGGGTGGCGGGGCTCAGGCCAGTCCGCGTGATGTGCTCTTTTCACGTGCCATTTGGGCATTTTGCGTTTGATGACTCGTGGTGCTGATCGCCGCCGTCGTGCTGGGATGAGGCGATCAAGGAGGCGACGGAGGAACGCCTGCCAGTGTCGATCTGCAGATCGAGAGTGGTTAGGGGGAAAAAGCACCCTGCTGGGCGACGGACTGGCGCACGATGCGTAGCGCAGCGGTGAAGCTGAGGCGGTCAGGATCGCGCCCGGCATGGTCGGCGGCTTGGGTCATGAGGGAGCGAATCGCGTAGTGGCAGCACAGGTATCCCCAGATTTCCTGGAGCACTAGGTCCGGGGATTTCGAGCGCAACACCACTTTCGATCCGCGCTGGTGGGTCTTGAGTTCGTCGAAGACGCTCTCAATTTCCCACCTCTGGGCATAGGCGGCGGCGAGATCCAGCGCAGGCGCTTCGACCGGGTCGAGCATCGTGGTCACCAGCCGGTAGACGGTGGGATTCTCACGGCCGTCCTCGAGGGTGTAGTCGATGATCCGGGCCAGCATCGGCTCGCTGTGCCGGTCCTTGTCAGCGCGCAGATGCGCCAGCCAGGAACCGTCAGGCAGGTTTTCGACATGCACCGGAGAGGGGCCGTTCCTGCCGGTGCTCACCCGCCACAACAGATCTGACCCGGTTCTAGAAACGTTACGCCACAACGCATATGAGAAGAATCCACGATCGGCCAACACCAACATGCCTGGAGTCAAGGCCGTGAGCAGGTTCTCGATCAAGGTGGTTTCTGAGTCTCGGTAGGCGCCAATCGTGGCGGCGAAGATCGCATGTGTGCCGCACTCGGCGGCCGCCAACAACCGCGCCTGCGGGAACGCCGACTTCTCACCCTTGTTCACTCCCGGCCGGCCGAAGAACTCCTCGTTGACCGGCGTGTCCGCCACATCCAGGCACGTCCCGTCGATCGCGACCAACCGCCGCCCCGCCAGCCATACCCCCGGCGTGTTCGGCCTGCCCACCGGAGCAGCCACCCGCGCGAACAACTGCGCCAACGGTGCAGATCCCAGCCGCTCCCGAGCCTGGAAAATCGCCGACTTGCTGGGCAACTGATACTGCTCACGCCACCCAGAAGCCCACGCCAAACCATCAGTCAACTGCGACAACACATCTTCATAGGAACCATCGGAGTACAGGCCCATCCCGATCGCGAAGTAGGCCATCACCCGCGCAGGTAACGCACGATGACGCACCTGAGTCCGACCCGAGGCAGCGATCACCTCATCAACCAACGCCGGCGGGAACACCCGTGTCAGCACGCCCACCGACACCAAGTCCGACAACCGACGATCCGACTCCGGCTTACGCCAACCCGCACGAGGCATGCCTCACAAACTACACCCTCGTAGTCTTAACTGAACGGTATTGGCCCTAACCCAGCCCGCCGCCTCCTCGACCGTGGCCACCGTGTGCACCCCGGCCGGCAGCGGTGGACGGTCCACCATGACCACCGCCACCCCTGCCGTCGCGGCGGCGCGCAGCTTGGGCTCGGTCATCGCCCCACCGCTGTTCTTGGTCACCAGGGCTTCGATGCGATGCTCCCGCAGCAGGGCCAGCTCCCCGTCGTAGTCGTAGGGGCCGCGGGACAGGAGCAGTTGGTGATCGACGGGCAGTGTGTCGGGATCCGGCGGGGTGACCGCCCGGATCAGGAACCAGGCGTCGACATCTCTGAATGCGCGGGTGCCGGATCTGCCGGTGGTGAGGAACACGCGCGAGTAACCGTTTGCCGTCACGGCTTCGGCCGCCTCCCGGTCCGATCCGACCACGATCGCCGAGCCCGCGGGCCAGGCCGGCCGGGCCAGCACCAGGTGGGGCACCCCGAGTTCGGCACACACCTGCGCGGCGTGCGCGGTGATGGTGGCCGCAAACGGATGGGTGGCATCAACAACGGCGTCCACCGCGGCATCCAGCAGCCAGCGCCGCAGCCCCTCGACGCCGCCGAATCCGCCGATACGCACCGGGCCGACCGGCAGCGCCGGATCCGGCACCCGCCCGGCCAGCGAGCTGATCACCTCGACCTCAGGGTGCAACGCGGCGGCCAGGGCGCGGGCCTCCCCGGTTCCGCCGAGCAACAGAACCTTCATCAGTGGGTGGCTCCCCGACGCCGATCCGACGAGTACAGGTAGCTGTCGGAGAATCCTTCGGCGGCAAGCACATCGCCGACCACGATGACCGCGGTCTTGGTCACCGCGGCCGCGTGCATCTTCTCGGCGATGTCAGCCAGCGTTCCGCGCAACACGATCTCCTGCGGCCAGCTGGCGAATGCCACCACGGCGCAGGGGGTTTCGGGACGGTACCCACCATCGAGGAGCTGCGGGACGATGTTGTCGATCTGGGCCGCGGCCAGATGCAGCACCAGCGTTGCTCCCGGTGCCGACAAGGTGTGCAGGTCCTCACCTTCGGGCATCGCCGTGGACAGGGTGGCCACCCGGCTCAAGGTCACGGTCTGCGCGACGCCGGGGACCGTGAGCTCACGGCCCAGCGCGGCGGCCACCGCGGCGAATGCCGGTACGCCCGGCACGATCTCGTACCCGATTCCCAGTTCGTCGAGCCTGCGGCACTGCTCGGCCAGCGCACTGTAGATCGACGGGTCGCCGGAATGTAGCCGTGCCACGTCGACACCCGCCTTGTCCGCGGCAGCCAACTCGTCGATGATCTGCTCCAGGTTCAGCGGCCCGGTGTCGATGACCTTCGCATCGGCCGGGCATAACGCCAACAGATCGTCGGGCATGATCGATCCGGCGTACAGACACACCGGGCAGCTGCCGAGCAGCCGCGCACCGCGCACGGTGATGAGGTCGGCAGCGCCGGGGCCGGCACCGATGAAGTACACCGTCATGGCTTGGCCACCGCCCACTGGGTGACGGGCAGCGCCGGGCGCCAGCCGGTGAACCCGCCGATCGCGCCGCCCTGGTAGTGCTGATAACGCCGCACCTCGCCGCCTTCCTTCGAATACCACTGCGCGACAACCGCTTCTGATTCCAGCGTGACCGCGTTGACCACCAGTCGCCCACCCGCGGGCAGCCGGTCGAAACATGCCTGCAACAGCCCGGGTTGGGTGACACCGCCGCCGATGAAGATCGCGTCAGGCTCGGGCGCACCGTCGAGCGAATCGGGCGCACCACCCCGCACATCCACCCGGACCCCGAAGGCCGCGACGTTGCTGACGATCCGTTCGCGGCGCTGCGCGTCACGTTCGAATGCCACGGCCGCACAGCCCGGTGCGCTGCGCGACCATTCGATCGCGATGCTGCCCGAACCCGAGCCGACATCCCACAGCAGTTCCCCGGGCCGCGGCCCCAGCGTCGCCAGGGTGACCGCCCGGACGGACTGCTTGGTGAGCTGCCCATCGTGGGCGAACACCTCGTCGGGCAACGCCTGGGCCCGACGGTCGTCGGGGCGGTAGGACACCGCCACCACGTTGAGATCGTCCACGCCCACCGGACCGACCGTCGCCCACTCCCGGGCGGTGCCGTCATGGCGACGCTCCCCCGGCCCGCCCAATTGCTCCAGCACGGTCAATTCCGAGTCGCCCCGGCCGGATTCGTTCAGCAGCCGCGCCAGCGTGGCCGGGGTCTGCGCGTCGCGGGACAGTACGATCGCCCGCCCTCCGCGGCGCACCGCGGTGTGCGGGGCAGCCGTCACCAGGCTGATCACCTCGGTGTCGGGCACCGTCCACCCCATCCGGGCGCAGGCCAGCGTCACGCTGGACACCTGCGGCAGCACCCGGACCCGTTGCGCGCCGAACAACCGGATCAGCGTCGCGCCGATGCCGTGCAGCAGCGGATCACCGCTGGCCACCACGTGCACATCGCCTGCTCCGTCGAACAGCGTCGGCAGGGCCGGCAGCATCGGCGACGGCCACTCCCGACGGTTCGACGTCACGCTGTCATCGAGCAGTTCCAATTGCCGCGGCGACCCGTACACCACGGTCGCGCCGGCCAACTCATCGCGCGAGGTGCGCGACAATCCGGCCATCCCGTCGGCCCCGATGCCGACCACGGTGATCGTCGGGCTCATCGGTGCCCTCTGTTCTTCGCGCAAGCGCTCATCAGTTCACTCTGTTCTTCGCGCAAGCGCTCATCACCGCGGCATCCTGCGCCAGATCGGCCGCGGTACGAACCGCGTCACGAAGATCATCGGCCGGATCACCCACGGCACCCACACTGCATTCTTGCCCCGGGCCAGTGCCTTGGCAGTGGCCTCGGCCACCTGAGCCGGGGTGCTGGAGAACGGCGCCGGGTCCATGCCCTCGGTCATCCGGCCGATCACGAACCCGGGCCGCACGATCAGCAGCTGCACGGCGGTGCCGTGCAGGGCGTCGGTCAGCCCGCTCGCGAACGCATCCAGACCGGCCTTGGCCGAGCCGTAGACGTAGTTGGCACGACGGGCCCGGGCTCCGGCGATCGAGGAGAACACCACCAGCCGGCCCCGCTCCCTGGCGCGCATGCGCTGCGCGAGCACGGTGAGCAGGCCGACCTGGGCCACGTAGTCGGTGTGCACGACGGCCACGGCGTGGGCCGGATCGGCCTCGGCGCGGTCCTGATCGCCCAGGACCCCGAATGCGAGGACCGCGGTGTCGATCGGTCCGAGCGCGGTTTCGATCTCCTCCACCACGCGGGTGTGGCCGGCGACGTCGTCGGCGTCGAACTCTGACGTGTGTACCGCCACGGCACCAGCCGCCTGTACCGCCGCAACCTGCTCGACAAGCTCGCCGGCGCGGCGGGCGGCGAGCACCACGACCGCCCCGTCCGCGAGGCGCGCCGCGATTTCGACGCCGATCTCGCTGCGCCCCCCGAAAATCACCACGACACGGGGATCCGTGCCGGCAATCCCGGCCGTGTCTGCTGTGTCCTCCATGGCAGCGATTATGTCCTGCGCTAGCGTGGACCCCGATGGCTACATCTCGTGGCAAGGCAACCACCAAGCTCACCAGCGAGGCACTGGCGTTTCTCACCGAACGCCACCTGGCGATGCTGACCACCCTGCGCTCGGACAATTCGCCGCACGTCGTGGCGGTCGGTTTCACCTTCGACCCGAAGACGCACATCGCGCGGGTGATCACCAACGGCGGCTCGCAGAAGGCGGTCAACGCGCATGAGCGTGGCATCGCGGTGCTCAGCCAGGTCGACGGCGCGCGCTGGCTGTCGTTGGAGGGCAAGTCCACGGTCAGCAGCGAGCCCGACCCGGTCCGTGACGCCGAGCTTCGGTATGCCCAGCGCTACCGCACTCCCCGGGTGAACCCCCGTCGCGTGGTGATCGAGGTACGGATCGAGCGTGTGCTGGGTTCCTCGGAGCTGCTGGACCGCAGCGAAGGCTGAGCCCGGCCTAGTTCACCGGCACCACGACAAGATCGTGGGGCTGGTTGTTGACCGACTCCGCACCGTCCTCGGTGACCACGACGATGTCCTCGATCCGCGCACCCCAGTGCCCCGGGAAGTACACGCCGGGCTCCACGCTGAAGGCCATCCCGGCTTCCAGCGGTAGGTCGTTGCCCTCCACGATGTAGGGCTCCTCGTGCACCGACAGCCCGATGCCGTGTCCGGTGCGGTGGACGAAAGCCTCGGCCAGCCCCTCGGCGGCCAGTACATCGCGGGCAGCCGCGTCGATCTGTTCGGCGGTCACCCCGGGGCGCACGGCCGCGACCGCCGCGGCTTGGGCCCGCTGCAGTACCGCGTAGCGGCGCGCCACCTCGGGATCCGGCTCACCGATGGAGTAGGTGCGGGTGGAGTCGGAGTTGTAGCCGGGCTCGTACGGGCCGCCGATGTCGACCACCACGATGTCACCGGCGCTCAGCTCACGCTCCGAGCATTCGTGGTGCGGGTCGGCGCCGTTGGGTCCGGATCCGACGATGATGAACGCCACCTCGGAATGTCCTTCGGCGACAATCGCTTCGGCGATGTCAGCGGCCACGTCGGCCTCGGTGCGGCCGGGCGCCAGGAACGCGGGCACCCGGGCATGCACCCGGTCGATGGCCGCGCCGGCCTTGCGCAGCGCGTCGATCTCGGCGGGATCCTTGATCATCCGCAACCGTCGCAGCACGTCGGTGGCCAGTACCGGAACCACGCCGAGCAGATCAGCCAGCGGCAGCAGGTGCAGGGCGGGCATGGAATCGGTCACCGCCACTGCGGTGCCCGGCCCGCCGAGCACATCGGCGACCATCTGGTACGGGTTCTGTCCATCCACCCAATCACGTACCGTCACACCGAGTTCGGTGACAGATGATTCGCGCAGCGCGGCGAGCTCGAGACGCGGCACCACGATGGTCGGGTCACCGCCGACCGGCAGAACCAGCGCCGTCAGCCGCTCGAAGGTCTGCGCGCGTGAGCCGATCAGGTACCGCAGGTCATAGCCCGGGGTGATCACCAGACCGGCCAGGCCGGCATCCGCGGCGGCTGACGCGGCCGCCGCAAGACGGTGGGCGTAGACATCGGTGCTGAATCGGCTGACGGTCATGGGGTCGAGGCTAATCGCTGCGCCTACGTGGTGTCCGTCCAGGCGGGCGCCCCGCACCGGCTACTGTCGCTGGAATGTTGCGTGATATCCGCGATCTCACCGACGATCCCGCGGCGTACGCCGCCGAACTGCGCAAGCGCTGGGGCGGCCTGCTGAGCTACCGCTACCTCGGGCGTTCCTACTCCTCGATGGATCTGGGTCCGGTCGACGACACGGTGACCTTGCGCCGCGACATGCGCAATTCGTCCGGTGGTCTGCTGCTCGCGGTGCTGGGCATCTCCTCGCCCGACAGTGGCGGGGTGAGCGATCTGGAGGCCGTGCCGAACCCGGTGATCCATTCCTGCCAGGTCCTGGACCCGGCGCGCGACGTGAAGCGCATCCGGGTGGACACCGAAGTGCTCAAGCAAGGTAGGCAATTGGCCTACAGCCGGTCGGTGATCGTCGACGCCGACCATCCGGACCGGGTCATCGCGCTCACCGAGGGGCAGGGCATCTCGATCGGCGTGCCCCCGGAGGGCCTGGAGAAGATGCCCGTCGACCCCATCGACATCGTCGACGGTCCTGACCTACCGCCGCTGTGGCAGGTGTTCGGCGGAGCCAAGCACCCAGACGGGCGCTGGACACTGCCGGAACTGGCGGTCGAGGTGGCCTCACCCGACGCGGCACTGCACATCGGGCCACAATTCGTGGTCCTGGAGACCGCCGCCTCAGAAGCTGCGGCGAAAGCCGCAAAAACCGATGCGCTGCAAGGGCTTTCGTCACACGTGATGTTCCTCGCCCGCGGCAAGACCGGTCCGTTCCGGGTCGACACCCAGGTATTGTCCGGTGCGGGCGGCACCGTTGCGGTGCGGGCCACCCTGCACGACGAGGGTGCCGACGGCAAGGCTGTCACCGCCGCGTCCTACGTTTTCGGGAGGATCAAATGAGCGACCCTGTTCTGCTGCTCGACGGCGCCAGCATGTGGTTCCGGTCGTACTTCGGGCTCCCGTCCTCGATCAAGGCGCCCGACGGCCGACAGGTGAACGCGGTGCGGGGATTCCTCGACTCGGTCGCCACGCTGATCACCCGGGAACGTCCGCACCGGCTGGTGGTGTGCCTCGACGAGGACTGGCGTCCGCAGTGGCGCGTCGACCTGGTGCCGTCGTACAAGGCGCACCGGGTCGAGCAACTCCAACCTGAGGGCACTCCCGACGTCGAAGAGGTTCCCGACGAACTCATCCCCCAGGTCGACATGATCATGGAGTTGCTCGACGCATTCGGCATCGCGACCGCCGGCGCGCCCGGGTTCGAAGCCGACGACGTGCTCGGCACCCTGGCGACCCGTGAGCAGCACGATCCGGTGGTGGTGGTCAGTGGCGATCGCGACCTGCTGCAACTCGTGCGCGACGAGCCGGCGCCCGCAGTGCGTGTGCTCTACATCGGCCGCGGGCTGGCCAAGGCGACGAAGTTCGGTCCGGAAGAAGTCGCCGAACAGTACGGGGTTCCCATCGACCGGGCCGGACCGGCGTATGCGGAGCTGGCCCTGCTGCGGGGTGACCCTTCCGACGGGTTGCCCGGGGTTCCCGGAATCGGCGAGAAGACCGCCGCGATGCTGCTGGCCCGCTACCGCTCGCTGGAGGGTATCCAGGAGGCCACGCAGGACCCGAAATCCTCACTGTCGAAAGCACATCGGGCCAAGCTGCTGGCGGCTGCCGACTACCTGGCCGCGGCCGAACCGGTGGTGCGGGTGGCCACGAATGCGCCTGTGGCCCTGCCCGCTGAGACCGATGAGCTGCCGCTGGCCGCCAACGACCCGGCCCGGGTCGCCGAACTGGCCGCGGCGTACGGGGTGACCTCGTCGATCAGCCGGTTGCAGTCGGCCCTGGACCGGCTGCCCGGCTGATCTCGCCTGGTGGGGTCACGCGACCGCGCGAGCCGCGACGGGTGGCCCGGGAAGGCTACTTGGGCCGACCGACCTCGTAGGTGCCCTTGTCATCCTTGAAGGTCACCGTCACCTTGCGCTTCGTGCCGTCGATGGTGACCTCGCAGTCGAAGGTCGAATCCTTCTTGACGGTCGGATTCTCACCGTCGTTGCACTTGACGCCGGAGACCTTGGTGGCGCCGTAGCCGTTGGTCTTGTCGGTCAGGATCTGCTCGACGCCGCTCTGGGCCTTGTCGATGTCTAGCTTGGTCGTGACCGCCCAGCCGGGTAGCCAGAATGCGGTCACCGCCAAGATGATCAGCAACAGTGCCACCAGGCCGCCGACAACACCGCCGATTACGCCGAGTGACGTCTTGGAGCCCTGCTCGGCCCCCGGGATGCCGTACTGACCGAACTGGCCGGGGGCGCCGTACTGGCCCGGTTGACCGAATTGCCCTGGCTGACCGAACTGACCCGGCTGACCCGGCTGGCCGTACTGGGGAGGCTGCCCGTAGCCGGGCACCTGGCCGTACTGGGGCTGCTGGCCGGGTTGCGGGTAGGCCTGCTGGGCGTACTGCTCAGGCCCGGGGTACTGGGGCTGTTGCGGCTGCGAATAATCCGGCTGCTGAACGCCCTGCGGCTGCGGCGGGTACGAGGGGTACTGCTGCGGCGTGTACGCCGGAGGCTGCCAGGCCGGAGCGTTGGTCTGGGCGTCCTCGGAAGCGGGGGTCGGCGGCTGCCATGCCTCGGCGCCCGACGCCTGGTCCGCCCCGGGCTCAGGCTGCTGACCGGGCCACTGCTGTCCCTGGTCAGATCCCTGCGGTCCGCTCATGGTTCTCCTTGATCCTGTTCGGTAACGCCTGCCACACCCTACCCCGCATCAACAGCAACAACACCGCGCCGAACATCGTTGACAGCGCGTTTCGCGGTATTGCGCAGGGCCGATTGCGGCGCGGCATTACGGACCTGGTCGAGCAAGTCGAGCACCTGGCGGCACCACCGCACGAAATCGCCCGCCGAGAGCGTCGAGCCCGACCCATTCACATCGGAGGCCGCGAGTGCGGCGGCCAGATCACCGGTGGTGGCCCACCGGTAGATGGCGGTGACGAATCCTTCGTCGGGTTCTCGGCCCGGGGCCAGCCGGTGCCGCTGCTCGTCGCCGCGCAGGTCCACCGACATCCGCCGGGTCTGGGCCAGCGCGCGGCGCAGGCCCGCGGTGGGCACGTCGGCTCCCAGCGCACCGCCCGCGTTGTCTCCTCGCGACTCGAACAGCACCGCCGAGAGCACCGCGGCCAGTTCCGCCGGCTGCAGGCCTTGCCACAGACCGGCACGTAGACACTCGGCAACCAGGAGGTCGCTCTCGCTGTAGATGCGGGCCAGGAGTCGGCCGGCATCGGTGACGCTGAGATCCGGCTTGAGTTCACCGTCGTTGTTCGCTTTTATGAATCCGCGTTCGCTGAGCAGCGTCACGATCCGGTCGAAGGTGCGGGCCAGCGAGTTCGTCGCCGCGTTCACCTTCTGCTGGATCTGGGCGTTGTCACGTTCGATACGCAGATAGCGTTCGGCGATCCGGGCCTGGGCATCGCGGTCCGGCAGCTGATGCGCCGGGTGGTGACGCAGTTCCTCACGCAGCCCGGCCAGTTCGGGATCGACATCCCGTTCGGGTGCTGCGGCGCCACGGCTCGCACGCTTCGAGGGCACCGACAGATCTGCGGCCGCCGACCGCAGTGCCGACGCCAGATCGCGACGGACCCGCGGCTGCCGGTGTTCGACGCGCTTGGGTAAGGACATCGCGCCCAACGGGGCTGAGGCACCCGAGTAGTCGGCCGACGAGATCCGGCCGGCCCAACCGTGTTCGGTCAGCACCAGCGGCCGGGGGTCATCGCTGTCGCGTTGGGCAGCCTCCAGCACCACCGCCAGCCCGCCGCGGCGCCCCTGGGTGATGGTGATGATGTCGCCGCGGCGCAATTCGGCCAGCGCATGGGTGGCGGCCTTGCGCCGCTGCAGCCGCGACGCCCGGGACTGGGCGCGCTCCCGTTCCCCGATCTTGGCCCGCAGCCGGACGTAGTCGAGGATCGGTGCGTCTTTGCCGCCGAATTCGGCCGCCAGCTCGCCCATCATCCGCTCGCCGCGCGCGATGCCGCGCACCAAACCGACCACCGATCGGTCCGCCTGGTACTGCGCGAAGGATCGTTCCAGCAGTTTGTGGGCCTGTTCGGGCCCCATCTGCTGCACCAGGTTGATCGTCATGTTGTAGCTCGGTGCGAACGAGCTGCGCAGGGGGAAGGTGCGGGTCGAAGCCAGACCGGCAACCTCGGCCGGTTCGGCATTGCTGTCGTCGGGCCGCCACAGCACCACGGCGTGGCCCTCGACGTCGATGCCGCGGCGCCCGGCCCGCCCGGTCAGCTGCGTGTACTCCCCCGGCGTCAGCGGAACGTGCTGCTCACCGTTGAACTTCACCAGCCGCTCGAGCACCACGGTGCGCGCGGGCATGTTGATGCCCAGGGCCAGGGTTTCGGTGGCGAACACGGCCTTGACCAGGCCCGCGGTGAAGAGTTCCTCGACGGTGTGCCGGAAGACCGGCAGCATTCCGGCGTGGTGGGCGGCCAGCCCGCGCAGCAGGCCTTCGCGCCACTGGTGGTAATCCAGCACGATCAGGTCGGATTCGGCGAGATCGGCACAGCGCCGGTCGATGATCTGGGCGATCCGGCTGCGTTCCTCGTCGGTGGTCAGCCGCAGCGGCGCCCGCAGGCACTGTTGGACCGCCGCGTCGCATCCGGCCCGCGAGAACACGAAGGTGATGGCAGGCAGGAGCCCCGCGGAATCCAGGGTGGCGATGACGTCGGGCCGACTCGGCGGCCGGTACAGCTGGGGACGGCCGCCGCCCCTGCCACGTCCACGACCACGGGGTTCCCAGTCCGTCAGTCGGTCGGCCTCACGTCGATGACGGATGTGGCGCAACAGATCCGGGTCGACCAAGGTTGATGTCGCCGCCGGGGCGGCTCCGCCCGCAGTGTTCGTCCCCTCGAACAGATCGAACATGCGTCGGCCGACGAGCATGTGCTGCGACAGCGGGACGGGCCGGTGTTCGTCGACGACGACGGCGGTATCACCGCGGACGGTCTGGATCCAGCCACCGAACTCCTCGGCATTGCTGACGGTTGCGGACAGGCTGACCAGCAGCACCTCTTCGGGCAGGTGCAGGATCACCTCCTCCCACACCGCTCCGCGCATCCGGTCGGCCAGGAAATGCACCTCGTCCATCACGACGTAGGAAAGTCCGTGCAGTGCAGGCGAATTCGCGTACAGCATGTTGCGCAGCACTTCGGTCGTCATCACCACGATGTCGGCGTCACCGTTGATGGACTGGTCACCGGTCAGCAACCCGATCTTGTCGGCGCCGTAGCGGGACACCAGGTCGTTGTGTTTCTGGTTGCTCAGCGCCTTGATCGGGGTGGTGTAGAAGCATTTGCCGCCGGCCGCCAGCGCCAGGTGCACGGCGAACTCGCCGACGACGGTCTTACCCGCCCCGGTGGGCGCACAGACCAGCACGCCGTGCCCACCTTCCAGTGCGCGGCAGGAACGCAGCTGGAAGTCGTCGAGAGCAAAGGGATATTCGGCGGTGAACTTGGTCAGCTCACCGCCGGGTTGGTCACCGGCGTCAGGTCGCATCGTCGTCGATGTCGATTCGCGACGCGCCCGCGACCGGGGCCGGCTGCTCTACCGGCTCGGCCGACGGGATCGGCGCGGCCTCGTCCTCGGGCACCTCCTGTGCCTCGCGCCGGGCCTTGCGCCTGTCGTTGATCCGCGCCACCTGGATGGCGAACTCCAGCAGCAGGCTGAGCGCGCAGGCCAGCGCCAGCATCGTGAACGGGTCCGACCCGGGGGTGGCGAACGCCGCGAACACGAACAATCCAAAGATCAGTCCGCGTCGCCAGGCCTTGAGCCGCTCGTAGCTGAGCATGCCGACCAGATTGAGCATGATGATCAACAGTGGGAACTCGAAGCTGATGCCGAACACCAGCAGCAGGTTGATCAGGAAACCGAAGTACTGGTCGCCGGACAGAGCGGTGACCTGCACGTCGCTGCCGACGGTCAGCAGGAAGCCCAGCGCGGTGGCCAGCACCACGTAGGCCAGGATCGCGCCGGCGATGAACAATGTGGCGCCGAGGCCGACGAACGCCATCGCGAAGCGGCGTTCCTTCTTGTACAGGCCTGGGGTGATGAACGCCCACAGCTGGTAGAGCCACACCGGGCAGGCCAGCACCAGCCCGGCCGCCAGCGCCACCTTGAGACGCAGCATGAACTGGTCGAACGGGCCGGTGGCCAGCAGGCGGCACTCGCCGTCGGGTGCGATGGTCGCGCGCGCCGAGGCCGGGAGCGCGCAGTACGGACCGCGCAGCCATTCCCCCAGGCTCTCGAAGCCGAAGAAGCCGTGGGTGTACCACAGGAAGCCGAAGATCGTCGTCAGCACAACGGCGGCCACGGCAATCAACAGACGGTTGCGCAGCTCGTGCAGGTGGTCGACCAACGACATGGTGCCGTCGGGGTTGACCCGCGAACGGCGGCGCCGAGGATCGAGCTTCTTGATGATTCCGGAGGTCACGGGCGTGTTCTAACGGCCTGGTCGTAGACGCGCTGCGTCATCGCGGGACGTTGACCGCGATCGGGCGCCGGACCGGTCAGGCCGTGTGGCGGTCCGGGGACTGCTCAGGGGCAGGAGTGTCGACCCGCTCGGAGACGATCGGCTTGGCCGGCGGGGTCTCCGTGGAGGAGGCCCCAAAAGACCCAGAATCCGACTGCATCTCCTTGATCTCCGACTTGAAGATCCGCATCGACTTACCGAGCGACCGGGCTGCGTCCGGCAGCTTCTTGGCGCCGAAAAGCAGCACGAACACCGCGATGACAATGATCCAGTGCCAGGGTTGTAGACCACCCAATTTGGTTACCTCCAGACGTCTGCGCCGAGTCTACCCGTGTGTGTTGTCGGCGTCGTAGACACGCAGCGCCTCGCCGGCAGATTCCTGCACCCGCTGCGCGAGGTCCGGTGGGTCCAACACCCGCACCGCCGAACCGAATCCGAGCAGGAAACGCGCCATCCACTCGGGCGAGGCGTACGTCATCACCGCTTCGCACGCCCCGTCTGGCAGTTCATTGACCACCCGTAACGGGTAGTAGTCGAACATCCACGACGCGGACGGGTCAATGAGCAGCGTTGCCGACGGCAACGACGGGTCCGCGGCGTCGGGATCGAACAGCGAGGTGTCGATGCCGGCCTGCACCGCAGGCGACGGTGGCTCCGCGGCATCGGCGAGGCGCTCGGCGGCGACGATCCGGTCGAACCGGAACATCCGGACCGCCTCGGCGGTGCGGCACCACGCCTCCAGGTAGCTGTTGTCACCGATCAGCACGACGCGGATCGGGTCCACGGTGCGGGTAGTCAGCGAGTCACGTGACGCCGAGTAGTACTCCAAGGTCAGCGCTCGAGCATCACGCACGGCGGCCCGTACCGCCGCTGCCGTCCCGGTTTCCTGGGGCACCCCCTCCTCGACACCGGCGCGTTGGCTGCCTGCCGCCGATTCGATCTTGGCGATGGCGCTGCGGGCGGCTTCGGGGTCGACCATCCCGGGCACGTCGACGAGCGAACGCAGAGCCACCAGGACGGTGGTGGCCTCCGTCGAGGTCAGGCGCAACGGGCGATCGACACCGGCGCTGAAGGTGACTTCGACGGTATCGCCTTCGAAGTCGAAATCGATCAGATCGCCGGGACTGTAGCCGGGCAGCCCGCACATCCACAGCTGTCGCAGATCGTCGTCGAGCTGCTTCGCTGTCACCCCCAGGGCGGCCGCCGCCGCCGAGCGGGTGACCTTCGGGTTGGCCTGGAAATACGGCACCATGTTGAGCATCCGGACCAACCGGGTGGAAACCTGACTCATGCGCGATCCGCCTCCGGCTCCTCGCTGGCCCTCATGCGCGACCCGCCTGCGCCCGCAACCGACTCACCACGTCGTCGCGCAATGACTGCGGTTCCAGCGCGACGGCGTCGACGCCGTAGCCGGCGATCTCACGGGCCAGCCGGTCCAACATTCCGATGTCGACGGTGATCTCCTCCCCGGCGCGCCCGCCCAACGTGCGGGGCACGGTCTCGATCGCCTGACGGCGCAGCGCGGTGGCGCGGCCGCCGGCGATCCACACTCTGGCCTGTTCACCGGTCGGTTGTTCGGCCACCGCGCGGGCGACGATGTCACGCAGATTGATCTCTTCCGGTTTGACCACCGCGCCGGCCGGCCCGACCGTGCTGACGTCGGGATCGATGCGTGACAGGCGAAAGGTACGGGTGTCGTCGCGGTCACGATCGTGGCCGACCAGATACCACCGGCCGCGATGGGTGACGACACCCCACGGCTCGACGTTGCGGCTGGTGTGGTCGACGTTGCGGGAGGCGCGGTGCCGGAACTGCACCGCATGCCCGGAATCGATCGCCGACAACAGGATCTGCAGAACCCCTTCGGCGCCGCGCAGTCCGGGCAGCGTCGCAGTCGATGCGATGGCCACACCGGCCCCGTCCGCATCGACGTCCACGCCTGCGGCGCGCAACTTCAGCAAGGCCCCCTGCGTCGCAGTGATCAACTCGGGCGACTGCCACAGCTGAGTGGCCACCGCCACCGCCGCCACCTCATCGCTCGTCAGCTGGACCGGGGGCAACGCATACTCGTCCCGGTTGATGCGGTAGCCCTCGGTCGGATCGAACTTCGACACCCGGCCCGTCTCCAACGGGATGCCCAGATCGCGCAATTCGTTCTTGTCGCGCTCGAACATCCGGGAGAACGCTTCGTCACTGGGGCTGTCGGCGTAACCCTGCACGTTGGTGCGGATCTTGTCGGCAGGCAGAAACGAGCGGGTCGACAGCAGGGCGATGACAAGGTTCATCAGCCGCTCGACTTTGGACACCGTCACGCTCAAGAGCTTAGGGCCTGATTGCCGTGGATCCGGTCAGCGACGGCGGCCGGTCCGAGTGGCATGCTGGGACAACGTCGTTGAACACCGTCGGCGGCCAGGAGGTGGCATGCACATCGCGATGCGCGCCGCCCTGGTGACGGCCGTGGCCCTCAGCGCCGTGGCCTGCAGCCGAGTGTCGGGCGGTGTCGCTGTGGCAGATCGAGCAGCCTTCCCCGACCTGTCGGGCTATCCCGTCGTCCAGGACGTCTACGGCACCGAGAACACCCGCCAGTACTTCAACGGCAGCACCTTCACCACACCCGATGGCCAACGCTGCTCGATCAATTCACGTGACTATCTGCACCGGCTCTGGTGTTACGGGCCGCGGCCGGACAGAGGCGGGTACTGGAAGACGTCGTTCGGGCCGGATACCGAGGCGACGATTGTGCCCGCGGATCCTCCGGTGCCGGGCAGTGCACCCGATCCGAACGACTTCCTGGCACTGCCGCCGGGGCACAAGATCAATCTTCAGGCGGGCATGGTGTGTGGGGTCGGCCCCGACCCGTCGGTCGGGATGTTCGCGTGTCGCGCGGGTAAGCACGGCTTCGTGTTCACCCGGTCGGGGACCCGCTTGTTCTGACGCCGGCGCTACATGCTCGCGATCAGGCGCTTGACCCGCTCGTCGACCGACCGGAACGGATCCTTGCACAGCACGGTGCGCTGAGCCTGATCGTTGAGCTTGAGATGCACCCAGTCCACGGTGAAGTCCCGCCCGGCTTCCTGTGCCGCGCTGATGAACTCGCCGCGCAGCTTGGCCCGCGTCGTCTGCGGCGGGGTGTTGACCGCGGCGTCGATCTCCTCGTCGGTGGTGATCCGGGTGGCCAGGCCTTTGCGCTGCAGCAGGTCGAATACCCCACGACCGCGCTTGATGTCGTGGTAGGCGAGGTCGAGCTGGCTGATCTTCGGATCGGCCAGCTCCATGCTGTAGCGATCCTGGTAACGCTGGAACAACTTGCGCTTGATCACCCAGTCGATCTCGGTGTCGACCTTCGCGAAGTCCTGGCTCTCGACCGCGTCGAGCTGGCGGCCCCACAGATCGACCACCTGCTCGATCTGAGTGCTCGGTTCACGAGTCTGCAGGTACTCCACGGCCCGGCTGTAGTACTCGCGCTGGATGTCCAGGGCGCTGGCCTGGCGGCCGCCGGCGAGCCGCACCGGACGCCGCCCGGTCAGGTCGTGGCTGACCTCGCGGATGGCCCGAATCGGGTTGTCCAGGGAGAAATCCCGGAACGGGACACCGGCCTCGATCATCTCCAGCACCAGCGAGGCACTACCCACCTTGAGCATGGTGGTGGTCTCGCACATGTTGGAGTCGCCGACGATGACGTGCAGCCGGCGGTACTTCTCGGCGTCGGCGTGCGGCTCGTCGCGGGTGTTGATGATCGGGCGCGATCGGGTCGTGGCGCTGGAGACGCCCTCCCAGATGTGCTCGGCGCGCTGACTCAAGCAGAACGTGGCGGCCTTCGGCGTCTGCAACACCTTGCCCGCACCGCAGATGAGCTGGCGGGTGACCAGGAACGGCAGCAGCACATCGGAGATCCGGGAGAATTCGCCGGCCCGCACGATCAGGAAGTTCTCGTGGCAGCCGTAGGAGTTGCCCGCCGAATCGGTGTTGTTCTTGAACAGGTAGATGTCGCCGCCGATGCCCTCGTCGGCGAGCCGCTGCTCGGCGTCGATCAGCAGATCCTCCAGGACGCGCTCGCCGGCGCGGTCGTGGGTGACCAGCTGGGTCAGGTTGTCGCACTCGGCGGTCGCGTACTCCGGGTGGCTGCCCACATCCAGGTACAACCGGGCGCCGTTACGAAGGAACACGTTGGAACTGCGGCCCCACGACACCACCCGCCGGAACAAATAGCGGGCGACCTCGTCGGGACTGAGCCGGCGATGGCCGTGGAACGTGCAGGTCACACCGAATTCCGTCTCGATGCCCATGATTCGTCGCTGCACGCCATCGAGCTTACGGGGTGCCTGACGGTAAAGGTGGGCAAGCTCGTCCATCGTGTTCGTGGCGCCGACGATCTAGCACTTTTGACCCTGGTCAGCGGCCCTCGCAGGCATAGGGTTGGAGCCAGTCGCACAAAGGAGTGGTGATGACCCGCTACGAACTGCCTGATGTTGCCGACCTGATCCGCCTTGGCGAGCCTCACGAGCACGCCATCACGGTCTACGCGGAAACCGCACCGGGACCGGATGAGCGGGAGAAGAGCGTGCTGACGGCGAAGAGCGCGGTAGACCGGGCACTGCGCACGATCCGCGAATCCGGCGCGCGGCATGCCGTCGAGGAACGGCTGCGGGCACGCTGGAATGAGATCGCCGAATCGGAGTTGTGGCTGCGCCTGTCCCGTTCGGTGGCCATCTTCATCGCCGATGACTTCCACGAGGTCTACGTATTGCCCAACGGCCTGGACAGCCAGCTGCAGGTGGGCAGCTGCTTCGACATCGGCCAGTTGGTGCGGGCGGTCACCACGCCGCAGGAGGCCTACGCGCTGACGCTGTCCGCCGACGGCTGGAACCTGTGGCAGGCGACCGCGAGGACGCGGGCCCAGGAGTTGGATCTCACCGGCGAGTACGCGGTCGCCGTGGCTGATGCGACCAACCGTGCCACGGTGCGCGACCGGGGTCATGTGCGGCGCCTGGTCGGTGACGAGGGCAAGAAGGTGTTGCTCGAGCAGTACGCGAAGCGGGTCGCCGATGCGGTGGATGCCGAACTGGGACAGCTCGATCCGTCGTCGACGCGGCCGCTGTATCTGTTTGCGACCGGCCCGCTGCTCGACATGTACCGCGGCCTCGACCACAAACGCCAGATCGTGGCGGTGCCCGGCGCGGCAGACCAGCTGCGGCCCGATCAGATCGACGGCGCCATCCGTGAGTCGTTGCCCGCCCTGAATGCCGAGCGGGCCAGCGCCTGGGTCGACGAGTTGGGCAATGACATCAGCAAGGGGCTGGTGGCCAGCGATCTCGGCGACATCACCCGGGCCGCGACGGCCGGGGCGGTGGACACGCTGGTGTACAACTTCACCGTCGATGTGCTGGGCCGGATCGAGGCCGCGACCGGAGCGCTGCACTACGACGATTCCGGCTATGACGTCCTGTCCCGCGTCGCGGTGACGGTCCTCGACAACGGCGGAGCGGCCTACGCCGTGCGGCCCGACGAGATCAGCGCCAAGATCTGGAACCAGACCGCCGTCGCGAAGCTACGGTTCCCGCTGAGCTGACGACGCCGGGTCGTGCAGTGACCCGGCGGGTGCGCCGAGGATGCGTTCGAACGCCTGCAGGTAGGCACCCACCGCCTTTTGGGCATGCGGTCCGCTGATGTCGGAACCCGTGGCGCCGTCGGCCTCGATCGCGTCGATGAACGCATCGGCCAGGTGGCGCGGCGGCGGCGGATTGTTGTTCGCCGGCGGACTCAGCAGCGTGGTGCCCATCAGCGGCCTGATCGAGCGGGGCGACATCCATCGGGCGATGGCGGGCACCGGTGATCTGCCGACGATCGACCCCGACGAGTTGGCGAACCTCACGTGGCGGCTCTACCGCGACGGCACCGAGGCCGAAGCGGTGGTCAACCTACTTTTCTGACTTCTTCGGCTTCTCCGACGGCTTCTCATCGGCCGGCTTGTCCGAAACTGCTTCGGGCAGAAGCGCTTCCAGCGCAGCGCCGGTGATCCGACGGAACGCACGGCGAGGCCGGTTGGCATCGAGGACCGCCACTTCGAGGGTGGACGGGCCCAGCGCGCGTGGCTCGGAGCCGTTGCTGCTCGCACCCAGGGCCTCCACCGCGATCTTGACCGCAGCGGCCAGATCGGCGTTCTCGGCGTAGGACTCCCCCAGCGCGGTGGCGATCGGCTCCGTGGTGCCGCCCATCACGACGAAGTGCGGCTCGTCGGCGATCGACCCGTCATAGGTGATCCGGTACAGCTCCGGGGCTTTCGTCTCGCCGTAGTGCGCGACTTCGGCCACGCACAGCTCGACCTCGTAGGGCTTGGCCTGCTCGGTGAAGATCGTGCCGAGCGTCTGTGCGTAGACGTTGGCCAGCTGGCGACCGGTCACGTCCCGACGGTCGTAGGCGTAGCCGCGGGTATCGGCGAACTGGATGCCGCCGCGCCTCAGGTTGTCGAACTCGTTGAACCGGCCTACGGCGGCGAAGCCGACCCGGTCGTAGAGCTCGCTGACCTTCTGCAGGGAGCGCGACGGGTTCTCCGCGACGAACAGCACGCCGCTGTCGTAGGCGAGTGCGATCACGCTGCGCCCGCGGGAGATGCCCTTGCGCGCCAGTTCGGAGCGCTCACGCATCGCCTGCTCAGGCGAGATGAAATACGGGAAGCTCATTTACCCCTCACCACCCGTCCGGGTCCGGCGCGCGATGACCTCGCGAGCCAGATCGGCGATACGTTCCTCGGTGACTTCCTCGGCCCCATCGGCTCCGAGGAGCACCGCGGTCGGGAAGATGCCGCGCACCAAATCCGGCCCGCCGGTGGCGGAGTCGTCATCGGCGGCGTCGTAGAGCGACTCGATGGCCACCTTGAGCGCTGAATCAGCATCGGCCACTTGGGGATACAGCTTCTTGATCGACGACTTGGCGAAGATCGAGCCCGAGCCCACCGACTGGTAGCCCTCTTCCTCGAGATTCCAGCCGCCGGCCGCGTCGAAGGACACGATCCGCCCGGCGTTGACCGGGTTGGCATCGTCGATGTCGTAGCCCACCAGCAATGGCAGCGCCACGAAACCCTGAAGGGCCGCACCGAGATTGCCGCGCACCATGGTCGCCAACCGGTTCACCTTGCCCTTGAAGGTCAGCGGAACGCCTTCGACCTTCTCGTAGTGCTCCAGCTCCACGGCATAGAGCCGGGCGAACTCGACCGCGATCGCGGCCGTGCCCGCAATACCGGTGGCGGTGTGCTCGTCGGCGATATGCACCTTCTGCACGTCGCGCCCGGCGATCATGTTGCCCTGGGTGGCGCGGCGGTCACCGGCGATCAGCACCCCGCCGGGGTACTTGATCGCGACGATGGTCGTCCCGTGCGGCACCGCGTTGGTCGGGTTGACCCCTCCGTCGGCGACACGGTTGACCGGCAGCAATTCGGGGGCCTGGCGACGCAGCAGTTCAGAGAAGGACGACAGGTCCATGGCTGGAGCGGGAGTTCCGGAGCGGGCGGGTTGGGACAGAGACAGATTTTCGAACCAGGTCACTGGCCGCCCTTTTGGACGTACGCGCGCACGAAATCTTCTGCGTTCTCTTCCAGCACATCGTCGATCTCATCGAGCAGATCGTCGGTCTCCTCAGCCAGCTTCTCGCGACGCTCCTGGCCGGCAGCGGATGCGCCCGGGAGGTCGTCGTCCTCGCCGCCGCCACCGCCACGCTTGGTCTGCTCTTGAGCCATCGCTGCCTCCTGCAATTGTGATCGGCCGGGCTAACCGCCCAACCGGTTCTTCCACAGTACCGGTCGCCACCCCGATTGCCCGGGATAGCTCACCGCCGGAAAAGGGTCAGTTCGTGAGTTGTTCGACGAGTTCGGCGGCGCTGTCCACGGAGTCCAGCAGGGCGCCGACATGGGCTTTGCTGCCCCGCAACGGCTCCAGCGTGGGAATCCGGACCAGCGAATCGCCGCCGAGGTCGAAAATCACCGAGTCCCAGCTTGCCGCGGCGATGTCGGAACCGAATCGGCGCAGGCATTCGCCACGGAAGTAGGCGCGGGTGTCGGTGGGAGGGTTGTCGACGGCGTCGAGCACCTGCTGTTCGGTGACCAGGCGCTTCATCGAGCCACGAGCGACCAACCGGTTGTACAGCCCCTTGTCGAGCCGAACGTCGGAGTACTGCAGATCGACCAGGTGCAACCGCGGCGCCTGCCAGCCGAGGTTCTCGCGCTGACGGAACCCCTCCAGCAACCGCAGCTTGGCCGGCCAGTCCAGGATTTCGGCGCATTCCATCGGGTCGCGTTCGAGCAGGTCCAGCACGTGGGCCCAGGTCTCGACGACGTGCGCGGCCCGCGGGTCCGGATCCCGGCTGTCGACCAGTTTGGCCACCCGGTCCAGGTAGACCCGTTGCAGTGCCAGGGCGGTCATCTCACGGCCGTCGGCCAGCGCGACGGTGGCCCGCAGCGACGGATCGCGACTGATCACGTGCACCGCGTGCACCGGGCGGGCCAGCGCGAGATCGGACAGGTCGAGCCCGAACTGGGGACCCTCCTCGATCAGGTCGAGCACCAGGGAGCTGGTGCCGACCTTGAGGTAGGTCGACGTCTCGGCCAGGTTGGCGTCACCGATGATGACGTGCAGCCGGCGGTATTTGTCGGCGTCGGCGTGCGGCTCGTCGCGGGTGTTGATGATGCCGCGCTTGAGCGTGGTCTCCAGGCCGACCTCGACCTCGATGTAGTCGGCGCGCTGGGACAGCTGGAAACCGGGATCGTCACCCGAGGGCCCGATGCCGACGCGACCCGAGCCGGTCACCACCTGCCGTGACACCAGGAACGGGGTGAACCCCGCGATCACCGCGGAAAACGGGGTCTGCCGGCTCATCAGGTAGTTCTCGTGTGTTCCGTACGAGGCGCCCTTGCCGTCCACGTTGTTCTTGTAGAGCTGCAGCTTGACCGCCCCGGGCACGCTGGCGACGTGGCGGGCGGCGGCCTCCATGACGCGCTCACCGGCCTTGTCCCAGATCACCGCGTCCATGGGATCGGTGCACTCGGGCGCCGCGTACTCCGGGTGGGCGTGGTCCACATACAACCGGGCGCCGTTGGTGAGGATCATGTTGGCCGCGCCGACCTCGTCGGCATCGACGATCGGGGCCGGCCCGGAGGCGCGGGACAGGTCGAATCCGCGAGCATCGCGCAACGGCGATTCGACTTCGTAGTCCCACCGGGTGCGCTTGCCCCGCTGAATCCCGGCGGCTGCCGCGTACGCCAGCACTGCCTGCGTCGAGGTCAGGATCGGATTCGCGGTCGGATCGGATGGCGAGGAGATGCCGTATTCGACCTCTGTACCGATGATCCGTTGCATGGGGCCAGCCTAGGCGACGGCCTGCACGCCCCGGGCCGCCAGGTATTCGGGCCGTGGGCGGTCCGCGGCGAACGGGTCGGTCAGGGCGTTGTGCACCGAGTTGAACACCAGGAAGACGTTCGAGCGCGGCAGCGGTGTGATGTTGGACCCCGAGCCGTGCAGCAGGTTCGCGTCGAACCACAGCGCGGTGCCGGGCGGCCCGGTGAACTGATGGATGTCGTGCTGGTCGACGACCTTGGTCAACGTCGTCTGATCGGGCACGCCGACGTTCTGGGCCACCAGTGAGGTGTCGTGGTTGTCTGCGGGCGTCGCACCGACACACGGATAGAACGTCTGGTGCGATCCAGGGATGACCATGAGCGACCCGTTGTACGGGTAGTTGTCGGTCAGGGCTATCGAACACGACACCGCGCGGATCGCCGGCATCCCGTCCTCGGCGTGCCAGGTCTCGAAGTCCGAATGCCAGTAGAAACCGGTCCCGGTAAACCCGGGCATGAGGTTGATCCTGGCCTGATGGACGTAGACGTCGCCGCCCAGCAGCTGCCGCGCGATCGGCAACACCGTGTCGAGCCGAACCAGCTGCGCGACCAGGTCGCTGAGCAGATGCGGTTCGAAGATCGAACGGATCGTGCCACCCGGCTCTCGGATCACCCGAGGGTCGTCGGGGTCCAGATCGGCTGCAACCCGGTCCATTTCGTGCCGCAACAGCGGCAGCCAGTCGTCTGACACGGTGTCCGGTGCCACCAGGTACCCGTATTCGGAGAAGCCGTCCAGGTGAAGCTGACTGAGCGGACCGTCGGCTACGCCACCCCACACCGCAGGCTCATAGCGCGGTACCGGCTCGATAGCGTGGTCGAGCCGTGTCGGGTAGTGATCAGTCGGTTCCTCGCTGGGCAGACGGATGCGCGCACGGCCTTCGGCTTCTCGCTGAACTGCCGTCATGCCACCGATTGGGGCGCCGGGTACACGCCGTTCTCGTCGTGCACTTCCCGCCCGGTCACCGGAGGGTTGAACACGCACAGCATGCGCAGCTGCTCATCGCAGGTCACCCGGTGGCGGTCATTGTTGTTGAGCAGATACATGGTTCCGTCGGCCAGCGGATACTGCTGCCCCGTCTCCAGATCCGTCAGCACGCCGGTGCCCTCGATCACCCAGACCGCCTCGACGTGATGCTGGTAGTGGAATTCGTTGACCGAACCGGCTTCGATGGTCGTCTCGTGGAACGAGAATCCGACACCGTCACCGGCCAGGATGATCCGCTTGGATCGCCAGGTGCCGTCGGCCACATCGCGGTCGGTTCCGGTGATGTCAGCTGTGGTGCGCACGATCATGTTTCAACCTCCCTCAGGCCAGCGTGACGGCGACGGACTCGGCGAGGATGTCCAGACCCTCGAACAGGTCGGCGGCCGAAGTGGTCAGCGGCGGCAGCAGTTTCACCACTTCGTCGGACGGCCCGCTGGTCTCTATCAGCGCACCACGGTCGAACGCGGCCCGGCACACCTGCCCGGCCAGGTCCGTCTGGTCGAACTTGATGCCCTGCGCCATCCCGCGGCCGCGGGCGGTCACTCCGTCGTGGGCCGCGGCGATCTCTTCCAGCCGGGCCCGGGTCAGCTCGCCCTTGGCGACGGTTTCGGCGCTGAATTCGTCGTTTTCCCAATACGTCTCAAGTGCCGCCGTGGCGGTGATGAATGCGGGGTTGTGGCCGCGGAACGTGCCGTTGTGCTCCCCCGGCGTCCACACGTCGAGATCGCGGCGGAACAACGTGAGCGCCATCGGCAGCCCGTAGCCGCTGACCGACTTCGATATCGTGACGATATCGGGCACGATGCCTGCGGCCTCGAAGCTGAAGAACGGCCCGGTGCGGCCACATCCCATCTGGACGTCATCGACGATCAGCAGGATGTCCCGCTTGCGGCACAACTCGGCCAGGGCACGCAGCCATTCGATCCGTGCGACGTTGAGACCACCTTCACCCTGGACGGTTTCGACGATCACCGCGGCGGGCCGGTTGAGCCCGCTGCCCGAATCATCGAGCACGCGCTCGAACCAGTGGAAGTCCTCGGTGACCCCGCCGAAGTAGTTGTCGTAGGGCATCGGGGTGGCGTGCACCAGCGGGATGCCTGCGCCGGCCCGCTTCATCGAGTTGCCGGTGACCGACAACGCGCCCAGGGTCATGCCGTGAAATGCGTTGGTGAAGCTGATGATCGACTCGCGACCGGTCACCTTCCTGGCCAGCTTGAGTGCCGACTCCACCGAGTTAGCACCGGTCGGTCCGGGGAATTGCACCTTGTAATCGAGCCCGCGCGGCCGCAGGATGAGCCGTTCGAAGCTCTCCAGGAACCGCTGCTTGGCCGTGGTCGCCATGTCGAGAGAGTGCACGATCCCGTCGGAGGCGAGGTACTGGAGCAACGGCTCCTTGAGCACGGGGTTGTTGTGACCGTAGTTCAGCGCCCCCGCCCCGGCAAAGAAGTCAATGTAGGCGCGTCCCGAGGTATCGGTCACCCAGGAGCCACTGGCGGTGTCCATCACCGCAGGCCAGCTGCGGCAATAACTTCGGACCTCGGATTCGACCGAGCTGAAGACGTCGGGCAAGTCAGATTCGGTCAGGGGCGCTGTGGTAGCCAGCAGCAAGGGAAAATCCTTCCAATGTGGATCAAAATGGTTATCAGATAACTGATTTCAGCGAGAAAGCGGTGTGGCGATCGGCCCCATCCGCAGGATCGGCTCATCCTCGTGTGCTCCGCCTGCATCCAGCAGGTCACACCCGAAGTGCGGGTCTTCGACAAGCGCGACGCCGTGACGGCGCGCGAAGGCACCGAAGAATGCGCGCGATGCGGTGTTGCCCGGAGCGACCGTGGCCTCCACGGTGATCGGACCTCCGTCGCGCTGCGACCGCACCCGGTGTACGAGCGCGTCGAGCATCGTGCTGGCCAGTCCCCCGCCCTGCGCCGACGGCGCCACGGCGACCTGCCACACGAACAGGACATCCGGTCGCGGCGGCGGGTGGTAACCAGTGATGAATCCGTGCAGGTCACCGTCACGTTCAGCCACGATTGACGTGGCAGCAAAATCGGTTGCCAGCAGCAGATAGGCGTAAGTGGAATTCACATCCAGCACCCCGGTAGCTTCCGCGAGGTCACGGATGCCAATCGCATCGGTACCCCGTGGTTGGCGCAGGAATTCTTCCCGGGAATGGCGCCCGGGAACGCTTTCTAAAACACGCATATCGAGTTAAAAGTCACCACCGAACTTCTCAGCGATCATCGTCAGTTTCATGTCATCGGTGCCTCGACGTAAGCACACCGCCCTGTCGGGATCAAGCGCCGCTACCGCCCCAGGCGCGCAGATCCGTTCACAGAGATAGCTGTTGACCTGCACTAACTTCACCATTCTTCAATCTCAGAAAGGAATTTGCGTCGTTATCCAATCGTTACATTGGTGCAGCGGTACCGCCTCGGCGTGTCGTCCGCACTCCTCGCCTGGTCACCCGAACAATCGAACCGAGCACATCCCGGGAAAGACCCGCAACGAATAATCCGGGTGAGAAATTCCAATCGAAATTTAATAATTGCCGGTGTCGCCCCAGTGTATTTTCGAGTCGAATAGGCTCGGAGGTTCGCCCCGCAGCCGTTGTCTCTGGGTTGGCCGCCACGTGGCAGCACGGGCAACACCACGCGATCCGTAGCGACACGTCAGCCGGTCCGAAATCACCTCAGCTACGTCGAGATCGAGCACAATGACCGCCGTGGCCGACATGCGGCGTGTGGCGGTGATGGTGGTATCCCAGGCGATCCAGGTGGTGTTGTTCACCACCGGGCTGTTCGCGTTCTTCCTGGCGTTGGGCATCATTGCCATCCCTGACGACGTCATCGTGCTGTGGTCGGCAGAGGCGGCCTGCCAGACCGGCGCCCCGCCCTGCGCCGGAACCTGGTTCGGCATCGCGATCCCGATTCCCCAGACAGTGGTGCACATGTCGTTGTTCGTGGCGGTGCTCTCCGGCCTTTACTTCACCATGAGCACGAGCGTCGATCCGTTGTACCGCGAGAGGCTCTTCGACCCGCTGATCGCCGATGTCGCGGTCAGCCTGGCCGGGCGTGACGCCTATCTCGAGCTCGAGCGACGCTGAGGCCGTCGGCGCAGCCCCCCGCAGTGCGCCGCGACACGTTGCACCGGTCACCACCCGGGTGCTTGCCGAACCGGTGATTGCTTGGTGCAGTAGTCGCAATGACCACTATCCCGGTTGTGGCGGTGAGTAACCGTGGCGAGTTCGCGACTCCCTGATCGCATCGAGGCCGAGCGCTGGTTCCTGGCCAACGGGCTGCCCGCGGTGTTGCGGCCGGGGGCGCTGGTCCGGTCGGTATGGGCGCGGTCGGCGCCGGCCCTTGCCGCCTACGCGTGGGTGATGCTGAGTTCGGTGCTGGTGGTCACCCTGACCGGCAAGCACACCATCGACATCGACGGCACCCCGACCCGTACCGAGTGGTTCGTGCTGGCGGTCCTGCTGCTGGTGCTCCCGGCCGCCGCCCTGGTCGGGTGGGCGGTGTCCCTACTCCCGACCCTGCGGGCGGCTACCGCGGCGTCGACGGTGGCCTGCCTGATGATCGTGGCGAGCGGATTCTGCGGCGGACTGACCGCACGGGAAGGCGTGAACCTGATCATCGAACTGTCGGTCATTGCAGCTGTATTGGTTTGCACCGCAACGGGAATCGGATCGATCCTGAGTTTCGCCGCGCAGGTGACGATCTCGAACCTCACATCGGTCGGCAGCCTGTTCGTCCGGGCGCTGCCCGTGGTACTCCTGACCGTGCTGGTGTTCTTCAACACCTACGTCTGGTTGATGGCGTCCACGCTGAGCCGGGCCCGACTCTGGCTGGCTCTGCTCTTCCTGTTCGCGGTCGCCACGGTGTTCCTCGTGTCCAGCACGCTGGAGCGGGTGCGGCCTATTCTGCGGCCCGACGCCAAGGAACCCGAGGACGCCCGGCGGCTGGCGGGCACGCCGTTCGCCGACATGCCCGACCGGCCGCGGCGGGTAGGCCTGTCGAAGCCGGAACGGCTCAATGTGGTGTTTGCACTCGTGCTCTCGCAGATCGTCCAGGTGCTCACCGTCGCGGTCGTGACCGCGCTGATCTTCTTCGTACTGGGATTGATCGTGCTCAGTCCCGAACTCCTGGCCGCCTGGACCCACAACGGATCACCCGACGGCCAGCTGCTGGGAATGACGTTCCCCGTACCCGAAGCTCTGATCCAGACCACCATGTTCCTGGCGGCATTGACGTTCATGTACCTCAGCGCCCGGGCAGTGTCCGACGCCGAGCAGCGCACCCGGTTCCTCGACCCACTGCTCGACGATCTACGGCTCACGTTGGTGGCGCGCGACCGTTACCGCACCCGGACGGCTGAATCCTGACCCGTCAGAGCTTGTAGCCGATCGCGCGCAACAGATCCCGTCGGGCTGCTACGTCGCCGTCAGATTCGACGCCCAGCGGCGGCTCCCCGTCGATCACGCCCGCGATGCCGCGACCGCGCGGGGTGACGGCCACCAGGACATCGACCGGATTGGCAGTGGCGCAAAAGAGCGAGCAGACCTCCGGAACCGCCTTGATCGGGTTGAGGACGTTCACCGGGAACCCCTCCCGCAGGAAGATCACGAACGTGTGCCCGGCGGCAATGGCCAGCGCGTTGCGCACCGCCAACTCGACCAGATCGGGATCATTACCGCTGCGGCGCACCAGCCGTGGACCGGATGCCTCGCAGAATGCCAGCCCGAACCGCAACGACGGGCTGACACCCACCAAGGCCTCGTGCAGATCGTCCACTGTCTTGATGAAGTGCGCCTGCCCGATGACGACGTTGAGGTCGTCGGGTTTGTCGACGGCCACCACGTCCCAGGACAGCGCCGGTGTGGTCACAGCACCATGCTGCCACCGACGCCGACCTGGTGGGGCCGATTACGACCAGCCGATCCCGACTACAGGTACTGCCCCAGGTTCGACTCGGTATCAATGGCCCGGCTCGCACTCGAGCTCTTGCCGGTGACGAGCGTGCGGATGTAGACGATCCGCTCACCCTTCTTGCCCGAGATCCGGGCCCAGTCATCGGGATTGGTGGTGTTGGGCAGGTCCTCGTTCTCGGCGAACTCATCGACGATCGAGTCGAGCAGGTGCTGGATGCGCAGACCCCTCTGCCCGGTCTCCAGCACTGCCTTGATCGCGTTCTTCTTGGCCCGGTCGACGACGTTCTGGATCATGGCGCCAGAGTTGAAGTCCTTGAAGTACATGACTTCCTTGTCACCGTTGGCGTAGGTGACCTCCAGGAACCTGTTGTCGTCGATCTCGGCGTACATCCGGTCCACGACCTTCTCGATCATGGTCTTGATCGTCAGAGTCCGGTCGCCGCCGAACTCGCTGAGATCGTCCTCGTGCACCGGGAGTTGCTCGGTCAGGTACTTGGAGAAGATGTCCTGTGCCGACTCGGCATCGGGCCGCTCGATCTTGATCTTGACGTCCAGGCGGCCGGGTCGCAGGATCGCCGGATCGATCATGTCCTCGCGGTTGGAGGCGCCGATCACGATGACGTTCTCCAGCCCCTCCACGCCGTCGATCTCCGAAAGCAGCTGCGGCACAACGGTTGTCTCGACATCGGAGCTGACTCCGGTACCGCGGGTGCGGAAGATCGAGTCCATCTCGTCGAAGAAGACGATCACCGGGGTGCCCTCAGAGGCCTTCTCGCGGGCGCGCTGGAAGATCAGCCGGATGTGACGCTCGGTCTCACCGACGAACTTGTTCAGCAGCTCGGGACCCTTGATGTTGAGGAAGTAGCTCTTCGCCTCGCGGGCGTCGTCGCCACGAACCTCGGCCATCTTCTTGGCCAGCGAGTTCGCCACGGCCTTGGCGATCAGGGTCTTACCGCAACCGGGCGGGCCATAGAGCAGCACACCCTTGGGCGGCCGCAGCGAGTACTCGCGGTAGAGCTCCTTGTGCAGGAAGGGCAGCTCCACGGCATCGCGGATCTGCTCGATCTGCCGGCCCAGTCCACCGATGTCGTTGTAGCTGACGTCGGGCACCTCTTCGAGCACCAAGTCCTCGACCTCGGCCTTGGGGATGCGCTCGAAGGCATATCCGGCCTTGGTGTCGACCAGCAGGGAATCGCCGGGGCGCAGTTTGCGCGGCCGGTCGTCGTCGAATGCGGCCTCGGAATCCTCGGGCAGATCCTCGGCGGCGATCAGGGGCTCGGCCAGCCAGACGATGCGTTCCTCATCGGCATGCCCGACGACGAGCGCACGGTGGCCGTCGGCCAGGATTTCCCGCAACGTGCTGATCTCGCCGACGGCCTCGAAGTGGCCGGCCTCGACCACGGTGAGTGCCTCGTTGAGCCGCACGGTCTGGCCCTGCTTGAGCGAGGCGGTCTCGATGTTCGGCGAGCAGGTGAGCCGCATCTTGCGTCCCGAGGTGAACACGTCGACGGTGTCGTCCTCGTGGGTGCCGAGCAGCACGCCGTAGCCGCTGGGCGGCTGGCCCAGCCGGTCCACCTCCTCGCGCAGGGCGAGCAGCTGCTGACGGGCCTCTTTGAGGGTGTCCATGAGCTTCGCGTTACGCGACGCGAGCGAGTCGATGCGCGCCTCAAGCTGGTGGACGTCACGGGCACTACGCAATCCGCTCTGGGGCCCTACCGCATTTTCCAGTTGCTCACGCAGAACCGCAGCCTCACGACGCAGCGATTCCAGCTCGGCGGCCTCATCGCTGGACATGGGTTGCGACTGGCCGGCCGAGAAACTCTCGGCATGGCCGTCCGAACGCTCCGACTCACTCATATTGCGCTCCCTCCCGCACCGTAAGTTGGTGCAGTAACAACTTCAACGCTACCGGCGATTCAGCCATTGTGTGCGCTCTAGGAACGAGACACACCAGCACCACTGTTAGCCTCTTAATTCAATTGGTCCGATCGAAAGGACAGTCGTGGCCTCGAAAACCCTCGTTACCGGCTTTATCACCGCAGCTGCTGCCGCCGCCGTGGTGGGCGGAGCAGCGGCGGGTGTGACTTCTATTGCATCCAGCGGCATGTCGGCCACCCCGGCGATCCAGCCGGTCGTGTTCGGCGCGCCGCTGCCGGCCACCCCGGCACCGGAGCTGGCGTCGCCGCTGGTGCAGACCCTGCAGGCGCTCGCCAGTGGCGGCTCTTTCAGCAGCAAGGCCCCCTACATCCAGGGTGGCATCGGTCGTATCGAGAGCATCGCCGCGGACCGCGCGTACAGCAAGGCCGCCGCGGAAGGGAAGTTCCCGCTGAGCTTCGACATCGCGAACATCGAGGACCAGGGCGGCGTGGCGTACGCCGACGTCACCGCGACCTCGAACACCGGCGGCACCGCCACCCAGAACATCCAGTTCGTGGCGGGCCCGAGCCCCACCGGCTGGCAGATCTCCAAGGGATCGGCCTTGAACCTGCTGTCCTCTGTCGGCTGAGTAGGTCATTGAACCGCAGCCGTATCGCAGTCCTGGGTGCCGCCACGATCGTGGCGGCACTTGGGGTCTGTGGGTGCAGTAGCGGCGACCAACCGGCCACGACGTCGCACCCGAGAACCAGCGCGCTGTCCACGACCGCGCCGGAGGCGTTGCCCACCGCGCCGCTGCCTGCCCCCGAAGCACTGACCGGCGTGCTGGACCGGCTGGCCGACGTCAACGTCCCCGGCGCCGACAAGGTCGTCCTGGTGGAACAGGGCACGGCCGCTGACGCCGAGGCGCTGGACAAGTTCGGCCGCGCGCTGGCCGACAACGGCTTCACCCCCATGATCTTCGAGGCCACCGATCTGGCCTTCTCGCAAACCGACCCGGCCAACGTGGTGGCGACCGTCAAGGTCACCGCGGGCGGTGAGGATTCGGCGCGCGAATTCAGCTTCCCGATGGAATTCACCCCGCACGGCGACGGCTGGCAGCTGACCAGACGCACCGCCGACCTACTGCTGGTGATGGGTGCCGGCACCGAAGCATCGACGCCGCCCGCCCCGACCCCGCCCCGCTGACCCGGGTATGTGGATCGGTTGGCTGGAGTTCGACCTGCTGCTCGGTGACGTGCACTCGCTCAAACAGAAGCGCTCGGTCATCCGGCCGGTGATCGCCGAGCTACACCGCAAGCTCGCTGTATCGGCGGCCGAAACCGGTACCCACGATCTGCACCGCCGCGCCGGCATCGGCGTCGCGCTCGTCGCCGCCGACCGTCACCACGTGGTCGAGGTGCTCGATGCCGCCGAACGAATGGTCGCAGGCCGTCCCGAACTGGAACTGCTGTCCACCCGGCGGGGCCTACACCGCAGCGACGACTGAGCCGTCAGGTCAGGCGCCCGACTCGGGCCCGGCGGTGAGATGACGTTTCTTGCGCAGCGGGACCGGCGCCACCGCGCCCGGCGCCAATTTGCGCGCGCTGACGAGAAACGCCGTGTGGCCGCGCATGTTGTGTTCCGGACGCACCGCCAGACCCACCACGTGCCAGCCGCGCTGCATGCTCTCCCAGGACCGCGGCTCGGTCCAGCACTGCTGCTCGCGAAGCGCCTCCACAACCCGCGACAGCTGGGTGACGGTCGCGACGTAGACCATCAGCACACCACCGGCGACCAGCGCCCTGGAGACGGCGGGCAGCACCTCCCAGGGCGCCAGCATGTCCAGGACCACCCGATCCTGTTCCGGGCCGTCGTAGTCGGCGAGGTCGGCGATCACCAGGTCCCAGTTCTCGGGGCGCTCACCGAAGAACGTGATGACGTTGCGCTCGGCGGTCGGGGCGTGGTCGTCACGGATCTCGTACGACGTCACCCGGCCCTCGGAGCCGACCGCCCGCAGCAGCGAGCAGGTCAGGGCGCCGGATCCGGCACCGGCCTCCAACACGCGGGCGCCCGGGAAGATGTCACCCTCGTGGACGATCTGCGCGGCGTCTTTGGGATAGATGACCTGCGCACCACGCGGCATCGACATCACATAGTCGACCAGCAGCGGTCGCAGCACCAGGAACTGGTCGCCGTTGGTCGATTTGACCACACTGCCTTCGGGCAACCCGATCACGTTGTCGAAGGCGATGATGCCGCGATGGGTGTGGAACTCCCCGCCGGGATTGAGCACCATCGTGTAGCGCCGGCCCTTGGCGTCGGTGAGTTGCACGCGGTCGCCCACGGCGAACGGTCCGGTCGGTCTCTTCCCTGCCACGGATGTCCAGCCTGCCAGTACCCGTACCGGGCCGGCTGCCCGGGGTTCTGCAACCTTGTCGGAGCCCGGTCCTAGGCTTACGGGTGTGAGTGAGGAACCGGCCCCGACGCCGCGCCGCCCGGCGCTGTCGCCGTCGCGGGCCGGCGATTTCAAGCAGTGCCCGCTGCTCTACCGGTTCCGCGCCATCGACCGACTCCCCGAGCCGCGCTCCACCGCCCAGCTGCGCGGGTCCCTGGTTCACGCCGCGTTGGAGCAGCTCTACGGGCTGCCCGCGGCCGAGCGGGTGCATGACACCGCGCTGAATCTGGTGGAGCCGGCCTGGGAGCAGGTTGTGGCCGCCGAGCCCGAGCTGGCCGATACCGAGCATCCGGCCACGTTGCTGGCCGAGGCCAGGGCCCTGCTGTCGGGGTACTACCGCCTGGAGGACCCGACCCGGTTCGATCCGCAGTCCTGCGAACACCGCCTCGAGGTGGAGCTGGCCGACGGCACGCTGTTGCGCGGATTCGTCGACCGGATCGATGTGGCACCGTCGGGAGCGTTGCGCGTCGTCGATTACAAGACCGGCAAGGCCCCGTCCGAGGCGTGGGCCCAGGCCGAGTTCAAGGCGATGTTCCAGATGAAGTTCTACGCCGTGGCGTTGCTGCGCTCGCGTGGGGTGATGCCGTCGCGGCTCCGGCTGTTGTATCTGGCCGATGGCCAGGTGCTCGACTACTCCCCCGAGCTCGACGAGCTGTTGCGGTTCGAGCGCACGCTGATGGCGATCTGGAAGGCCATCCAGGTGGCCGGGGCCACGGGCGACTTCCGGCCCAACCCGTCGCGCCTGTGCTCGTGGTGCGCGCATCAAAGTGTGTGTCCGGCGTTCGGCGGCACCCCGCCGCCGTATCCGGGGTGGCCAGAATCGGGAGCTGCATGATCGGGTGTCATTACCGTCGGCTCGGTGCCGATGGCGAGTACCAGTTGTTCGAATCCACCGCCGACACCCGCAGTAACTGGGATCCGGCGATTCAGCACGGCTCGCCGCCGCTGGCACTGCTGACCAAGGCGATCGAGGAGTTGACCGCAGGCTCCGGCCTGCGGGTGGGACGGTTGACGCTCGACATCCTGGGCGCCATTCCGGTTGCACCGGTGCGGGTTCGGGCCTGGGTGGACCGGCCGGGGTCACGCATCTCGATGGTCGCTTCGGAGATGGAGGCGGCCCGGCCCGACGGCAGCTGGCGCGCAGTGGCCCGGGTGACGGCGTGGCTGTTGGCCCCCAGCGACACCAGTGACGTGGTCACCGACCGCTTTTCACCGTTGGTGGAGGGCGAGGCCGACGAGGTGGCTCACAACTGGGAAGGTGCGCCGGGCTACCTGGAGAGTGTGTCGTGGCGGCGGCAGCGTACCGCCGACGGCGAGGCGGCGGTGGCGTGGATGAGCCCGTTGACTCCAGTGGTCGACGATGAGGAGACGACGGGCCTGCAACGCCTGGCGTTGGTGGTGGATTCGGCCAATGGCATTGGCGCGGCGCTGGATCCGGAGAAGTTCATCTTCATGAACACCGACACCTCGGTGCATCTGCACCGGCTTCCGGAGGGCTCGGACTTCGCGGTGCGCGCCCGCGGCTCGATCGGCCCGGACGGTATCGGTGCGACGACGGCGGAAATCTTTGACCGTCAAGGGTTTATCGGCACCTCCGCGCAGACCCTGCTGGTGATGCGGGCGCCGTGATCGCCGAGCTGCGCCGTCAGTTCGACCTGGCCTGGGCGCTGACCGACCTGCACCTGTCGGCGCTGTCAGACGAGGATCACCTGTGGGCGCCCGGCCGGCTGGTGTGGACGGTGCACGAGGACGCGTCTGGTCGGTGGTGGGCGGACTTCGCTGACATCGAGCCCGACCCGATTCCGGTGCCGACCATCGGCTGGCTCACCTGGCACATGATTCTCTGGTGGTCGACCGCCCTGGCCCACGTCGACGGCCGGCCCCCAGCGCCGCACTCCGAGATCGACTGGCCCGGTCGCTGGCCGACATGGCGTTGTGGTTGAACGTCGAGCTGACGAAGAACGCTGCCGAGATCGGTCAGCTTCGCATGCTGCGCGCCGCGATCCGATCCTGCGGCTAATCGTCCTCGCCCTGGTCGTCGTCCCAGCCACCGCGCCACCGCGGTCCGTCATACCAGCCGTTGTACCAGCCGGGAACGTCCACGCAGGCCTGCGCGTAGCCATACGGGCCATTCACACACAGCCCCGGATCGGCCGATGCCGACCCGGCTCCGGCAGTCGCGATCCCGATCGGCACCGCCACCGCACCAAGTCCGGCAGTTATTTTCGCAAGATTCTTCACAGGGATGTCACCCCATTTCCGGTCATCGCTCAAAGCGAGTACCCGACCCCCGTCCACTTTAGTCCGACGAGGCATGGCCGCAAGGCTCGCGCCGCATCTATATCGTCTTGCGTCTATATAGACGTAGTGTAATACTCGATGCATGGATGTGTTCGAGGCAGTCGCCGAACCGAGCAGGCGGGCCCTGCTCGACGCCCTCGTCGATGGTGAACGCACCGCCGGCGAGTTGGTGGCCACCCTGCCGGAGCTGACCCAGCCCACCGTGTCGCGGCATCTACGGGTGCTGCGGGAAGTCGGACTGGTCGAAGTACGACCCGACGCACAGCGCCGGATCTACGCGCTGCGCGCCGATGGCCTGGTCCAGATCGACGAGTGGATCGAACGGTACCGACGCTACTGGTCCGAGCACCTCGACGCCCTGGAGCGTCATCTCAAAGCGACCCACAAGGAGACGAAATGACCAGCCGCGAAGGCAAACTCACCATTGAGGGCGATCGGGCCACACTGAATTTCGAGCGACGGCTGCCCTATTCGGTCGACGCGGTATGGGCCGCCATCACCGATCCCGAACAGCGCAATCAGTGGATGGGCGAAACGACCATCGACGCCCGCGAGGGCGGCACGATCGAGCTGATTCCGCATTCCCCCCCGATTCCACCGCAGCAGAAGACGATGAGCGGACGGATCCGGGTGTGGGACCCGCCAAGGGTTTTCGAGCACGAGTGGAGCCAGGCCGTCCTGTCCGCTCCCGAACCCGGTGTCGTGCGCTACGAACTCACCCCCGACGGCGACGGGACCCTGCTGAGGTTCATCCACCGCGGCCTGACGGCCTCCGACGGTCAGGGATTCCACCCCGGCACCCACGCCTACCTGGACCGACTGGAGGCGCACCTCGGCGGGCAGCCGCTGCCCGACTGGGCCCAGCGCTACCAGGAAGTCGCTCAATCACTCGGCGCCCAGTGGACCCCATAGAAGGAGACGAAGGTGCCACACAACGGAACTGACATCGCCGCACCCACCGTTGCGGTGGTCTACCACTCCGGATTCGGTCACACGTCGACCCTGGCCGACGCGGTCGCCGCAGGCGCCGGTGACGCCGGAGCAGATGTCACCGTCATCCACGTCGAGACCATGACCGAGCACGATTTCGATGTCCTGGACAACGTCGACGCCATGATCTTCGGCAGCCCCACCTACATGGGCAACGTGTCGGCGGGTTTTCAGGCCTTCGCCGAAAAAACCGGCCGGCGGTGCATGGAAGGCAGGTGGCGGGACAAGGTGGCGGCCGGGTTCACCAACTCCGGAGCCAAGAGCGGAGACAAGCTGGCCACGTTGAACTCGTTGGCGATCTTCGCCGCCCAACACCACATGCACTGGGTGAACCTGGGTTTGGGGGCCGGCTGGAACAGTTCGGCAAGCAGCGAGCACGATCTCAACCGACTCGGTTTCTGGCTCGGCGCTGCGGCCGCCACCGACGTCGATGCCGGGCCCGATCAGGTGCACCCGGCAGACGTCCAGACCTGCCACCACCTCGGGCATCGGGTCGCGCTGGTGACGCGTCAGCTCAATATCGGCCGCACGTTCAGTCCAGCGGCTTCAGCTCCTGCAGCATGGTGGGCACCAGCTCGCTGACGGTGGGGTGGATGTGCATCGTGCGCGAGATGGCGGTGTAGGGCAGTTTCGCCGTCATGACGTCGAGGACGGAATGCACCACCTCGTCGCCGCCGACGCCGAGGATCGCCACCCCCAGGATCTCCTCGGTCTCGGCATCCACCACCACCTTCATGAAGCCCTGGGTCTCGCCTTTCTCCACCGCACGGCCGACCCTGGTCATGGGACGCTTGCCCACCAACGCTTTTCGACCCGACGCCCGCACCTGGTCGACCGTCATCCCGGCCCGGCCCAGCGGCGGATCGATATAGAGCGCATAGGTGGTGACCCGGTCGCTCACGCGACGCGGATCATCGTCGAGCAGGTTGGCGGCGACGATCTCGAAGTCGTTGTAGGACGTGTGGGTGAACGCACCCTTGCCGTTGCAGTCCCCCATCGCCCAGATGTGCCCGGTGGTGGTGCGCAACTGATCGTCGACCACGACGTAACCGCGTCCGTCGAGGTCCACGCCGGCGTGCTCCAACCCGAGATCATCGGTGTTCGGGATGCGTCCCACCGCGAGCAGCAGGTGCGTCCCCGCGATCGGGTCCGCTCCGTCACGGGGTGTCACCTCGAAACCACCGTCCCGCTTGGCAAACCGAATCCCGGTGGCGCCCAGCACCACGTCGATCCCCTCGGCCCGCAGGATCTCGGCGATGGTGGCCGAGACGTCCTCGTCCTCACGGGAGGTCAGCCGCGGCCCCTTCTCGATAACCGTGACCCGGGCGCCGAATCGGCGGTACATCTGCGCGAACTCCAGGGCGATGTAGCTGCCGCCCACGATCACCAGGTGCTCGGGTACCTCGTCGAGGTCAAGGATGCCGACGTTCGTCAGGTAGTCGATGCCGTCCAACCCGGGGAAATCTGGAACCACCGCGCGGCCACCGACATTGAGAAAGATGCGATCTGCCCGCAACAGCTCACCGTCGACGTCGACCGTGTGCGGATCGACGAAACGGGCATGCCCACAGATGAGCACCGCTCCGTCCATCGCTTCGAGCCAATCCTCCACCCCGTGGCGGTCGGCCAGCATGATCGCATCCTTGCGGGCCTTGACCTTGCCCATGTCGATGTCGATTTCGCCTGTGCCGACACCGAAATCGGCGCTGCGCCGCGCGAGATGTGCGGCATGTGCACTGGCTACCAGGGTCTTGGTGGGGATGCACCCGTAGTTGACACAGGTGCCGCCGACGAGCTTGCGTTCGATCACCGCAACGGTCTGCCCCGCCGCGGTCAACCGGCCCGCCAACGGTGGCCCGGCCTGACCCGCGCCGATGATTATTGCGTCGAAACTGCGCGCGGGCGCCATGGGACTACACGACTGCGGTCAGAGCGGCGATCGCAAAAGCGCCGAGCAGCGCAACTGCGTCCTCCACCAAGGCGATCGGCAGGTCGTGGCCTCCATTGGCCGCGACCAGACGCTTGCGGGCCTCATAACCGCCCAGGGTGCCGATCACGGCACCGACCAGACCGGCACCCAGGCCGCCGAAGGTGTAACCCCACGCGGTGCCGATCACCGCACCGGCGAACGCGCCGGTGAGCAGGCGGGCGATGAACTGCACCGGGGTCTTACGGCTCGGCGTCTGCGGCAACTGATCGGTGACCAACTCCACCACAGCCAGGATGGTCAGCACGGTGACAACGATCGGATGGGCCAACCACTCGGCCCATGTGCCGTCGAGGTTGATCCAGCTCAATGCTGCGGCCCAGGCCACTGCGGCAGGCGCAGCGAAAGCCCGCAATCCGGCCACCACGCCGATCAGCAGGGCCAACAACAGAACCAGGAAATGCGTCATGGCAACCTCCGAGGCATGGAATTGTCCCCCGGACGCTAACACGCATGCAGGCGCAGCACGCGGTGATCAGAAACGGCAGAACCGAATATCCGATGCCAGTATCGCTTTGGCGCCGATCGCGGCGATCTCATCCATGATGGCGTTGACATCGCGGCGCGGCACCAGAGCCCGGACGGCCACCCAATCCGGATCTGCCAGCGGCGCGATGGTCGGCGACTCCAGCCCCGGCGTCACCTCGGTGGCCCTGTCCAAAACCGCACGCGGGCAGTCGTAATCCAGCATCAGGTACTGCTGGCCGAACACCACACCCTGCACGCGCGCCGTCAGCTGATCGCGCGCGGCCGCATTGCCATCGCCCTCGGCACCGTCGCGTTCGATCAGCACGGCCTCCGAGTCACACAGCGGCGCACCGAATGCCACCAGGTCGTGCAGCCCAAGGGTTCGGCCCGAGCCGACCACGTCGGCGATCACGTCGGCGACCCCGAGCTGAATCGAGATCTCGACCGCACCGTCCAGTCGGATCACCGATGCCTCGATGCCGTGGGATGCGAGGTCTTTGCGAACCAGATTCGGAAACGAGGTGGCGATCCGCTTGCCCGCCAGATCCTGGGTGGTCCAGTCGCGACCGGCAGGCGCGGCGTAACGGAAGGTGGAGTTACCGAAGCCCAGCGACAGGCGCTCCCGCACCGGAGCATCGGAATCGGCGGCCAGGTCCCGTCCGGTGATGCCCAGGTCGAGCTGACCCGAACCCACGTAGATGGCGATGTCCTTGGGCCGCAGAAAGAAGAACTCGACATTGTTGGCCGGATCGACGACGGTCAGATCCTTGGGGTCACGCCGACGTCGGTACCCTGCCTCGGAGAGGATCTCGCCGGCCGCTTCACTGAGCGAGCCCTTGTTGGGCACCGCGACACGGAGCATCTGATCGGCCACGGCTCACAACTTCCGGTAGACGTCGTCGAGGGTCAGGCCCCGGGAGATCAGCAGCACCTGCGTCCAGTACAGCAACTGGCTGACCTCTTCGGCGAGCGACTCGTCGCTCTCGTGCTCGGCGGCCAGCCACACCTCGCCGGCCTCTTCCAGGATCTTCTTGCCGAGCCCATGGATGCCGGCGTCAAGGGCGGCGACCGTGCCGCTACCGGCAGGTCTGGTGCGCGCTTTGTCGCTGAGTTCGGCGAACAGGGCCTCGAAAGTCTTCACAGGTATGAATTGTTTCATGCTCGGCAGGGGTGGATTTGTGGGGTGCAATAGAGGAGTGAGCGAACCAGTCGGCGAAGAGCTGCGGACCTACACCTCCCGGGTCACGGCGATCCGCGAGATCCTGGCCAAACACCTGACCGTGGACGGCCTGGTTCAGAACAATCGCCTCGCCAACCCGATCCGGCCGATCGACTGCCTGTCTGCGTCCTGGGGCGCCGACGTGGCCTCGGCCCCGATTCTGACCGTGTCGATCCACCCGGTGGAAGACTTCGCCGCCGAGATCGAGGAGTTGCGCTACGGCGCGGCAGCCGAGCACGGGACATATGAGGCGCACCGAGCCGACCCCGACGAATTCGCCCTGGTGCAGGAGCACCTGTCCAGCATCTGGGTGGTCGCCGGGCACTGCGAGGTTTATGCGGCCCACCGGGCCGTCTCGCCCGACAAGCTGATCGAAGCCGCGTTCGAGATCGCCCGCAGCATCGGTTGTGCGCCGTACATCGACGATTACGAGCCTCCCCTGCTGCCGCCCGGCGGAGACCCGCCGGCTTACCGCTAGGCGCTCAATGCGTCGGCGTGCATGTCCTCGAGGTTCTTGCCCTTGGTCTCCTCGACCCAGCGCCACACGAACAGGAACGACAGCACTGCGCAGACGGCATAGAAGCCGTACGCCGCGCCCAGGACGTTGCGCAGTTCCGGGAACGACACGGTGATGATCCAGTTGGCTGCCCACTGCCCAGCCGCGGCCAAACCCAGGGCCGCGGCCCGGATGCGGTTGGGGAACATCTCACCGAGCAGCACCCACACCACCGGACCCCAGGACATGCCGAAGGCCACCACGAACAGATTGGCCGCCACCAGAGCGATCGGTCCGGTGATCCCGCCGAGGAAAGGTTGCTGCTCGATCAGGCCGGTCGACGCGTTGAGCACGTCGTGTGTCTTGGCAGTTCCGAAGATCACCGCCATCGTGCCCAGGGTCACCGCCATCCCGACCGAGCCGATCAGCAGCAGCGGCTTGCGGCCGACCTTGTCGATCAACGCGATCGCGATCAACGTGGTGACGATGTTGGTGACAGAGGTGATCACGGTGATGATGAACGACGAGCTCTCGTCGAATCCGACGGCCTGCCACAACACATTCGAGTAGTAGAAGATCACGTTGATCCCGACGAACTGCTGAAACACCGACAGACCCAGGCCCACCCAGACGATGCCGAAGACACCACCAGTAGGTTTACGCAGATCGCGCCAGGCCGCCGGTTTCTCCTGCTGCAGGGTGTCCTGGATCCGACCCAGGGTGATCTCCAGGTTCTTCTCCCCCAGCAGGCGCGAGAGCACCTTGCGGGCCTCCGGAATCCGGTGTGTGGCAACAAGATACCGGGGCGATTCGGGAATCGTGAAGGTCAGCAGTCCGTACACGACGGCGGGAATCGTCATCAACAGGAACATCCACCGCCAGGCCTCCAAACCCAGCCACAGTTCCTGGGTGGCGTCCCCGGCGATATGGGCCAGCAGCGCATCGATGCTGAGTGCCAGGAAAATACCCGAGACAATCGCCAACTGTTGCAGCGAGCCCAAACGGCCGCGGATCCTTGGCGGCGACGTTTCGGCGATGTACGCCGGGGCGATCACCGAAGCGATACCGACGCCGATACCGCCGACGATGCGGAAGAACACCACCACCCACACGCTGGGAGCCAGCCCGGTGCCGATCGCGCTGATGAAGAACAACACCGCGGCGATCTTCATGACCGCGATCCGACCGATCCGGTCGGCGATCCGGCCTGCCGTCAGCGCACCGACGGCCGCACCGAGCAACGCCGAGGCGACCGCGAAACCCAGGACCTTGTTGTCGATGACGAAGTGCTTCTGGATCGCGTCCACCGCACCGTTGATCACCGCGCTGTCGTAGCCGAACAACAACCCGCCAAGGGCAGCCACTCCCGCGATGCGCGCGGCGCTGCGCCCGGACGAGTAATAGTCGTCGTGAACCGCACGAGTGCCGTCACCTGCCGGACCGTGTGACATACCGTGTCCCCTCCGCACATTGGGTGGCCAGTAACCATCACCTTGGCACAGCGGACCCGCAGGTAGGGCCATATCCGGCAGCTGGATTCGACGCGCGTCAGGCGCTGCGTACGTCCCTGTCCTCCGCCAGCTCGGCGTGGATCGTCCGCAGGTCGGAGACATCGAGCGCACCGAGCGTTTCGACGTGCCTGCGCCGCGCGCCCACGGGAACCTCGACATCGTTGGGCACCACCAACACCGGGCAGCCCGCGGCCTCGGCGGATGCCGTCCCGGTGACCGAATCCTCGACGGCCAGGCAATGCTCTGCAGGCACCCCGAGCAGGTGCGCGGCCCGCAGGTACGGGTCGGGCGCCGGCTTGCCACTCGGAACCTCGTCGCCGCAGACGGTCACCGAAAAGTAGTGGCGGCCAATGCTGTTCAACGCCCGCTCAGCCAGATCGCGCCGGGTGTTGGTCACCAGCGCCATCGGAACCCCGGCGGCGGTGAGACCGTCGAGCATCTCCTGAGCACCGGGCTGCCACGGCAGTCCCTGTTCAAACAGCTCACCGGTGTAGTCGTGCAGCCAGTCCGCCGATTCGGCCATGGCGGCCGGATCGGGCTCCAGCCCGAGATCGTCGTAGACGATGCGCATGACCGTCTCGGACGAACCGCCGACCGTCGATTCCCGCACCTCTGGCGTGAGCACTGCACCCATCCGCGCATACAGCGCGTGCATGGCGATGTCCCACAACTTTTCGGAGTCGACGAGCGTGCCGTCCATATCCCAGAGCACCGCACGCAGGCCCACGCTCAGTCCTCCGGGTTGTAGGCGAGGTTGGAGCTGAGCCAGCGCTCGGCTTCCTTCAGCGTCCAGCCCTTGCGCTTCGCGTAATCGGCGACCTGGTCCTGGGCAATCCGGCCGACCACGAAGTACTGCGACTGTGGATGCGAGAAGTACCAGCCGCTGACGGCGGCACCGGGCCACATCGCCATCGAATCGGTCAGCTCGATGCCGGCCCGCTCCTGGACGTCCATCAACTGCCAGAGCGTCGCCTTCTCGGTGTGCTCCGGGCAGGCCGGATAGCCGGGCGCAGGGCGGATCCCGACGTACTTCTCACCGATGAGTGCCTCGTTGTCCAGCTGCTCGTCGGGCTGAAATCCCCAGAATTCCTTGCGGACCCGTTGGTGCATCCGTTCGGCGAAGGCTTCTGCCAACCGGTCGGCCAGCGACTCCAGCAGGATCGCGCTGTAGTCGTCGAGGTCTGCCTTGAACTCCATGATCTTGTCTTGGCTGCCGAGCCCCGCGGTGACGGCGAACGCGCCGACGTAGTCGGCCAGACCAGTTTCTTTGGGCGCGATGAAGTCGCCCAGGGACCGGTTCGGGATGCCGTCCCGGTGCTCGCCCTGCTGGCGCAGGTTGTGCAACGTGGTCAGCACCTCGGTCCGGGTCTCGTCGGTGTAGACCTCGAAATCGTCGCCGACCGCGTTGGCCGGGAAGAACCCGATCACCCCGTTGGCGGTCAGCCACTTCTCCTTGATCAGGGTGTCGAGCATCTCCTGGGCGTCGTCGTACAGCTTGCGGGCAGTCTCACCCGAGACCGGGTTGTTGAGGATGTCCGGGAACCGACCCTTCATCTCCCAGGCGTTGAAGAACGGCTGCCAGTCGATGTACTCACGCAACTCGGCGAGGTCGTAGTTCTCGAACTCCCGCACGCCGAGACCCTGTGCGGGCACCGGCGGCGTGTAACCGTCCCACTCGATCGGCGTCCGGTTCGCGCGGGCCATCTGGAGCGTCAGCATCGGCCGCTCATTCTTCTGGGCATGCCGTTCGCGAAGCGCTGCATAGTCGGCCTCGGTGGCCTCCAGCAGCGCCGGCCGCTGCTTGTCGTCGAGCAGCGCGGCCGCGACCGGCACCGAACGCGAAGCGTCCTTGACCCAGACGACCGGACCGCTGCGACGCGGCGAAATCTTCACCGCAGTGTGGGCGCGCGACGTGGTCGCCCCACCGATCAGCAGCGGGATCTCCAGGCCCTGGCGTTCCATCTCGACGGCGAAGTTGACCATCTCGTCCAGGGACGGGGTGATCAGACCGGACAGCCCGATGATGTCGGCGTTGTGCTCTTTCGCCGCGTCCAGGATCTTCTGGGCGGGCACCATCACACCGAGGTCGATCACGGTGTAGTTGTTGCACTGCAGGACGACCCCGACGATGTTCTTACCGATGTCGTGGACGTCGCCCTTGACGGTCGCCATCACGATTGTGCCGTTGGTGGTGTCGGCATCCCCGGGCTGCTTCTCCGCCTCGATGTACGGCAGCAGATATGCGACAGCCTTCTTCATCACCCGGGCCGACTTCACGACCTGAGGCAGGAACATCTTGCCTGCACCGAAGAGGTCACCGACGACGTTCATACCGTCCATCAGCGGGCCCTCGATCACCTCGATCGGGCGACCACCGGCAGCGGAGATCTCGGCCCGCAACTCCTCGGTATCGGCCTCGACGTCGGCGTCGATGCCCTTGACCAAGGCGTGCGTGATCCGTTCGCGGACCGGGAGGCTGCGCCATTCGGCCGCGGCCGGATCCTCGGCTTTTTCCGACTTGTTGAACCGTTCGGCGATCTCCAGCAGCCTCTCGGCCGCATCCTCGCGACGGTTCAGGACTACGTCCTCGATGCGGTCCCGCAGCTCAGGGTCGATCGAGTCGTAGGGCACCAGCGCACCCGCGTTGACGATGCCCATGTCCAGGCCGGCCTTGATGGCATGGAACAGGAACACCGCGTGGATCGCCTCGCGGACCGGGTTGTTGCCCCGGAACGAGAACGACACGTTCGAGATACCGCCGGAGATGTGCACCTCGGGCAGGTTCTCCTTGATCCAGGCGCAGGCCTCGATGAAGTCGATCCCGTAGGTCGCGTGCTCCTCGATACCGGTCGCCAGGGCAAAGCAGTTCGGGTCGAAGATGATGTCCTCGGCCGGAAATCCGACCTCTTCGGTCAGGACCCGGTACGCGCGCCCGCAGATCTCCTTGCGGCGCTCCAGGTTGTCGGCCTGCCCCTGCTCGTCGAAGGCCATCACGACGACGGCGGCGCCGTACTTGCGGCACAGCCGCGCCTCGCGGATGAACTTCTCCTCGCCCTCCTTCATGGAGATCGAGTTGACGATCGGCTTGCCCTGCACATTCTTCAGGCCCGCCTCGATGACCTCCCACTTGGAGGAGTCGATCATCACCGGGACTCGGCTGATGTCCGGCTCGGCCGCGATCAACTTGGTGAACCGGTCCATCGCGGCGACGCCGTCGATCATGCCTTCATCCATGTTGATGTCGATGACCTGCGCACCGACCTCGACCTGCTGCAGGGCCACCGACAGCGCGGTGTCGTAGTCCTCGGCCTTGATCAGGTTGCGGAACCGGGCAGAGCCGGTGATGTTGGTGCGCTCACCGATGTTGACGAACAGGGAGTCCTTGGTGATGTTGAGCGGCTCCAGCCCCGCGAGCCGGGTGGCCACCGGAATCGCCGGCAGCACCCGCGGCGCCTTGCCCTCGACGGCTTCGGCGATCTTCGCGATGTGCGCCGGCGTCGTCCCGCAGCAACCACCGGCCAGGTTGATCAGGCCGGCCTCGGCGAACTCGGCGATATAGGAGGCCTGACTCTCCGGGGATTCGTCGTACTCGGCAAAGGCGTTGGGCAGGCCCGCATTCGGGTAGCAGGAGACGAAGGTGTCCGCGATCCGCGACAACTCGGCGATGTAGGGCCTCATCTCGGGCGCGCCGAGGGCGCAGTTGAGCCCCACCGCGATCGGGTTGGCGTGCCGGACCGAGTTCCAGAACGCCTCGGTGACCTGACCGGACAGCGTCCGCCCGGAAGCATCGGTGATGGTGCCCGAGATGATCACCGGCCAGCGGCGTCCGCGGTCCTCGAACAGCGTCTCGAGGGCGAACACCGCCGCCTTGGCGTTCAGCGTGTCGAAGATCGTCTCGATGATGATGAGGTCGGCACCGCCGTCGACCAGGCCGCCGGCAGCTTCGCGGTAGGCGGCAACCAGCTGGTCGTAGGAGACGTTGCGCGCGCCGGGGTCGTTGACATCCGGTGAGATCGACGCGGTCCGCGTCGTCGGACCCAGTGCGCCGGCGACGTAGCGCGGCTTGTCCGGGGTACTGAATTCGTCGCAGGACTGACGTGCCAGGGCCGCGCCGGCGTAGTTCAGCTCGTAGCTCAGGTCCGCCATGCCGTAATCGGAAAGGGAGACCGCGTTCGCGTTGAACGTGTTGGTCTCCAAGATGTCGGCACCCGCCTCGAGGTACTCGCGGTGGATCTCCTCGATGATCTGCGGCTGCGTCAGGTTCAGCAGATCGTTGTTGCCCTGAAGATCGCTCGGCCAGTCCTTGAACCGCTCGCCGCGATAGCCCGCCTCGTCCGGCCGGTCCCGCTGGATTGCCGTGCCCATCGCCCCGTCGATCACCATGATCCGCTGGTGCAGCGCGGCCGTCAGTGCGTCGGTGCAGTCGGGGCGGATGTTCGGCTCACAGGTGTTCGACCCTGAAGAAATAGGCGCAGAGGCGTTCACGTGCACTCCTTCCGTAGCGGAAGGCGTCCTTGACTCTGCCGAGCGTGGCGGTTACCGAGAAGGGACCCTTCCCCTCACAGCACCGTTGCAACGCCTCTCGACCAGAAGAGTCTACGTCGTCTCCCGATCGACGTCCGGACGCCCAACTCGTCGCTGCGATCGACCCGACCTGCTTGGCAACGCGTGCCTTGACCAGATTGCTGCCGAACGCATTTCGTCGCTACCGCGCCGTCGCCCACCACCACGCACTGCGACCTGGTGTCGAGCAGGTCGATGTTGCGGACGGAGCTGTCAACGGCAGCCACATCAACAGGGTAGTCGGTCTATCAAATCAGCTGATCGGCGTGGCGGCGACCCGCGGGCACAACGGGCTCATCGGCACCATCTGAGGGCTTACGCTGAAGGTGTGACACCGTCGTATCCGAACGCCGGCCGGCGTATGAACCTGCCCGACTTGAAAGACGCCATCATCGTGGCTGCTTTCGAGGGTTGGAATGACGCCGGTGACGCGGCCAGTGACGCGCTGGACCACCTGGATGCGATCTGGGAAGCCCAGCCGATCGTCGAGATCGATGACGAGTCGTTCTACGACTATCAGGTGAATCGTCCCGTGATCCGCCAGGTCGACGGCGTCACGCGCGAACTCGTATGGCCCTCGATGCGGATCTCGCACTGCCGTCCCCCGGGCAGCAACCGGGACGTGGTGCTCATGCACGGCGTCGAGCCCAACATGCGCTGGCGCACCTTCTGCGCCGAATTGCTGGCCATCGCCGACAAACTCAACGTGGAGACCGTGGTGATCCTCGGCGCGCTGCTGGCCGACACCCCGCACACCAGGCCGGTGCCGGTATCGGGCTCTGCATATTCGGCCGAGTCAGCGAAATTCTTCGGTCTGGAGGAGACGCGCTACGAGGGGCCGACCGGGATCGCCGGGGTGTTCCAGGACGCCTGCGTGCAGGCCGGCATTCCGGCCGTGACCTTCTGGGCCGCGGTTCCGCACTACGTGTCCCAGCCACCCAGCCCCAAGGCCACCGTGGCCCTCCTCCGCCGGGTTGAGGACGTGCTGGACATCGAGGTGCCGTTGGCCGATCTGCCGGTCGCCGCCGAGGAATGGGAGCAGGCCGTCACCGAGATGACCACCGAGGACGAGGAGATCGCCGAGTACGTCGCCTCCTTGGAGGAGCGCGGCGACGCCGAGGTCGACATGCACGAGGCGCTCGGCAAGATCGACGGCGACGCGCTGGCCGCCGAGTTCGAGCGTTACCTGCGGCGCCGCGGGCGCTGAGCGGCCAATTCAGATTGGGCGCTGAGCCGCCGAGCGGCCGGTTACGACACGGAAATCGCTCGGCAGCGTGCCACAACTGGCCACTGAGCCTTGAGAGTTATTTCTCTTCCAGGGCCTCGATGCGGGCGCTGGTCGAACGCCCCAGCGCGGCCGCCTCGGCGTCGAGTTTCGGCAGCAGCGTCGGGGTGAACTTGAGGATGTCGCGCTCAGCCAGTGACGTGGTGACGAACGGCCGGATCCACCGGAATGCCCCGACCCACTGCGGGCTGTAGATGCGCTTCTTGCGCCCTTCGATGCCCTTGACGAAGGCGGCGCCGCAGGCGTCGACGGTGGTGGTCCGGTTCAGGGGCGGCGGCAGCTTGGACAGCATCTCCTGGAAGGCCGAGAGGTCTGACTTGGCGTCCTGCACCAGTGGGGTGTCGATCCAGCTCATGTGCGCCGAGCCGACGTCGACACCGAGGTGGGCCACCTCGAGGCGCAGCGTATTGGCGAAGTATTCGGCACCGGCCTTGGAGGCGTGATAAGCGGCCAGCCCGGGTGCCGAGGTGAACGCGGCGAGCGAGGACACCACCAACACGTACCCGCGGCGTTCGACGACGGACGGGAGCGCGGCCCGGACGGTGTTGAACACACCCGTCACGTTGATGTCGACGACCCGTTTGAACGCCTCCGGGTCCACGTGCATGACCGAACCGAAACTGGCGATGCCGGCATTGGCCATCACGATGTCGATACCGCCGAATCGCTCAACGGCAGCGTCGGCGGCCTTCTGCATGGCGGGCAGATCGCGCACGTCGGCCAACGCGGTCAACACATGCTCCTCGCCGAGTTCGGCGGCCAGCGCGCTCAGCGGTGCCTCATCGAGGTCGGTGAGCACCAGCTTGGCGCCCCTGAGGCGCAGTCTGCGGGCCACCTCGGCGCCGATTCCGCGTGCACCGCCGGTGATGAAGACGACTTTCCCGTTCACAGAACCCATGGCCGCAACGTACCCCAACGGGGCGCGGCCCACGAGGTCTAGAGCTCGACTCCCAGCAGCGCATCCACCGTGTCGGCGACCCGACGCGGCGACGTGGTGTCATGGCCGCCGTAGGTCAGCGCATCGGTACACCAACCATCCAGTGCCGCAAGCGCTTTCGGAGTGTCCAGATCGTCGGCGAGATACTGGCGCACCCGGGCCACCACATCGGTGGCATCCGGACCCGCGGGCAGCGCGGTGGCGCTGCGCCAGTGCTTGAGGCGGGCACTGGCCTCTTCGAGCACCTCATCGCTCCAGTACCGGTCGCTACGGTAGTGCCCGGCGAACAGGCCGAGCCGCACAGCCGAGGGGTCCACCCCTTCGGCGCGCAGCCGCGAGACCAGCACGAGGTTGCCCCGGCTCTTGCTCATCTTGTGCCCGTCCCAGCCGATCATGCCGGCGTGGACGTAGTGACGGGCGAAACGCCGCTCCCCCGTGACCGATTCGGCGTGCGCGGCAGAGAACTCGTGGTGCGGGAAGATCAGGTCGCTGCCACCGCCCTGGATGTCCAGGCCGGAGCCGATACGGGTGAGTGCGATCGCCGAACACTCGACGTGCCAGCCCGGCCGGCCCGCCCCGAACGGTGACGGCCAGCTGGGCTCACCCGGCCGCTCGGCCCGCCACAGCAAGGCGTCCAGTTCGTCACCCTTGCCCGCGCGGTCGGGATCGCCGCCCCGCTCGCCGAACAGCCGCAGCATGGTCTCCCGGTCGTAGCCCGACTCGTAGCCGAACTGCGCGGTGGCGTCTGCGCGGTAGTACACGTCGGGGTACTGGGCATCGTCGACGACGTAGGCCGCGCCCGAAGCCAGCATCTTCTCCACCAGCTCGACCACCTCGGAGATGGTCTCGGTGGCGGCCACATAGTCGTGCGGGGGCAGTACCCGCAGCGCGGTCATGTCGTCGCGGAACAGCTGGGTCTCGCGGTCACCGAGGTCACGCCAGTCGATGCCGTCACGATCGGCCCGCTCGAACAGCGGATCATCCACATCGGTGACGTTCTGCACGTAGTGCACGGTGTGCCCGGCGTCCAGCCACAGCCGGTGCACCAGATCGAAGGCCAGGTAGGTCGCGGCGTGACCCAGATGAGTCGCGTCATACGGGGTGATGCCACACACGTACATGGTGGCCGTCGGTCCCGGCGTGACCGGACGTACCTGCCGGTCGGCGCTGTCGTACAGCCGCAGCTGCGGACCACGCCCTTCCAGCACCGGAATTGACGGCGCCGACCACGATTGCATGGCCTCGACTCTAGGGTGCTCGCTCAGGACAGCCTCCCGCCGGTCGGTCAACGGGCCACCCCGATCGCCTCCAGCAGGATCGGTGCCAGCTCCTTGCGGCACATCACGAAATCCGGCAGGTACGGGTCGGCCCGGTTGTAGCGCAGTTCCGAACCGTCCAGCCGGGACGCGTGCAGGCCCGCGGCCAGGACGACGCCCGCAGGTGCGGCCGAATCCCACTCCCACTGCCCGCCGGCGTGGATGTAGGCATCGACGTCGCCACGCACCACAGCCATCGCCTTGGCCCCGGCCGAGCCGATGCGCACCATCCGGAAATCAAGCTGCTCGCGCATCCGCCACAGCACCGCCGGGGGCCGATTCGAGCTCGCGGTGATCAGCAGCGGCCCGTCGCGTCGCGGCCTGGGCGGGCTGACGGTGTCGCTGCGGTACACCTCACCGCGGGCGGGCAGCCCCACCACGGCATCCGACAGGCCCCCGTCGACGCCGACCGAGCGCTGCCACAGGGCGATGTGCACGGCCCAGTCCTCACGGCCGGGCAGCGAGAACTCGTGTGTGCCGTCGACGGGGTCGACGATCCACACCCGATCGGCGTCCACGCGGGACAGGTCGTCGACCGCCTCCTCGCTGAGCACCGAATCGCCGGGGCGGGCTTTGGCCAGCCGGTCCAGGATCAGTGCGTTGGACCGCCGGTCACCCTCGTCGCCGAGATAGTAGGGGTCGTCGAAACCGATCTCCTCGCGCACGGCCAGCAGCAGCTCGCCGGCCTCCTCGGCCACTGCGGCGGCCAGGGCGGCGTCGGTCGAGTGCATCGAATCAGTATCGGTGGCACGCCGAATCGGCGCGGTGGCGGGTCCGGTTGTGCCAGTAAAGTCAGTTCCTGCCGCTGACACAGAGGAGATCCATGACCGAGCAAACCCCTGTCGACAACCTGTCCGACTCGTGGCGCTGGAAGTTCGATTTCTTCAACACCTACGGCCTGCCGAGCGCAAGCCCCGAGGCCAAGGCCGCCTTCCGCGAACTCAGCTTCATGGCCCGGATGCGGCTCAACGCGAACATCCTGGCGTTCCTGTTCGGTCCGATCTACTTCTTCGTCAAAGGCATGTGGCGCAAGGGATTGACGCTGCTGGGGCTCACGGTGGCGGCGGCGGTGGTATTCACCGCGGTCGGCGTCAGCGACAATGTCGGCCGGGCCATCGGGATCGGCATCGCGGCGCTGGCGATGTCGACCGCGAACTACGCCTACTACCTGCACGTGACGCGCAACAGCCAGTCCTGGAATCCGTTCGAGGGGTTCGGGCGCGCCCGCTAGAGCCCGGCTAGAAGGCCGGCCACGGGATCGGCCGGCGCCGATCCGGCGTCGGCATCACCGGATTGTTCAATAGCCCCACGATTCTGGACCGCAGCGCAGCGATCTCGGCTTGGGTGATGTGCGCGCACAACTGGTCGGCCAGGTCACCGAACCCGTCGCGCAGCGCTGCGACGTCGGCCAGTGTCTCGTCGTCGACGGGCTTGCCGGCCCAGCCCCACAGCACCGTCCGCAGCTTGTCCTCGACGTGCAGGCTCACCCCGTGGTCGACGCCGTACACCGACCCGTCCAGCCCGGTCAGGATGTGACCGCCCTTGCGGTCGGCGTTGTTGATCAGCACATCGAACACCGCCATCCGGAACAACCGGGGATCGTCGGCGTGCACCAGCGTCACCTCGTCGCCGGCGTAGTCGTAGGCCTGCAGGATCGGCAGGAAACCCGGCGGAAGGTGTCCGGCCGGCAGCAGGTCCACCAGATCGGGGTCTGAATCCGGCTCGTCCCCGACCTGATCACCGGGCTGGTCCACCCAACGCTGAATCATCCCCGGACCGGCCGGTCCGTCGCGAATAATGGTGTGGGGCACAATATTCCAGCCCAATGCGGCCGAGACCAGGTAGGCGCCCAGCTCGCGGCCGGCCAGGGTGCCGTCGGGAAAATCCCACAGCGGTGCTTCACCCCGGATCGGCTTGTATACGCAGTGGACCTGCCGGTCGCCGGAAGTCGCCTCACACAGGAACGTGGCATTGCTCGCCGACCGGATGCGGCCGATCACCGTCAACTCGCCGTCGGCCAAGACCGCGCCATCGTCGGGGTCGGGACCCGGATCGGGGCTAGGTGTCTGGGTCATCTTCGGAGCCGGCCATCTCACCGCGCCGATAACCGTTGGTGCGCACGCAGATGTGCCCTTCGGGGTCCAGCGGCTCCTCGCACAACGGGCAGGGCGGCCGGCCCGCCGAGATCACCCGGCTGGAACGGGTGGCGAACTCCCGGGCCGATTCCGGGGTGAGAAACACCCGCACGGCATCGGGGCCCTCCTCGGCGTCGTCCAGCACCACCGACGCGTCGAACTCGTCTTCGGAGACCGCCAACAGCTCCACCACGACGGTCTGCGCTTCCGAATCCCAGCCCAGCCCCATCGTCCCGACGCGGAACTCGGCGTCGACCGGGGTGACCAGCGGTAGCAGATCACCGATTTCACCGGTGTCCGGCGGGATCGGCGTGCCGAAGCGGCGATTGATCTCGGTCAGGAGCGCGGCGATTCGCTCAGCCAGCACCGCGACCTGCTGCTTCTCCAAGATCACCGAGATCACGCGTTTGTCGTGGACGGCCTGGAGATAGAAAGTGCGGTTACCGGGTTGGCCGACAGTCCCGGCCACGAAACGGTCGGGGGTGCGGAATACGTGAATTGCGCGGGCCATGGCACCTTCCAAAATACCGGTAGCGGTGCTGCGGGTCAGTTGGTGGACCCACCCACCACGGCGTCCGTGGCGGGTTTGGCGGCCAGTCCGGCGCTCAACTGCGTACCGGTGTGGTTGATGTGCATCACAAACGGGCGCAACTCGGTGTAGCGGATCACGCTCATCGACGCCGGGTCGGCGGTGATGCGCTGGAACCCGTCCAAATGCACACCCAACGCATCGGCGAGCACCGCCTTGATCACGTCGCCGTGCGTGCAAGCCAGCCACAACACGTCGGCACCGTGTTCATCGGCCAACGCACGGTCGCGTTCCCGCACCGCAGCGACCGCCCGGGCCTGAACCTGCGCCAGCCCCTCGCCCTCGGGGAACACCGCCGCACTGGGCTGCTGCTGGACCACCGACCACAGGGGTTCCTTCACCAGTTCGCCGATGGCGCGGCCGGTCCAGCTGCCGTAATCCACCTCGGTGAGCCGTTCGTCGATGATCGGCTCCAATGCCAGTGCCCCGGCCAGCGGCGCCACCGTGCGCGCGCAGCGCAACAGCGGGGAATGCACGATCGCGGTCACCGGCAACTCCCCGATGCGTGCGACGAGGCCGGCGGCCTGCTCGGCACCGCGCTCATCGAGATCGACACCCTCACTCCGGCCGGCCAGGGTGTGCGCGGTATTCGAGGTCGAACGGCCGTGCCTCAGCAGGATCACCGTCATATCTGCTCCTCCGTCCAGGTCATTGCGCGGCGACCACCCCGGTAGCCAGCAGGGCCAGCACCACCGCACCGAGCACCACTCGGTATCCCACGAACCAGTACATGCTGTGCGACACCAGGAATTTCAGGAACCAGGCGACCGCCGCATAGCCGACGACGAACGCGATGAGCGTGCCGAGCACGATCTGCGGAACCGTCGCGCTCATTCCCGAGGCGCCGGGTTCGAACACGTGGCGCAGTTCGTACAGCCCGGAGCCGAGGACCGCCGGGATGGCCAGCAGGAAGCCGAATCGCGCTGCAGCCTCCCGCTTCTGGCCGAGGAAAAGGCCGGTGCTGATGGTGACGCCGGACCTCGAGACGCCGGGGATGAGCGCGAGCGCCTGCGCCGAGCCAACGATGAGACTGTCGCGCCAGGTGAATTCCTGGATTTCGCGTGTCTGCTTTCCGAGATATTCAGCGGCGGCGATGACGAACGAGAAGACGATGAGCGCCGTGGCGATGATCCACAGGTTCCGGATGTCATCCCGGATGAAGTGCTGAAGGGTGAATCCGAACACCCCGATCGGCACCGTGCCGATGATCACCCACCACCCGAGCCAGTAATCCGGGGTTCGCCGACCGGCGTCGGTCAGCCCGGCGAACCACGCGCTGATAATGCGGCCGATATCCCTGGCGAAATACATGAGGACCGCCACTTCGGTGCCGATCTGTACGACCGCTGTGAACGAGGCGCCTGCGTCGTCGTCGAAAAACACCCGCGAGGTGATCGCGAGGTGTCCCGAGGACGAGACCGGCAGAAATTCGGTGAGCCCCTGGACAATCGACAACACAACCACTTGCAGCCAGGACATGGCACCGACGTCAGTCACGACGACGACCGTACCGTGACGAAGGCAGTGAGCTGTGTCAGCGAGCGGCGCGCGAAACCGGTTGCGCGGCGGCGACCGCGTCCCGGACCGTTGCCGACAGGCTGCGTTCGTCAGACAGATCGATATCGGTCAGTTTGCGGGTGGCCATGGCCACCACATCGTCCGCGACCGGAACCGGGCCGGACAGCCGCGGACGGTAGACCTCGATCACGAGTTGCTGACGTTCGATGTGGAAAGAAAAACTCCGGCCATCGCCAACCTGGCCAAACCCGCTGGCGTGTACACCAGTGTAAATGTCCTCCATAGCAAACTCTCGGTTACCCAGTTCCCGGTCTGCGGCGAGGGTCATTCCCGAACCATACCTCTACTTATGCCGCGCTGGTTGCAGACGCGACCATTTCCGTTCAACGGCCATGCCTAAACTGGATTCCTGCACGTCACCGACCATCCATCTACGATCGAGAGCAATCCGTTGCGCCCAATCCTTGCAGGTCAGCCAGTTCGCGCCGGCCTCCTCGCGCTGGCCCTGCTGCTCTCCGCGGGCTGCACGTCCAACCCCGCCGACGCCCCGCCCCCCACCATCGAACCCGCTCAGGCCGCGATTTCGCCCCCGGTCACGGTCACCCCGGATGGTGAGATCCGGCCATTGCGCGGCCATGCCGCGAGCGCGGTATTCGACCCAGCAACCGGCACATTGGCCGTTCTGACCCCAGGCGGCGAAGGCCAGTCGACCCTGAGCCTGCTGACCGGCAATCGACCGCCACGAGAGGTGACGCTGATGCCCGCGGCCACCGCGCTCAGCGTCGACGGCAAGGGTGACGTTCTGGCTGCCGCCCGGGGTGGCTACTTCCGGGTCGACCTGGCCGACGCCAAGGCCAGCAAAATCGACGTGGACGGCGCCCAGGGCGTCGACTTCACCGCGATCGCGTTGCGCGCCGATGGCAATCCGGTGCTGGGCAGCGCCGACGGAGCGGTCTACACATTGGGCAGCGACCGCACCGTGGCTGCCCAGCTCAAGATCTTCGCGCGGGTCGATTCGCTTGTCACACAAGGAAACACCGCGGTAGTGCTGGATCGCGGGCAAACCTCGGTGACCGCCGTCAACCCCAGCGGCACCAAAGCCGCACAGGCACTGCGGGCCGGAGAAGGCGCCACCACCCTCGCCGCCGACACACAGGGCCGGGTCCTGGTCGCCGACACCCGCGGCAATGAGCTACTGGTGTTCGGCGCGGATCCCTTGATCATGCGGCAGCGCTACCCGGTGCCCGCCGCCCCGTACGGACTGGCCGGATCCGACAAGCTGGCCTGGGTGTCGCAGACCGCGGCCAATACCGTGATTGGTTACGATCTTTCCACCGGCATACCGGTGGAAAAGGTGCGTTATCGAACCGTGCAGCAACCGAACTCCCTGGCCTACGACGACAAGACCGACACCCTCTACGTGGTGTCGGGGTCGGGAGCGGGTGTTCAGGTGATCGGCAGCGCGTCGGGTCGCCGATGACCACCATTCAGCAGGGCCGGATGCCGCCGGGGTGGGAGCGAGTCGTCGCCGAAGACCGCTCCGAGGAATACGACTGGATTCCGTTGCGGCTACCGCCCGATGTCACCAGGATCAGCGCCTCGATCCGCTTGTCGATCGAGGCCGAGTACCGCGGCTGGGAACTGACCCGGGTGCGGGCCTATACAGATGGGAGCCGACGGGTGCTGTTGCGGCGCAAGAAATCCGCGTCATCCATGCCGGGCACACCCATGGCGCCTTCGCTGTGATGTACGCGGCTCTGCGGCGGGTGCTGTTCCTGGTATCCCCCGAACGCATTCACGTGTGGGTGTTCGCGCTGCTGCGCGCCGTCACCGGACCGGCGATCCTGCGTCGGGCGCTGGCGGGTCGGCTGGCACCCTCCGACCCGGCGCTGGCCAGCACGGTGTTCGGGGTGCGGTTCCCGGGCCCCATGGGCCTGGCGGCCGGTTTCGACAAGGACGGCCGCGGCCTGGAGACCTGGGGGGCGCTCGGGTTCGGGTATGCCGAGGTCGGCACCGTCACAGCGCAACCGCAACCCGGCAACCCCGAGCCGCGACTGTTCCGGCTGCCCGAGGACCACGCGCTGCTCAACCGGATGGGGTTCAACAACGAGGGCGCCGGGGCGTTGGCGATCCGGTTGGCCCGGCACACCCCCGATGTGCCCATCGGGGTGAACATCGGCAAGACCAAACTCACCCCGGCCTCCGACGCGGTGGCCGACTACGCCGAGAGCACCCGGTTGGTCAGTGCACTGGCCGCCTACATCGTCGTCAACGTCAGCTCCCCCAACACCCCGGGGCTACGGGACCTGCAGGCGGTGGAGTCGCTGCGACCGATCCTGGCCGCGGTCAAGGCGGAGACCAACAAGCCCGTACTGGTCAAGATCGCCCCCGACCTCTCCGATGCCGACATCGACGAAATCGCCGATCTGGCAGTCGAATTGAAGTTGGCCGGCATCGTTGCCACCAACACCACGGTGTCCCGCGACGGGCTGGCCACCCCCGGTGTCGCCGATCTGGGCACCGGAGGCGTCTCGGGACGCCCCGTGGCACACCGGTCCCTGGAAGTGCTGCGCCAGTTGTACCGCCGCGTGGGCGACCAGCTCGTCCTGATCAGCGTCGGCGGCATCGAAACCGCCGACGACGCGTGGGAACGGATCACCTCCGGGGCGACCCTGCTCCAGGGCTACACGGGGTTCATCTACGGCGGCGGACTGTGGGCCAAACAGATTCACGACGGCATCGCCGGACGGCTGCACGCCGGCGGGTTCGCGTCACTGACCGACGCGGTGGGTTCAGCTGCCCGCTGACCCCACCGCGCGCTGAGCACTACTTCTGCTCGTAGGTGCCGTGGATGACGGCGCGGGCGATGGCCTGCCCGAACAGGTTGAAGCCCAGGTAGGCGGGGGTGGCTCCATCGGGCAGCCCCAGCGACTCGACTCCCACGGCGTGGACCGCGATGTAGTACCGGTGCGGACCATGGCCGGCGGGCGGGGCCGCACCGAGGTAACGCCGCAGGCTCGCGTCGTTGGCGAGCGTGACGGCCCCACCGGGCAGGTCGCCGCCGTCGCCGGCGCCGGCAGGCAGATCGGTCACCGTGGCGGGCAGATCGGCCACCGCCCAGTGCCAGAAGCCCGACGCCGTCGGCGCATCGGGGTCGTACACCGTGACCGCGAAGCTCTTGGTCTCGGCCGGGAAGCCCGACCAGCTCAGCTGCGGCGAGGTGTCCGAGCCGCCGGCCCCCATGATCCCGCTGACCTGATCATTGGCCAGCGGCCCGCCATCGCTGACCGATTCGGAAGTCAGGGTGAACGTCGGCAGCTTCGGCAGGCTGTCGTACGGAGATGTGCTCATGGTTCCCTCTCGTCGTGACTCGTGTCGTCGTGACTCGTGCAGTCAGCAGTTCCGCAAAAAGTGTTCCAGAACGCCCGCGCCGAACTGCAGCGCGTCCACCGGCACCCGCTCATCGACACCGTGGAACAGTGCCGCGAAGTCCAGTTCCGGCGGCAGCCGCAGCGGAGCGAACCCGAAGCAGCGAATCCCCAACCGCTGGAACGACTTCGCATCGGTGCCACCCGACATCATGTAGGGCACGGTGCGGGCCTCGGGATCCATCGCCAGGATCGCCGCGTTCATCGCGTCCACCAGATCACCGTCGAACGTGGTCTCGTACGACGGCAGGTCCCGCTCCCAACTGCGCGTGACGTCGGGGCCGATCAACGCATCGACCTCGCGCTCGAAGGCCTCCTTGCGGCCCGGCAGCACCCGGCAGTCGATCACGGCCTCCGCCGACGCCGGGATCACATTGGCCTTGTAGCCGGCCTTGAGCATGGTCGGGTTGGCGGTGTCGCGCAGGGTGGCCGACACGATCCGGGCCACCCCACCGAGTTTGGCGATGGTGCCGTCCAGGTCCGGCGAGTTCACGTCGAAGTCGTAGCCGGTCTCCTCGGCCACGGCGGTGAGGAACTGTTCCACGGCCGGATTGAGCACCAACGGGAACTGGTGGCGCCCCAACCGGTCCACCGCACCGGCGATGGCCGTCACGGCGTTGTCGTCGTGCACCATCGAGCCGTGCCCGGCCCGGCCGCGTGCGGTCAGCCGCATCCAGGCCAACCCTTTTTCGGCGGTCTCGATCAGGTACAGCCGACGCTCCCCGCCGTCCTTGCGGGGCACGGTCAGCGAGAACCCGCCCACCTCACCGATCGCCTCGGTCACACCGTCGAACAGGTCGGGTCGGTTGTCCACCAACCAATTGGCGCCGTAGGTGCCGCCGTGTTCCTCATCGGAGACGAACGCGAACACCAGATCGCGAGGCGGAACGATGCCGGACCGCTTGAAATGCCGGGCCACCGCCATGGTCATCCCGACCATGTCCTTCATGTCCACCGCGCCGCGGCCCCACACGTAGCCGTCCTTCACCGCACCCGAGAACGGGTGCACGCTCCAATCGGCGGGCTCGGCCGGGACCACGTCGAGATGCCCGTGGATCATCAGCGCGCCACGGGAGGAATCGGCGCCGGGCAACCGGGCGAAGACATTGCCGCGGCCGGGCGCACCGGCCTCGACATATTCGGTCGTGTAGCCGACCTCACGGAGTCGGTCGGCCACCCATTCCGCACAGTCCGCTTCCGGCTTGGAGGTGGCCGGGTCACCGGTATTGGAGGTGTCGAATCGGATGAGCGCACTGACGAGATCGACCACCTCGTCCGCGCTGGAGGCGGGGACAGTCACAGTCACATTCGTACCACCGATTCGCTCCGGGACACCGGTTTGGGTCTGGGGCACTCGATCCGTTAGCCTTAAGCGCCCAGCCCGAGTGGCTGGCAAGTCCGAGTGGCGGAATGGCAGACGCGCTAGCTTGAGGTGCTAGTGCCCTATTAACGGGCGTGGGGGTTCAAGTCCCCCCTCGGACACAATTGTGGTGAGTCGGGTCATGGGTTACACATGAGTCGAGTCATCGGTTACAGAATTCCCCGGTCTTTTGGCCGGGGTTTTTTGTTGGTTGGGCCAGTAGTTGCGGTCGGGGTTGATCCGGTGGCCAGCGATGAGGTGGTATCCGGTTTTGCTGATGATGGTGACGTTGGTGGTGGTGACCACAATGAGTACCGGGGTATGGGCATGGCGGCGTCCGATGCCCAGGTGGTGTAGTCGGCTGCCGTGGCGCAGAGTGAGTTTGCCGAATTGATCGACGGTGTCGTGGCGGATGCGGAAGTGTTCGATCATTGCGTCCGGGGTGGCTTTGGGTCGGCCGGTGTAGGCCTGCGCCGGTGTGGTGGCGGCTGGCAGGGCTCGGTGGGTGCGTTCGGTGTTGTAGATGATGCGGAATTCGTCGAGCAGGTGTTGCAGGTCGGCCAGGGTCGATGGTCGGGGGCGGGCGGCCAGCCAGCGTTTGAGGGTTTGGTGGAAGCGTTCGATTTTGCCTTGTGTTTGTGGGTGGCCGGGGCGTCCGTTCTTTTGCGTGATGCCCAGGCTGGCGATAAGTCGTTCGAAATCGTTGTGGCCGTGGGTGAATCGTGAGGTGTAGACCGATCCGTTGTCGGTCAGGGTGGATGCCGGCGGGCCGTAGATGTCGATGAGGGTGGTGAAACTGGCCACGATGTCGGGTCCGCTGACGCGGGTAAATGCGGTGCAGTACAGCAGGTATCGGGAGTGGTCATCGAGCCAGTTGAGGATCTCGATGTCGGTGCCGTCTGCCAGGGTCCAGTGGGTGAAGTCGGACTGCCAGCATTCGTTGGGTTGTTCGGCGGCGAAGCGGTGATAGGAGCTGCGGGGCCGTTTGTGGGGTTGCGGGGCGATCAGTCCGTGATGGTGCAGGATGCGTCGGATGGTGGAGGTCGAGGGCACCGGTAGCTGTTGTTGGGCCAGGTGTTCTTGCAGGGTGATCGGGCCGGCGTCGAGGCCTTGTGCGGTGAGTTTTTCGCGCAGCAGCACGATCGCGGTGATGACCTCATCGCTGACTGCACGGGGGTTGCTGGCGGGGCGCCGAGAGCGGGGATCGACGGCTTCCAGACCGCCTTCCCGGAAACGTTTGAGCAGTCGGTGGATGTGTTGACGGGACATCCCGTAGGTACGGGCCGCGGCGCTGACCGACAGATGACCGGAGACGATTTCCAACACCACCACGCGGGCTTTCGACATGAATCATGACTGTCACCTATGACGCGACTCATCGAGGTGCCATCGCAGGTGTCACCCATGTCCCGACTCAGGTGTCACCTATGTCGTGAACTCACACACCCCCTCGGACACAATTTGTTAGCTAACTAAATCGCTGGAACCCGCTCCATCTGCATCGGAGCGGGTTTTTCGTTTGCCGAGTTGGTGAGCAGTGCCGGTGGTGGCAATCGCATCGCCCTCGGGCACCAATGTCATCACCTCCCTCATCAGCGTCGAGCGGGCAACGAATCCGCGAGCGTTCACTGGCGTGCCCCCCTCTTCGTGTCCGACGGTGTGCACTTCACGAACCGCTGCTACGCCCCTGGCTTGCGGAATTTCTCAGGCTCTTGAACTCGGCATCGAGACCGCGTGTCCGACCCCTCGAATACGTTGCGGGCATGATCGACGACGACGACGAATTCGGATCCGAACAATCCCGCAGTCTTGCCTACCTGATCATGAATCACCCCGGGTTTGATGCACACCTTCTTTCGAGGGAAGGTAGTTCGCATCATGCCGAAGAGATACGACGAGGAGTTCAAGGCCCGAGCGGTCCGGTTGGTCACTGACCATCTCGAGGAGTACGACACCCGCACCGCCTGCATCACCGCGGTCGCCAAGCGGTTGGGAGTGTCCTACGAAACGCTGCGGCGGTGGATCAACCAAACTGAGGTCGATACCGGGGTCCGCGACGGGGTATCCACCGACATCTCGCGCGAGAACCGGGAACTCAAGCGTAAGAATCGTGAGCTTGAGGAAACGATCGAAATCCTCAAGGCGGCAACAAGTTTCTTCGCGCGGGAGAGCGACCCGCGACGCCGTTGATCTGTGCGTTCATCGCCGAGCATCGTGCTCGGTTCGGGGTCGCTCCGATCTGCCGCGTGCTCACTGAGCACGGCTGCAAGATCGCTCCGAGAACCTTCTACGCCTGGCTGTCGCGGCCCCCGTCAGCGCGGGCCTTGTGGGACACCGTCATCACCGAGGTGATGGCCGGCTACTACGAGCCCGACGAGGCGGGCCGCCGCAAGCCGGAGTCGTTGTACGGCGCGGTCAAGATGTGGGCTCACCTGCAACGCCAGGGCATCACGGTGGCCCGCTGCACCGTGGAACGCCTCATGCGGGCCAACGGATGGCAGGGGGTGACCCGGCGCAAAAAGGTCCGCACCACGATCGCTGACCCGGCCGCAGCCCGCGCTGCGGATCTGGTCAAACGCCGGTTCCGGGTGCCCGCCCCCAACATGCTGCTCGTCGCCGATTTCACCTACGTGCGACTCGCCTCTGGGGTGTTCGTCTACACCGCGTTCGCCATCGATGCCTACGCGGGGCGGATCGTGGGCTGGACGTGCTCGGCCAGCAAGGAGGATCGGTTCGTACGCCAAGCCATCCGGCACGCCGCGCTACTCAGAATGAGTCAGGGCAATCCGTTGCTGGGCAACACTATTCATCATAGTGATGCGGGGTCGCAGGGCGGATTCAACTGGTCGTCGCAACACCTTGATCACGGAGGTGTGGTGTGGCCAAGCGTAAGGACGCGGAATCGGTTGGTAGGCGACGGCAGTGGGCGGCTGACCGTGCGTTGCGGCCTGCGATGCGCTCACCAGGGCGCCCGGACCCGTCGCGGTCGGTGCAGCGTCAGTTTTGGCGGCTGATCGCCCAGGGTGTCTCCACCGACGACGCAGCCGCAGAGGTCGGCGTGTCGACACCGGTGGCGACCAGGTGGTTCCACCACGCTGGCGGCATGACGCCGATCAGTCTGGATGAGCCCACGGGCCGGTATCTGTCGTTCGCCGAGCGGGAGGAGATCGCACTGCTACGCGCCCAGGGCGCCGGGGTGCGTGAGATCGCCCGCGAGATCAAGCGTGACCCCTCGACAGTTTCGCGGGAACTGCGGCGCAACGCAGCCACCCGCAGCGGCACGCAGGTGTACCGCGCAGGGGTGGCGCAGTGGAAGGCCCAGCAAGCAGCAAAGCGCCCGAAACCCGCGAAACTGGCAGTCAACCCGCAGCTGCGTGAGTACGTGCAGCAGCGGCTCGATGGCAGTGTCCGCGGACCCGACGGCACCGCCGTCGCAGGTCCGCAGACCAAGGCCTGGAACGGCCGCAACAAGCCGCACCGACAAGACCGACGGTGGTCGACAGCATGGAGCCCGGAACAGATTGCCCACCGCTTACCGCTGGATTTCCCCGATGATGAGTCCATGCGCATCAGCCATGAGGCGATCTATCAGTCCTTGTTCATCGAGGGGCGTGGGGCGCTCAAACGGGAATTGGTCGCGTGCCTGCGGACCGGTCGTGCGCTGCGGGTCCCGCGGGCCAGGACACAGAACAAACCGCAGGGACATGTCACCGCGGACGTCGTGATCAGCAAACGCCCTGCCGAAGCCGCCGATCGCGCAGTTCCTGGGCATTGGGAGGGTGATTTGATCATCGGTGCGGGCCGGTCGGCGATTGCCACCGTGGTGGAACGCAAGAGCCGCTCGGTGATGCTGGTTCACCTTCCCCGCCTCGAGGGGTGGGGTCTGGCGCCGCCGGTGAAGAACGGGCCGGCGCTCAGCGGCTACGGCGCCGAGGCGATGAACGCTGCCCTGATCGCCTCACTGGCACAGCTACCCAAGCAGCTGCGTCAGACGTTGACATGGGACCGCGGCAAAGAGTTGGCCGCGCACGCCCAGTTCACCTTCGACACCGGAACGAAGGTGTTTTTCGCCGACCCGCACTCGCCATGGCAGCGGCCTACCAACGAGAACACCAATGGCGTTCTGCGTCAGTACTTTCCGAAAGGCACCGACTTATCTCGATGGTCGGCTCAAGACCTCGAAGCGGTCGCACTGACGCTCAACAACCGACCCCGAAAGGTCCTCGGCTGGAAGACTCCCGCCGAAGTCTTTGCCCAACAGCTACACTCACTCCAACAACCCGGTGTTGCAACGACCGATTGAACCCGCCCAGTACACCTCGGTGCGGTTCGGAGAAACCCTGTCCCTGTCGGGGCTGATCCCGTCAATCGGAACGGTCGGGGACGCCTTCGACAACGCCCTGGCCGAAACGACCATAGGGCTGTACAAAACCGAAGCCATCCGCGACGACTCGCCATTCCGACGGGGCCCGCTGCAACGGCTGGCCGACGTCGAGATGCTCACCGCCGACTGGGTGCACTGGTACAACACCGATCGGCTCATGCACCGCCTGGGCCGCATCCCACCGACCGAATACGAGGCCATCTACTACGCTACAAACACAGCCCAACCAGAGGCTGCACACCCATAACCACGTGTGCATCAAACCCGGGGCGATTCATCATGTCGAGCCGCGAGGGCAAGCCGCTCGACGCGGCCGGAGCTGCCTATATCTACGGGTGCGACGTCGATGCGCTGGCCGCGGCACACGCCGAGCACCTGGAGGAATCGCGAGAGTGGAGCGCTTCTGCGCTCCAGGCGCGCAAGGCGGGCGCGGAGGCCGAAGCGGAGGGCTGCCTGAGCGAAGCGCGCGCGTGGGCCAGCGGTGCAAACCTGTTGCGAGACGCCCGACGGCTGTGCAGCGCGCGCAATCTTGCCACAGTGGTGTGGCCGCTGCACGGGCACGTGTGTCGCTATCGGGACGCCGGATCACGACGCGGGCACGCGGCGCACCTGGCGAGTCAGCGTCTGGGCCTCACCGAAGCGGGAGGTGACACCCTGGCATGCTGTGAGGTGCGGTGCTGCGCCGAAATATGTTGCGGCGGCGAGCATTGTGACTGCTGTGAATACGTGGCCGGTCATTCCCGATGCCGCGTCTGTGGACAGTTCAGCACGCTACGCGCAACCCCGCCGGAGGTGGACACTTCCGGCGTCCAACACGATCCTTTGGTCATAGCAGCCGAGCAGCACGAGAAACTCACGGAGGAACAGTTGTACGCCGCGTTCGATGCCGCTGTCGATCAGTGGGCCCGCGAGGTTGGGGTGCGCCGACTCTAGGCTCTGATTGCACAGATCAACGACAGCAGCGTTTCGGAGAGGAACATGGCACTGCATATCTCCCAGCAGGAGTACAAGCCACTGCGGCTTGAGGGCACCGAACTGTTCGAGGGAACCGGTGCAGAGATCGCGCCTACCCTGACCGCCTTCTGGCAATGGGGCGCATCAGATTTGCTGTCGAATGCATTGCGCGGCCTGCTCGCCGAGTTCATCGTTGGATCCGCGCTCGGCTGTGTAGATGGCGCTATTCGCCGGGAGTGGGACGCATACGACCTCGAAGCGAACGGTATCAAGGTCGAGGTCAAATCAACGGCGCGGCTGCAGACCTGGCACCAGGACGACTATTCGACGCTCCGCTTCGATATTCCTAAGACAACCGGGTGGGACGCGAGGACCAACAAACCGCTTCCCGGTCCGCCCTGTCGTCAAGCGAATGTGTACGTATTCTGTGTGCTCACCGCAGGCGACAAGGCCACGGTCAACCCAATGAACTTGAGTCAGTGGGAGTTTTACGTAGTCGCAACCAAAATGCTCGATGAGCTAGAGGACCAGAGGACCATCACCCTGACCTCATTGTTGGCGCGGTTCAAGCTGGCGCCGATCAGCTATGCGGAGCTCGCCGATGCTGCCATGAGCGCCACACCTCGTTGAACGTCAACAAAATCCGGCCGAGTTCGTCAGGGTCGGTGCGCCCCTCCTGCTCGGCTCGCCAGCAAGCAGCCAGGGTCCGGTAGGCCAGACGGAGGTTCGACCAAGACGACACCCTCGCCGACGGTGTCGCAGTTGACGGTCTTGCGCAGTGCCGAAGTCCCACCCGGGACGGCAAACACCTTCCGCCGCAGCACTTTCGGGTGCAGCTTGGACGGAAGGCGATCGGCGACCATGACGTCGACCGTCTCGGCATCGCCAGCACCCCGGCCGAAACGGTGCACCGGCCCGTTGCCGACGGGTTCACGCAGGCCATACCCGAGCCGTTCCAATTCGTCCCGGACACCACCGAATGTGGCCGAACCGGTCTCGATATGCAGGATCATGTCGACATCACGGGTAGCACGGGTCAGCAGCAACCCCGCCGCCCACGCCGTCGCAGGCGTCCACGGGCGCCCGTTGTGGCGTACCTGGTTGGCCAGCCGATGCACCGACGCCCCGTCCAACAACAACGCACCACCCACCGTGCGCGTCACCGTCAACTCCCCCGCACGAGCGAGCCGCGCGACCTGCCGCGTCGAGACCCCCAGAACCTCGGCACCTGGTCATCGACTCAGGTGAAAGGTCTCGAATCGTGTCGTAAGGGGACAAGTCACCCCTCGGACACCCAATCAGGCCGGGTTCAATTTTCCGGCGGCGGCGGCAACCCAGGTCAATTCCTCGTGGAAGATGTCGCTGTGCGCCCCCGAGGGGCTTTTGTCCTCGACCACTATCTCCGACGAATTCAGGTTCAGAATCTGACCGGACTGGAACGGGTAGGTCGTATTCACGGTGCCCAGGCTCTGGGTCTGCGACTGGTACGCGCCGTGCGATCCCATGGCCCGCCACCGGAACAGCGGATCGTCGGCCCCGGCCGCATCCTCGCCCGCCGCAGCCGAGGCGAGCGGGTAGAACATCCCCAGCGCCCGGTCATGACTGGAGAAACAGACCGTCAGCGGGCCGTCGATACGGGTCAGTTGCCCAGCCAGCTCACCCGCACCCTTCCGGAACGGCAACCGCTCGGTGAACGCGAAGCGGGAGTACGCGCCCTGCAACAAGGTCACGGCTTTGACCGGTGAGGGTTGAACCTCGGTCATCCCGGCGATGGCATAAGACACCACCCGGGCCCCGAAACTGTGCCCGACCAGGTGGATCCGCAGCTCGGGGAAGTCGGCGTGCAGTACATCGATGGCGGGGCCGAGCCCGCGCCGGCCCACCACACCGGCGCGGTTCTTCATCTTCCAGTAGCTCAGCTGGCGCAGTGCCTCCTTGGCGCCGCGCCACAACCGCCCTGCGATGTCACCGAGGCCAGCCGCTCCCCCGCCCTCGTCCTCATCGAATTCCACACCAGCAAAAGCCAATTCGTCAGCGAAGGTGGTGAACAGCTGCTCCGGATCCTGGTGTTCGGCGAGCATCCCCGGACCCGCGTCCGGAGCATCACCTTCACCGTCGTTGAACCCGGTCTGGGTGGCGGCACTGAACGCGCGCAGCGCATCGAGCAGTTCCGGCAGGCGGTCGCTGCTCGGCGGGGCCGCCAGCAGACCGGCGATGGTGTCCAACTGCTCCTTGCCGTCGGGAAACATCTCCTTGAGCTCGTCGAGCTGGGCCGGATCGATGGCCACCGGCCCAGCGGGCGTCGCCACCACCTCGTCACCCAGCGCGGCCGCACCCCCGCCGTCGTGCGCCGCCGGTCCGGGAAAATCTGGGATCGGCTCGTCACGCCAGAGTTGAGACGGCCACCTCAGCCCGACGAAACCGACCGCGCGGGCCGGGTCGAGTTGTGGAGCCAACAGCCCGAACCACCTCTCGTACAACGACGCCGCAGCCGCTTCGTCGTTGTTCCAGCCGTGGGAGAAGATGATCAGATCGGTCAGTCCCGCGGCACCGATCCGACTCTTGAGATCGGCCAGCACCGCTGGATCGGGACGGCCCTCGGCATCGAACACCAGTCGCCAGATCCGGTCTGCCACATCGTTGGTCATCGGAGTGCCTTTCAGGTCAAACGGATTGCAACGCACGCATGAGATCGACCATGCCGCTGCCCTGGAATGCCGGGTCGCGGTTCAGCGAGGTCGCGGAGTCGACGAAGATGCGTTTGATCGCCTCCGGTTCGCTGACGAACTCCCGCTGCACCGACAGGAATGCCGCGATCGCGCCGGACACGTGCGGGGCCGCCATGCTGGTGCCGCTCTCCTCGACGTACACCGGCACGTCGGGCTCGACGTCGATCTGGTTGGTCACGGCCTCCCGGCGGGTTCCGGCCGCGGCCGAGGTGATGCGTTCACCCGGCGCGACCAGGTCGGGCTTGCGTCGGCCGTCCCCGGTGGGGCCGCGTGAGGAGAAATACGAGACACCGAAGGTATGCGGTGAGCTGCGGTGCGTGGAACCGACGGTGATCGCGCTTTCGGTGTTACCGGGATCGTTGATCGTCATGTCCGCGGTGAACTTCACCGAATCCTTGCTGAATGCCGTATTCAGTGACACATAGCCGGAATTGCCCGCGGCCACGACCACCACGACGCCCGAGCGCACGGTCTTGTCGACCTCGATACACATCGGGCTCTGGCCGCAGGCGTACCACTGGGCGTCGAATTCGTATCCGAGGCTGAGGTTCACGCCGTGTATCCGCGGCACCCGCTCACTTCCGGCGTTGAGCTTCCTGACATAGGCCAACGCCTGCATCACCCGGCTCACCCGGGAGGTCTGGTCCCCGGGCCCGAGTACCTTGAGGCTCACCAGTTTGGCCTTCGGCGCCATGCCCGCCAGGCGGTCCGGATTCGAGACCGTACGTGGTGCGGCGATCGGATCACCACCGTGCTCAGGGTCATTGAGTCGTTTCTCGATCACCACGACGTCCGCGGGCTTGCGGCCCACCAAACCCCCGGCGATGATCCCGGCCACGTGCGTGCCGTGCCCATCGGTGTCGGTCAGCGGAGCGTCACCGCCGGTGAAGTCGTGGTGCAGATCGACCACTGACGGATGCCGTAGGTTCTGGTATTCCGAGAAGTGCGCGTGCGTCTCGTCGATACCGGAATCGACCACGGCCCAGACGATCCCCTCGCCGTAGCTGTCGAACGACCTTTGGGCCGCGACGGCCTTGATGGTGGTCGAGGAGGCGTCAATCTGGGTGTGCACCTCGAAGTCCGGCCAGATCCGGTAGACCGCCCGTTCGGACCAGGTCTGCGGGACGGCATCGGCCGACACCAACGATTTGATCTGGGCCGACGTGAGATCGCCTGCCATGAACTGATCGGCCAGCGGCACCGGAATACCTGCCGCACCGACCGATTCCCACAGTCGCTCGACCTTCGCGATCGCGGCGGCCACCGACGGCTGGAACGTCAGGTTGAGCTCGATCATGATCGGTATGGGCGTGGCGTCGCCTTCTTGCGCCATCGCCGTGCGCAGGGGCGCGGTCACGACCCCGGCCAGCACCGGGTCACGCTTGGGTGGTTCGGGCGTCCCCACTTGCGGTGGCGGTGCCTCCGAGGGAACCACGGCCCGCACCGCCGGCTCCGCGCCGACCTCAGCGCGTTCGCGGGCACCCGCGACGGCTGCGCGGCCGGTGTCGGTCAATTGCACCCGTGCGCTCTTCGGCGCCTTGGCGGCAACCAGCTTCTTCCGACGCAGTCGGGTGACAGCATCCTGAACACGGTTGTGCCAGTACGGTTTGTCGTTCTCGTACTGCCGGTCCCGCTCGTCGAATCGGGACGCGAATCTGGCGGCGACGGTCTCGGTCAGCAGCGCCATGTCCGCGGGCGTGCCGGCCTGATCCAGATCCCCCAATGCGCTGAGCACCCGATCTGCCCAGACTTCCCCCGTTGAACTCACCGCGCTCCTCGGCATACTCAACCACCCCAGGTTTTCCTGCGTCGATTGATCGTCGCTCAGCCGAGCCACCCGCACACGCGTATTTGACTACTCGAAACACGCAGGAACCGACCGGGTCGGATCGAGTAGCCCACTACTCATGTCATTTCTGCTTCCGTGCACAACAATCGTGGCCAACAGGCTCGATATTTCGGCCGGAGGGAAAACAGCGAATGGTGACCACGCCGAGACAGGCACCAGCATTCGTCGCCGCTGTCTGGTCCCGGTCGCGATCGCTGGCGGCCACCCTCGCAGCCAGGATCGCCCAGCAGATCGATCAGACGGTGGGCTGGGCCCGGCTGCCCAAGCCGGTTGGATTGATCGTTCTGATCGGGCTGCGCCATCAACTGCGAACGTCGAATCTGTATGCCGCCGAGCCCGCCCCGGTCCCGCCGGGCGATCCTGCCGGCGTCGGCAACTATCTGGGCGCCCGCACCCGCGACGGGTCCTACAACGATCTCGAAGACCCCCGGATGGGTGCGGTGGGTTGCCGGTTCGGCCGAAACGTCCCGCCCGAACACTCCTACCCCGAATCCGCGCAGCGACTTCTCTCCCCCAACCCACGGCTGATCAGCCGCACCCTACTGACGCGCGAGGTTTTTCAGCCCGCGACCACACTGAACCTGCTGGCCGCGGCGTGGATTCAGTTCGAGGTGCACGACTGGTTCGCCCATGGCTCGGTTGCCGCCCGACCCTGGGTGGTACCGCTGCGCGACGATGATCCGTGGCCGCAGCGGCCGATGCGGGTCGAGCGCACCCCGCCCGACCCGCACCTCAGCCCGGTCGGCCCGCCCACCTTCGTCACCCAGGAGTCGCACTGGTGGGATGCCTCCCAGATCTACGGGACCACACCGGCATTCGCCAGTGCGCTGCGCGCGCCCGAGCACGGCAAGTTGCGTATCGACGATTCCGGGCTGCCGCCACCCGAGGTCGAAGCGACGGCTGACCTCACCGGCACCGCGGGGAATTTCTGGGTGGGCCTGGCCCTGCTGCACTCGTTGTTCATGCGCGAGCACAACGCCATCTGCGACCACCTGGCCCGGGAGTACCCCTACCTCACCGGCCAACAGCTCTATGACAAGGCGCGCCTGGTCAATTCCGCACTGATGGCCAAGATCCACACCGTGGACTGGACGCCGGCCATCATCGCGCACCCGACCACGGTGACGGCCATGCGCGTCAACTGGTTCGGCCTGCTGGGCGAGAAGCTGGGTCCCCGGCTCCGGCGAAGCCTCGGCAGCAGTCCCCTGTGGTACGGCATCCCGGGCTCACCGACCACACATCACGGCGTGCCGTATTCGTTGACCGAGGAGTTCGTCGCGGTGTACCGGATGCACCCGTTGATTCCCGACGAGTTCACGTTCCGCTCGCTGGCCGACGACCGCGTCACCGCGCAGCACGAGCTACCCGAACTCTCGGTGCTCAATGTGCGTGCTCGGCTGGGCGAGAGCCCGATGGCCGACCTGTTCTACTCGTTCGGCCGTGCCCATCCCGGGGCGTTGTCGCTGCACAACTTCCCCAGGCACCTGCAGCACATGCACCGCGTCGACGGCACCCTGATCGACCTCGCCACGATCGACGTGCTCCGGTGCCGGGAACGAGGCGTCCCGCGCTACAACGAGTTCCGAAGGCTGTTCCGGCTCAAGCCGGTGAAGACCTTCGAGGAGCTGACCGGTGAGACCGCCCTGGCCGCTGAGCTGCGTGAGGCCTACGGCGACGACGTCGACCTGGTCGACCTGATGATCGGTCTGTACGCCGAGCCCAAACCGCCCGGATTCGGCTTCAGCGACACCGCATTCCGGGTCTTCGTCCTGATGGCCACCCGGCGGCTGGAAAGCGACCGCTTCTTCACCACCGACTTCCGCGACGAGACGTACACCGTCGCCGGCATGAAGTGGGTCCGGGACAACGACATGCGCTCGGTGTTGTTGCGCCACTTCCCCGACCTGGCGCCGGCTCTGGCCGGCGTGACGAACCCGTTCGCCCCCTGGACCCCTGTCTCCCCCACCAGAAAGGCATCCGCATGACCGAAGCCATGGCCCCCGCCGACGTACGTCGCATCGTCGAAAGCCTCAGCCCGGTTCGTTACCGCGACGATCTCGAGCAACCCAAGGCGGGTGAGGCCGAGGACATCGAGAAGATCATCGAGTCTCTGCACAAGAACAACACCCGCGCCTACAAGAAGTTCAAGCACGGACTGCGCGACGCGCATGCCAAGAGCCACGCCATCCTGCGCGGCGAACTCATCGTCAACCCGGACCTGCCGGCAGTGCTCACCCAGGGGATGTTCGCCCAAGCGCGCAGCTACCCAGTGGTCGCCCGCATCTCAACCACCTCAGGGGTATTGCGCAGCGACCGGAACCGTGGGGTGCGCGGGCTCGGCATCAAGGCCATCGGCGTGCACGGCGAGCGCGCGATGAAGGACCCGAACGACGAACCGAATGTGACGCAGGACTTCGTGCTCGTCACCCACGAGGAATTCCTGTTCGCCGACGCCCACGCGTACCGGAAGTTAGGGATGCTGAGCGCCACCCTGCTGGCCCGGTTGTCCGACGGCGCGCTGTGGGCCGGTAGTGAACTGCTGGGCGCGCTCAAGAAGATCGGCCTGCCGATACCGGAGAATCTGGCGGTATTCGTCGCCCCCAATCGTCCCATCCTGGGCGAGACGTTCTACTCGTCGGCCCCGATCCGGTACGGCGACTACGTGGCCCGCTTCAAATACGAACCGACCTCGCCGGAGGTCAAAGCGCTTGCCGATCAGACTCTTCCGCGCAATCCGGGCCAGGACGAGCATCGCGATCTGATCATGACCTTCTTCGAAAAGCACTCCGCGGAGTACACATTCAGCGTGCAACTGTGTCTCGACACGGAGAAGATGCCGATCGAGGATGCGACGAAACCCTGGGACTCGCCGTACCTGCCGGTGGCCAAGGTGGTGTACCCCGAGCAGAATCCGTACAGCGCACTGCGCCGCGCGTACGGCGACGACGTGCTGTCGTTCAACTCGTGGCGTGGCCTGGAGGCCCACCGGCCGCTGGGGTCCATCAACCGGCTGAAGCTCAAGGTGTACGAAGCGTCGAGCGACTTCCGGCACCGGATGAACCGCATCGAGCGGCATGAGCCCTCTGACATCTCCGAACTTCCGGACTGACGCCAGCGAACGGGAAATACTTGCAATGGGAAGAACATTCGCCACCGCGGCCGACACACGACTCCCCGTCGACCCCCTTTTCGGCAGCGTTCCGGGCCTGGTGCCCCTAGACTCAGGGCCCATGCCTGGTCAGTGGCAACTTTTGGACCGGCCCGCCGAGCACGAGGCCATTCGGGCCGCCCTCAGCGGGACGGACAGCTGCGGAGTCGTACTCGTCGGTGCCGCGGGAGTCGGCAAGACCACTTTGGCGCGCACCGTCACCGCATCGTTGAACCAGAAGGTGCACTGGGCCGCGTGCACCGAGTCGTCGCGCAGCATCCCGCTCGGCGCATTCGCACACTGGGTGTCGCCGTCGGGATCACGCGACCCCATCGCCCTCATCGGATCGGCACGCGAATCGCTTGTGGCCGACGGCGACACCATCGTCGGGATCGACGATGCACATCTACTGGACCAACTGTCGGCGACGCTGTTGCACCAGATCGCCGTCGAGCGCTCGGGCCACGTGGTGGCCACCGTCCGCAGTGGTGAGCCGGTGCCCGATGCCGTCACCTCGCTCTGGAAGGACGGCTACCTACAACGCTTCGAACTCAGCCCGTTCACCAAACAGCAGAGCATCGCACTCATCGAGATCGTCCTGGGCGGGACGCTGGAGGGGCTCAGCGCCGACGTGATGTGGGAAACCTCGGGCGGCAACCCACTGTTCCTGCGCAACATGGTCGAGGGCGCGGTCGACGCCGGATCGCTGACCGAGGTCAACGGGGTATGGCAGTTCCGCGGCCCCACCGTCATTCCCTCCGGGCTCGTCGAACTGCTCGACGAACGACTGGCGCATGCCGGCGAAGATGTCCTGCACGCGCTGAAGCTGCTGTCGCTGTGCGAACCACTCGATATCGACGCGCTGGCAGAACTGGCCGGCGAGGAGGCCGTGGACACCGCCGAGATGCGCGGCCTGATCCGGATCGTGGCCGACGACAACCAGGTCAACGTCCGCTTCAGCCACCCACTGTTCGGCGAGGCAGTGCGCCGCCGGGTCGGCACCGCATCTGCCCGGAAACTGCGGGGCCGCATCGCCAAGATCCTGCACGAGCGCAACCTGGACTCCCCCGCCAGCCGAATCAAGTTGGCCGAGTTGGCCATCGAGAGCGACCAGGGCACCGACATCGAGCTGCTGATCACCGCGGCCAAGGATGCGGTGTTCCTGTCCAACCTTCCGCTGGGCGAGAAACTGGCCCGTGCCGCCTTCGATCACGGCGGTGGACTCGGCGCGGCTGCACTGCTCTCCCGTGCCTTGCTGTGGCAGGGCCATCCGGCACAGGCCGACGGCATCCTCGAGCAGTTCTCGCCCGCAGACCTCACCGAGTTGGAGCTCGTGCAGTGGGGCATTCCGCGGCTGTCCAACCTGTTCTGGTCCATGGGCGACGTGGCACGGGCCGATCAGGTGCTCGTCCTCCTGCGCGAGCGGGTCACCCATCCGACCCTACGACTGATCGTCGACGCGACCGGTGCGGGTATGGCCGTGCACCAGAACAAGATTCCCGAAGGACTCGAGATCGCCGAACGGGTCCTGGCGGACCCCGAGGCCCCGCGGCAGGCGGTCGATTTCGCGGCATTCGCCGCCGGCCTGTCCATGCCGTTGGTGGGCCGGGGCAATGAATTCCTGCCGATCGCGTCGCGGTGCAGCGCTCAACGCAAGACCACCGACGGAATGGTCCGGATCATGGTCTTCTACGGCGAGGTGCTGGCCCTCGCCTACACCGGTCAACTCGAACTGGCCCGGCAGCGCGCCACCGAGTACACCGAATTCTCCTCGGCCGGCCAGTTCGCCGGGTGGGCCATCGCCAAGATCATGGACGGCGTGGCCGCCACCCACAGCGGCCGGTTCGACGATGCCATCCTGGCGATCGAGCAGGCGCTCGCCGCGCTCAACGCCGAGAGCTCCCTGCCCTGGCAACTCCCCGGCCGGCTGCTGTTGGCCCGCGCCTACGCCGGGGTGGGAAACCCTGTCGAGGCCGAACGGGCACTGGAGGACGCCAAGGAGCACTCGGGCGAATTCATGGCGCTGCACGAGCCCCTCCGGATGGTCGCCAAGGCCTGGGTGGCCGCCGCCAAGGGCGGGCACCGCTCGGCCATCGACCTGGCCCGGGCAGCCGCCGACGCGGCACATTCCTCCGGCCAGTACGCAGTCGAGGCCGAGGCGCTGCACAGCGCGGCGCGCTTCGGTGACCGCAGTGTGACCCGGCGCCTACTGGAGCTGGTCGACCGGACGGACGGTCCGCTGCCCGCCCTCTACGCACGGCACGCCGCCGCGGTGGCCGCCGGTGACGCGAACGAACTGGACAAGGTGGCCGGCGCATTCGAGGAAGCCGGCCTGCTGCTGTCGGCGGCGGACTCCGCCGCCCAGGCGGTGCCCCTGCACGACAAGGCCGGCCACCGCCGGAACAGCACCGAATCTGCCGCGCACGCACTGCAATTGGCGTCCAAGTGCGGTGGCGCCGCCACCCCGGCGATTCGATCGGCCGCCCGCCCCCTACCGGTGACCGGACGCGAACGCGAGGTGGCCGGTCTCGTCGCGCAGGGATTGTCGAACCGCGACATCGCCGAACGACTGACCGTCTCGGTCCGCACCGTGGAGGGCCACATCTACCGGGCCTGCATCAAGCTCGACGTGGCCGACCGCGATGAACTCGCCAAGATCGTCTGGAACGACCTGGCGCAATGAGCCGAGCCGGTAGCCGATCTCAGTACACGTCGCGCACGTAACGCTTCTGGGCGACCAGTTCCCGCTTGTAGTCGTGCGCGGTGTCCTCGGACATCCCGCCATGGGTCCGCAGGATGGTCGTCAGCGCCGCGTCGACATCCTTGGCCATCCGGCCCGCGTCACCGCACACGTAGAAGTGGGCACCGTCGTCCAGCCAGCGCCACAGGTCCGCCCCGTTGTCCAGCATCCGATGCTGGACGTACACGCGCTCGGCCTGATCGCGGGAGAACGCCAGATCCAGCCGGTTCAGGAAACCGTCGCGGACCATGCCCTCCAGATCGTCGCGATAGTAGAAGTTCTCACTGCGATGCTGATCGCCGAAGAACAACCAGTTACGGCCGCCGTGCCCCAAGGCACGCCGCTCCTGCAGGAAGCCACGGAAGGGGGCGACTCCGGTACCCGGGCCGACCATGATCATCCGGGTTCCCGCATCCTCGGGTGGGCGGAAATGCGGGGAACGCTGCAGGAACACCGGTGCGGCGGCGGCGCGGTCGGCGAGAAAGGTCGAACACACCCCGCCGCGGGCCGAGCCGCCGGGCCCGCGGTACCGCAGGACCGACACTGTCAGTTGGATCTCGTGCGGACTGACCAGCGGGCTGGAGGAGATCGAGTAGCTACGCGGCGTCAGCCGAACCAGTACCTCCTGCCATTCCTCGGGTTCAGCGCGCACCGCGAACTCGGAGACGATATCGAGGCCGTTACGGTTGTGCAGCCAATTGCTGCGTCGCTCACCGGAACTGCGCAGGATCTTGGTCGCCGAACGGTCGCCACAGGTGTCCGCGACGAACCGCAACAGATCCGGGGTCACCCGGCAGATGTCGTACGACGAGATGAGAGCGTCCCGCAACGACTGCTCGACGCCGTCGACCTCGATCACCGAATCCGGGCTGAGGGCGGTGGCCGCCAGCCAGGCGTCCACCATGGCCGGGTCGTTGCTCGCGTAGACCCCCAACGAGTCACCGACGCCGTAGCTGACGTCGTACTCGGAGACGTCGAAGCCGAACTGGCGCACCTCTTTTGCCGACCTCGACGTCGTCAGCAGCTCGTTGCGCGCCAGCGCCGCCAGAATCGGCTTGGGCCTGGTGAATTCATCAGGCTCGATGGGAATGACGGTGCGGGCCGCCCCGACGACGGCCGGGGCGTGCGTGGCACCTGCCAGCGCCGTGGTGACCGCGTCGGCCCAGCGCCGTAACGGCTTGTCGTCATAGGCCTCGCAGTCGACGCGGTCGAGAAGCTTGGTGGCCCCCAGATCGGCCAACCGGTGGTCCAGGGACTTGGCGTGACCGCAGAAGTTGTCGTAGGACTTGTCACCGATGCCCAGCACCGCGTAACGGATCCCGTGCATTTGCGGTGCGTCCGGGGACTGCAGCCGACTCCAGAAATCGGCCCCGTTGTCCGGTGGCCCACCGTCACCGAAGGTGCTGGTGACCACCAGGATGTCACGCGCGGTGGCCAGGTCTGCGAGCGCGAGTTCGTCCATGTTGACCAACGACGCACCGGCGATGCGGGCTGCCAGGCCGGCAGCGAATTCCTCGGCAGCGCCGGTCTGGGAGGCCCACAACACCATCGGACCGGTTCCTGCGGACCGCTCGAACCGGTCCTGCGCGCCGGCCCGGCAATAGCGTCCCGCCAGCACCCCGTCCACCCACAGTCGTACGGTGGCGCGTAGCGGCGCCGTTTCCGGAAGGACCGGAACGCCGACGGGATCATCCGGAAGACCGGTGAAAAACCCGGCCAAATAGATCTTTTCGTCCTGACTCAGGGCGGGCTTGTGGGTGGAATTCAATCCCACCTCGGCGGCCAACGGATGCAGCGCCGAAGCGCCGTCGACCGACCGGACCGGCCGCAGGCTGACCGCACACACCTTGAATTCAGGCTGTAGCGAATCCGGGTCGACGGCATCGTTGGTCACCGCGTTGACGGCGAGGTACTCCCCGTGTTCGTCGTTCCAGTGAAATGGTGCGAAGCAGTTGCCGGCGCGGACGCGGTCGCTCAGTACGGCGGGCAACACAGCGCGCCCGCGCCGCGAGGTCAACTCGACCGGTTGACCGTCGACGATGTCGAGTTCCAGGGCATCGAGCGGGTGGATCTCGACGAACGGCGCCGGGTTGAGTCTGTTGAGCTTGTCCACCTTCCCGGTTTTGGTCATCGTGTGCCATTGATGTTGCAGCCGACCGGTGTTCAGCACGAACGGATAGTCGTCATCGGGCAACTCCGAGGCGTCCATGTGTGGCCGGGCCAGGAACACCGCACGCCGCGAGGGCGTGGCGAAGGCCAGTCTCGGCCGGTTCCCGTCGGAGTCGACGAACAGGTCCTGGCTGATGCCGTCGTTGAGGTAGCGGATGGGGTGCCGGTCGTCGTCGCCGCCGGGGGCATCGACCGGCGGGACCGGCCATTGCAACGGGGTTCGGCGCAACCTCTCATAGTCGGCACCGCGCAGGTCGTATCCGGTCTTCGCGTTGGCGAACTCACGGATCTCGGCGAAGACCTCTTCGGCGGACCGGTAATCGAAGTGCTCGGCGAAGCCCAGATGCGCGGCCACCTGGCAGATCAACTGCCAGTCCGGCCGCGACTGGCCCAGCGGGGCGACCGAGGGAGCCAGCAACGTCAGGTTGCGTTCCGAATTGACCATCACACCTTCTGATTCCGCCCACAAGGCGGCGGGCAGCAAGATGTCGGCGTAGTGGTTGGTGGCCGTGGAGCGGTAGACATCCTGGACGACGACCAGCTCGGCGGCCTCCAAACCGTTGATCACGGTCTTCCGGTTGGCCACGCTGGCAACGGGATTCGTGCAGATGATCCAGCAGGCCTTGATCAGGCCCTGCTCCATCTGCTCGAACATTCCGATGGTTCCCGGGCCTACCTCCGAGCGGATCGCGCCCGGCTCGAGGCCCCACCGGGTCTCGACGAACGTCCGGTCTTCTGCTGCGAGTACCGACCGCTGACCGGGCAAACCCGGTCCCATATAGCCCATCTCGCGCCCGCCCATCGCGTTGGGCTGACCGGTCAGCGACATCGGGCCGCTACCTGGACGGCAGATGGCCCCGGTGGCCAGGTGCAGGTTGCAGATGGCGTTGGTGTTCCACGTCCCGTGGGTGCTCTGGTTGAGGCCCATGGTCCAGCAGCTCATCCACTCGCCGGCCTCGGCGATCATCGCTGCGGCGGTGCGGATATCGGCCTCGGGTAGGCCGGTGATCTCGGCGACCCGGGCCGGGGGGTAGTCAGCCAGAAGGTCCAGCATCGCTTCCCAACCCGTGGTGTGCTCGGCGATGAACTGCCGGTCGATGTCGCCGGTGTGCACGAGCAGATGCAGTAGGCCGTTGAGGAGCGCCAGATCGGTTCCCGGTCTGATCTGAAGGAACAGATCGGCGCGTTCGGCGGTCGCGGTGCGACGCGGGTCCACCACGATCAGTTTGGCGCCAGCCTTGAGTCGATCGGCCATGCGCAGGAAGAGAATCGGATGGCAGTCGGCCATGTTGGCGCCGGTGACGAAGAACAGGTCGGCCCGGTCGAAGTCGGTGTAGGAGCCCGGAGGCCCGTCAGCGCCGAGAGACTGTTTGAATCCCGTTCCCGCACTGGCCATACACAGTCGAGAGTTCGATTCGATGTGCACGGTACGCAGGAAGCCCTTGGCCAGCTTGGTGGCAAGATACTGCGCCTCCAGCGTCATCTGTCCGGAGACGTAGAGTGCGACGGCATCGGGGCCGTGCTCGTCGACGATCGCCCGCAGCCGGCGTCCGGCCTCGGCCACCGCGTCGTCGACCGGTGTCGGCAGCAGTTCGTCGTCGCGGGTGAACCGCAGGAACGCGGACTCCAGGCGGTCATCGGTGGCGGACATCATCTCGGCATGCATCGCCCCCTTGGTGCACAACCGGCCGAAATTCGCGGGGTGAAGCTTGTCGCCGCTCACCCGGGCGATCACGGTGCGGTCGTCATCGACCCTGGTGGTGACCTCGATACCGCAGCCGACGCCGCAGTACGAACATGCCGTGCGCTTCGTCGTGTCCGGGACCGAACCCGGGACCGCGCCATCCGCCATGCCCACATCGTGCGGTGGCGGTGTTGTCGGATCTTTCCGGCAACGTTATCGCCACGAAAACTGATCCTCACCGCGCGGATGCGCCCGCGGTGAGACCGATCACCACTGTTCAGGGCATGTTAATGGCCCCGGGCTGGGTGGTACGCACCGCTGGCGAGGTGTCGGCCGGTGACGTAGCCCGCTACTCACGACCCGCGGGGCCAATCGGACCAGCATCACTATCAGTAGGTTGTCGTCCGATCACGCGGAGGCTGTCATGACCCTGATAACCGATGCCGGCCTTCCCCCGCTCGACTACGAGCACGAGACCGACCCGGAGGCGGTACACCGGCTGATCTCGGCGGCCCGCGCCCACGCCCCGGTCGCGATGGGCGCCCACGGTCCGGAGTTGTTGAGCTACGACCTGGTCCGCGCCGCTCTGCGCGATGCGCGCTTCGAGGTCCCCAGAGGCGTGTTCCTGGCCGCGCAGGGCATCACGTCCGGGCCGCTGTGGGACCGGGCGAACAGCAGCCTGCTGGGTGTCGATGCCGAATCGCACACCCGGTTGCGCCGTCTCGTCGCCAAGGCGTTCTCGCCCCGCAGCGCCGACCGACTACGGGAAACCTGCGTCGACATCGTCACCCGACTCACGGACCCTCACCTGTCCGAGGGACACTGCGACATGGTCGCCGACATCGCGGTGCAGTATCCGATCCCGGTGATCTGCGCGCTTCTCGGTGCCCCGAGCCGGGACTGGCATCTGTTCTCCCAGTGGGCCGATGACATCTTCAAGATGTTCAGCTGGAACCTCGGCGACCACGCCGACACGGTCGAGGCGGCGTGGCTGCAACTCGACGATTACGTCGATGGCATGGTGGTGCAACGGAATTCCAGCCTCACCGACGATCTCCTCTCGGATCTGATCCGGGCGGAGGTCGACGGTGACCGCCTCACCCATTCCGAGCTGCTGATGCTGGCCGGCGGTGTCATTCTGGCCGGCACCGACACCACCCGCAATCAACTCGCGGCGGCCGTCCAGGTGCTGTGCGACTACCCGGACCAGTGGCTGATACTGGCCGAGAATCCGGATATGGCACCACTTTTCGTTGACGAATTGTTGCGCCACACGCCAATCGCACTGAGCAGTGTGCGGATCGCCCGCGAGGACGTCGAACTGGGCGGCCTCACCATCCCGGCCGGAACCCAGGTGGTGGTGAACTTCGCTGCGGCCAACCGGGATCCAGAGGTGTACGACGAGCCCGAGCGATTCGATGTCAACCGCATCGGTCCCCCGGCCATGATGACGTTCGGTGGTGGATTGCACTACTGCCTGGGTGCACACCTGGCCAGGGTCGAGCTCGCCGAGGCATTGCGCGTACTCAGCCGGAAGTTACACAACCCCCGGTGCGAGGGGCGTGCCCCGTGGAAGCCGATGACCGGCATCACCGGTCCCGCGTCACTGCCGCTGATCTTCGAGGCAGCCTGAAGGTCTGATAATTGGACCGGAAACTCGGAGGGCATCGCATAATGGCGGTGTGACAGCGAAGGTCCTGTTCCTGCGCAACGACTGCACGGCCACCGAGGCCATGCTGGCCGATGTCTTTACCGAATGCCGATTCGACGTCGACACCTTCGACGTCGTTGCGCCCGGGCAGGACGACGACCCCGCCCGCGCGGTGACGTTCCCCGACCCGACCGACTATGACGTCATCGTTCCGCTGGGCGCCCGCTGGGCTGTCCACGACGAGGCTCTGCGCAACAGTTGGGTCGGAGCCGAGATGGCCATGGTGCGCCGGGCGGTCAAAGCCAGGGTCGGCGTGCTCGGCGTGTGCTTCGGAGGTCAGCTCATCGCCCAGGCCTTCGGCGGTTCGGTCACCAGGTCGCCGTTACCCGAGGTGGGCTGGTACGACGTCGCCACCGACGACGAACGGTTGGTTCCCGGTGGCCGATGGTTCCAATGGCATTTCGACCGCTGGACACTCCCGCCGGACGCCATCGAGATCGCCCGGACGCCCGCCGCCTCTCAGGCCTTCGTACTGGGCACGGCACTGGCGCTGCAGTTTCATCCCGAACTCGACTCCGCGTTGCTGGAGGTCTGGCTGGCCCACGACCGTGACGGCGCACTGGCCGAAATCGGCCGCAGCCCCGACGAATTGCGCTTGCACACAAGAGAATTCATCGATGACGCGGCAGCCCGGCTACGCACGCTGGTCCGGGGGTTCCTCAGTCGGGTGGTCCGGGCGCAACCATCGACGTAGGCTGACATCAGTCGGCGCAATTGCCTTCAGTGCCGGCCACAATGCTGATGAACGCCTGGAGTCTGCGAGCGAGCAGCGAACGCACCTACCAGGACCGCCACGAGGCGGGCCGGGTCCTGGCCGAGCAGTTGGTGTCCTACCGAGATCGACCCGAGGTGCTCGTTCTGGGCCTGGCCCGGGGCGGAGTGCCGATCGCCTGGGAGGTCGCCACGCACCTGCATGCACCGTTGGATGTCTTCGTGGTCCGCAAGCTGGGTGTGCCGCAGTGGCAGGAACTCGCGATGGGCGCGGTGGCCTCGGGCGGTGGGTTGGTGATCAACGACGGACTGGTGAACCGCCTCGGTATCGACGATGACACCCTCGTCGAGACGATCCGGCACGAGACCGCCGAGGTGGAGCGACGGGAACAGGCCTATCGCGGCGGACGCCCGGCACCGGACGTCACCGATCGAACGGTGATCCTGGTCGACGACGGCATCGCCACCGGGGCCACGATGCTGGCCGCGGTCCGGGCTGTGCGGGCGGCCCGACGGGTGGTGGTGGCGGTACCGGTCGGACCACCGACGGTGAGCAGTCAGCTCCTGGAGGAGGCCGACGACGTGGTCTGCACCAGCACACCACCCCAGTTCGAGGCGGTCGGCCAGGCGTTCGCAGACTTCCACCAGGTCAGCGACGACGAGGTTCGTCGCCTGCTGGCCGAGCCCACCACCGAACCCGGCGCGGGTTAGCTCTTGTTGTACTTCTCGGCGGAGTCGTCGGCCTCGACGTCGACGTCTGCGGCGTCGGACTCCACGGCGACATCAGATTCCGGTTCGGCAACCAGGTCGTCGGGGTAATCCACCGGCGCCTCGACCGCGTCGAAGGTCTCCGTGGTCTCGGTGGCATTGGCCTCGTCGTCGGCGTCGTCGTCGCTGCCGGCGTTCCCTCCGCGCGAGCGTTCCCGCAATGCGTCGACAATCAGCAGCAGCACGCCGATCACGCTGGCACCGATACAGACCCAGGCGATCAACTCATTGCTGGTGACCACGGCGGTCACCAGCGCAGCCAAGCCGATGACGGCAAGCACGAGCGCAATGATCAACATCGTTCAACCCTAAGTCTGGAGGCCCGTGATCGGGCCGGTTCACGACAGTGTGAGGAAGTCGGTCTTGCCGGTTAGTTGTTGCCGCGGTTGAACTGGCTGAAACCACCCGCCGAGTCGTTGTTGGCACTGGAATCCACCGGCGCGGCCGAACCTCGCTGGCCCAGCTCCTCCAGCTGAGACTCCAGGTAGGTCTTCAGACGTGTCCGGTACTCACGCTCGAACGTGCGCAACTGCTCCAGGCGGCCCTCCAGGACCGTGCGCTGCTGATTGATCGTGCCCATGATCTCGGAGTGCTTGCGCTCGGCGTCGGCCTGCAGTGCATCGGCCTTCTCCTGCGCCTGACGCAGCTGGGTCTCCGAACGGGTCTGTGCATCGGACAGCATGGCGTCGGCACGGGCCCGTGCTTCCGAGACCGTGGTCTCGGCGGTCGTGCGGGCGTCGCTGACCAGCGCGTCGGCCTGCGCCCGCGCGTCCGAAAGCAGCTTCTCCGACTCGGCCTTGGCCGTGGAGGTCAGGCGGTCTGCAGTGTCCTGCGCGAGGCTGAGCACCCGGGCGGCACGCACCGCGGTTTCCTCGCTCGGCTGAGCGACAGGGGCGACCGGCACCGGCGGGGCCTCGTAGACCGGCTGCGGGGCCGGCGTGGGCTCGGGCTCCGGCTCGTAGAGCGGGATGGACTGGCTGGACTGAGCGCCGCCCGCTCCGGACCGCGCCGAGGCCAGCTCAGAATCGAGCTCGGACACGCGCTGCCGAAGATCGGCGTTCTCCTCGATGAGCCGAGTCAGCTCATTCTCAACCAGATCGAGAAAGGCATCGACCTCGTCCTCGTTGTAGCCACGTTTGCCGATAGGCGGCTTGCTGAACGCGACGTTATGGACGTCCGCTGGTGTGAGCGGCATTGTCTGCCCCCTTGAAGTCTTGGACCGTCAACCGATCTCAAAGTGTAAAGCCTCGCTTGATCGCAACTGGAGTCCATCCTGTCACACCAGACCCGGCGGTTGCAGTGGAGGCCTATTTTTAAGAACGAATTTCAATCTTCTTACGCATTTGTGGACCATTCGGCAAACGCCGAGAGCGGGTGTCCCCACTCACTCACCCACCGTTCTACATCGCCGCGCTGAACGCCAATTGCATGCCGATGAATGCCGCGAGAAGCAGCACCATGATCGACAGGTCGAAGCGCACCGCGCCTATCGTGAGCTGGGGAATGAGGCGCCGCAGAAGTTTCACCGGCGGATCGGTCACGGTCATGATGAGCTCCAGGACCACGACGGTCAGCCCCTTGGGATGCCAGTCGCGACTGAAGGACCGGATGAACTCGACGACGACGCGCGCGATCAGCAGCAGCCAGAAGACGAACAGCGCGAAACCGAGAATTTCGAAGAACAGCGACAACTGAGCCGACCTCACTACAGCAGGATGTGTGACATTGGATACAGGTCGCCGTCGGTCGGACACATCTCACACAGAAGACGTGGTCAACCGATAGTGCGACGCCGCCAGCCTACCTGTGCCCTGTTGGGCATCAGCCATGCGTGGCGGCGCCACCGAGCTGCGACGGGCGTCGCGACTCACTGATAGGCGTAGAAGCCGGCCTCGGCGATCCGGCGCCGCTGCTCGGCACTGACATCGACATCAGCCGGTGACAGCAGGAAGACCTTGGTGGCCACCTTGTCGAACGAGCCGCGCAGCGCGAACGCGAGACCGGCGGCGAAGTCGACCAGGCGCTTGGCGTCGGCGTTGTCCATCGAGACCAGGTCCATGATCACCGGGGTGCCGTCGCGGAACCGCTCGCCGATGGTGCGGGCCTCGCTGTAATCCTTGGGCCGCAGCGTGGTGATCTTCGCCAGCGGACTGCCCGCCTCGAACAGCTCCGCCATCCGGCGGGGATCCATCGCCAACGCACCCCGGGTGGATCCGGACAGTGCGCCGAGACGCGGTGCGGAACGGTCGAATTCGCGGGGGGTACGCATCCGCGCATCGAACCGCGGCTCCTCGGCGAAACCGCCCGGATAGCCGCCCCGATAGGCCGGACCCTCGTCGTACTCGGCTCCCTCGTAGCCGTAGCCGTCCTCGTCGAAACGCTCGTCACGGGGACGTCGGGCGTAGCTGCGCGCCGCGCCGCGGTCGTCGTCCTCGTAGTACTCGTCGTCGTAGTCCTCCATCGGCGCCATGCCGAAGTAGGCCTTGACCTTGTGCAGTGTGCTCATCTCGGCGACCCTTCTGCGGGCGATGGGGGTGGTGGTGTCTGTGATGAAGATGTGACTGGTGTGACTACTTCCGGTGACGTTAGCGGGCGTTGCCCCATGAGCGCGGTACCGACACGCACACACGTCGATCCGTGTTTGACCGCGCTTTCGATATCTCCGGACATCCCCGCCGACAGTTCGAGCCGGTGCTGGTAGTCGCGCTGTACCCGGTGCCGCTCGGCGTCCAGTCGTGCGAAGGCATCGTCGGGATCCCATGCCAGTGGCGGGATTCCCATCAGGCCGGCGAACTCCAACGCCTCGGCGGAGTTCGCTGACCCACAGATTTCGTCGACAAGAGCGGGGACATTCACATCGACTCCGCCGCGTTCGGAGTCGCCGTCGAGACTGATCTGGATGTACACGCGCAACGACCGGGTGCGCGTGCCGGCGGCCAGCGCCTCCCCCACGGCCCGGTCCAGCGCGGTCAGCAGGCGGGTGTTGTCGACCGAGTGCGCGGTGTGCGCCCAACCCGCGACGGCCCGCGCCTTGTTCCGCTGGATGCGCCCCACCATGTGCCAGCGAATCGGAACGTCCGTTAATTCCGCGCGAACAGAAGCGACTTTATCGGCGGCCTCCTGTTCGCGGGATTCACCAAATGCGAGGCACCCTAATTGATTGAGAATAATGACATCGGAGGCCGGAAAGTATTTCGTTATCGGAAGTAATTCAATTTCATTGACATTTCGCCCGACCGATTCTGCGGCCCGCGCCAACCGCGCCCGCGCGGCACCGAGTGCGGCGGTCAACTGTGCCGTCCGATCGGCATCACGCCCGCGCTGCACGGTGCTCATCTCACCCTCACTCCAGGCTCATTCGGGACTTGTTCCAGTCGTCATCGGCGGCCCAGCTCCATCCACACCACACTCGCCAGGCGTCCGGTCGGCGCATCCCGGCGATGACTGAACAGCGCACGGTCGGCGACGGTGCACCGCGGGTCCACGTCGATCGAGGCGATACCCAAACTCTTTAACTGCCGGGAGATTCCGGCCCGCAGGTCCAACCCGGGCGTACCACGCGAGGTGGTCGTGCGAGCACCCGGCAGGGCAGCCTCCACCTCGGCCGCCATCACTTCGGGTACCTCGTAATTGGCTCCGCTGACCGCGGGGCCGAGCAGCACCGAGATATCCCCGGCATGCGCGCCGGCGGCCAGCATCGCCTCCACGGTCCTCGCCACGATGCCGTTCTGTGCACCGACCCGTCCGGCGTGGACAGCAGCGATCACTCCTGCGCGGGCGTCGCCCATTAATATCGGCACGCAATCGGCGGTCACCACGACCAATGCCAAACGCGGTGTCGTCGTCACCAATGCGTCGGTGTTATCGACCGGAGTGTCGCGCGGCCCGTCCACCGTGACGACGTGATCACTGTGCACCTGATTCATCCACACCAGCGCGTCGGCTCCGACGGCAGCCGCCAGGCGACGCCGGTTCTGGGCCACGGCCGCCGGATTGTCGCCGACATGGTCGCCGAGGTTGAACGAATCGAAGGGGGGTGCCGAGACACCGCCGGCGCGGGTGGTGGTCACCCGCCGAATACGAACAGTCACAATCCCGGTTTCCGAACCCGCTGCCGGGCCCCGCTCAGTGCCTCATGAACGGCGGCACGTCGACATCGTCGTCGGCGATCCCGCCGTCTCCGTCGCCACCGACGCTGACGGTGGCGCCATTGGTGTGTGCCGGGACGCTCACCGCATCCGTCGGTTCGAACAGTGACGTGGTCACCTTGCCGGAGCGGGCCGATGCGATCGGCTGGGTCTGCGCTGCGCTCGGGCTGACCACCGGCTTGCGACTCGGCCCGGCCATGTCGAAGCCCGCCGCGATCACGGTGACCCGCACCTCGTCACCGAGCGAGTCGTCGATCACCGTGCCGAAGATGATGTTGGCCTCGGGATGGGCCGCGTCCTGCACCAGCGAGGCAGCCTCGTTGATCTCGAACAGGCCGAGGTCACTGCCGCCGGCCACCGACAGCAGCACGCCCTGCGCGCCTTCCATCGAAGCTTCCAGCAGCGGCGAGTTGATCGCGATCTCGGCGGCCTTGAGCGCCCGGCCGTCGCCGCGGGCCGAGCCGATGCCCATCAGCGCCGTACCCGCGCCGCTCATCACTCCCTTGACGTCGGCGAAGTCGACGTTGATCAGACCGGGCGTGGTGATCAGATCGGTGATGCCCTGGACGCCGTTGAGCAGGACCTCGTCAGCGCTGCGGAACGCGTCCATCAACGAGACTGCGGCGTCACCCATCTGCAGCAGCCGGTCGTTGGGAATCACGATGAGGGTGTCGCAGCTCTCACGCAGAGACTGAATACCGTTCTCGGCCTGGTTGCTTCGGCGCTTGCCCTCGAAGGAGAACGGCCGGGTGACGACGCCGACGGTGAGTGCACCGAGCTTGCGCGCGATCGACGCGACGACGGGTGCGCCACCAGTTCCGGTGCCGCCGCCCTCACCGGCGGTGACGAACACCATGTCGGCGCCGCGGAGCAGCTCCTCGATGTCGTCCTTGGCGTCCTCGGCAGCCTTGCGGCCCACTTCGGGGTCCGCACCTGCGCCGAGTCCACGGGTCGAGTCGCGGCCGACGTCGAGCTTGACGTCGGCGTCGCTCATCAGCAGTGCCTGTGCGTCGGTATTGATGGCGATGAACTCGACGCCCTTGAGGCCCTGTTCGATCATCCGGTTGACGGCGTTGACACCGCCGCCGCCGATACCAACCACCTTGATTACCGCGAGGTAGTTATGCGGGGGGGTCATGGATCGTCTTCCTCCCAGGTTGGGTGTTGATGGCCGCGGAACCCTTGTCCTGCAAACTCTCAACCTCAACCATAGGCTTAGAGTTATGTCAAGTAGTCCCGCGCAAACAGAACGGTAGGGGGCCGACGCCGGTGATCGCGGCAGGCGCGCCGACGCGCCGCGCGGCAATTTTGCCTCGAACTACTTGACAGTCGGTAGATCTGGGCTCGACACGTCGTACGTATGCCCCGGTTGGGTCAGTAGGGCGGCCAGCTTCAGCGCCTTCTCCTCGGTCCGATCGTTGGTCCCCCACACCACGACCCGACCGTCGGTCAGCGTCAACGCAATCGAGGCCACCGACGGGGCCGCGATCCGGCCCACCTGTGCGATCACATCCGGCGGCAGTGCCGACATCACCTCGAGCGCAGCCTTGGTGGCCGGATCAGCCGGGCCCGGATGGTCGGCGTCCAGATACGGCAACGTCGGCGGCGGCGGTTCGGTGGCGAAATCGACTCCGTCGCGGTCGAACAGATGCGGACCATCGGGATAGTCCTTGACCACCACCGGCACCCGCTCGACCACCGTGATCCGCAGGGTCGACGGATACTCACGCTGCACCCGGGCGGTGGCGACCCGCCGGATCATGGCCACCCGCTCGGCGACCGCGTCCGTGTCGATCTGCAACAGCGGCGTGCCCGGCGCTACCGCCGCGGTCGCCAGCACCTGCTCCTGCGGCACTGCGGCCGCGCCGCTGACCAGCACATTGCGCGCCGACATCGCCGGCGTGAAGTACAGAACCAGACCTAATGCCACCGCCACCACACTGGCCAATGCGGACCACAACAGCACCTTCAGACCGCGAATAGTGCCGCGGGCCAACGTGTTCGGCGCGTCTGAGGGCTGCCCGTTGACCTTGCGCTTGGCCTCACGGCGGGCATGCTCGATCGCCACCGCCCGGTCCCGCGCCACCCGGCGTTCCTCGCGCTCGCGCCGGGCGCGTCGGCGGGGTCCTTCGAAGTCGGCGTCCCGCACATCAGAACCGGCCGCGGGCTCGCCGGACTCACCCGCTGCCTCGCCAGATCCAGCCGCGGGCTCGTCGGACTCAGCCACGGGCGACTCACCGGACTCGGCCGGACCGGGTTCCTCGGCCGCCTCGTCAGGACCGCCGGGGCCCGTTTCGGTCACGCCGAATCCGTCGAGGGACGGCCCGGCGCATGGCGATTCGCCTTGATTCCGAGCTCGGTCACGATTTCCTTGCCCAGCATGGTCACGTCACCGGCACCCATGGTGAGGACCACGTCACCGACGCGGGCCGAGGCGGCGACCGCCGCGGCGACCGCCGAGAAGTCGGGCACGTAGGTGACCGGCGCGCTGACATACTCGGCGACCGTGGCTCCGCTGATCCCGGGAAGCGGCTGCTCACGCGCGCCGTACACGTCGAGCACGAAGACCTCGTCGGCAGCGCTGAGGGCGGCGCCGAACTCCGTCGCGAACGTCGCTGTGCGCGAGTACAAGTGCGGCTGGAACGCGACAACCACCCGGCCACCGGTCTGGTCGACGACCGACCTGGCGGCCTCCAGGGTGGCCCGGACCTCGGTGGGATGGTGCGCATAGTCATCGAAGACCCGGACACCGCCGAGTGATCCGACCAGCTCGAACCGCCGTCGCACCCCCTCGAATCCGGCCAGCCCGTCGAGCACGGCTTCGGTCGGCGCACCGGCCTCGATCCCGGCCAGCAGCGCACCGAGCGCATTGAGCGCCATGTGTCGGCCGGGCACCGCGAGCCGGATCGCGCGCGGGTGCGGCTCACCGGCGAGCTGGATATGCGCCACGGCCCCGGTCCCGTGCTGTTCCCAGCTCAGCAAGGTGCCGGCCAGGTCGCCGGTGGGCGTGCTGCCGTAGCGCAGCACCCGGATCCCCAATGAGTCAGTGTGTTCGGCGAGCGCAGCAGCCCCCGGGTCATCGGTGCAGACCACGAGTGCACCGCCGGGTGCGATGCGATCCACGAATGCGGAGAACACCGCGGTGTAGGCCTGCTCACTACCGAAGAAATCCAGGTGGTCGGCCTCGATGTTGGTGACCACCGCGACATTCGGGGTGTATTCCAGCAGCGAGCCGTCACTCTCGTCGGCCTCGGCGACAAAGCACGTCCCGCTGCCGTGATGGGCGTTGGTGCCCGCCTCGCCCAGTTCGCCACCCACCGCGAACGACGGGTCGAATCCGCTGTGCTGCAACGCCACGATGAGCATCGACGTCGTCGTGGTCTTGCCGTGGGTCCCCGTCACCATCAGTGTCGTGTAGCCGGCCATCAGCTTGGCCAGCACCACCGGGCGCAGGATCACCGGGATTCCGCGGCGCCGGGCCTCGACCAGTTCCGGATTGGTCTTGGGGATCGCTGCGTGGGTGGTGACCACCGCGGTCGGCCCGCCCGGCAACAGATCCAGTGACGACGCGTCATGACCGATTCTGACCTCGGCACCGCGGGCGCGTAAGGCCACGACGCCGCGCGACTCCTTGGCGTCGGATCCGGACACCTGGCCGCCCCGGTCGAGCAGGATCCGGGCCACGCCCGACATCCCGGCTCCCCCGATCCCGACCATGTGTACCCGCTGCAGTTCAGCCGGAAGTGAATTACCGTTCACTGCAGTCTCTTTCGTTGAGCACGTGCGATATCCAGGGCGACCTGCGCCACCCGCCGAGCGGCATCGGGATGGCCCGACAGCGAGGCGGCGGCCGTCATCCCCGCCAACCGCGCGTCGTCGGTCATCAGGCCGGCGACCGTATCGGCCACGAATTCACCGTTGAGCTGCACATCGTCGACGACGATGCCGCCACCGGCCGAAACCACCGGCAGGGCGTTGAGCCGCTGTTCACCGTTGCCGATCGGCAGCGGGACGTACACGGCGGGCAGTCCGACGGCGGTCACCTCGGCAACTGTCATTGCCCCGGACCGGCAGATTGCCAGATCGGCTGCGGCATAGGCCAGGTCCATCCGGTCCAGATACGGCACCGCGACATACGGCGGTGCCCCCGACGCAGCCGGCGGCAGATCAAGGGTGTTCTTCGGCCCGTGCGCATGCAGCACCGAAACACCGGCAGCACCAAGGGCTTCGGCAGCCGAGGCCACCGCACGGTTGATCGACTGCGCCCCCTGCGAACCGCCGAACACCAAGAGCACCTTGGCATCCGGCGCGAATCCGAAAAATTCCCTGGCTTCCGCGCGCAGTGCCGCACGGTCCAGCGACGTGATCGCCGCTCGCACCGGCACCCCGACCACCTCTACCTTGCGCAGCCCGGGTTTGGGCACCGCCGCGAGCACCCGGCGAGCCGACACCGCACCGACCCGGTTGGCCAGGCCGGCCCTCGCGTTGGCCTCGTGGACCACCACCGGGACAGCGCGCCGACGGCCGCGCACGCCGAAGCCGCCACGCGCCGCGAGGTAGGCAGGCAGTGCGACGTAGCCACCGAACCCGATCACCACATCGGCCTCCACGCCGGCCAGCACCGAACGGGTCTGGCGAATCGCGGTACGCACGCGCAGCGGCAACCGCACCAGATCTCCCGACGGCTTGCGCGGCAGCGGCACCGGAGTGATCAGCTCGAGGTCATAGCCGCGTTGCGGAACCAGCCGGGTCTCCAGACCGCGGGCCGTTCCGAGAGCGGTGATCCGAACCTGCGGGTCGAGATCCCGCAGCGCATCGGCCACCGCCATGGCCGGTTCGACGTGACCCGCCGTGCCGCCCCCAGCCAGAACTACGGATATCCCCCGGTCGCTGCGCTCCTGCCCCCGAGGACCAGATATCCCGCGCCCCGCCTTACCCTCACTCACCCGTAACGCTGACCTTCCAAAGTCCGGGTCCGTTGACCCTGTTTCCGCTGGCCTGCACCATATCGGACCGGGGACTTACCGTCCCCGGGCGGCTGCTGACCAGCGGCGCGTCCGGACCGGCGTACCGGCCGGTCGGCGGCATGCGGCGCGCGGCGTCGGGCACCCGCCTGCCCCTGCTTGGTCCCGCCTTTTCCGGATCCGGCCGGCCTGCGTTGTTGCTTACCGGCCGTCGGCTTGGCGCCAGTCTTGCCTGCAGGCTTGCCCGCACCGCGTGCGGATGGCTTTCGACGGTCGTGCAGCCGGTTGCGGGCGGTCTCAAGGCGGGTGGGGACATAGGGCTCGGGTAACGGCAGCCGCAGCAGCCGGGTCATCCGGTCATCACGCCCGGCCCGCAGCGCCGCCACGGCCTCCGGTTCGTGCCGAGCCGCGTTGGTGATCAGCCCCATCATCAGAAGTGTTGTGGCTTGCGAAGATCCACCGGCCGAGATCAACGGCAGCTGCAGCCCGGTGACCGGCAACAGGCCCACCACGTAGCCGACGTTGATGAACATCTGGCCGACCACCCACAGTGTGGTGGTGGCCGTCAGCAGGCGCAGGAACGGATCGGCGGACCGGCGGGCGATGCGCATGCCGGTGTAGGCGAACAGTCCGAACAGGGCCAGCAGACCCACTGCGCCGACGAATCCCAGCTCCTCGCCGATGATGGCGAAGATGAAGTCGTTGTGGGCGTTGGGCAGGTAGTTCCACTTCGCCGTCCCCTGGCCCAGGCCGTCACCGAAGACACCGCCGTTGGCCAGGGCGAACCGGGCCTGCCGGGATTGGTAGCCGATCCCCTGCGAATCGGCCGCCGGGTCGAGCCAGGACTGCACGCGGTCGGACCGGTAGCCCGCCGACAGTGCCAGCACGCCGGCCGCCAGCACCGCGGCCAACAGCGAGGACAGGAACACCCGCAACGGGAGGCCCGCGTACCACAGCAGACCGAGCAGGATGATGCTCAGCGAGACGGTCTGCCCGAGGTCGGGCTGGGCGACGATCAACGCGAGCGCGATCACCGCGGCGGGCACCAGCGGGATCAGCATCTCGCGCAACGAGGCCCGCTCCAGGCGCCGGGCCGCCAGCAGGTGCGCGCCCCAGATGGCGAAGGCGATCTTGGCCAGCTCCGAGGGCTGCATCGAGAACCCGGCAACGACGAACCAGCCGCGAGAGCCGTTGGCCACCTTGCCGATTCCGGGAATGAGCACCAGGATCAGCAGCACGATGGTGAAGGCGAACCCGGGGAACGCAATCCGGCGCAGGGTGCGCACCGGCATCCGCAGGGCCACATAGAACGCAAACAGTCCGACGCCCGTCCACATCACCTGGCGGCCGAACACCGCCCAGGGCGACCCGTCGAAGTCGTACGAATACACCCCCGATGCCGAGAGCACCATGATCAGACCGAGTGTGGTGAGGAGCGCGGTGACCGCGATGATCAGGTGAAACGAGGTCATCGGACGGCTCAGCCAGGCGCCGAACCGGGTCCGTGGAGCCTCGGACGATCCAGCCGCGGCTTTCGAGGCGGGTGCGGCCTCAGATGATCCGGCTGCGGCTGAATCGGAGTTGTCGCCCGTTGCGGCACCGTCACGGCGGCGCAACCGGGCCAGGATGCCGGCCACCTCGGTTACCCGATCGCGGCGCGAACGGCGCCGGCGAAAGCATCGCCACGCTGGCCGTAGCCGCTGAACTGATCGAAGGACGCGCCTGCCGGGGCCAGCAACACGGTGTCACCCGCGCCGGCCAGCCCGCGGGCGACATCGACGACCGCCGCCATGACCGCGTCGGAGACCGAGCGGTCCCCGACGTCGATCACACGAGTCACATGATCACCAATAGACTCATTTGTCTCAAGCACCCCAGAATCCTCCCCCGTCACAACCTCGACAACGGGGACATCCGGGGCGTGTCGCGATAACGCATCGGCAACCATCTGCCGATCCCGTCCGATCAGCACCGCAGCAACCAGGCGATTCGCCACCTCACGCACCAACTCGTCGACCGAAGCGCCCTTCAGCAAGCCCCCGGCGATCCAGATCACGCGGTCGAACGCGGTGATCGAGGCCTGCGCAGCATGCGGATTGGTGGCCTTGGAATCGTCGACGTAGCGCACCCCGTCGGCCTCCCCGACCAGCTCGGCACGGTGCCTTCCGACCTGGAACGACGCCAACGCGCTCGCGATCGAATCGGGCGCCACCCCGACGGCACGGGCCAGCGCCGCAGCCGCCAGCGCATCGAGCACGCCGACCGGACCGGCCACCCCGATCGTCGCGGCATCAGCCAACTCGACACCGTCGCCGAACGCGCGGTCGACGAGCGTGCCGTCACGCACGCCGAGTTCGCCGTCGGCCGGTTCACCCAGCCGGAAGCCGACCCGAACCGGTGCCCCGGCGGCCGGCAGCAGACCGGCGGCCACCGGATCGTCGAGACCCACCACGGCCACCCGGCCGGCCAGCGCGCGAGCCTTGTCGGCGGCATAGGCGGCCATCGAACCGTGCCAGTCCAGATGGTCCTCGGCAACGTTGAGCACCACGCCGGCGTCCGGGCGCAATGAGGGCGCCCAGTGCAACTGAAAGCTGGAGAGCTCGACCGCCAGCAACTCCGCGGGCTGGTCCAGAACAGCCAGCACCGGGTCACCGATGTTGCCGCACAACAGGCTTCGACGCCCATCGGCCAGCAGCATCTCGTGCAGCATCGATGTGGTGGTGGTCTTGCCATTGGTGCCGGTGACCACCAGCCAGCGCCGAGGCGGACCGTAACGACCCGCGGCATCCAACCGCCAGGCCAGCTCCACATCGCCCCAGATCGGTACCCCGGCCCCGGCCGCTGCGGCCAACACGGCAGCTGTGGGCGGGAATCCCGGGCTCGTCACCACCAGGGCGTAGTCGGCGATGCCGGCGATGGCCCCGGCCGGGTCGATGACGGCGGTGCCCTGCTCGGCGAGGACGCGCAGGGCATCGACATTGTCATCACACAGCGTCGCCGCCACGCCGAGGGGCGCCAGCGCCGCCAGCACGGCCCGTCCGGTCACCCCGGCACCGGTCACCAACACCGGGGCACCCGGGGTCAGCAGGGAGAGATCGTCGCCACCGCCGCGCCCGCCGGATGGGCCCGCCACCATCAGGCCCCGACTGCGGTGAGCCACTCGCTGTAGAACAGGGCCACACCCAGACCACAGGCGATCGCCGTCAGCAGCCAGAACCGGATGATGACCGTCGTCTCGGCCCAGCCCACCAGCTCGAAATGGTGATGGAACGGAGCCATCCGGAACACCCGGCGGCCGGTGGTGCGGAACGCCAGGATCTGCACCACCACCGAGGTCACCTCGGCCACGAACAGTGCGCCCAGGACGACCGCGAGGATCTCGGTGCGGCTGGTCACCGACAACCCGGCGATGATGCCGCCCAGCGCCAGCGAACCGGTGTCACCCATGAAGATCTTGGCCGGCGCGGCGTTCCACCACAGGAAGCCGATACACGCGCCCGCGGTCGCGGCCGCGACGATCGCCAGGTCCAGCGGGTCGCGCACGTTGTAACAACCCAGGCCCGGAGCCGTGGCGCAAGCATTGCGGTACTGCCAGAACGTGATCAGGACGTAGGCCGCGGTCACCATCGCCATCGCGCCCGCCGCCAGCCCGTCCAGACCGTCGGTGAAGTTCACCGCGTTGGACCAGGCACTGACGATCACGACGCAGAACAACACAAACACCCACGACGCCAACGTGACCGTGGCGATCTCGCGGACATAGGACAGCTCCGGGCTGCCCGGGGTCAGACCGTCGCCGTTGCGGAACTGCAGCGCCAGCACGCCGAACAGCACCGCGGCAGTCAGCTGGCCGACGGTCTTGGCGGTCTTGTTCAGACCCAGGTTGCGCGAGCGCCGCAGCTTGATCAGGTCATCGACGAAGCCGACCAGACCGAGCATCGTAGCCAGCCCGAGCACGAGCAGGCCCGAGGCCGACGGTCCCTCAGCGCCCAGCGCCACCCCGACCAGATGGGCGCCCAGATAGGCCGCCCAGATACCGGCCACGATCGCCACACCGCCCATCGACGGCGTGCCGCGCTTCTTGGCGTGGCTGGCCGGGCCGTCCTCACGGATCTCGTGCCCTAGCCCGCGCTTGGTGAACAACCGGATCAGCGCCGGGGTGAGCAGGATCGAAACCGTCAGCGCGATACCGACGGCGATCAGGATGAGCTTCATCGGTCGGCGTTCCCAACTTCTTCTGCCATCGGAGACGGCGATCCAGCTTCTGCCGAAACCAGCGCGTCGGCCAGGGCACCCAACCCCACCGAGTTGGATGCCTTCACCAGCACCACGTCCCCGGGCTGCAGCTCAGCCTGCAGCAGGGCAAGCGCGGCATCGGCGTCATCGACCATCGTGGACTCAGATCCCCACGAACCCTCCATCACCGCGCCGTGGTGCATGGCGTTCATAGTCCTCCCGGTTCCGACGACGATTAACCGAGACACATCTAAGCGCACCGCGAACCGTCCGATGGCGTCGTGCTCGGTTATCGCGTCGTCGCCCAGTTCGGCCATTTCACCCAACACTGCCCAGCTGCGCCGCTTTCCGTGCAGGTCACCGCCCGCATCGCCACCACCCTGGCGGGCCATCCAGGCCAGTGCCTTGAGGCCGGCGCGCATCGAATCCGGGTTGGCGTTGTAGGCGTCGTTGATCACCGTCACACCGTCGGCACGGGTGCCGACCGCCATCCGGTGCCGCGAGACCGGGCCCGCGCCCGCCAGCGCGGTAGCCACCTGGTCCAGGCTCGCGCCGCACTGCAGCGCAACCGCCGCCGCGCACAACGCATTGCCGACCTGGTGATCGCCGTGCACCGCCAGCGCCACCTCGATTTCCCCACCGCCCGCGTGCAGCGCGAACCGCGGGCGCGCCAGATCGTCGAGGGTGACCGGCCCGGCCCACACGTCGACCGCGGAGCCGGGCTCCCGCGAGACCCGCACCACCGTGGCCTCGGTCTTACCGGCCATCGCCGCCACCGCGGTGTCGTCGACGTTGAGGATCACCACACCGGAGGCCGGAACAGCTTGCGGCAACTCAGCTTTGGTACTGGCAATGGCCTCGCGCGAACCGAACTCACCGAGATGAGCGGTGCCCACATTGAGCACCACCGCGATCTGCGGCGGGGCAATGGCGGCCAGAGCGGCGATATTGCCCGGATGCCGGGCCGACATCTCCAAGATCAGGTAGTCGGTCTCGGGCGTGGCGCGCAGCACGGTCCACGGATGCCCGAGCTCGTTGTTGAACGAGCCCGGCGGCGCGATCACCTGCCCGAGCGGATCCAGCACCGCCGCCAGCAGATCCTTGGTCGAGGTCTTGCCCGAGGATCCCGTCACCCCGATGATCGTCAGCCCGTCGGCGACCAGTTCGGCGGCCACTGCCGCTGCCAACTTGGCCAGCGCGGCCAGGACCGCCGCACCGGACCCGTCGGTATCGAATTCCAAAGCGCCAGAGGAGACATCGACGCCCCCGTCGGCGACACTGGGCTTTTTCACGATGATCGCGGGTACCCCGACCGGGCGCGCGGCCAGCACAGCCACAGCCCCGGCCGCCACCGCCCGCGCCGCGAAGTCATGGCCGTCGGAGCGGGCACCGGGTAGCGCCAGGAACAATCCACCGGCGCCGATCGCGCGGGAGTCGAATTCCACGGTGCCGGTGATGCGCGTCGCGGCAGCCTCGTCGGCAGTGATGTCGGCCAACTCGCCGCCGACGATCTCGGCGATCCTGGCAATGGTCATCTCGATCACGTGCCCGACTCCCCTTCGGTGAGTGCCTCCAACGCCGCCGCCAATTCGTCACGATCATCGAACGGCCTGGTGTGACCGCCACCGGTCTGCCCGCTCTCGTGGCCCTTACCGGCGATCAGCACGATGTCGCCGGGCCCGGCCCAGGCCACCGCGCGGTCGATGGCCGCCCGCCGATCCGCAACCTCCACGACCTCGGCGCCATCCTGCGCTTCAGCGGCCCCGGCCATGATCGCCGCACGGATCGATGCGGGGTCCTCATCGCGGGGATTGTCATCGGTGACGACGACGAGATCGGCCAATTCGGCCGCGACCCGACCCATCGGCGCGCGCTTGCCCGAATCCCGGTTGCCACCGGCCCCGAACACCACCGCGATGCGGCCCGGTCCCGAATCTCTGAGTGTCTCGAGTACCGCCTGCAGGGCGCCCGGCTTGTGCGCGTAATCGACCAGTGCCAGGAACTCCTGTCCGCGGTCGATCGGCTGCAGCCGACCCGGCACGTTCGCGATCCGCAGTCCCGGGGCCGCCTGCTCGGGCGGCACCCCGGCCCCGTCCAGCAGTGCGATCGCCAGCGCCGCGTTGGCGACGTTGTAGGCACCGGTCAGCCCGATCCGAATCTCGTGGGCCACGCCCGCCGGGTCGACGAGGGTGAACTCCTGGGACCCGACGCCGACCGACGAGACCCGGCGCACCTGCCAGTCCGCTGGGGCGCCCGCAGCGCTGACGGTCGCCACCTTCTCGGCCCGGCCGGCCATCGCCACGCCCGCATCGTCGTCCACGCAGACCACCGCGGCGGCGGCATGGTTGCGCGACGCCGGATCGAACAGGCCGGCCTTGGCCTCGAAGTAGTCCTGCATCGTCGGATGGAAATCCAGGTGATCGCGCGACAGGTTGGTGAACCCGCCGAGCGCGAAAACGATCCCGTCGACCCGGCCCAGTGTCAGCGCGTGGCTCGACACCTCCATCACCACGGTGTCGACACCACTTTCGACCATCACCGCCAACAACGCCTGAAGATCCGGCGCCTCGGGCGTAGTCAGCGCGCTCGGCAGATCGCGTCCGGCGATGCGCACACCCACCGTGCCGATCAGTCCGGCCACCCGGCCGGCGGCCCGGAGCCCGGCCTCGGCCAGATATGTCGTGGTGGTCTTACCCGAGGTTCCGGTCACCCCGATGACAGTCAGACGTTCCGACGGACGTCCGTACACCTCGGACGCCACCTCACCGAGCACCGAACGAGGGTCCGGGTGAATCAGAACCGGCACCTGGAGCGCGCCCAACTCAGCGGCGCCGGCAGCATCGGTCAGCACCGCCACTGCACCGGCGGCCACCGCGTCGGCCGAATACCGTGCACCGTGCACCGCCGACCCCGGCAACGCGGCGAACAGGTCCCCGGGCCGGGCGTCCTGGCCGCGCAGGGTCACTCCTGTCACCCGAAGATCCGGCAGGGGATTTCCGGTGGCGGATACCGCTTGGACCTGTTCGGCGAGCGGCACGAGGGATTGGCCGACGGGACGGCTGGGACGCAGCTTCATGGCCATGCCACAGTACCCATCTGCGGTCCACCGACCGCACCACCCACGGCGATGGGGGTCAGGTCGCCTGCAGGGTCAACCGCGGCCCCGGATCGGCCGACAGCGGGACGTTGTGACGTTGCAGCAGCCACGAGGCGATGTTGTGGAACAGCGGTGCAGCCGAGGACCCCGGTGAGCCGTCCGCGGCGCGGTGCGGTGCGTCCATCATGATGCCGATGACGTAACGGGGATCATCGGCAGGCGCCATGCCCGCGAAGGTGATCCAGTAGACGTCGTCGTAGTAGCAGCCACACGCCGGATTGATCTGCTGCGCCGTACCGGTCTTACCGGCGATCTGATAACCCTCGACCGCCGCCTGCGGGCCGGTGCCCTGCTGGTAGCCCATCGGGTCACGCTGCACGATGGCCCGGAACATGTTGCGCACGGTGCGGGCGGTCTCCGGTGTCACCACCCGAACCCCTTCCGGCCGCGGCTCATCGGTACGGCTGCCGTCGGGCGCGATCGTGGACTTGATGATCCGCGGCGGGATACGCACGCCGTCGTTGGCGATCGTCTGGTACATCCCGGTCATCTGCAGCAGTGTCATCGAAAGACCCTGTCCGATGGGCAGGTTGGAGAACGAGCTGCCCGACCACTGATCGATGGGCGGCACCAGACCCGGGCTCTCACCCGGCAGGCCGACGCCGGTGCGCTGACCGAGCCCGAACCGGCTGACCATGTCGTAGAACCGATCCGGACCCACGCGCTGAGCCAGCATCAGGGTGCCGACGTTCGACGACTTCCCGAACACACCGGTCATCGTGTACGGCATCACGCCGTGGTTCCACGCGTCGCGGACGGTGACCCCACCCATGTCGATCGAACCGGGTACCTGCAGCACCTCGTCCGGGTTGGCCAGACCGTACTCGATCGCAGCCGAGGCCGTGATGATCTTGTTCACCGAGCCGGGCTCGAACGGTGAGGACACCGGCAGGTTGCCCATCTGCCGACTCTCCTGCCGACCGAGGTCCTGGCTCGGGTCGAACGTGTTGTCGTTCGACATCGCCAGTACCTCACCGGATTTCGCGTCGAGCACGACAGCCGAGACGTTCTTGGCGCCCGAGGCATCCTTGGCCTGCTGCACCTGCTGCTGGACGTAGTACTGGATGTCGTCATCCAGGGTCAGCTGCACAGTGGAGCCGTTGACCGCGTCGTGCCGGTTGCGGTAGCTGCCCGGGATCACCACGCCATCCGATCCCCGGTCGTAGGTGACCGAACCGTCGGAACCGGCCAGCATCGCGTCGAGCGAATCCTCAAGCCCCAGTAGACCGTGGCCGTCCCAGTCGATACCGCCGACGATGTTGGCGGCCAGCGATCCACCCGGGTACTGCCGCAGATCCTGGCGCTCGGCCCCGACTTCGGGGAACTTGTCCATGATGGCGCTGGCGATCGCGGGGTCAACCGCGCGGGCCAGATAGACGAAAGTCTCGTTGCTCCGGAGCTTCTTGAGCACGGTCTTGAAATCGGGCCGGTTGTCCAGCCGGGTGGCGACCTCTTTGGCGATGTCGGAGAGCCGTCGATCCGGATCCGGTGCCTCGCTGGATTTTTCCTTGGCCTCGGCCAGCTGCTTGCGAACCCGGACCGGCTGGAATGTGAGCGCCTTGGCCTCGATGGTGAACGCCAGCTTGTCCTCGTTGCGGTCCACGATGCTGCCCCGCATGGCCGGGTTCACGTCGGTGACTTTGAGCTGGCTGGCTGCCTCGGCGCGCAGACCCGCCGCCTTCGGCACCTGAAGGGTGAACAGCTGCACGGCCGCGATCACCAGCACCGACAGCATGACCAGGTTTCCGGCGCGGTGCCGGAACACGAAAGACGAGCTGCGCAAACCTGTTTCGGCAGCCGCGACCCGCGTGCGACGCACCCCGGCCTCGTGCCCCGGCCCGGACGAGGCCTTCTTGGCCCGCTGCGGCTTCGGAGACCGGCCCTGGCCACCCGGGCGCCGGCTCATACGGCGGGCGCCGGGGCGTTGACGAGGGCAGCCGGGAGATGCGCCGCCGGGGCCGTCGGTCGGCTGAACTGCTCCAGCGGAACGACGGGGCCGGGGGCGGCCAGCGCCTGCGCCGGAGCGGCCGGTGCAGGCAGGACCGGCCCGGGCGCGGTGGGCACCCCGGCGACGGGCGCCTGCGCCGGGTCGGTGACCTGTTGCGGTGCGAGTGGCGCGGGATCAACCGGCGCGGGTGCCACCAGGGGGGCCGGCGCCGGCGCGGCGAGCACGCCCGGTGCCGGCGCGGGCGGTCCCGGCAGGACCGGCCCGGGCACCGACGGTACGGCTCCCGGCACACCATGGGTTGCGTCGACCGGCGGGACCGGGATACCGGGAACTGCAGGTGAACCCGGGTGCGGCGCCCGCACCGTCAGCTCCCGCGGATCAACCACCCGTGGGGCCGGGGGCGCGGGCGGGGCCGGCGGGGCCTCCTCGGGCAACGGGGTGTTCAGTGGGGGCGGCGGTACCCCTTCGGCGGGCTTGGGGGTACCGACGACGGTCCAGTTGCCGGCTGCATCCTGCACCAGGTGCGCGGTATCGCGGGACGGGATCATGCCCAGATTGCGGGCTGACTCGGCCAGCGCCGGTGCGGCCTGCGCCTCGAGCACGTCGCGTTCCAGCGCCTCTTTCTGTTGCAGCAGGCCCTGATTGACCTGGCGGGCGTGCCCCAACTGGTAGGACCGCTCGGCTGAACCGGTCGACAGCCACAGCGTGACGGCAAGTCCCAGACCCAGCGCCGCGATCACCAACACGACGAACGGGACACGTGAGAGCAGGACGCGCGGGTTCAGCTCGATCGAGGCGAGTCGGATCAGCAGACGTTCCCGCAGCCGGACCCGCAGTGGCGGACGGACAACCTTGGGAGCCTTGGCCTTACGAGCCTTCGCCCGCGCCTTGGCCTGGCTGGTGCTCTTGGGCCGAGCCGGACGGGTACCCGGCCGCTGAGTCGGTCCGGCAGCCGGTGCCGTGCGCGCGGGCCGTTGTTCGGAACCTGGCCGGCGCTTGCGCGGCGGGGCCTGATCGGTGCGCCGCCCGCCACCCCGCGCGGGTTGACGCACCGGACGCCTGCGGTCTGCCTCACGCAGCTGCTCGGGTCGCGTGACCTTCATCGGTTGCCCCCTTCCCCCACCTTTTCCAGTGCCCGCAGCCGCACCGGAGCGCTACGCGGATTGCGATCGATCTCACTCTGGCGGGCCTTCTCGGCGCCGCGGGTCAACGTGACGAATTCGGGTTCATGGCCCGGCAGTTCGATGGGCAGACCGGGCGGGGTCCGCGATGCGGTGGCCGCAGCAAAAGCCTGCTTGACGATCCGGTCCTCGAGCGACTGGTAGGACATCACCACGATCCGTCCGCCGTCGGTCAGCGCGGCGAGCGCGGCAGGCAGTGCGGCGCGCAGCGAGTCCAGTTCGCTGTTGACCGCGACCCGCAGCGCTTGGAAGGTGCGCTTGCCCGGATGCCCCCCGGTACGGCGGGCCGGGGCCGGGATCGCCTCGTAGAGCAGCTCGACCAACTCGCCGGTGGTGGAAAACGGTTGGTGCGCACGCCGTTTGACCGCCTTGTCGGCTATCCGTCCGGCGAAGCGCTCCTCGCCGTAGTCGCGCAGGATCCGCGCGATCGACTTGGCGTCGTAGGTGTTGAGGATGTCCGCGGCCGTCAGCGGCCCGTCGGGGTCCATCCGCATGTCCAGTGGCGCATCCACGGAGTAGGAGAAGCCGCGTTCGGTCTGGTCGAGTTGCATCGAGGACACCCCGAGGTCGAACAGCACACCGTCGACCCGAGTGAAGCCGGATTCCGCGATCGCCCCGGCTATTCCGTCGTAGCGGGTCCGCACCGGCCGCAGCCGGTCGCCGAACTGGGCCAGCCGGGCACCGGCGATGCCGAGCGCGGTGGGATCGCGGTCCAGCCCGATGACGTGTAGACCCGGAAAGTCGGTCAGAAAGCGTTCGGAGTGGCCGCCTGCGCCGAGGGTGGCGTCCACCAGCACTGCGTCCGTGCCGTCCTCGTGGTGACGGGTGAGCGCGGGGGCGAGCAATTCGACGCAGCGGTCGAGTAGAACCGGGATGTGGCCGTGGTCCTGGGAGTCGGACTCGTCTGGGGAATCTGGCATCGCTGAAACACCTCCGCTCGGAATGGCCCCTGCACCGGGGTCTCTGTCCGAATTAACGGACCTGGCGTCGGGGAAGTACGCCAGGGCCAATTCGGGCAGAGGCCTCGCTGCACGGGCTAAGTCCAGGCCGGCCGCCGGTTGAGCGGCCGCATCAGCGGCGCCATCAGTGAACGTCGCGAGTTTCATCGGTGGCCGCGGAGAAGTTTTCTTCGTGGGTCTGCTGGTAGGTCTGCCACGCGTCGGCGTCCCAGATTTCCAGGTAGTCGATCGACCCGATGACCACGCATTCCTTGGACAGGTTTGCGTAGCGACGGTGATCCACCGACAGGGTGATCCGACCCTGTCCATCCGGACGCTGCTCGTCGGCGGCCGCGGCGAATACCCGCAACTGCGCGCGGCGTTCCGGATTCGCCTTCGCTTCTTCCACCGCTTTGCGTGCGCGTTCCTCGAACTCGTCCCGCGGATACACGGCCAGGCTGTGATCTTGACTCTTCGTGACCATCAACCCTCCTGCCAGTACGTCGCGGAACTTGGCGGGCAGCGTGAGCCGCCCCTTGTCGTCGAGCTTGGGCGTGTAGGTACCCAGAAACATCTGGACACCTCCCGCCACCCGGTTCGGATCCCGAGTCGCTTTGCCTTCTGCCCTCCGAACGGGACTCCGTTTTCCCGTTGGCCGCCACTTTACCCCACGATCCCCCACTTTGCTCCATTTAATCCGCCATGTTTGGGTGCACTCCCCACCTAGACACCCCAAATCTCCACGCTGAGCGCGTCTTCACCCGCAAGCCTGGATCGGGAAAATGCAAAAACCGCAGGTAGAGACCTGCGGTGACAGTGTGGGGGGATGTGGGGCGAAATTCCCTGAGAATCCGCGGTCCTCCCCCACACCGCCCCACGGTCCCGCCCGGCAGCCGACACCGGCGTGTCGCTGGACCGGCCCCCGACGCCCGGCCCGGGCCGTCCAGAACGCACAAAAAAGGGGGCAACCCGTTACGGGCTGCCCCCTGAATCCGTCTGACGGCTCAGTCGTCGAACCGGCGTCGGAACCGATCTTCCATTCGGGTGGTGAACGACCCGCCGCGCTGACGACGCTGCCGCGTCGCATTGCCGGCCCCCTGGGCCGTACGCCCCGGACCACCGGCCACGCGCGGGCCGGTGACGGCGAACACCACGCCACCGAACATCACCACAAAGCCCACCACCGACAGAGCCGGGAAACCCCCGAGCCACAGTGAGTCCACCGCCACGCCGACTACCAACAAGGCCAAACCGAGGACGAACAGCAACGCGCCCTGAAGCCTGCGCCGAGCTGATGGCGCGCGCAAAGAGCCGCCACGAACGCTCGAGGCGAACTTGGGATCCTCGGCATAGAGCGCGCTCTCGATCTGGTCGAGCATGCGCTGCTCATGATCGGAGAGTGGCATTCGTCCCTCCTTGCCGACGCCGCCGTCGCTGTCAAGATTTCACGTGCCCGCAATCACGGGCACCTAACGCTAATGATACGAGGTCGATCCGAGCCGTACCACCTTGTTCGCCGTCGATTGTAGGTCGTCGTGAGATGACGCGGGTCGAGGGGACCGAACGTCCTCTGCCCGGATAATGCTGAAGATAATGAGTGGGGCAGGACACCAGGCGGGCGGAAGGGCGAAGGCATTGGCGACGTATCTCATCGATCTGTCGCCGGACGACATGAAGCGCCGGCTTCCCGAGGCGCTGCGCGTGTACGTCGACGCCATGCGTTACCCACGCGGAACCGAGGAGCAGCGCGCCGCGCTGTGGCTCGAACACACCCGGCGCGCAGGCTGGAAATGTGTGGCCGCGGTCGAGGCCGCCGACACCGATCCGGAATCCGGAACCGGCCCGGACCGGGCCGACCTGCTCGACGCACCACTGAACGGGATCGCATACGGCTACAGCGGCGCGCCGGATCAATGGTGGCAACAACAGGTCATCTCCGGTTTGCAGAGAATCGGCGCCAACCCCGGGCACATCGCCGACCTGATGGCCAGTTACTTCGAACTCACCGAGCTGCACATCGAGCCCCGAGCTCAGGGACAAGGCCTCGGCGAGGCTCTGACCAGGCAACTACTGGCCGGACGGGCCGAATCTCACGTGCTGTTGTCGACCCCTGAGATCATCGGCGAGTCCAATCGGGCGTGGCGGTTGTACCGGCGGCTGGGCTTCACCGACGTCATCCGCGGTTACCACTTCGCCGGCGACCCCCGCCCGTTCGCCATCCTCGGTCGCCCACTGCCGTTGTGAGATCTGGCACGATGACCAGCGTGCATGTCCGACCACCGAGCCGCCGCACCCGCACCCGCCTGCTCACGTGGATGATGTTGTTGGTGATCCTGCCCATGGTGGTGGGCTGCGTCCGCGTCCGCGCCTCGATCACGGTCTCCCCCGACGACCGGGTGTCCGGTCAGATCATCGCCGCAGCCCAGCCGCGCGACGCCGACGACCGGGGTCCGCAACTGCTGAACAACCTCCCCTTCGCCCCCAAGGTCGCCGTCTCGGATTACCGCCGCGACGACTTCGTCGGCTCCCAGGCGGTGTTCTCCGACCTCACGTTCGCCGAGCTGCCCCAGCTGGCCGGCATGAACCGGGATGCCGCCGGTGTCGACATCTCTCTGCGCCGCGCCGGTGACCTGGTGATCCTGGAGGGCCGGGTGGACCTCACCTCACTCAACGATCCGCAGGCCGACGTTCTGCTCACCGTGTCGTTCCCCGGAGAAGTGACCTCGACCAACGGCGACCAGGTCAGTTCCTCGATCGTGGAATGGAAACTGCGGCCGGGCATCGTCAGCACCATGAGCGCCCAGGCCCGCTACACCGATCCCAGCGCCCGGTCCTTCACCACCGCCACCATCTGGCTCATCGTCGGCGCATTCCTGGTCGCCGGCGCCATCGGGGCCTTGGCCTGGATGAGCCGCGACACCTCCCCGAAGCCGGGTGACCCGGTCGCCGGCAGCGACTGACCGCACGCACCGTCCCCCGCCGAGCGCATCGCTACGCCACGCACTTGATACGAAACACGTGGCACGCTCTACCCTGAATGCACTCACCGGACACACCGTTGACGACAGAAAGGGGCGGGCGCTGAGCGTGCAGACATCGGCTCCGTCAACCGTCGAGCTGGCCGGAGCCGTCACCGACCAACTACGCGACTACCTGCGTGAGCGCCGCCACGACAGCGAGTACATCGGAACCGACTACGCCGAACTGACCGAGGCTCTCGAGGAATTCGTCCTGCGCGGCGGCAAGCGGATGCGCCCGGCCTTCGCCTACTGGGGCTGGCGCGCGGTGATCGAACCGGCCGACCGACCCGCAGGTCCCGATGTATTGAGATTCTTCGCCGCGTTGGAATTGCTTCAGGCCTGCGCGCTGGTACACGACGACGTCATCGATGACTCGGACACCCGCCGTGGCCTGCCCACCGTCCACCGGCTGTTCGCCGACCGGCACCGCGACCGCAACTGGCACGGTTCGTCGCGGCAGTTCGGATTGTCGGCGGCCATCCTGGCCGGCGACCTGGCGTTGTCCTGGGCCGACGACATCGTCGCATCGGCCGACATCCCCGCCGACGCGCAGCAGCGCGTTCAGCAGGTCTGGCGCCATATCCGCACCGAGGTGCTCGGCGGCCAGTACCTCGACATCGTCGCGGAATCCAGCGGTGCCGAATCGGTGGCCTCGGCGATGAACGTCAACACCTACAAGACCGCGTCCTACACCGTGGCCCGGCCACTGCAGCTGGGCGCCGCCGCGGCCGCCGACCGGCCCGACGTGCAGCAGATCTTCCACCAGGTCGGCAACGACCTGGGCGTCGCCTTCCAACTCCGCGATGACGTGCTCGGGGTGTTCGGCGATCCGGCGGTGACCGGAAAGCCCTCCGGGGACGACCTGCGATCCGGCAAGCGCACGGTGCTGCTGGCCGAGGCACTCGAGCTCGCCGACAAATCCGACCCCGCAGCCGCAGCGCTGCTTCGCACCTCGGTGGGCACCGAGCTGTCCGACGCCCAGGTCGGCGACCTGTGCCAGGCCATCGAGTCGGTGGGCGCCCTGGCCGCGGTCGAGGCGCACATCGAGCTGCTGACCAACCGCGCCCTGGACACACTGGCGGCTGCCCCCATTCACGCCCAGGCAAAGACCGGTCTGGCGGAGATCGCCCGGTTCGCGGCGAACCGGTCGGCATAGGAGCACGGCCAGCACGTCATGACACACACACCGACCGAGACCTCGAGCACCGGGGTCGCGCAACACCTCTCACGCCTGGCCGCATTCGCGGTGTCCGCCGATGCCCGCCCGGCCCGGCTGGGTTTCCTGGGCGCCACCCTGCTGACCATCGGCGGACTCGGTGCGGGCAGCACCCGATTGCACGACCCGCTCCTGGAGTCCCTGCACCTGTCCTGGCTGCGATTCGGGCACGGCCTGGTGCTGTCCTCGATCCTGCTGTGGGTCGGCATCGCGGTGATGCTGATCGCCTGGCTGTGGCTGGGCCGGCGCGTGATCGACCGCACCGCCACCGAATACACCATGGTGGCCACGACAGGTTTCTGGCTCGCACCCCTGCTGCTGAGCGTTCCGCTGTTCAGCCGGGACACCTACTCGTACCTCGCCCAGGGGGCGCTGCTGCGCGACGGGTTCGACCCCTACGTGGTGGGGCCGGTGGAGAATCCGAACCTGCTGCTGGACAACGTGAGCCCGATCTGGACGACGACCACCGCGCCGTACGGACCGGCCTTCATCCTGGTCGCGAAGTTCGTCACGATGCTGGTGGGCGACAACATCGTGGCGGGCACCATGCTGCTGCGGCTGTGCATGCTGCCCGGCCTGGCGTTGCTGATCTGGGCGACGCAGCGCGTCGCCCGCCACATCGGCGCGAGTCCGGCCACTGCGCTGTGGGTCTGCGTGCTCAACCCGCTGGTGATCATCCACCTGATGGGTGGCGTACACAACGAGATGCTGATGGTCGGGCTGATGATGGCCGGCATCGCACTGACATTCCGGCAACGCCCCGTCTGGGGTGTCGGCCTGATCGCCATGGCCGTCGCAGTCAAAGCGACCGCGGGCCTTGCACTTCCGTTCGTCGTCTGGGTATGGACGCGCCAGTTGCGCGACCGCCACGGCCACCCACCGGTGCGGGCATTCGTCCTGGCGACCGCCGCTTCCATGGCGATCCTCGCCGCGGTGTTCGCGGTGACGTCATGGCTGGCCGGCGTCGGCCTGGGCTGGCTGTCCGCCCTCGCGGCCGGCAACGTGAAGATCATCAACTGGCTGACCGTCCCCACGGCCGCCGCCAACCTGATCAACGGCATCGGTGGCCTGATCTTCCCGGTGAACTTCTACGCCGTGCTCGAGGTCACCCGCATCATCGGCATCCTCATCATTCTGATCACCCTGCCGCTGTTGTGGTGGCGCTACCGGCACACCGACCGCGAAGCCCTCATCGGCACCGCCCTGGCCATGGCGGTGGTCGTGTTGTTCGTTCCCGCCGCACTGCCCTGGTATTACACGTGGCCGTTGGCGGTGGCGGCCGCCCTGATCCAGACCCGGCCCGCCATCGCGGTGGTGGCCGGAGTGTCCACCTGGATCATGGTGATGTGGAAACCCGATGGGGCACACGGCATGTACTCATGGGCGCACGTCCTGCTGACCACGGCATGTGCGGCAGTGGCGTGGTACTCGCTGTACCGCGCACCCGAGCGGCCTGAGCCTGAGCCGGCGGCCGAGAACCAGCCGTCAGTAACCTAGCGCCTGCGCGCGGCGCAATACCTCACGTGCCTGGTGGGAATGCAGGGCGTCGACCGGGCGGGCATTCGGCACCCGGTCGGTGCGGCCGTCTGCCGTGATCGTCAGCGACTCGTCCGGGGTGAACAACCAGCGCACGATCTCGGTGTCGCGGTACCCGCCGTCGCGCAGCACGACCAGCAGGCCGGGCAGGTGCTTGACCACCTGACCGTTCTCGTCGAAGAAGATCTCCGGCACCACCATGACGCGATTGCGGCGCACGGCGAGCAATTGCCCGTCGCGCAACTGTTGATGGACCTTGGTGACCGGGATGCCGAGCAAACGCGACACCGTCGGTAGGTCGTAGACGGGCTCATCGGGGTCCAAGACGTCATCGGCGACCGGAATGCTGCTCACCACACTGATTCTAGGACCACGGCCGCAACTCGTAACATGTGTCCCGTGGAGCAGCAATCGGATCCACTCGTCGGCACCATGCTCGACGGGCGCTATCGCGTGGACACCGCCATCGCAACCGGCGGCATGTCCACGGTCTACCGCGGCCTCGACGTCCGCCTGGACCGCCCCGTGGCGCTCAAGGTGATGGACTCCCGCTACAGCGGCGACAGCCACTTCCTGACCAGGTTCGGGCGCGAGGCCAAGGCGGTGGCCCGGTTGAAGGATCCGGGACTGGTTGCCGTCTATGACCAGGGACTCGACCATCAACACCCGTTTCTCGTCATGGAGTTGGTCGAGGGCGGCACGCTCCGCGAACTGCTGGCCGAACGCGGCCCGATGCCCCCGCACGCGGTTGCCGCGGTGCTGGCTCCGCTGCTCGGCGGGCTCGCGGTGGCACACCGCGCCGGCCTCGTGCACCGCGACATCAAGCCCGAAAACGTCCTGATCTCCGACGACGGCGAGGTCAAGATCGCCGACTTCGGTCTGGTGCGCGCCGTCGCCGAGGCGAAGATAACCTCGACCAGCGTGATCCTGGGAACCGCGGCATATCTGTCCCCCGAGCAGGTGAGCACCGGCGACGCCGACCCGCGCAGCGACGTGTACGCCGTCGGCATCCTCACCTACGAACTGCTCACGGGCGTCACGCCGTTCACCGGGGACTCAGCGCTCACCGTGGCCTATCAGCGCATGGATAACGATGTACCCGCACCGAGCGGGGTAATCGCCGGGGTACCAACGCAATTCGACCAGTTCGTGCGCCGGGCCACCGCACGCGATCCGGGACAGCGCTTCGTCGACGCCGACGCGATGCGGGCCGAGCTGGCCGAGATCGTCGACAACCTCGGCCTTCCGGCATTCCGGGTACCCGCACCACAGCAGTCGGCACAGCACCTGGCCGCCACCCGCGTGCATGACCTCGGGGCCCCCGACGATCGCCGCGCGGAGACCACGACCGTCGTGACGGCCGCGCCTCCCGCCCCGCCGGTTGCTCCCGCACCGCGCCATCCCACCCGGGAGATCACCCGCGACCAGCACGACTGGGCGCCGATCCCGGCCGATCCGGAAGCGGCCGAATACTCGCTCGGGGCAGGGGAATTCGCCGGTATCGAGCTCGGCGAGTTCCACTGGGCGCGCCAACGCGCCAAACGGGTGCTGGTGTTCTGGGTGATCGCGGTACTCACCCTGACGGGCCTGGTCGCCACCGCAGCGTGGACGCTGGGCAGCAACATCGGCGCACTGCTCTAGCCGACCGGCCCGCCCGGAATCGCTCTAGCTGCGCAGCATCTCCGCGACGAGGAACGCCAACTCCAGGCTCTGCTGGGTGTTGAGCCGCGGATCGCACGCGGTCTCGTAGCGGCCGGCCAGATCCGAATCCGAGATGTCCTGCGCCCCACCGAGACATTCGGTGACGTTCTCACCGGTGATCTCGACATGGATGCCACCGGGGTGGGTACCCAGGGCGCGGTGCACCTCGAAGAACCCCTGCACTTCGTCGACGATGCGGTCGAAGTGGCGGGTCTTGTAACCGGTCGATGCCTCGTGGGTGTTGCCGTGCATCGGGTCGCACTGCCAGATCACCTGGTGGCCGGTGGCCTGAACCTTCTCGATGATCGGCGGCAACAGATCGCGCACCTTGTTGTTGCCCATCCGAGTCACCAGCGTCAGTCGACCCGGCTCGTTGTTCGGATCCAGCCGCTCGACGTACTCGACGGCCATCTCCGGAGTCGTGGTGGGCCCCAGCTTGATCCCGATCGGATTGGAGATCACCTCGGCCAGCGCCACATGGGCCCCGTCGAGTTGCCTGGTGCGCTCCCCGATCCACAGATAGTGCGCGGACAGGTCGTACAGCTTGGACGGCCCGTCCGGGTTCTCGGCCCGGTCCGCCAAGCGCAGCATCGACCGCTCGTAGTCGATGACCAGCGCCTCGTGACTGGCGAAGATCTCGGCGGTCTGCAGGTTGCGGTCGGCCACCCCGCAGGCAGACATGAACTTCAGGCCACGGTCGATCTCCCCGGCCAACGCCTCGTAGCGAGCCCCGGCCGGCGAGGTCCGGACGAATTCGCGGTTCCAGTTGTGCACCAGATCCAACGACGCCAAGCCCGACGAGGTCAGCGCACGTACCAGGTTCATCGCGGCGCTGGCATTGGCGTAGGCCCGCACCAACCGCGACGGGTCATGCTCACGCACCGCGGCGTCGGGGGCGAAGCCGTTGACCATGTCACCGCGGTAGGACCTCAGGCCGAGCGCATCGATGTCGGACGACCGCGGCTTGGCGTACTGGCCGGCGATGCGGGCCACCTTGACCACCGGCATGCTGGCGCCGTAGGTCAACACCACCGCCATCTGCAGCAGCGTGCGGATGTTGGCCCGGATGTGCGGCTCGGTGTTGTCCACGAACGTCTCGGCGCAATCGCCGCCCTGCAGCAGGAAGGCCTCGCCGCGGGCGACGTCGGCCAGCAGACCCTTGAGCTTCTCGACCTCCGACGGCACGGTGACCGGCGGCACGCTCTCCAAGACGGTACGCATGGCCTTCGCCGCGTCCGCGTCCCAGCTGGGCTGCTGCACAGCCGGCTTGGCCAGCGCCGCATCGAGGCGTTGACGCAGCTCGTCGGTCAGCGGGGGCAATGGCGGCAGCTGGTCGATGGGGATGTCAACGGTCCAGTTCACCCGTTCATGGTAGCCGCCGGTGAATGGCCGATTTCAGGATTGTGTGGTCCCGGATTCCCGCGCCGGCGGGAGCCCGATCCCCGTCATCAACCCGAACCGGTGCAGATTGTGCCGGGCATCGACGAGCGCGTCGTGCGCATCGGTCGGACGTGCCGGCATCCGCGGCGATCCACGCTCCTCCCAGAACTGGCGCAGCTCGCGGGTGAACCGGGGCATCGCCGGAGGCAGATCGGTCATCGGCCCCCACAGCTGGCACAGCACCACATGGTCGTAGGCGCCCACCCAGGCCCACAGCTCGATCGGCTCGTCACCGTCGATATCGAAGAAATCCTCCAGCTCCGACCGGATCTGCCGCCGGGACCGCCACAGCTTCGACGACGGCGACGGCAGCTTGGGCAGCACGTGCTTGCGTACCCACCGGCCGGCCCGGTCCGGATTGAATTCCGTCGAGATCGCGTAATACTCGCGGCCGTCCTCGGCGGCGACGCCGATCGAGATCAGTTCGATCGTGTGGCCGTCGTCGATGAATTCGGTGTCATAGAAGTAGCGCATCAGGCGGTCCGTCCGGTCCGCTCACGGATGGCCACAGTTGACGACGCCGGTGCGGGGGCCGCGTGGATCTCGCGATCCAGTTGCGCGTCGACGGTGGCGTCGTCGGGGAACTTCGGCATGCCCGTGATCGCGTCCTGCAACCACAGCTTGGCCTGCACCACGGGCCGGCGCAGCCAGCGCTCCCGCTCCAGTGCGCGGTGCATCTTGCGGGGGTGGCCGGTGTAGCGCCAGCGCGCCCACGGCGCATGCGGTCGCGACAGCCGAACCGCCCCGACGAACAACAACGGGGTTATGAACATGCCTACCAATCCAGTCCAGACCTTGCCTTTGAGCAGAACCACCACCGCCAGGAGCAGGGTCAGCACCGCAACCACGATCACGAGCGCCCGGGCGGCCGGCGACTGGTCCTCGCGCCAGATACCGATATCAAAGAATGACAGCGGATTGAAACCCAGGATCAACAGGCCCGCCACGGCCACCGCGGCGAACACCGCATCCACGGAGGTACGGCCGTCCTCGGCCCAGTACACATCCGAAAGATGGAGGATCAGTGCGAACTCGTCGAGCACCAGGGCCGCGCCGATACCGAAGAACACCGCGGCCACGGTGAACTCCGCTACACCGCCGTTGACCGCGAGCGTCACCATCGTCACGCCCGACACCATCACCAGCACGACGCCGATCACCATGTGGTGAATGTGCACCGAACCGTGCCCCATGTTGCGGGGCTGCCACCACTTCGGCGGCCGTTCGTCGCCGGCGTTCCGGCGGATGTAACGCACCACGAGGCGCGTCACGAAGAACGTGAGAATGAACGCCACCAGGCAGCACAGCAACGGCAGGCGATCGCGGGTGAGGAAATCGAGATGAACGGTCGCATGCACGGACAGAGAACTTACGCCGCCCCGCGCGCGTCGCGAGTGCGGATGCGCCGTCAGAGGGTGGCCCCCGATAGTCTGTTGAGGACATGAGTAAGCGGCAGTCGCCCGGTGGGGCTGGTTGGGCACCGACGATCGGGTGGCGGCTTTTTCAGTTGCTCACAGCGGCTGGGTTGATCCTGGTCGGCTGGCGGCTTCTGGGGCACGTCCCCTATCGCATCGACATCGACGTATATCGGATGGGCGGGCGGGCGTGGCTGGACAACCAGCCGCTATACGCCGACGGCGCCATCTTCCACACCCAGGGCGGCCTGGACCTGCCGTTCACCTATCCCCCGCTCGCGGCGATCATGTTCGCCCCGTTCGCCTGGCTCTCGTTGCCCGCGGCCAGTGTGGCGATCACCGCCACCACCTTGGTACTTCTGATCGTCTCGACCGTCATCGTGCTGACCCGGCTGGACGTCTGGCCGGACACCACGATCACCGCCGAGCCGGCCTGGCTGCGGCGCTGCTGGCTGGCGGTCGCGCTCGTGGCACCCGCGGTCATCTGGCTTGAGCCCATCCGGTCGAACTTCGAGTTCGGGCAGATCAACGTGGTGCTGATGACGCTGGTGATCGCCGACTGCGTGCCGCGCCGCACGCCGTGGCCGCGCGGCGTCCTGTTGGGCCTGGCGATCGCGCTCAAGCTCACGCCCGCGGTGTTCCTGCTCTATTTCCTGCTGCGCCGCGACATCCACACCCTGCTGCGCACCGCCGTGGCCACCGTGGCCGCGACACTCGCCGGGTTCGTCCTGGCCTGGACCGACTCGATCGAGTACTGGACCGAGACGGTGCGCAACACCGACCGGATCGGCACGGCGACCCTCAACACCAACCAGAACATCGCGGGCACCCTGGCCCGGCTCGGTCTGTCCGAGGGGCCGCGGTTCGCGTTGTGGGTCGTTGCCTGCTTCGCGGTGCTGGCCCTGACGGTCTGGGCGGCCCGGCGGGTCCTGCGCTCCGGCGCCGACGAGGCGCCGTTGGTCACCCTGATCTGTGTGGCGATGTTCGGCCTGGTGGTGTCGCCGGTGTCGTGGTCGCATCACTGGGTCTGGTCACTACCCACCCTGTTGGTGACCGGCGTGCTCGCCTACCGGATGCGCAACGTCCGCCTGCCCGCGGTGGCGCTGGCCCTGGTGACCCTGATCGGACTCGCCCTGATGGTGTGGACGCCCATCGCGTTGCTGACCCCGCACCAGGAAACCGCCGCATCGTTGATGCGGCAGCTGGCCGGTGACGCCTACCTGTGGTGGGCGCTCGCGGTCATCGCCGTCCTCGCGTTCGTGTCCGCATCCAGGTCGGGGCAGACCACCGCGGCGCCCGCCGCCCCGCTGGTTCAACTCAGCGGGGGCGAAGCGGCCTAACCCGCCGCGGCGTGCGGCAGACGGGCCGCGGGCTTGGTCGTGTCGACCGGCTGACCGTTGACCTGCTGGGGGTTCTCCTTGAGGGTCGCCGCGTAGATGTCGACGTACTCCTGATCGGACAGGTCCATCAGCTCGTACATGACCTCGTCGATCACGGCCCGCTCGATGAAGCGGTTACCCGCAAGACCGTCGAATCGGCTGAAGTCCATGGGCTTACCGAATCTGACCTCGACCCGGCCGAACCGCAGCCCCTTGGTCCCCGGCGGGTTGACCACATCGGTGCCGACCATGGCCACCGGGATCACCGGCACGCCGGTCTCCAGCGCCAGCCTGGCCAGCCCGGTCTTGCCCTTGTAGAGGCGGCCGTCGGGTGAGCGGGTGCCCTCGGGATACATGCCGAGCAGCTTGCCCTCGCCGAGGATGCGGGCGCCGGTGGCCAAGGCTGCCTGCGCCGAATCCGCATCGGTGCGGTCGATCGGGACCTGTCCGGCCACGGTGTAGAACCAGGCCAGAATCCTGCCCTTGATCCCGGTACCGGTGAAGTACTCCTGCTTGGCCAAGAAAGTGATGCGACGGTTGACCACCAACGGCAGGTAGAAGCTGTCCATCACCGCCAGATGGTTACTGGCCAGGATGGCCGGGCCGTCGGCTGGAACATGTTCCAGCCCAGTGATTTTCGGCCGGCCGAGAACAGCCAGCATAGGGCCCAACAGGATGTACTTGAACAGCCAATACCACATGGACCCTCCACCTTGGGTGCACCGCGCAATGCTCTGGGACAACTGTACCCAGGCCATGTTGTGGCTACCACATCAAGTCCTGGATACCCGCTGAGTCTCAGCGGTACAGCAAATTGCTCAGTCTGCTCAGTCTTGTACGGTGACCGGGATGTGCTGGTACCGGCCGGGAGGCGGCGGGGGCGGGCAATCGTCGGGCGGCGGAGCGTCCGGCCCACCATCGGGTCCCGGGCTACCTCCGCTCGAGCCGCTACCGCCAGAACCGTCGGCTCCCTCATCGAGGACAGCGCGAATCATCGTCAGCAGCGCCACACTGTGCTCGGCAATGACCGACAGCAGCGGATGCTGCTCGCCGTTGACCGCTGCGGCCAACGCACATACCGGGCACCACACCTGCTGGCACTTGCCCGGGGCGCTGTCGCCCGACGCCGCAAGGGCGGCCGCTGCCAACCGCACCGCCGGATCCAACCGGTCCAGAATGTCCTGCGCCAATTGCCGCAGCTCCGAACCCAGCTCGGGATGAGACCCCGTCATGCCGGCCACACCTCCGGGTTCGGACGAAAACGTACAGTCAGCTCGCCACCGCGCAATTGGGCATCCGTCACGATGCACCGACGCAGGACAGAGGCCAACCGTACCCGGCGACGCATGCCTGCGACGCCGATGATCAGGTCGTCATCGACCCGACCCAACGTGAGGTCGGCCGAATCGATCTGCGGCAACTCTAGCCGCAACCGGTACACCGCTTCGAGTCCAGACCCCGACTCCCGGTCGACGATGGGCCGCAGCGGGCCCGGCGGCGGCGACCCGTCGCGCTGTCGAGCAGCGTCGATCAGCTCCCCCAGCGCCTTGGCGCCGATCGGCTCCCCCGGCACGTGCGGAACGAGCACCAACTGCACGTCACCGATCGTGGCGTCGAGGCCGTCGAGGACGGCCTGCTGCTCGGCGATCCGCTCGGTGTACCAGTCGAATGCGGGATGCGCAGGCAGGTTCTGGTACTCGAACGAATCATCCTGCACCAAAATCTGATTGACGATGATCTCGGCCACCTCGACGCCCATCAGGGCCAGCGATCCCAGGGTCCGCGAGGCCTCGGCGGCCACCACCCGCTCCGGGGTGAGCACCAGATGTGCGCTCACCCGTGAGCCGTCGGTGAGCAGGGTGCCGAGCCGGCGGATACCGGCATCGACACGTTCGATCAGGGTCACGATGGCCGCACTGACCGCATCGGGTGAGCCCGACAGTCGGCGGTGCCGCGGCCAGGCTCGTTCCAGATACAAGCCGAAGGTGTCCGGCAACGTCAGCATCCGCAGTGCATCGGCAGTCGAGGCGCAGTCCACCACCACGTGATCCCAGCGTCCGGAATCGGCGAGCTCACCCACCTCGTACAGTCCGAGGACTTCCTGAATTCCGGGGAGTGCCGAAAGTTCTTCAGGGGCAATGTTTCCCAGATCTGACTCGGGGAACCGGGCCGCCAACGGGCCGGCCGTCTCCACCCAACGCGCACCCAGCAGCGCCAGCGTGTCCAGGGCAAGTGCGTCCAAGACGCCGCCGGCGTCGGTCAGGCCGGTGTCCAGGTCGCTGAGCACCCGGGTCGGACCCCCCCGCCCGGTGGGAGCGAGCGCGATCCCGAGGACGTCGCCGGTGGAGTGCGCCTGATCGGTGGACACGATCAGCACCCGGTGACCGGACGCGGCGTCCCGGACCGCGGTGGCGGTCGCCAGCGTCGACTTACCTACCCCGCCCTTGCCGACGAACAGGCTGATCCTCGCAGGGGTCCGTGCGCTCCCGTCCGGCGAAGTCACTCAGCCCTCTGCTCGTTTCTTCAGGTCTTTGAGCGCGGTGTCGGTGAGCCGCCGCTCAGCCTTGCGCTTGAGCAGGCCGATCATCGGAATGATCAGATCGACCGAAAGCTCATAGGTGACCTCGGTACCGGATCCTTTGGGCGCCAAGCGATATGCGCCATGCAGCGACCGCAGCAGCGAACTGGACACCAGCGACCAGGTCACCGAGGTGCGGTCGGCAGGCCATACGTAGGCCAGCACCATGGTGTCCTTGAGCACCGCGGCGTCGAGCACCATCCTCGCGGTCTTGGGATTGCCCTGCGCGTCGGTCTCGAGGACCTCGGCTTCCTTGTATTCGGCGACCCATTGCGGGTACGAGCCGATATCTGCGATGACATCCATCACCGTCACCGGATCAGCGTCGATGTAGATGGTCTGTGTCGTCTTGTCGGCCACCGCCACACCCTTCTCCCCGCGGGGATGTCTGGCTCTCGCCGAGAAATCTACCCTCCCGTTAGGGAGACGCCGGCAACACCGGTCAGGCCAGTCGGGACACTCCGACCGGACGCGCCGACTCCAACCGCTGTTTGATCCCGAACGCCATCACCTTGCCCGTCACGCGGCGCTGATGGTTCAGCTTCGCCAGATCCATATCGGCCAACTGCTTTGCCGTGGCACCGGAGGGTTCGGCATGCAGGAAGTAATGCAACACCACACCGTCCATCACCTCCTCCAGCCAGACCTCCATGGTGCCGGTCAGCGCACCGGTCACACTCCAGCGGTGGCCCTTGTCGGCGCGATCCTCGACGACCTTGAGCACCAGGTCGGGCCACCACCGCCGCCAACTGGCGGGATCGGCGACCGCGGCGCCCACGGCGACCGGATCGGCGCAGACGAACGTCTCGTCGGCGATCTGAATGCTGTTCATCGCGGACTAGCTTCACACATGCCCGATCACCTGCCTACCGCGGCCGACTAGGCTGACTCGCAAAGCGAGTATCACAAGCCTGGAGGGCAAGATCGTGCGTGAGTCCATGCGGGAGTACAGCGTGCCCGCCTCCTTTACCGTCGGCGAGCACGACAGCGTCGTCAGTTCGGTATCCGCGCACGCGGCCGACAGCCCTGACCACATCATTTTCCGGCGCGTGGTCGACGGCGCCTGGACCGACGTGACCTGCGCCGAGGCGGCCGGTCAGATCCGCTCGGTCGCCCTTGGCCTGATCGCCGAGGGCATCCAGCCCGGCGACCGGGTGGCGATCCTTTCGGCCACCCGCTACGAGTGGCCGATCATCGACTTCGCGATCCTGTCCGTCGGCGCGGTGACCGTGCCGATCTACGAGACCTCCTCGGCCGAACAGGTGCGGTTCGTCCTGGAGAACTCCGCGGCGCGGATCGTCTTCGCGGAGTCCGAATCGCATGCCAAGACCGTGGAGCAGCTCCGCGACCAGCTGCCCGAGCTGCGCAAGGTGCTGCAGATCGACGGTGCAGGCACCCCCGCCCTGGAGGCCATGGCCGAAGCCGGTAAGACGGCCGACGCCGCCGAACTCGACAAGCGTCTCGCCGGCATCCGGTCGGCCGACCCGGCCACCCTGATCTACACCTCGGGCACGACCGGCCAGCCCAAGGGCTGCCAGCTGACCCATTCGAACCTGCTCTACGAGATCCGGGGAGCCAAGGCCTGCTTCCCCGATGAGCTGGCCCCGGGTGAGCGGATGCTGGTGTTCCTGCCGCTGGCCCACGTACTGGCCCGAGCGATCACCATCGCGGCCTTCACCAACAAGGTCACCCTCGGCTTCACCAGCGACATCAAGAACCTCGTCCCGACCTTCGGCGTGTTCAAGCCGACCCTGGTGGTCTCGGTTCCCCGCGTGTTCGAGAAGGTCTACAACACCGCCGAACAGAACGCCCGCAACGACGGCAAAGGCAAGATCTTCGCGATTGCCGCCGACACCGCGATCGAATGGAGCAAGGCCCAGGACACCGGTGGGCCGGGCCTGCTGCTCCGCGCCAAGCACGCAGTGTTCGACAAGCTGGTCTACGGCAAGCTGCGGGCCGCCCTCGGTGGCGAATGCCGGGCGGCCATCTCCGGCGGCGCACCGTTGGGTGCGCGGCTCGGTCACTTCTATCGCGGTGTGGGACTGAGCATCTACGAGGGCTACGGGCTCACCGAGACCAGCGCGGCGATCACCGTGAACCGGGTCAACGACCTCAAGGTCGGCTCGGTCGGCAAGTTGATGCCCGGCAACAGCATGCGCCTCGCGGAGGACGGCGAGCTGCTGGTCAAGGGCGGCGTGGTGTTCAACGGCTACTGGGGCAACGAGGCCGAGACCAACGCGGTGTTCACCGACGACTGGTTCCACACCGGCGATCTGGGGGCCATCGACGACGACGGCTTCCTGACCATCGTCGGGCGCAAGAAGGAAATCATCGTCACCGCAGGCGGCAAGAACGTCGCCCCCGCGCTGCTTGAGGACCGGTTGCGGGCCCATCCGTTGATCAGCCAGGCCATGGCCGTCGGTGACCAGCAGCCGTTCATCGCCGCGATCGTCACCATCGACCCTGAGGCGTTCCCCGGCTGGAAGCAGCGCAACGGCAAGGACGCCGGCGCCTCGGTCGGCGATCTCACCGACGACCCGGACCTGCTGGCCGAGATCGACCTGGCGGTCAAGGATGCCAATCAGGCGGTGTCGCATGCCGAGTCGATCCGCAAGTTCGCGATCCTGTCCGTCGATTTCACCGAGGACACCGGCGAACTGACCCCCACACTCAAGGTGAAGCGCAAGGTGGTCGCCGAGAAGTTCGCCGCCGACATCGCGGCGCTCTACAGCTGAACCCCGGGTCAGCCCGACAGCAGCCCGGTCAGCCGGGCGCCCTGCGAACGCCACTGCCAGTTGTCGACGGCCCAGTGCCGCCCGGCCACACCCATCGCGGCGGCGCGGCCCGGGTCGGCCAGTAGGTCGGAAATGGCGGACGCGACCGCCGCGACGTCGGTGCCGTCCACCACGGTGCCGGTCTGGCCGTCCAGAACGGTTTCCGGTGCCCCGCCAGAGGTTCCGGCGATCACCGGCACGCCGCACGCCGAGGCCTCCAGATAGACGATGCCCAGTCCCTCGACGTCCAGGCCCGCGCCGCGGGTCCGGCACGGCATGGCGAACACGTCGGCCATCGCGTGGTGCATGGGTAATTCCGCGCCGGGTACCGCGCCGGTGAAGACCACGTCGGCCGCCACGTCATGCGTGTGCGCGAGCCGTTGCAGACTGTGCAGATACGGTCCCCCGCCGACGATGACCAACGCCGCGTCGGGGATGCGGCGCCGGATGGCCGGCCAGGCTCGGATCAGCATGTCCTGGCCCTTGCGCGGTACGAGACGGGACAGGCACACCACCACCGGACGTTGGCCCAGCCCGTAGCGGGCACGCAACTCGGCGCGAGCCACCGGGTCGGGTACGAATCGGTCGGTGTCGACGCCGGGCGACAGACGTTCCAACGCCGCGTGCGGACCGAACGCCGACGCGAACCTGCTGCGGGTGTAGCGGCTGATGAACGTCACGACGTCGGCGTCATCTCCGATGCGGCGCAAAGCGCTCCGCGCCACCGGCAGCATCGACCAACCGACCTCATGTCCGTGGGTGCTCGCCACCACGCGCGTGGCTCCGGCCCGCCGGGCCAGCGGGCCCAGCAGCGCCAGCGGCGCGGCCGCCCCGAACCACACCGTCTCGATGTCGTTCTCGGCGATCAACCGCTGCATGCGCGTCGCCACCATCGGCTCGGGGACCATCAGCGTGGTCGGATGCCGCACCACCTGGTACCCGGCGGCCGCATCGTAATCTGCGCAGCCCTTCCACTTCGGCGCGTACACCGTGAGCTGATGCGAGCCGTCGCGCACCAGCTCGCCGACGAACGCCTCCAGGTATGACTGGATACCGCCGCGTCGCGGTGGAAAGTCGTTGGTGACCAACAAAACCCGCGTCATCGCGCTATCCCCTGCCCTCTGCCGTCCATCGGCGACAGGTTATCCGGTCAGCCATCGACGCCAACCGGCAACTACGGCGTCGAGGTCGGCGCCCAGCGTCTCGCGCACTGCGGTGGCCACATTCGGGTGGCCGGATCCGCATGCGCGCAGGTACAGCTCACGCAGCTTCGGGACACCGTAGGCGTCGGCGACATAGCGGCTGAACCACCATGCCCGGTCATAGGCCAGACTGCGGGCGGCGCCGGGTGTGTCGAGATCGGCATCGGTAGGCAGCTGGGCCAGTGCCGCCGCCTGCGCCGGACCGGGTAGCGGGGCAGGTGGTCGGCCGACGTAGTCGGCCACTCCTTCGGTGAGCCAGCGCGGCGCATCGGCCGCGGTCCGCGACCGGGCCGCGTAATGAAAAAGCTCATGGCGCAAAACAATTCGTAGCGCGGCCGGGCTCATGCCGGCGGCGCCGGGGGCGAACATGATCCGCTGGGCCGTGGTGGTCGCGGCGATGTCGGCGGCTCCGCCGGCCAGCACCCGGAACTGCTGATCAGAACCCGCTACCGCGATCTCGATGTCGCGCGGCCAGTCCGGACCCCAGAACTCGGTAACTGCGGCGACTGCGTCAGGAAGTTCGGCGGGAAGCCGCTGAAGCAGGGCTGAGGACTGTGACCCGCCGAGGGCGAGCAGCCGGGCGGTACGCCCATCGGGCAGCACCAGCGCAGTGACCCGATCGGGTGCAGGGACGGCAGACACGGTGGTGATGCCCGGCGGCACCGCCTGGGGCGGTGACGGGCCCGGGCCGGATTTCCACAACAGAGCCGCTGCCACTGCCAGTTCCACCAGCAACAACGCGGCCAGCAGGCGCCGGCGCGCGCTCAGTGCGGTACCGCTGCCGGACTTCTGGGTGCCCTCAGTACCGGCGGACGTTGTAGATCGGCGCATTGTTGACCGGGGCGACCCGAACCGGGGTGCCGTAGGTCGACGCGTGCACCATCATCCCGTCGCCGATGTAGATGCCCACATGGGAGGCATCGGAGTAATAGGTGACCACGTCACCCGGCTGCATCGAGTCGGACGAGACGGGTTGACCGCCGCGGGCCAGGGCCTGGCTCGAATGCGGCAGCGCGATCCCGGCATGCTGGAACGCCCACATCACCAGGCCCGAACAGTCGAACGAGCTGGGGCCGGCCGCACCCCAGGAGTAAGGCGAGCCGATGCGGCTCAACGCCGCCTGGATGACGGTGCCGGAATGCCCGCCGCCCTCACCAGGGACTGCGCCTTCGGGCGGGGCAACGTCACCGGGTGGAATACCGTTCGGCGGGTCAGCCAACACTGCGGGATCCTGCGCCGGCGGCAACGCCTCGGGTGCAGGCACCGGCGGGACCGGCGGCAGGGCGTTCATCGCTTCCCGCTGAGCCGGGCTGAGTGCCTCGTACTGCGATTTGACGACGGCGATCTGAACTTGCAGCTGACTTTGCTTGGATTGCAGTTCGGCGCGCACTGCGGCGGCCTGCTCAGCGGCGGTTTTGGCTTCGGCGGCCGATGTGGCCGACTCCCGCTCAGCCACTGCGGCCTTCTCGCCCACCGAGCGGAAGTTCTTCATCTGCGCCGACATCTCGGTGGCCATCACGCGCTGCACGGCGAGCTGCTCGATCAGCTGCTGCGGCGAGTCGGCAGTCAGGATGGCATCGACTCCGGAGGTGCGGCCCCCCATGTACTGCGCCGCAGCTACCTTATTGACCGAAGACTGAAAGGTTGCCAGCTGCGACTTGGTCTGATCGACCGTCGAGGTGTCGTCAGTATGCTTCTTCTCCGCAGCCTCTTGTGCCGCAACCTTGTTGTTCAGGTCGAGCTGGGCGGAGTGCATGGCCTCAGTGGTCTGCTCGGCCTGGCGGGACAGCTCGTTGAGCTTTGCCATGGCATCGTCGGCGGGATCGGCGTGCGAACTCGCGGCCAGGAATCCGGGTATCAAGATCAAGCCCGCTATGACACCTGCGATGGGTCGCTTGACACGACTTGTGGGCCGGTGCGCGCGCTCGTGCCTCAAGTTTTCGTCCTCACAAATGGCGATGGCGAGCCGCCTCGAACTGCTCTTAGGTCTCAGATAGGTTACGAAACGGCATCGGGCTTGTCCAACGGAAGCTGCAAATTTAACAGTCGACCCTGGATATTTTCCTGTGAGTCAGGCGCTGCGTGTCGTCAGGCGACCCCGAACCTACCGTTCCGGTGAATCGGGACGAGCCGCAGCCTCGGCGCAAGGCCCACGTCAGCGAGCACTTCCAGTGCCTGACGCTCGTCATCCAGCAAAGTTTCCGGAACCCCGAGCAGAACACTGACGACGCAGTCCTGGCATCCGGGCCCGCGTACCGCGCAATCGTCGCAGTCGATGGTCACGCTGCCGGCGTCCGGTTCGTCGCCGTACGGCTCGTCGGCGTAGAACCAGTGGTCCTGGCGCATTCCGGTCATCTTGACCGTCCTCTCGATCGGTGTTGGGCGCACCGTATCGCCGTGCACCGACAACCAGCGACGAGAAAGGTCAACGGGTGCGCCGAGCCTGGCCCCGCTTGTCGGGGGCTGGATCTACCGTCATCCCCATGGGCCAGCGCAATACCGCCGACACCGAGCAGCTGGCCCTGCAGTTCGATCCCGGCGCCGGCTTCGACACCATCTCACTCGCGGACACCACCTTCGTGGTGGTGGATCTGGAGACCACCGGGGGCCGGGCCACTGCGAAGGCACCGGGCGACGCCTTCGACGCCATCACCGAGATCGGTGCGGTCAAGATTCGCGGCGGCGAGGTGCTCGGCGAGCTGGCCACGCTCGTCGACCCCGGCCGTTCCATCCCACCGCAGATCGTCGAGCTCACCGGGATCACCACGGCGATGGTGCGCGACGCACCGCGCATTGAATCAGTGCTTCCCGCATTCCTGGAGTTCTCCCGGGGCGCGGTACTGGTCGCCCACAACGCCGGGTTCGACATCGGCTTCCTGCGGGCCGCGGCCCAACGTGCGGAGCTCGGCTGGCCGCGGCCTCCGGTGCTGTGCACGGTGAAACTCGCCCGCCGCGTCCTCACCCGGGACGAGGCGCCCAGCGTGAAACTGTCGGCGCTGGCGCAGTTGTTCGGCGCGTCCACCACACCCACCCACCGTGCCCTCGACGACGCCCGCGCCACCGTCGACGTTCTGCACGGGCTGATCGAGCGGGTCGGCAACCAAGGCATCCACACCTTCGCCGACCTCCGGAACTATCTGCCCGACGTCACGCCGGCCCAGCGCCGCAACCGCTCACTGGCCGACCGGCTGCCCAACCGCCCCGGCGTCTATCTGTTCCGTGGACCTTCCGACGAGGTGCTCTATGTCGGCACGGCGGTGGACCTGCGACGCCGGGTCCGGCAGTACTTCACCGGTGCCGATCCGCGGGCCCGGATGAAGGAGATGGCCTCACTGGCGCGCGTCGTCGACCATGTCGAATGCGCCCACGATCTGGAGGCGGGCGTCCGGGAGCTGCGACTGCTCGCGGCCCACGCGCCGCCGTACAACCGGCGCTCCAAGTACCCGCAGCGATGGTGGTGGGTTGCCCTCACCGACGAGGCCTTCCCGAGATTCTCGACGGTGCGAAACCCCGGGCACCGCACCGCTTTCGGACCATTCTCGGCCCGGTCCGACGCGATACGGTCGGCGGCGCTGCTGGCCCGGTTCACCGGGGTGCGCACCTGCACGGCCCGCTTCGGTGCGGCAGCCACGCACCGCTGCCCCGAGGTCGAACTGTCTCCGTGCCCGGCCTCGCAGGACATCGGGACCGCGCAATATGCGGCCGCGGTGCAACGTGCCACCGCGCTGGTCGACGGCACCGACCACAGTGCCCTCGCCGCCACATTGATCCACATCGGCGAGGTTGCGGCGGCCCGGCGGTACGAGAGCGCGGCGCGGCTGCGTGATCACGCCGCGGTGGCCATCGAGGCGCTGTGGCGGGGGCAGCGGTTGCGCGCGCTGGCCGACGTCCCCGAACTCGTGGCCGCCCGCGCCGACGGCGACGGCGGTTGGCACTTCGCGGTGGTCCGCCACGGCCAACTGGCCGGAGCGGGGACCGCCGGGCGCGGAGTTCCGCCGATGCCGGTGGTCGACGCCATCTGTGCGGCCGCGCAGGTGATCCTGCCCACCGCAACGCCTTTGGGCGGCGCACTCGTGGAGGAGACCGCGCTTATCGCCCGCTGGCTGGCCGCACCCGGGGTCCGCATCGTGCGCACCGACACCGGCTACGCGACACGCATCGGGACCGCGGGCCGCTATGCGGAGTGGGCGGCCACCGCCCGCTCGGCGCGGCTGGCCGCTGCCCAGCAGCAGAACTCAGAACTGCAGGCTGAACCGCACCCAACGCGCGAGCAGTTGTTCGGCCGCACCCGAGTCGATCGCCTCGACGGCGCGCTTCAGACCGGCCTCCCACGCCGGCACCCACTTGGCGTCGCTGGCTAGCCCGGCATGGGCGACCATGGCACCCGCCGCATTGAGCACGACTGCGTCACGCACCGGCCCTTTGGCCCCAGCCAGCACGGCCCGCGCCTCGGCGGCGTTGGCCGTCGCGTCGCCGCCGACCAACTCACTGATGTCGGCACGTTTGAAGCCGAAGGCCGCAGGGTCGAACTTCAACCGGTCCACCGTGCCGGCCTGGACGCGCCAGATGGTGCTGGTGGTCGTGGTGGTGAGCTCGTCGAGACCGTCGTCGCCGTGCACCACCAGCACGCTGGAACCACGGGCGGCGTACACCCCGGCCATCACCTCGGCCAGATCGTCGAATGCACAACCGATCAAGCCGGCCCGCGGCGCCGCCGGATTGGTGAGTGGTCCGAGCAGATTGAAGACGGTAGGGACCCCGATCTCCCGGCGCACCACCGAGGCGTGCCGATACGAGGGGTGGAACTGCGGCGCGAAGGCGAACCCGATGCCGACCTCGGCGACACTGCGGGCCACCTCGTCCGGGCCCAGGTCGATCCGAACCCCGAGCGCCTCCAGGGTGTCGGCGCCGCCCGACAGTGAGGACGCCGCCCGGTTGCCGTGTTTGATCACCGGAACGCCGCAAGCCGCCACCACGATGGCCGCCATGGTCGACAGGTTGACCGTGTTGGCCCCGTCGCCACCGGTCCCGACGATGTCGACCGTCTCGTGACCGATCTGTCCCGTCGGCACTCGGCGTGCGTGCGACAGCATGATGTCGGCCAGCTCCCCGACCTCAGCCGAGGTCGGTCGCTTCATCTTCATCGCCACCGCGAAGCCGGCGATCTGAGCCGGGGTCGCGACCCCGGTCATGATCTGGTCCATGGCCCATGCCGCGTAACCGTTGGGCAGGCTCTGCTGAGTGGTCAGGCGCCCGAGAATGGCCGGCCATGACGGCGTCACCCCCGAGCGTCGGGAGGACGGGTCCGCCGGCAGGAACTGAGGTGAAGATGCAGGAGCCACCGCCGAATGTTATCGCTGCACGGGTGTGCGCCCTTCGGCCCTGCCGACCCGAAGGCGACACGTTTCAGATCAATTGCTCGACCCGGGTGGAGTTCGACAACTACAAAGCGTCATACTTGCGGATGTGACGAGCGCTGTAGGTACCTCGGGAACGGCAATAACGTCGCGCGTTCATTCGCTGAACAGACCGAACATGGTCAGTGTCGGCACCATCGTGTGGCTTTCCAGCGAGCTCATGTTCTTTGCTGGACTCTTCGCGATGTATTTCACCGCGCGCGCGCAAGCCGGTGGCAACTGGCCACCCGAGCCGACCGAACTCAATTTGGCCCTTGCCGTTCCGGTGACGCTGGTTCTGATCGCGTCATCCTTCACCTGCCAGATGGGCGTGTTTGCTGCCGAGCGCGGCGACGTGTTCGGGCTGCGCCGCTGGTACGTGATCACGTTCCTGATGGGGCTGTTCTTCGTAATGGGCCAGGGATACGAGTACATCCACCTGGTCGCCGAAGGCACCACCATCCCGGGCAGTGCCTACGGATCGGTGTTCTACCTGACGACCGGCTTCCACGGCCTGCACGTCATCGGTGGACTAGTTGCCTTCATCTTGCTGCTGGCCCGCACCAAGATGAGTAAATTCACGCCTGCGCAGGCCACTGCGGCGATCGTCGTCTCGTACTACTGGCACTTCGTCGACATCGTCTGGATTGCGCTGTTCGCCACCATCTACTTCGTCCGCTGATCGGCCGGCCGATGTTCGATTCGATGAGAAGGGGTTCGATGACCAGCAAGTCGCGCCGACGACTGCGCCGACGACTGTCAGCAGGGATCCTGCTGCTGGTCGGCCTGTCAGTCGCAGGTGGTGTTGCGGCCACGCTGACGCCCACACCGCAGGTCGCGGTTGCCGACGAATCGCAGTCGGCGCTGCTGCGCACGGGTAAGCAACTGTTCGACACGTCGTGCATTTCCTGCCACGGCGCCAACCTGCAGGGTGTGCCCGATCGTGGGCCCAGCCTGATCGGCACCGGCGAGGCTGCGGTGTACTTCCAGGTGTCGACCGGTCGCATGCCCGCGATGCGCGGTGAGGCCCAGGCACCCGCCAAGCCCGAGCACTTCGACGAGGATCAGATCGACGCCCTCGGCGCCTTCGTTCAGGCCAACGGTGGCGGCCCCACCTTGATGCGCAATGAGCACGGCGGCGTAGCCCAGGAGTCGCTGATCGGGTCCGACGTGGCCCGCGGTGGCGACCTGTTCCGGCTGAACTGCGCGTCCTGCCACAACTTCACCGGTAAGGGCGGCGCGCTGTCCTCCGGTAAGTACGCACCCGACCTCAGTGATGCCAAGCCGGCACAGATCTACACGGCGATGCTGACCGGGCCGCAGAACATGCCCAAGTTCTCCGACCGGCAGCTGTCGCCGGAAGAGAAGCGCGACATCGTCGCCTACGTCCGCGAGTCGGCTCAGACGCCCAGCTACGGCGGCTACGGACTCGGCGGCTTCGGTCCCGGTCCCGAAGGCATGGCGATGTGGATCATCGGAATGGTCGCCGCTATCGGCATCGCGATGTGGATCGGGGCACGAGCATGACCGACAACAAGCCGAAGATCCCGACCGACGCCGAACTGGCCGAGATGTCGCGTGAGGAGCTCGTCGAGCTCGGCGGCAAGATCGACGGCGTCGAGACCATCTTCAAGGAGCCGCGCTGGCCGGTCGCAGGGACCAAGGCCGAGAAGCGCAGCGAGCGCCTGGTCGCCTACTGGCTTCTGCTCGGCGGCCTTTCGGGTCTGGCGCTGTTGGTGATCTTCCTGTTCTGGCCGTGGGAATACCAGCCCTTCGGTTCGGAGGGTGAGTTCCTCTACTCGCTGGCCACCCCGCTGTACGGCCTCACTTTCGGCCTGTCGATCCTGGCGATCGGCATCGGCGCGGTGCTGTTCCAGAAGAAGTTCATTCCCGAGGAGATCTCGGTCCAGGACCGCCACGACGGGCGCTCCCCCGAGTTGGACCGCAAGACCATCGCGGCCAACCTGACCGACGCCATGGAGGGCTCGACCGTCAAGCGCCGCAAGCTGATCGGCTTGTCGCTGGGTATCGGTCTCGGTGCATTCGGCGCCGGCACACTGGTGGCCTTCATCGGCGGGTTGATCAAGAACCCGTGGAAGCCCGTGGTTCCCACCGCCGAAGGCAAGAAGGCCGAGTTGTGGACCTCAGGGTGGACGCCTCGGTTCCACGGCGAGACGATCTACCTGGCCCGCGCAACCGGACGGCCCGGCTCGTCGCCGTTCGTGAAGATGCGGCCCGAGGACCTCGACGCCGGTGGCATGGAAACCGTTTTCCCGTGGCGGGCGTCGGACGGCGACGGCACCACCGTCGAGTCCGAGCATCACCTGACCGCAATCTCGATGGGTGTCCGTAACCCGGTCATGTTGATCCGCATCAAGCCGGCCGACATGTCCAGGGTGGTCAAGCGTAAGGGCCAGGAGAGCTTCAACTTCGGTGAGCTGTTCGCCTACACCAAGGTCTGCTCGCACCTGGGTTGCCCCTCGTCGCTGTACGAGCAGCAGACCTACCGGATCCTTTGCCCGTGCCACCAGTCGCAGTTCGACGCGTTGCACTTCGCAAAGCCGATCTTCGGTCCGGCTGCGCGCGCATTGGCGCAGCTGCCCATCACCATCGACAAAGACGGCTACCTGGTCGCCAACGGCGACTTCGTGGAGCCCGTCGGACCGGCATTCTGGGAGCGCAAATCATGAGCCCTGACCTTGCCAAGATGGCAGCCGCCCAAGGCGATGCGATCGATTCGCGCTACCACCCCTCGGCGGCGGTGCGTCGCCAGCTGAACAAGGTGTTCCCCACCCACTGGTCCTTCCTGCTGGGTGAGATCGCGCTGTACAGCTTCATCGTCCTGCTGATCACCGGTGTCTGGCTGACGCTGTTCTTCGATCCGTCGATGGCGCACGTCACCTACGACGGTGTGTACCAACCACTTCGCGGTGTGCAGATGTCGCGGGCCTACGAGTCCGCACTGCAGATCAGCTTCGAGGTGCGCGGCGGTCTGTTCGTCCGCCAGATCCACCACTGGGCCGCACTGATGTTCGCCGCATCGATCATGGTGCACATGGCGCGCATCTTCTTCACCGGTGCGTTCCGCCGCCCACGTGAGGCCAACTGGGTGATCGGCTCGCTGCTGCTCATCCTGGCGATGTTCGAGGGCTACTTCGGTTACTCGCTGCCCGACGATCTGCTGTCCGGTATCGGTCTGCGCGCCGCGCTGTCGTCGATCACCCTGGGCATGCCGATCATCGGCACCTGGCTGCACTGGGCACTGTTCGGCGGTGACTTCCCGGGCGAGATCCTGATCCCGCGCCTCTACGCACTGCACATCCTGCTGCTCCCGGGCATCATCCTGGCCCTCATCGGTGCGCACATGGCGCTGGTGTGGTTCCAGAAGCACACCCAGTTCCCCGGCCCCGGCCGGACCGAGCACAACGTCGTCGGCGTGCGCGTCATGCCGGTGTTCGCGGTGAAGTCGGGTGCGTTCTTCGCCCTGATCACCGGCGTGCTCGGCCTCATGGGTGGCCTGCTGACGATCAACCCGATCTGGAATCTGGGACCGTACAAACCGTCGCAGATCTCGGCCGGTAGCCAGCCCGACTTCTACATGATGTGGACCGAAGGCCTGGCGCGTATCTGGCCGGCATGGGAGTTCTACCCGTTCGGCCACACCATCCCCGCGGTGGTCTGGGTCGCGTTGATCATGGGCGGTGTCTTCGGCCTGCTGATCGCCTACCCGTTCATCGAGCGGAAGGTGACCGGCGACGACGCTCACCACAACCTGCTGCAGCGTCCGCGTGATGTGCCGGTGCGTACCGCAATCGGTGCCATGGCGATCGCGTTCTACATGGTGCTGACCCTGGCCGCGATGAACGACATCATCGCGTTCAAGTTCCACATCTCGCTGAACGCGACCACCTGGATCGGTCGTATCGGCATGGTGGTGCTCCCGGCGATCGTGTACTTCGTCACCTACCGGTGGGCGATCTCCTTGCAGCGCAGCGATCGTGCGGTGCTGGAGCACGGCATCGAGACCGGCATCATCAAGCGCCTGCCGCACGGTGCCTACGTCGAGCTGCACCAGCCTCTGGGACCGGTCGACGATCACGGCCACCCGATCCCGTTGGAGTACCAGGGTGCTGCCCTGCCGAAGCGGATGAACAAGCTCGGGTCGGCCGGTTCACCCGGCACCGGCAGCTTCTTGTTCGCCGATCCGGCCGTCGAGAACGACGCGCTCACCGAGGCCGCACACGCCTCCGAGCACAAGGCACTGACCGCGCTGCGCGAGCAGCAGGAACGAAATGGCAACGGGGACACCAACGGTCATCACTGACCACTCCCCTAGCCTGACTGACGGCCCCGCCGTCGCACCCAAACAATCGCCGCAACACTCTCCCCGGAGAGGTTGCGGCGATTGTTTTATGTGGAGCTGCCGGACACTGCTGCGCCCCTGGTGTTCCGCGGTGTTCCGCGTGCGTTGCGTCAGGGCGCAGAACCGGCCGGAGAATCGCCGTAGCGCTACACGCGCGAGCGGGCACTCCCACGTTGGGCTTAGAGCAGTTGGGCTTAGCGCAGTTGTGGCTGAGCCGACTGACCCGGGGCCGAACAAACGGCGGGTGAGGTACCTGGACGACCGGCCGGGTTCCGGACCGGGGAGGACTAAACAGACGGTGAGTCGCGCTGCCGCAGCGCCACGATCGGCAGCGCGACGAGGCCCGCGGTGACCACACCGGCCAGGCCGTAGAGGCACCAGGCAGCCACGTCACTGCCTGTTGCCATGAGATAGGTGCCCAACCCGATGGCCGCTGCCCCAAACCCGATGGCGCAGACGGTCGCCAGGAGGAACCGGAGCCACACCGCCTCGGCCGCGGCAGCGTCGTTGCCCGTGGTGTAGCGGCTCATCTCGACCGGCGCAGCCCGGTAGCTACCCCCGATCGGGCGAGGTGAGCGAGCCGGCGGCTGGGGCCGCCGTCCGGGCTGGCGGTTGCCGGCCTGGGCCCGGGCCCGCAGCAACAGCGGCACCGCCCCGGCGATCACCAGCACCGACAGGCCGATCACGGTGTACAGCAGCCAGGGAGTGTCGGCACTCTCGGAGCCCTGCGGATGGCTGCGGCCCAGGTCCACCAGGGCCACGACGGCCGCCACTCCGGCACCCAGCGCGGCGAGCCACACCGCGGCACACGCGCCCAGCAGAACCCGGTCGGTGTTGTCGAGTTCGCTGATCGGCCGGGACATCAGCAGGCAGTCTGGGCCGAGTTGTTGGCGTTCGACGAGAGGACCGTACCGTCGCTGGCCGTGATCGAGCAGTTCAGTCTGCTGACCAGGAACAGACTGGACGCCTCGACCGAGCCGACATCCGAGTTGGAGATCGGGGTCATCGTGAAGGTCCACGGGATGTAGACGTTGCGCAGCGTGCGCCGGTTTCCGTTCCCGTCCACGTAGGTGATCGTGATGATGTCACCCGGCGCCTTGGTACCCGTCACGGAATACGTGACCTGACGCGGCCCGGCCTGCGTCGTGGTGGTGGTCGGCGGCGCCGTCGTCGTACCTGGGGCCGGCGGGGGCGCCTCGTGGGTCGGCACGGGCGCAGGGGGCGGCGGTTCGGTAACCGTCACCGTCTCCGGGGGCGGCGGAGGCGGCACCTCCTCCGATGTGGGCGGAGGAGGCGGCGGTGGAGTCGTCGTGGTGATCTCGTCCTGCACCGGCGGCGCCGACGTGGTGCTGCTCGGCTGCGGGGTTGCCAGGTTGGTGGTGTCGTCGTCGCGCGAAACCAGGACGCCTACCGAAGTCACCAGGGCTACCGCCGCGATGATGGCGGTGATACCGACCACCCACGGCCAGCGCGGCGGAGGACCAGTGTCGACCAGTTCGGTCGCCGGGTCGTAGTCGTCGTAGTCGTAGAGCGCCACATCGGCGGGCACGTAGGGACCGCTGGTGAACTGCTCCGACTCCGGCGCGGAGTACGCCTGCGAGTAGAAATCCGTCTCGCTGTCATCCGCGCCTGCGCCCGCTACCTGACTCGGAACCTCAGGTGCGGAGTGTTTTCCGGGTTGATCCGGCAGATCAGAACCGGAGGCACCCGGTTCTGGGGGATTCGGCCCGCTCATCTACGCCTATCCTTCTCGACAACTTCACTGCCACGCGGGACGAACGAAACCGTTCGCTGGTGACAGTGCCCCGGCAACATTACCGAACGAGGCGAAGCCGGCGAGTCCGGCGCTGCCGGTGGCGGATGAAGTGACGGCCCGATTGTGACCTTGAGCAGGCCACAATCGGCACGTCCGAACGGGTCAGTGCTTCTCAGCACCCCAGTAGTACTCGAAGACCAGGCCGCCAACCGCTGTCAGCACGAAGCAGATGCCGGCGACCATCAACCAGGGCAGCCACAGGGCGGTGCCCACCGCAACGACCGAGAAGGCCAGCGCGATCAGGATCGGCCACCAGCTGTGCGGCGAGAAGAAACCCAGTTCCCCTGCGCCGTCGCTGATCTCGGCATCTTCGTAGTCTTCGGGGCGGGTGTCGAGACGCCGCGCCACGAAGCGGAAGAACGTGCCGATGATCAGGGTCAGTCCGGTGGTGAGAGCGAGCGCGGTGGTACCGGCCCACTCCACGCCACCGGTGGCGAACATCGCCGTCAATACGGCGTACACCACCGCCGACAGCGCGAAGAACGCGGTGAGGATCTCGAACAGTCGAGCTTCAATATGCATTGCGTGTAGCCCCTACTTGCTCGCCTGCGGTGCCTGCTCGCCGCGTCGGGTATCGAACGGGTGCGTGGTGGTTGCCAGCGGCGGCTGGTTGATCGCCGCCAACGCCTCGGCGTTGGTCTTGCCCGCCTCGCGCTGGTCGATGTAGGCCTTGAAGTCGGCCGGTTCGACGACCCGGACCTCGAAGTTCATCATCGAATGGTAGGTACCGCACATCTCGGTGCAGCGCCCGACAAATGCGCCGGTCTGCTCGATCTTGCTGACCTGGAAGATGTAGTCCGAGTTGTTGGCCACCGGTTGGGGCATCACGTCACGCTTGAAGAGGAACTCCGGCACCCAGAAACCGTGGATCACGTCCGCGGAGTTGAGCTGGAACTCGATGCGCTTGCCCACCGGAACCACCAGCACCGGAATCTCGGTGGAGGTGCCCAGGGTCTCGATCTTGTCGAAGTTCAGGTAGGTGCGGTCCTCAGGGTTGAGACCGTGCACCGCGCCGACCTTCTCGTTGCCGTGCGCATCCTTGCCCTCCGGCTTGGACGTCATCGCAGCCTTGCGCTCTGCGTCGACACCGTCATAGTCGAACGTGCCGTCGGCGAAGTCGATCTTCTGGTAACCGAACTTCCAGTTCCACTGGAAGGCAGTCACGTCGATGACGACCTCGGGGTTCGGGTCCTTGTGCAACATGCGCTCCTGGACCACCACGGTGAAGTAGAACAGCACCGAGATGATGAGGAACGGGATGACCGTCAGCGCCAGCTCCAGCGGCATGTTGTAGCCGAACTGGCGCGGCAGCTCGGTGTCGCCCTTCTTCTTCCGGTGGAACGCACTCGACCAGAAAATCAGGGCCCACACGATGGCGCCCACCACGAAGGACGCAATCACCGAGCCGATCCACAGCTCGCGGTTGAGTTTGCCCTCCGGAGTGATTCCGGTCGGCCAACCGAGCGCAAGTGCGTCCTGCCAGCTGCAGCCGCTCAGCAATAGCGCTGAGCCACCCAGGACAATGGTCAACAACGCCGCTCGGGCCACCTTCTTAAGCCCGCGAGGTGTCACGTTGGCGCCTCCTAGATCGGTATTTCGCGACCGCGACCGGTCGTTGTTTTGCGAATACTACGCAGCGTAGACCACGCCAGTCCACGGGAGTGAAGCGACTCGGGAATGCCGTCGCGACAGGAGCGGAGCGACCGGCGCAACGGCCCGGGTGGTGGTCTCGTGGAGCCGCCGGATCAGACATACTGGCGCGGTGTGCGGACTGCTCGCGTTGGTAACTGACCCATCCGAATCCTCCCGGGGTGATGTCTCCCCCGACGCCGGATCGCAGCTGGTCGACGCGGTGGCGGGCGCTTCCCACCTGATGCGTCACCGGGGCCCCGACGAGCCCGGGACGTGGGCGGATACCAGCGGCGACGCCGCCGTGGTGCTCGGTTTCAACCGGTTGTCGATCATCGATATCGCGCACAGTCACCAGCCGTTGCGCTGGGGACCCGCAGAGGCGCCGGACCGTTACGCGCTCGTCTTCAACGGTGAGATCTACAACTATCTGGAATTGCGTGAGGAGCTGCGCGCGGAGTTCGGTGCGGTATTTCACACCGACGGTGACGGCGAGGCCATCGTCGCGGCCTACCACCACTGGGGCGCCGGCGCACTGAGCCGACTGCGCGGCATGTTCGCGTTCGCGGTGTGGGACACCGTCGAGCGTGAATTGTTCTGCGCCAGGGATCCGTTCGGCATCAAGCCACTGTTCATGGCCACCGGGCCGGGCGGCACCGCGGTGGGCAGCGAGAAGAAGTGCCTGCTGGACCTGGCTGATCTGCTGGGACTCGACCTGGGCATCGACGAGCGGGCCGTGCAGCACTACACCGTGCTGCAGTACGTGCCCGAACCCGAGACGCTGCACCGCGGTATCCGCCGGCTGGAATCAGGCAGCTATGCACGGTTGAAGCCGGGTGGCCGTCCCGAGGTGACCCGCTACTTCGTGCCGAAATTCAATGCGGTGCCGTTCGTCAAGGGTGCCGAGCAGTCCCGCTACGACGAGATCACCGCCGCCCTGGAAGATTCCGTCGCCAAACACATGCGGGCCGATGTGACCGTCGGCGCCTTCCTGTCCGGCGGCATCGACTCGACGGCGACCGCGGCGCTGGCGATGCGCCACAATCCCCGGCTGATCACATTCACCACCGGATTCGAACGCGAGGGCTTCTCCGAGGTGGACGTGGCCGTCGCGTCCGCGGAAGCCATCGGCGCCCGGCATGTCACCAAGGTCGTCAGCCAGGCGGAGTTCGTCGAGGCGTTGCCCGAGATCGTCTGGTATCTGGACGAACCGGTGGCCGACCCGGCCCTGGTGCCGCTGTTCTTCATCGCCCGCGAGGCCCGCAAGCACGTGAAGGTGGTGCTGTCCGGCGAGGGTGCCGACGAGTTGTTCGGCGGTTACACGATCTACCGGGAACCGTTGTCCCTGAGGCCTTTCGACTACCTGCCGGGGCCGGTGCGCAAGTCGCTGGGCAAGGCGTCCAAACCGCTGCCGGAGGGGATGCGCGGCAAGAGTCTGCTGCACCGCGGTTCGCTGACGCTCGAGGAGCGGTACTACGGCAATGCCCGTAGCTTCTCCGATGAGCAGCTACGGGCGGTACTGCCGGGCTTCCGGCCGGAATGGACGCACACCGACGTCACCGGTCCGCTGTACGCCGAATCGCGCGGCTGGGATCCGGTCGCCCGGATGCAGCATATCGACCTGTTCACCTGGCTGCGGGGCGACATCCTGGTCAAGGCCGACAAGATCACCATGGCCAACTCGCTGGAACTGCGGGTGCCGTTCCTGGACCCAGAGGTTTTCGCGGTGGCCTCCCGGCTGCCGGTCGATCAGAAGATCACCCGCTCGACGACCAAGTACGCACTGCGCCGCGCACTGGAGCCGATCATTCCGCCCCACGTGCTGAACCGCCCGAAGCTGGGCTTCCCGGTGCCGATCCGGCATTGGCTGCGCGCCGGCGAGCTGATGGACTGGGCGTACGCCATGACGGCGTCCTCCCAAACCGACGCCCTGATCGATCGGTCCGTGGTCCGCACCATGCTCGACGAGCACCGCAGCGGCGTCAGCGATCACAGCCGCCGGCTGTGGACCGTGCTGATCTTCATGCTGTGGCACGCCATCTTCGTCGAGCACAGCGTGACCCCGCAGATCTCCGAACCGCACTACCCGGTACAGCTCTAGGCGCGAGCAGACGCAAAACTGCCCCAAAACCGTGGTTTTGGGGCAGTTTTGCTGGGGGCTCCACCCGCTTGCGGGTGACTGTTCGGCAGGCTAGTTACCGAGCGCCTTGCCGATCTCGGCGCCTGCCTCGGCACCGTAGGCGTCGGTGAGCCGCTGCACTGCCTCGGTCGCGTCCCAGGTCCATTCCTGCGGACCGGTCGCCTCGAGCACCAGGACCGCGACCAGGGATGCCAGCTGAGCCGAGCGCTCCAGGCCCAATCCCGCACTGCGACCGGTCAGGAAGCCCGCCCGGAACGCGTCGCCGATACCGGTGGGATCGGCCTGATGCTTTTCCGGCACCACGCCGACATGCACGAACGTGCCGTCGGAGCTGACCAGGTCGACGCCCTTGGCGCCGAGGGTGGTGACGCGCATGCCGATCTGGCTCATCACCTGGGCCTCGCTCCACCCCGACTTCTGCAGCAGCAGGTCCCACTCGTAGTCGTTGGTGAACAGGTAGGCGGCGCGGTTGATGAGCTGGCGGATCTCCTCGCCGGAGAGCCGGGCCAACTGCTGGGACGGGTCGGCGGCGAAGGCCAGGCCGAGCTTGCGGCACTCCTCGGTGTGCAGGAACATCGCCTCGGGGTCGTTGGCGCCGATGATCACCAACTCCGGTTTCCCGACGCGGGCCACCAGATCGGCCAGGGAGATGTTGCGGGCTTCCGACATGGCACCGGGGTAGAACGAGGCGATCTGGGCCATGTCCTCATCGGTGGTGCAGACGAAGCGGGCGGTGTAGGCGCTGTCGGAGATCAGCACGCTGCCGCAGTCGACATTGGCGCCTTCCAACCAGGCCCGGTATTCACCGAAATCCTGACCTGCGGCCCCGACGAGGGCCACGTCACCGCCGAGAATGCCGATCGCGAAGGCCATGTTGCCCGCGACTCCCCCACGGTGGATCACCAGATCGTCGACCAGGAAGCTCAGCGACACCTTCTGCAGGTGGTCGGCCAGCAGTTGCTCGGAGAATTTGCCCGGGAACCGCATCAGGTGGTCGGTCGCGATGGATCCGGTAACTGCGATGGTCACGTAGTGCACCCCTCATTTCGTTAAGTCGGCTACATAACAGTACCCGCGCAAGTCTTTTGGCGATCTGCACGCACGGTCGCACTTCGCGGGTTGCGCTAACCTGCGTATAACCGTATTCCCGGTCACCGTAGACGGCTGACCCACCTCCAGATCACGCGGGGAGCGTCATTTGATGACTGGTTCCTACCAGTACCCCGAGCAGATTCCGCCGCAGCAGTATCCCCAACCGGCGCCGACCGCGCCGTCTGCCTACCCCGGGACACTGCCGCCACCGGTGCCCTACCCGAAGCGGCGGCGCTGGCCGAAAATTCTGGCCGCCCTGCTGGTGGTGGCGGCGCTGGGAGGTGTGCTCACCGCGGTGCTGGTCACCGGCCGCCGCGGAGCTTCGGCACCGGTGGTGGTCTCCGACGCGCAGGCGAAGGCCGCGATCCAGGAATACCTGGACGCACTGATCGACGGGGACGGCGAAACGATCGCGCGGCACACCCTGTGCGGGTTGTACGACGGGGTCAAGGACCGTCGGGCTGACCTCGCGGTGGCCAGTCTGGCCAGCGACGCATTCCGCAAGCAGTTCAGCCATGTCGAGGTGACAGCCATCGACATGAACGTGCCGTGGTCGGCCACCCAAACCCAGGTGCTGTTCACCATGCGGGTGGCGCCGGCCAGCGGGTCCGCACGCGGACAACGCCCGATGAATGAGGAACAGCAGGGCGTGGCGCAGCTACTGGTGCAGAGGGACGGGAAGAACGAGCACATTCTGGTGTGCTCGTATGTGCTGCGCACCAGCGGCCTGTTTTGACCGCTGGGCGTCAGCTCACGTCAGTTGAAGGAGTCGCCGCAGGCGCAGGAGCCGGTGGCGTTCGGGTTGTCGATCGTGAAGCCCTGCTTCTCGATGGAGTCGACGAAGTCGATGGTGGCGCCCTGGATATACGGCGCGCTCATCCGGTCCACGACCAGCCTCACGCCGCCGAACTCGGCGTTGAGGTCACCGTCGAGGGTGCGGTCGTCGAAGAACAAGTTGTAGCGCAGGCCGGCGCAGCCGCCCGGCTGCACCGCGATACGCAGCGCGAGGTCGTCGCGGCCTTCCTGGTCCAGCAGCGCCTTCGCCTTCGTCGCCGCAGCATCGGACAGGGTCGCACCGTGGGTTTCGGTGGAAGTGGCGTCCTGAACAGTCATAGCTCTCCCTAAGCCCTGGGCATCTCCGATGCCGGTACAGCTGAAGTCCTCCGGAAACGCGCGGGTGTACCACGCGTCTACTACCTCAACGGTACCTTGTTCCGACGCTATTCCCGACTTATCCACAGGCCGGGGCATGTGGCCGGGCCCCCTACGGCGGGCAGTAGCCTGGCAGTCGTGAAGCTGCTGGGCCGTAAGAACGACAACGAAGGCGAACCTGCCGGGACCGACGAGGTCACGAGCGCGGGCGGGTCCGCAGAATCAACGGCGGGCACCGCGCCCAAGGGCAGGCCGACGCCCAAGCGCAACGACGCCACCAAACGACGCGGGCCGGTGGCCCCGGCTCCGCTGACCTCCGCCGAAGCGCGGGCGCGGCGCAAGGAACTGCGCGGGCCGAAGTTGTCGAAGGAAGAGCGCAAGATCGAGCGTCTCACCCGCCGGGCCGACATGAGCGATCGCCGCGAGAAGATGATGGCCGGCGACGAGTCCTACCTGCTGCCCCGCGACAAGGGCCCGGTTCGCCGCTACGTCCGTGACGTCGTCGACTCCCGCCGCAACGTGCTCGGCCTGTTCATGCCTGCGGCGCTGGCCATGATCTTCTTCATGCTGGCGCTGCCATCGCTGAAGTTCCAGCAGATCCTGTCCTACGCGATGCTGATCCTGGTGGTCATCATGCTGGTCGACGGCGTGCTCGTCGGCCGCAAGGTGAACCGCATGGTGGATGACAAGTTCCCTGACAACACCGAAAGTGGTTGGAAGCTGGGACTTTACGCGGCCAGCCGGGCATCGCAGCTGCGTCGTATGCGGGCACCACGACCGGTGGTCGAGCGCGGCGACAAGATCTCTTGATGCCGTTCCAGGCGGCCTGACGAGTGCGCACCCTGGTGCTCGGCGGTATCCGATCGGGTAAGTCCCAGTGGGCCGAATCGGCCATTGCGCACACCGCCGAAGGGGCGCCGGTCCGTTACGTGGCCACCGGTCGCGCCGCCGACGACGACGCGGCCTGGGCCGGCCGGATCAGCGCGCATCGGGCCCGCCGCCCCGGGCATTGGGGCACCGTGGAAACGACGGACCTGGCCGCCGATCTGGGTGGAGCACCGGGCACCGCAACGCTCGTCGACGACATCGGTGGCTGGCTCACCGCGACCATGGACCGCCTGGATGCCTGGACCGGAACACCGGTGGGCCCCGAAGTCGACGCCCTCGTTCAGGCGGTGGATGCGTTCGCCGCTCCCCTGGTGTTGGTGAGTCCGGAGGTCGGACTGACCGTGGTCCCCGCGACCGAGGCGGGACGCCGGTTCGCGGATGAACTGGGCACGGTCAATCAGCGCCTGGCCGCAGTGTGCGACCGCGTGGTGCTGGTCGTGGCCGGCCACCCGCTCACGGTGAAGGAGCCGTCATGACGGAATTGGATCCGGTCTTCGCCCCGGTCACCGCCCCGGACGCCGAGGCGGCCGCGGCGGCGCGGGCCCGTCAGGCCCGGCTCACCAAACCGCCCGGTTCCCTCGGCCGACTGGAAGACCTCGCGGCCTGGGCCGCCTCGTGCCAGGGCGTATGCCCGCCGCGGGCGCTCACCCGGGCCCGCGTCGTGGTCTTCGCGGCCGACCATGGGGTCACCGCCGCGGGGGTTTCGGCGTTCCCGTCCGCAGTGACCGGCCAGATGGTGGCCAACTTCGACGCCGGCGGGGCCGCGATCAACGTGCTGGCCGAGGTGGCCGGGGCCACCGTGCGGGTCGCCGACATCGCCGTCGACTGCGATCAACCGCTGTCTCCCGCGATCGGCGCCCACAAGGTGCGCCGCAGCTCCGGCAACATCGCGGTCGAAGATGCACTCAGCGCCGAGGAGACGGTGGCGGCGGTCAACGCCGGCCGCCAGATCGCCGACGAGGAGATCGACGCCGGAGCGGACCTGCTCATCGCCGGCGATATGGGAATCGGAAATACCACGGCTGCAACAACTTTGGTGGCGGCACTGACCGGCGCCGAACCCGTCGTCGTCGTGGGCCGCGGCACCGGCATCGACGATCTCGGCTGGATGCGCAAGACCGGCGCAGTGCGCGACGCGCTGTACCGGGCCCGCACCGTGACCGCCGATCCGCTGGGCCTGTTGCGGATGTGCGGCGGCGCCGACCTGGCCGCGATCGCCGGGTTCCTGGCCCAGGCCGCGGTGCGGCGCACCCCGGTTCTGCTGGACGGCTTGGTGGTGACGGCCGCGGCCCTGGTGGCCGAGAACCTGGCACCGGGCGCGCAGGCGTGGTGGCAGGCCGGCCATCGGTCGACCGAACCGGCCCACACCCTTGCGCTGTCCCAGTTGGGGCTGGAACCGATCATCGACCTCGGCATGCGTCTGGGCGAAGGGACCGGCGCCGCGGTGGCGCTGCCGATCCTGCGGGCCGCGATCGCCACCCTGGCCTCGATGGCCACCTTCGATGAGGCTGCAGTGGCCGGACCGCCTGAATCAACATCATGATTTCCGCGCTCGGCGGGGCCTTCGCGTTCGGCACGGTGCTACCGGTGAGAACGTCGGCCGGCATCGGCCGCGGAGCGCTCACCGCCCTGCCGGTGGTCGGCCTGACGCTCGGCGCGCTGGCGGCCGCGGTGGTGGCCGGTGGCCAGTGGGCCTTCGGCACCGGTACTGCACTGCCCGGCCTGCTGGCGGTGGCCGTACTTCTGCTGGCCACCCGCGGGCTGCACATCGACGGGTTCTGCGACACCGTGGACGGTCTGGGGTGTTACGGCCCTCCGGAGCGGGCGCTGGCGGTTATGCGGGACGGTTCGGCCGGACCATTCGGCGTCGCCGCGGTGATCGTGGTGATCGGTTGTCAGACAATGGCATTCGCCCAGCTCGACGCGGTAGCGATCGTCGTCGCCGTCACCGCCGGCCGCGTTGCGGCAGTCGTCGCCTGCCGCCGTTCAGTGCCCGCGGCGGCCGGCAGCTCATTGGGTGGTGCCGTGGCGGGCAGTCAACCGATGGCCGTGGTGGCCGCGTGGGTGATCGCCGTCGCCGCGACGGCCGCGTGGGCCGGCGCACGGATGTGGCAGGGCCCGGTCGTGGTGTTGGTGGCGGTGGGCTGTTCGGTGCTGCTGGTCGCCCACTGCGTGCGGCGGTTCGGCGGCATCACCGGCGACGTGTTGGGTGCCGCCGTCGAGGTGACGACGACGCTGACGGCGCTCGGTTTGGCGATTCGCTGACCTGCTGACGCCTCGCTGCCGTCACGCCCATCCCCGGCATTCGCGACACCGCGCCCGGTTGTCACGCTGGCGTGACGCTCGAGGTCGGCAGCCACTCTGGCGTGACAAAGCAGACGCAACCGCTAGTTCAGCCGGGCCATCCAGCCGTGGGTATCGGCGAAGGTGCCCCGCTGGATCCCGGTCAGGGTGTCGCGCAGGGCCATGGTGATCTCGCCGGGCTGCCCGTCGGCGATGGTGAACTCTTCCGGCGAATCGGAGCTGCCGTATTTGACCCTCGACACCGGGGTGATCACCGCGGCCGTCCCGCAGGCGAACACCTCGGTGATCTCGCCGGCGGCGGCCTTCTTCTGCCATTCGGCGACGTCGATCTTGCGTTCTTCGACCGCGAAGCCGGCGTCGGTGGCCAACTGCAGCAAGGAATCTCGTGTGATTCCCGGCAGCAGCGAACCGGACAGCTCCGGGGTGACGAGCCGGGCCGTACCGCCGCTGCCGAAGACGAAGAACAGGTTCATCCCGCCCATCTCCTCGACGTAGCGACGCTCAAGCGCGTCCAGCCACACCACCTGGTCGCACCCGTTGTCGGCGGCCTGCGCCTGCGCGAGCAGCGAGGCCGCGTAGTTGCCACCGAACTTGGCGGCACCGGTACCGCCGGGTGAGGCGCGCACGTACTCGTGTGACAGCCACACGCTGACCGGCTTGATGCCGCCCTTGAAGTACGCCCCGGCCGGCGAGCCGATCACCAGGTAGCGGTATTCGTTGGCGGGACGCACGCCCAGCCCCGGTTCGGTGGCGATCACGAACGGCCGCAGGTACAGCGACTCTTCCCCACCGGCCTCGGGCACCCACTTCTCGTCGACCGCGATGAGCTGGCGCAGCGATTCGATGAACACGTCCTCGGGAAGTTCCGGGATGGCCAACCGCCGTGAGGAGGTACGCAGTCGCGCCGCGTTGGACTCCGGCCGGAACGACACGATCGAGCCGTCCGCCCACCGGTAGGCCTTGAGTCCTTCGAACACTTCCTGCGCGTAGTGCAGCACGATGGCCGAGGGATCGAGCTCGATCGGCCCGTACGGGATCACCTGTGCGTTGTGCCAGCCCTGCCCGGCGGTGTAGTCGATGGCCACCATGTGGTCGGTGTGGAATTTGCCAAAACCCGGGTTGGCCAAGATCGATTCGCGTACCGCATCGGTCGCCGGATTCGCGTTGGCTGAAACCGTGAACTCGAGTTGGCCGCTAGTCATGCAGCGATTGTATCGCCCGAGGCTAACGTGTTTTCGCGGCCACAAACGGCGGCTTCACCACCTCGCATTCGACAGCGCGGCCACGGACGTCCACGCTCACGTGCTGTCCGTCGGCAATGTCGTGGGCGGTGTCGATGAGGGCCAGTGCGATACCGACTTTCAGTGACGGCGAGAACGTCCCCGACGTCGTGGTGCCGATCCGGGTGTCCCCGTCGAGCACCGCGAGATCGGCGCGCAAGACCCCGCGACCGACCGCTTTGAGGCCGCGCAGCACTCGGGCCGGGCCGGCCTGCTTCTCGGCCAGCAACGCATCGCGTCCCCAGAACGCGTCCTTCTTCCAGCCGATCGCCCAGCCGCAGCGGGCCTGCAGCGGTGAGATGTCCAGCGACAGCTCGTGGCCGTGCAGCGGGTAGCCCATCTCGGTGCGCAGCGTGTCGCGGGCGCCCAGGCCTGCGGGTTCGCCGCCGGCCGCGCGCACCGCCGCCACCAGGGCGTCGAACACGACGCCGGCGCGGTCCCAGGCCGGCAGCAGCTCATAGCCGTGTTCGCCGGTGTAGCCGGTGCGGCAGACCCGTACGAACACGCCGTCGTACTCCGCGTCGACGTAACCCATGTAGTCCATCTCGGTGGGTAGCCCCAGTGCCTCCAGCACCTCGGTGGATTTCGGCCCCTGCACCGCCAGCACCGCATATGAGCGGTGCTCGTCGGTGATGGTGAGCCCGTCGGGAGCATGCTTTTTCAGTTCGGCGACGACCGCGGCGGTGTTGGCGGCGTTGGGCACCAGGAAGATCTCGTCGTCGGAGACGTAGTAGGCGATCAGGTCATCGATCACGCCGCCCGTTTCGGTGCAGCACAGGGTGTACTGCGCCTTGCCCGGTCCGATCCGGTTCAGGTCGTTGGTGAATGCCGAGTTGACGTAGGCGGCCGCACCGGGCCCTTTGACCAGGGCCTTTCCGAGGTGGCTGACGTCGAACAGGCCAACGGTGTCGCGGGTGGCAGTGTGCTCGGCGACGGTCCCGGCGTAGGACACCGGCATCAGCCAGCCACCGAATTCGGCGAAACTGGCTCCCAGTTCGCGGTGGCGGTCTTCCAGCGGTCCGTGCAGCAGGTCGTCACTCACGGCCCCAACCCTAATCTGCGGGCGCAATCTGCCCGCGCAATCACACCATCAAACTGCACACTGGTCTGGTGGTCGATTTCGATGCGCTGGCTGCCGCGGGGGTCACCGACGCGCATGGGCGCGCCCCGCTCATCGAGTACCTGGACGGGTTGGGTTTCACCGCCGAGCAGATGATCGAGGCAGAGTCCCGGGGCCGGTTGTTCGGACTGGCCGGGGATGTCCTGCAGTGGTCAGGACCACCGGAATACTGTCTGGCCGACGTGGCCGCCGAGATCGACATCCCGCTGGAAGACGTTCAGCGGGCGTGGGCCGCGTTGGGTCTGACGGTGGCCGGCTGCGAGGTGAGGACGCTCAGCCGAGCTGATCTGGAGACCCTGCGCACCTGGGCGGAGTTGCGGGTGTTGGTCGGCGATGTCGAGGCCACCGGCCTGCTGCGCGTCATCGGTTCGGGTATGGCCCGGTTGGCCGAAGCACTGTCGTCGATGAGCCGGGCCAGCACGCCCGACATCCAACTCAACGTCAGCCATGATGAGCTCACCACCGCCAAGGCCTACCGGACGGCCGCCGGCTTCATCCCGCGGATCGGCTCGATGATCGACGCCGTGCACCGCCATCATGTGATGAGTGCGCGCAGCTACTTCGAACACGTGGTCCGCGACGACTCGTCGAATGTGGTGTGCGGCATCGGTTTTGCCGATCTGTCTGGGTTCACCGCGCTGACCCAGATGTTGACCACCGTCGAACTGTCGGCGCTGCTCAACGAGTTCAGCGCCGTCAGCACCGAGGTCGTGCAGGGCGCCGGCTGCCGCGTGGTCAAGTTCATCGGGGACGCCATCATGTGGGTCGGCTCCGAACCTGCCGAGGTGCTACAGGTCGCCATCGACCTGGTGACTCACCCTCGGGCTGCCGAGACCAACCTGCAGGTGCGGGCCGGACTCGATTTCGGCCAGGTGCTGGCCATCGGCGGCGACTATTTCGGCAATCCGGTGAATCGGGCAGCCCGTCTCGTCGCCGCTGCCGAACCCAGCCAGATCCTGGTATCCGAACCGCTGTGTGAGCTCCTTGATGAACGGGCGTTCGCGGCGGCTCGCTCTCTGACGTTGAAGGGGTTCGCCGCACCGGTCACGGCGTATCCGCTGCGTCTAGGGTGGGCGGGGTGAGCCCCGCAAATCCCGGTTACCAGGTTCCCGATGTCACCGTCAGTTCGTCGCTGCCCAAAAGCAAGAGCGACGCCGTGCTGATCGTTCCCGTGGTCAGCGGGCCGGATGACGATGCAACCGCCACCGTCGTCGCCAACCCGTTTCTCGACGCCGAGGCGGTCGGCGAGATCGAGGTCGCGCTCAAGGCACTCGGCGCAAAGGGGGGCACCGACCAGGTCACCAGGGTGGTGGTGGGTGGTGTCGCGGCTGCGAGCGTGCTGGTTGTCGGCCTGGGCGCGCCGCGCGACGAGTGGCCCGCCGACGTGATCCGCCGGGCCGCCGGTACCGCCGCGCGGTCGCTGAACGGCACCGAGACGGTCATCACCACGCTGTCCGACATCGACCTGGAAGCCGCCGTCGAGGGCCTGATCCTGGGCGCCTACCGATTCAGCGCCTTCCGTAGCGCCAAGACCGCGCCGAAAGACGCAGGCCTGACTGCGATCACCGCGCTGACCGCCGACACGAAGGCGGCGACGAAGGCGCAGGCACAGCGCGCGGTGGACATCGCTTCGGCGGTCGCTACTGCTCGCGACTTTGTCAACACCCCGCCCAGCCACCTGTTCCCCGACGAATTCGCCAAGTGGGCAAAGGCTTTGGGTGAGGCCGCCGGGCTTGAGGTCGAGGTGCTCGACGACAAGGCCCTGACCAAGGCCGGCTATGGCGGCATCGTGGGGGTCGGCAAGGGCTCCTCGCGTCCGCCGCGTCTGGTGCGGTTGATCCACCGGGGCACCACCAAGAAGGGCAAGCGCGTCGCGCTCGTCGGCAAGGGCATCACCTTCGACACCGGCGGCATCTCGATCAAGCCGGCCGCCAATATGCATCACATGACCTCAGACATGGGTGGCGCGGCGGCGGTCATCGCGACCGTGGTGCTGGCGGCCAGGCAGAAACTGCCCATCGAGGTCATCGCGACCGTGCCGATGGCCGAGAACATGCCGTCGGCGACGGCGCAGCGCCCGGGCGACGTGCTCACGCAGTACGGCGGGATCACCGTCGAAGTGCTCAATACCGATGCCGAGGGCCGGTTGATCCTGGCCGATGCGATCGTGCGGGCCTGCGAGGACGATCCGGACTACCTGATCGAGACCTCGACTCTGACCGGTGCACAGACCGTCGCGCTGGGTTCCCGCACGCCGGGCGTGATGGGCAGTGAAGAGTTCCGCGACCGGGTCGCGACGCTGTCGCAGGCCGTGGGCGAAAATGCCTGGGCCATGCCGTTGCCCGAGGAACTGCGCGACGATCTCAAATCCTCGGTGGCGGATCTGGCCAACGTCAGCGGGTCCCGCTTTGCCGGGATGCTGGTGGCGGGCACGTACCTTCGCGAGTTCGTCGCCGACGGGGTCCAGTGGACACACATCGACATCGCTGCCCCGGCCTACAACACCGGGAGCCCTTGGGGTTACACCCCCAAGGGCGGCACCGGAGTGCCGACGCGCACGATGTTCGCGGTCCTGGAAGATATCGCCGCGAACGGCTAGTCATGTTCCCGCCCACCGTGAACACGATGACGAGAATTGCCCAGCATCTCGCGATCGCGTTCACGTTGGGCGCGGGGCTCGCCGGCTGTTCGGACTCATCGAGCCCGCCGCCATCCACTCCGCCTGGCACGACGACGTCGACGACGCATGCGGCTCCCCCGCCGCCGGCCGCCCCGGCGCAGCCGCGCCTGGCTCCGGACCCCGTCCGGCTGGCAGAGGACCTCGTTGCCGACGAGCGCGCGCTGCGCGACCCGTCGACTCCGGAGCCGACGCTGACGCAGGCCGCCCGCCGCCAACAGGTGGCCTACCGTGCAATCGGCCGTCACCCCGAATGGGACGGGATCATCCGGCCGCGTATCCCGGCCGAACTTGTCGCGTTCTACGACCACAATGTCGATGCGCGGCGGCAACTCGCCACGCTTGCCGAACCCAAGGACACCCTGCCCGCGTGGCGCATCAACCCGCCGACTCCGGCCGACGTGCTGCTCAGCGCCTACCGCGAGGCCGAGGCGGCCTCCGGCGTGGGCTGGCAATACCTGGCCGCGATCAATCTGATCGAGACACACTTCGGCAGCGTGGTCGGTGACAGCACGGCCGGAGCGCAGGGCCCCATGCAGTTCATGCCGTCCACCTTCGCGGCGTACGGCCTGGGCGGTGATATCCACTCACCTCGGGACAGCATCATGGCCGCCGGGAATTACCTGGCCGCCAACGGTTTTGCAGGCGATCCCGACCACGCCCTGTTCCGGTACAACAACGCGGACGAGTACGTGCGGGCGGTCACTGACTACGCCGCCGCGATGACCGCCGATCCCGCGGCGTTCGGCGCGTACTACCGCTGGGACGTCTACTACGTCACCACCGCCGGTGATGTGCTGCTGCCGATCGGGTATGCCGCCGAATCGCGGATCCCCGTCGGCGAATACCTCACCGCGTATCCGCAGTAGCGGTTAGAGCGATCCCGAACGCGCGACCCGGCGCAGCGCCGAGGGCACCAGCCGTGCCACCCCGTATGCCGCATAGGCCTCCGGGGTGACGGGGCGGATCGCCTTGTCCTTTCGGACGGCCGCGACGATGGCCTTGGCCACCTTGTCCGGGCCGTAGCGCCGCGCGGCGAACGCCTTCTTGGTCTGGGCCCGCAACTGCTCGACCTGGCCCTGTTTCTCGGCGGGCACGTCAAAGCGGGTGGTGTCGATGATGTTGGTGTCGATCATGCCCGGGCAGATCGTGGTCAAACCGACTCCCGCCGAGTTCAATTCGGCACGCAGGCAATCGGAGAACATGAACACCGCAGCCTTGCTGGTGGAATAGGCGTTCATCGATGCCGACGGCGAATAGGCGGCCATCGAGGCCACGTTGACGATGTGGCCGCCGGTGCCGCGGTCGACGAGGCGGCGGGCAAATGACCTGCAGCAGTTGACGACTCCGCCGAAGTTCACATCCAGCACCCGGTCGTACTGCTCGGCCGGGGTGTCCAGGAACTTGCCGCCGTGGCCGATTCCGGCGTTGTTGACGACCACGTCGGGTACTCCGTGCGTGCTGCAGACCTGTTCGACGAAGTGCTCCACCGCCTCGGCATCCGATACGTCGAGGCCGTAGGCATGTGCCACCCCACCGCGCGCCGCGATCTCGCCGGCGGTGTCCTTGGCCGAAGCCTCGTCGATGTCGCTGACCACGAGTTCGGCACCTTGCGCGGCGAAGGCCAGCGCTGTGGCACGGCCGATCCCGCTGCCCGCGCCCGTCACCGAGACCAGGGTGTCGCCGAAGGATTCGCGTGACCGGCCGACCTGGGCACGCCGCAGCGCCCGGGATGCCGGGGCGCCCTCGATGTGATCGATCAGCTCGCCCGTCGCGTTCGCGATGGCGCGCCAGTGCGAGAACGGGGCCCAGTGGCCGGCGTTGAGGTCGCGGCGCCACAGCAGGGGCACCCACTTGGACGACTCGTCATAGCCGTGCCCGCGCACCACGGGATCGTGGTCGTTGCAGATCAACTGCACGGGCACCGTCACATGGTGGTCGTTCCGCAGCGTCGTGAACGATCGAATCGCGTTGGCGCGGTAGATCTTCAGACCATTCGCCGCATCAGTGTCGAGCGTCTCGGACTGAAATTTGGGGCCGGCGGTGTCGATGGCCTGCAGTCGACGCGCCGCACCACGCCGCATCAACGCCGGCGCGACAACAGGGACCGAGAACGGAATCCAGTAGCTGAACCGCGAGGCCAGGTTCACCGCCTTGGCGAACCGGATCGGCCGGTACGGGCGGGCCAGGCGGCCACGTACGAATGACCCGTAGTGATCGGTGCTCGGCCCCGATACCGACGTGAACGATGCCACCCGCTCGGAGGCCTCGGGACGGCTCAGGTACTCCCAGACCCCGACCGACCCCCAGTCGTGGGCCAACACGTGCACGGGGCGTCCGGGGCTCACGGCGTCGATCACCGCGGACAGATCATCGGCGAAGCGGTCCATCCGGTAGGCCTTGACGGGCTTCGGCACATCCGAGGCCCCTGCCCCGCGGTTGTCGTACCGCACGATGTGGAAGCGGTCTCCGAGCTCGCCGGTGACGCCGTTCCACAACACATGCGAATCCGGCCATCCATGGGCCATCACGAGCGTGGGGCGCTGCCGATCCCCCTGTTCGTACACCGCGATGCGGGTTCCGTCCGGGCTGTCGACGAAGCGCTGCATGGTCCACCCTCCACGAGGTATCTGTGACGAACAGTATCCAATACCCGAGGTATCGGTTTCCTCGACTCTAGCGGTCGTCGAGCTCCCGGTACACGGCGCGCTGCCGTTCGATGCGGCGACGCGCATCGAAGTCCCGCATCCGTTGCGGATACCCCACTTTCTGCACGTCATACACGGGGACCTGGAGGCGGTCGCTGAGCCGACGCGCGCCCATCTCGCCGCCCGTGCGGCGCCGTGTCCATTCCCCGTCGGCAGCAACGAGCACAACAGTCACCTCGGTGACCGTGGTGCGGGGCTCGACGAATGCCTCCACCCCGACATGTTCAGCCACCCAGCGTTGCAGATACTGCAGGTCCCCAGCCTGGTCGCTGCCGGATCCGCGCGCCGACCGGCCTCGGCGAAACGTATCGAACAGGCCCAACGGACGGATCTCCTCAGTTCTGGGGAAGTTCGACGAACCGCCCTGCAAACCCTCATCCGATAGTGCCAGAGGATCAGCAACCCTGAGTGAGTGCGAATGGTGCTGCAGTGACAGGATGGGTCCGACAATCCACCTAGGTGCCGCACCCGGTGCACCTAGCTGTGGTAAGCCAGAGTTCGAGTCGTCACAAGTGACCGTCCGAGGAGTCAATACACATGGCCATCTCCGTCCAGATGCCCGCGCTAGGTGAGAGTGTCACCGAGGGCACCGTCACCCGCTGGCTTAAACAGGAGGGCGACACCGTCGAACTCGACGAGCCGCTGCTGGAGGTGTCCACAGACAAGGTCGACACCGAGATCCCGTCGCCCGTCGCGGGTGTGTTGACGAAGATCGTCGCCCAGGAGGACGACACCGTCGAGATCGGCGGCGAGCTTGCGGTCATCGGCGAAGCCGGCGACGCACCCGCGGCAGCCCCGCCTGCACCTGCGCAGGCCGCTCCCGAACCCGAGCCTGAGCCCGCCCCGGCGGCGCCGGCCCCCGAGCCTGTCGCTGCAGCCGCACCGGCGCCCGCCCCCGCGCCCGCCCCCGCGGCGGCACCCGCCGCATCCGGCCCGGCCACCAGCATCGTGATGCCCGAACTGGGCGAGTCGGTCACCGAAGGCACCGTCACCCGTTGGCTCAAGAAGGTCGGCGATTCGGTCGGCGTCGACGAGCCTTTGGTCGAGGTATCCACCGACAAGGTCGACACCGAGATCCCGTCCCCGGTGGCCGGCACCCTGCTGTCGATCACCGCTGAGGAGGACGACGTCGTCGCCGTCGGCGGAGAGCTGGCCAAGATCGGCGACGCAGCCGCAGCGCCGGCCGCCGCCCCGGCCCCGGCTCCTGCCGCACCCGCACCCGCACCGGCAGCCCCGGCTCCGGCACCCAAGCCCGAGCCGACACCGACACCGGCGGCTCCCCCGGCCCCCGCCGCACCGGCAGCCCCCGCCGCACCGGCAGCTGCGGCCCCCGCAGCCGGTGACAGCTCGCCGTATGTCACCCCGTTGGTACGAAAGTTGGCCGCGGAGAACGGTGTTGACCTGGCGGCTGTGAAGGGCACCGGCGTCGGTGGCCGCATCCGCAAGCAGGATGTGCTCGCAGCGGCCGAGGCGAGAAAGGCACCGCAGGCTCCTGCTGCCGCACCGGCAGCTCCTGCCGCGGCCGCACCCGCTGCCTCGTCGGCGCCGGCTCCGGCCCTGGCCCACCTGCGCGGAACCACGCAGAAGGCCAACCGGATTCGCCAGATCACCGCGAAGAAGACGCGCGAATCGTTGCAGGCGACTGCGCAGTTGACCCAGACCCACGAGGTCGACATGACCAAGATCGTGGCGTTGCGGGCCCAGGCGAAGGCCGACTTCGCCGAGCGCGAGGGGGTCAATCTCACCTACCTGCCGTTCATCGCCCGCGCCGTCATCGACGCGTTGAAGGTTCACCCGAACATCAACGCGAGCTACAACGAGGACACCAAGGAGATCACCTACTACGACGCCGAGCACCTCGGCTTCGCGGTCGACACCGACCAGGGTCTGCTCTCCCCGGTGATCCACAACGCCGGCGACCTGTCGCTGGGCGGGCTGGCGCGTGCCATTTCCGACATCGCGGCCCGGGCCCGGTCGGGCAACCTCAAGCCCGACGAGTTGTCCGGCGGCACGTTCACCATCACGAACATCGGCAGCCAGGGCGCGCTCTTCGACACCCCGATCCTGGTGCCGCCGCAGGCGGCGATGCTGGGCACCGGGGCGATCGTCAAGCGTCCGCGGGTGATCTCCGATGCCTACGGCAACGAGTCGATCGGTGTGCGCTCGGTGTGCTACCTGCCGCTGACCTACGACCACCGGCTGATCGACGGCGCCGACGCCGGCCGGTTCGTGACTACCATCAAGCGCAGGCTCGAAGAAGGTGCTTTCGAAGCCGACCTCGGGCTGTAACAGCTGTTAGGAGGGGCTCCCCACTGTGGCGGATGCCGTCATCGCGATAGCGGGATCATCCGGTCTGATCGGTTCGGCGCTGGTCTCAACGCTGCGCGCCGCCGATCACCGGGTGCTCCGGATCGTTCGCAGGGCACCATCGAACGGCGACGAGCTGTTCTGGAACCCCGACACCGGGGAGTTCGACGCTTCGGCGTTGCACGGCGTGGACGCAGTGGTGAACCTCTGCGGCGTCGGCGTCGGCGAGAAACGTTGGTCGGGCGCCTTCAAGCAGAGCCTGCGCGACAGCCGGATCGAGCCCACCGAGGTACTCGCCGGTGCAGTAGCCGATGCCGGGGTGCCGGTGCTGATCAACGCGAGCGCCGTGGGTTACTACGGCGACACCCGGGACCGGGTGACCGACGAGTCCGCACCCGAAGGAAGCGGATTTCTGGCCGGGCTGTGCGCCGACTGGGAGGCGGCCACCGCGCCGGCCGTCGCCGCCGGGTCGCGGGTGGTGCTGCTGCGCACCGGACTTGTCATGTCCCCGGCGGGCGGCATGGTGAACCGGCTCAAACCGCTGTTCTCACTGGGCCTGGGCGCCCGTTTGGGCAACGGGCGGCAGTACATCCCGTGGATCAGCCTGGAGGACGAGGTCCGCGCGGTGCTGTTCGCGATGGCGACCGACGGCTTGTCGGGCCCGGTCAACCTCACCGGGCCGGCCCCGGTGACCAACGCCGAGTTCACCGCGGCACTGGGCCGAGCCCTCAACCGGCCGACGCCGGTGATGGTTCCCGGTTTCGCGTTGCGCACCCTGCTCGGCGAGATCGCCGACGAAGGACTGCTGGTGGGCCAGCGCGCCATTCCCGCCGCGCTGGAGCGCGCCGGTTTCAACTTTCACCACAACACCGTCGGCGAGGCGTTGGCCTACGCCACCGCGACCAAAGACCTGTGACAACGGTGTCCACGCAGCTGGCTGGGGTCCCCGCACAGCTGGCTGGGGTCCCCGCACAGCTGGCTGGGGTCCCCGCGCAGCTGGCTGGGGTCCCCGCGGAGCTGGGGCGTACGGTCGGGGCTGTGACATCCATCCGCTCGGCCGCGGCTCCCGTCGATGTGCGGCACCTGGGCAGGATCGATTACGAAGCCGCCTGGGCGCTGCAGCGCGAGATCGCCGACGCCCGGGTCGCCGGTGGTCCCGACACCCTGCTGCTGCTGCAACACCCCGCTGTCTACACCGCGGGTAAGCGCACCGAGCCGCACGAGCGCCCGGTGGACGGCACGCCCGTCGTCGACACGGACCGCGGCGGCAAGATCACCTGGCACGGTCCCGGACAGCTGGTCGGCTACCCCATCATCGGGCTGACCGAGCCGCTCGATGTGGTGAATTTCGTTCGGCGCCTTGAGGAAGCACTCATCGGTGTGTGCGCGGATCTCGGTCTGCAGACCTGCCGCGTCGAGGGACGCTCGGGTGTGTGGGTTCCGGGCGATGGGCTCCGGCCGGCCCGCAAGGTCGGGGCGATCGGCGTCCGGGTGTCTCGGGCGACGACGTTGCACGGGTTCGCGCTGAACTGTGACTGTGACCTGTCGGCGTTCTCGTCGATCGTGCCGTGCGGGATCGACGACGCCGGTGTGACATCGCTGACCGCCGAACTCGGCCGCCACATCACCGTCGAGGATGTGACCGACCGCGTCGCCGCCGCGGTGTGCGATGCGCTGGACGGACGACTGGAAGTAGCTCTGAACGTAGGATGAACCTGTGACTGTGGTGCCTGAAGGTCGGAAGCTGCTGCGTCTGGAAGTGCGCAACGCGCAGACGCCCATCGAACGCAAACCACCGTGGATCAAGACCCGCGCCAAGATGGGTCCGGAGTACACCGAGCTCAAGGGGTTGGTGCGCCGCGAGGGCCTGCACACGGTGTGCGAGGAGGCGGGCTGCCCCAACATCTTCGAATGCTGGGAGGACCGGGAAGCCACGTTCCTGATCGGCGGCGAGCAGTGCACGCGCCGGTGTGACTTCTGCCAGATCGACACCGGCAAGCCGACCGAGTTGGACCGTGACGAGCCGCGCCGCGTCGCCGAAAGCGTGCAGGCGATGGGCCTGCGCTACTCCACCGTGACCGGGGTGGCCCGCGACGACCTGCCCGACGGCGGGGCCTGGTTGTACGCCGAGACCGTGCGCTACATCAAGCGGCTCAACCCGAACACCGGCGTGGAATTGCTGGCGCCGGACTTCAACGGCGACCCCGACCAGCTGGCAGAAGTTTTCGAATCGCGCCCAGAAGTGTTCGCGCACAACGTCGAAACGGTGCCGCGCATCTTCAAGCGCATCCGTCCGGCGTTCCGTTACGACCGCAGCCTGGCGGTGATCACCGCCGCCCGCGACGTCGGCCTGGTCACCAAATCGAACCTGATCCTCGGAATGGGCGAGACCATCGACGAGGTGCAGACCGCGCTGCGCGACCTGCACGACTCGGGCTGCGACATCGTCACCATCACCCAATACCTGCGGCCGTCACCGCGTCACCACCCGGTCGAACGCTGGGTGCACCCCGACGAGTTCGTCGAGTTGTCGAGCTATGCCGAGGGCCTGGGATTCGCCGGCGTGCTGGCCGGACCACTGGTGCGGTCGTCCTACCGTGCGGGCCGGCTCTATGCCCAGGCCGCGCGGGTTCGGTTCGCGGATCAACCCCCCGTATCCTGAACCAATGGCGAAAACCCGCACTGCCGCAGAGACCAAAGCGGCAAAGGCCGAGGCGAAGGCTGCCCGCAAGGTGGCCTCCAAACAGCGGCGCAGTCAGCTGTGGCAGGCATTCCAGATCCAGCGCAAAGAGGACAAGCGTCTCCTGCCGTACATGATCGGCGCGTTCGTGCTGATCGTCGGCGCCTCGGTGGTCGCCGGCCTGCTCATCGGCGGGTTCACGATGTACACGATGATCCCCCTCGGCGTCGTGCTGGGCGCGCTGGTCGCGTTCATCATCTTCGGCCGCCGGGCCCAGAAGTCGGTGTACACGAAGGCCGAGGGCCAGACGGGCGCCGCGGCCTGGGCGCTGGACAACATGCGCGGCAAATGGCGCGTCACCCCCGGCGTCGCGGCGACCGGTCATTTCGACGCCGTGCACCGGGTGATCGGCCGGCCCGGTGTGATCTTCGTCGGTGAAGGTGCGGCCAATCGGGTCAAGCCGCTGCTGGCGCAGGAGAAGAAGCGCACCGCACGTCTGGTCGGCGATATCCCGATCTACGACATCGTCGTCGGCAACGGCGAGGGTGAGGTGCCGCTGTCCAAGCTGGAGCGCCACCTGAACAAGTTGCCGGCGAACATCACGGTCAAGCAGATGGACTCGATCGAGTCCCGGTTGACCGCACTGGGCACCAAGGCCGGCGCGGCCGGATTGCCGAAGGGCCCGATGCCTGCCGGCGCGAAGATGCGCGGCATGCAGCGCACCGCCCGCCGCAAGTAACGCGATCTGCTCCTAGCGACGCACCATCGCGGTGAACGTCAGCCGGTCGTGCAGGCCGCGCAGATCCGTGTCGGACACGAGCGGCGGGATCACCAGCGCGATCAACACCACCCGCAGAAACGCCCGGACGATGCCGATTCCGTCGCGTCCGTCGGCCGGCACCACGACCAGACCTACCGCGAGCTGCCCCGGGGTGAACGAGAACAGCCGCACGGCGATCGTTCCTATCACCATCCAGATCACCAGCACCGCCGTAGACAGCATCGGCAGCGAAATCAGGCCCAAGGCCATCGCCAGGCCCGCCAGCCCGTAGGCCACCAGCCAATCGATACAGAGCGCACCCACCCGCCGGCCCATGCGGGCAAGCGAGCCGGGGCCGGATTCGGGCAAGCCGAGGCGCTCACCGGGGTATTTGCCCCGGCCATCCTCGGTGTCCTCGCCGTCACCGGCGTCGAACGGTCCCGGTCCGGACAGCCAAGTTCCCATCGTGCGCGCCATAGGGTCAGAATAGGCTGGTCCGGTTGAGTGCCGGTGAGTAGCTCATGTCACACGGAGCGGCCATCGCGTAACTTGCGCGCAACATATGGTTGACGACTGCGCAACATCGTGTCCTTAGCGTCAACCCGCGGGTTACCAGTAAAGGAGAACACTGAAGTGGCAGAAAAGACGTCCGACGACATCTTCAAGCTGATCAAGGACGAGAACGTCGAGTACGTCGACATTCGCTTCTGCGATCTGCCCGGAGTCGTCCAGCACTTCTCGATCCCGGCGTCCGCGTTCGACGCGAGCGTCTTCGAGGACGGTCTCGCGTTCGACGGCTCGTCGGTCCGCGGTTTCCAGTCGATCCACGAATCCGACATGATGCTGCTGCCGGACCCTGATACCGCGCGCATCGACCCGTTCCGCGCCGCCAAGACGCTGAACCTGAACTTCTTCGTGCACGACCCGTTCACCCGTGAGGCGTACTCACGCGACCCGCGCAACGTGGCCCGCAAGGCGGAGAACTACCTGGCCAGCACCGGTATCGCAGATACCTGCTTCTTCGGTGCCGAGGCCGAGTTCTACATCTTCGACTCGGTGAGCTTCGACTCCAAGATGAACGGCACCTTCTACGAGGTGGATTCCGAGTCCGCGTGGTGGAACACCGGCGAGCCCTTCGAAGCCGACGGCGGCCCCAACCTCGGTTACAAGGTCCGCCCCAAGGGCGGCTACTTCCCCGTGGCGCCCTACGACCACTACGTCGACCTGCGCGACGAGATGTCGACCAACCTGACCAACGCCGGGTTCATCCTGGAGCGCGGTCACCACGAGGTGGGCACCGCCGGTCAGGCCGAGATCAACTACAAGTTCAACACGCTGCTGCACGCGGCCGACGATGTGCAGCTGTTCAAGTACATCATCAAGAACACCGCCTGGCAGAACGGCAAGACCGTCACCTTCATGCCCAAGCCGCTGTTCGGTGACAACGGTTCGGGCATGCACGCCCACCAGTCGCTGTGGAAGGACGGCAAGCCGCTGTTCCACGACGAGTCGGGCTACGCCGGCCTGTCGGACCTGGCCCGCCACTACATCGGCGGCATCCTGCACCACGCGCCGTCGCTGCTGGCGTTCACCAACCCGACGGTGAACTCCTACAAGCGCCTGGTGCCGGGCTACGAGGCCCCGATCAACCTGGTGTACAGCCAGCGCAACCGCTCGGCCTGTGTCCGTATCCCGATCACCGGCAACAACCCGAAGGCCAAGCGCCTCGAGTTCCGCTGCCCCGACAGCTCGGGTAACCCGTACCTGGCGTTCGCGGCGATGCTGATGGCCGGCATCGACGGCATCAAGAAGAAGATCGAGCCGCTGGCCCCGGTCGACAAGGACCTCTACGAGCTGCCGCCGGACGAGGCCGCCAACATCCCGCAGGCCCCGACCTCGCTGGCCGCGGTGATCGACCGCCTCGAAGAGGATCACGAGTACCTCACCGAGGGTGGCGTGTTCACCGAGGACCTGATCGAGACCTGGATCTCCTACAAGCGCGAGAACGAGATCCTGCCGATCCAGATCCGGCCTCACCCCTACGAGTTCAGCCTGTACTACGACGTGTAAGTCCTAGCGCGAGCAGACACAAATGTCCCCCAGAACTCCGGTTTTGGGGGACATTTGCGTCTGCTCGCAGCGCTCCCCCGCACAATGGACCCATGCGTGTTCTGGTGCAGCGGGTGAGCGCTGCGAGCGTGTCGGTGGACGGACAGATCGTCGGAGCCATCGATCCGCAACCGCAGGGGCTGCTCGCCCTGGTCGGCGTCACCCACGACGACGACGCGGCCAAGGCCCGACGGATGGCTGAAAAGCTCTGGCAGTTACGAATTCTCGATGACGAGAAATCAGCATCCGATGTTGGCGCCCCCATCTTGGTGATCAGTCAATTCACGCTGTATGCCAATACCGACAAGGGCAGGCGCCCGTCCTGGAATGCGGCGGCGCCCGGGCCGGTGGCCGAACCGCTGGTGGCCGAGTTCGCCGGCACGCTCAGGCAGTTGGGCGCGGTGGTGGAAACGGGGGTTTTCGGTGCGGATATGCAGGTGGAACTGGTCAATGACGGACCGGTAACGGTGGTGCTGGAGCTGTGAATTTCCTGACTGTCTGAGCGTATTGTCAGCCCATGACGACCAATCTGGACACCCGGCTCGGCTCGCTTTCGCCCGCCGTCATCAGCTTGTTCCGTGTCGTGCTCGGCTTCATGTTCGCCATTCATGGGGCCTCGAAACTCTTTGCCTGGCCCGTCGATTCGGGAACCGGCGCCATGCCGGTCGGTAGCTGGCCGTACTGGTACGCCGGCGTCATCGAGTTGGTGTTGGGCCTGCTGATCATGGTGGGGCTGTTCACCAGGATCGCGGCGTTCATTGCCTCGGGTCAGATGGCGTTCGCATACTTCACCGAGCATCAGTCCAAAGGCCTGTTGCCGATCGAGAACGGTGGCGAACCCGCCGTCTTGTTCTGCTTCGGTTTCCTGCTGCTCGCCGTCATCGGTGGCGGCGCTTATGCATTGGATGCGGCGCGCGGTAAGCGCACCTAGTCCAGCGCGAGATCTTGGCGGAACCGCTTCATTCCGTCGATCTTCTCGGCCAGGGTGGCGCCGGGGCCGCTGTAGAACATCCACGGCATGGTGACGATGCCCTGGATACCGCCGGCCTCCGCGCGCGCATAGTGCTCGGGGGTGAAGGCATCGGTGAGCGGTGTGATGACGGTGAAATCGTCCATCGTCAAACCCTTTTCGGCGCGCAGGTCACGCAGCCGGTCGACGCGCTGCAAGGCGGCCTCGGTGGAGATCAGATCGCCGATCCAGCCGTCGTGTCGCGCCGCACGGCGCAGGGCGATATCGGACAGCCCGCCGACGTAGATCGGGATCCGCGGCGGTGTGGGCTCCATCTCCAGGCGCGGCGTGGAGTAGAACTCGCCGGAAAACTCCGTCCAGCCGGGCTCCCACAGCTTCTTCATCAGCTCGAGCATCTCGTCGGTGCGCTTCCCGCGGCGCGCGAACTGCTGGCCCAGCAGGTCGAATTCCTCCTCGCACCAGCCGACCCCGATACCCAGTTCCAGCCGGCCGCCGGCCAGATAGGCCGCGGTGCCAATGGCTTTCGCCGCCGAATATGGGTCACGCATCGCGGGCAGGTAGACCGTGGTGACGAACTTGAGCCGAGTGGTGACCAGCGCCAGGGCCCCGATCATCACCCACGGATCCGGCCAGTCGGTGAATGCCTCCCAGCGCCGTTTGCCGTCCTTGGTGTAGGGATACGGCGTGGCCAGTGTCTCCAGGTTCACCACGTGATCTGGGATGCCCATCCCGTCGTAGCCGAGATCGTCAGCGGCCTTGGCCACTTCGACGGCCTCCCGGGTGTCCATGAAGGCCATGCTCACGTAGAACTTCATCCGGCATCCCGGGCCCATGCCGGGGTGATGAAGACGCCTTCTGCCTCGACGGTGATCCCGTCACCATCGCTGATGTGGCCCCTCGCAAAGGTTTTGACACCTTCGGTCCGGTCGATGTACGCCTCGGCGCGCAGCGGCCCCAGCGGCGTGCCTCGGCGGTACCGGCATGTGATGGTGCCGGTGTACCGCGGCTCGTTCAGTCCCCCGCTGGCCACCTCGCCGAGAATGTGGTCGAGCACCAGCGCACAGATCCCGCCGTGCACCCACCCCAGCGGACCCTCGTAGGCGGCGCCCAACATGAATTCACTCCAGCAGCTGCCGTCCTCGGCATGTTCGATCACCAACGGCGGGGCCATCGCATTGCGCAGGCCGACGACCGGATTCGCCCACACCACCGGACGGTTCGTCTCGGCGTGCAACATCGCGTGCGGGCCGTCGCGCTGTTCGCGGCGCAGCGATGCGGTAACAGCCTCGACAGCCGCGGTCGCCTCGACGATGGTCTGCGAGTCCACTTCGGTACGCACTCCGGCATCCACGAGTTCGCGCATGGCACGGGCGAACGGCTCATAGAGCGCTTCGAGTCGATCGTGCTCGGCCGCGGTGATGACGTCGAACGTGTGCTTCATCCGGACTCCCAGTGACTTTGTTATATGCCCTTATTAACATCACCCACTGCGACGTCGTGCACGCGGGGCGGCTCAACCCCTACTCGCTACCCCTATTCGCCGCCGAAAATCTTGCGGACCACGCCCTTCGCCCGCCGCGTCACCCGCAGGTAGTTGTCCAGGAACTCCCCGCCGTCGTCGCTGCCCCACCCGGCCGCCAGGGCAACCGCGTTGAGCTGACGGCCCGGACCGGGCAGCTGATCGGTGGGCTTGCCGCGCACCAGTACCAGGGCATTGCGCGCTCGCGTGGCCGTCAGCCAGGCATCCCGCAACAACTCGACATCGCTCTCGGCAACCAACTCGGCCGCGCCGATTGCGTCGAGGGTCTGCAACGTCGAAGTGTTGTGCAGCGCAGGCAAGTTGTGTGCATGACGCAGCTGAAGCAGCTGCACGGTCCACTCGATGTCGGCCAGTCCGCCACGGCCCAGCTTGGTGTGTGTGTTTGGGTCGGCACCGCGGGGCAGCCGTTCGGCGTCCACGCGCGCCTTGATCCGGCGGATCTCCTGAACAGTCTCGGCCGATACCCCGCCCGAGGGGTATCGGGTCTTGTCGACCATGAGCAGGAAGCGCTCACCGAGCTCCAGATCTCCGGCCACCCGGTGCGCCCGCAACAGCGCCTGGATCTCCCACGGTTGCGCCCACTGTTCGTAGTAGGCCGCATACGACGCCAGCGTCCGCACCAGCGGCCCGCTACGGCCCTCCGGCCGCAGCCCGGTGTCGACCTCCAACGGCGGGTCCGCGCTCGGTGTCCCCAGCAGTGCCCTGACCTGTTCGGCGATGCTCACCGACCAGCGCACGGCCGTCGAATCCTCGACGCCGGTGTTCGGTTCGTACACGAACATGACGTCGGCGTCGGAGCCGTATCCCAACTCGCCGCCGCCGAGCCGGCCCATGCCGATCACCGCGATGCGGGCCGGCGCACCGGATTCGGTTGTGTTGGCCCGGATCACCGCGTCGAGCGCGGCCTGCAGCACGGCGACCCATACCGAGGTCAGCGCCTTGCACACGTCGATCACGTCCAGCAGGCCCAGCACGTCCGCGGAGGCGATGCGGGCCAGTTCCCCACGGCGCAGCGTGCGGGCGGCAGCGATGGCGCGTACCGGGTCCCGGTGTCGGCCGGCCGAGGCCACCAGCGCGCGGGCCAGGCTTTCGGGATCGCTGTCGAGCAGCTTCGGGCCGTTGGGGCCGTCGGCGTAGAGCAGGATCACCTCGGGGGCGCGGATCAGCAGTTCGGGAATATAGGCCGAGGTGCCCAGTATCCGCATCAGCCGCTTGGCCACCGCCCCCTCGTCGCGCAGGGTCGACAGGTACCAGCGCTGTTCGGCCAGTTCCTCGCTGATCCGGCGGTAGGCCAGCAGGCCGGAGTCCGGGTCGGGGGTGTCCGACAGCCAGTCCAGCAGGGTCGGCAGCAGCACCTGCTGCACGGTGCCGCGCCGTCCGGTCTGACCGGTGAGCGCGGCCAGGTGAGTCAGCGCGCTCTGCGGTCCCTCGTAACCCAGTGCGGCAAGCTGTCGTTCGGCCGCCTGGGTGCTCATGCCTGCGCCGATGCCCAGTGCCGGCTGGCCCACCGATTCCAACAGCGGTTGGTAGAAGAGCTTGGCGTGCAATCGCGACACCCTCATGCTCTGCCGCTTGAGCTCGTCGCGCAGTACGCCGGCCGCATCGTGGCGGCCGTCGGGGCGCACGTGCGCGGCCCGGGCCAGCCAGCGGTACGCCTCGTCGTCGCTTTCGTCAGGCAGCATGTGGGTGCGTTTGAGCCGCTGCAGTTGCAGGCGGTGCTCGAGGAGCCGCAGGAATTCGTAGGAGGCGGTCAGGTTGGCGGTGTCGTCGCGACCGATGTAGCCGCCATCGCCGAGGGCCGCCAACGCATCGACGGTGGATGCCACATGAAGCGATTCGTCATTGCGTCCGTGCACCAATTGCAGGAGCTGGACGGCGAATTCGACGTCACGCAGGCCTCCGGTACCCAGCTTGAGCTCGCGGGCCCGCACTCCGGCCGGGACGAGTTCCTCGACGCGGCGGCGCATGGCCTGCACCTCGGGAACGAAATCGTCACGCTCGCAGGCGGTCCACACCATGGGCATCATTGCCTCGAGGTAGGCCTTTCCGAGTTCGGCGTCACCCGCGGCCGGACGCGCCTTGAGCAGCGCCTGGAATTCCCACGTTTTCGCCCAGCGCTCGTAGTACGCGACGTGGGATTCCAGCGTCCGGACCAGCTGGCCGCGTTTGCCTTCCGGACGCAATGCGGCGTCGACCTCGAAGAACGCCTCGCCGGCGAACTGCATCATCTCGCCGGCCACCCGGGTCACGGTGGCCAGGTTGTCATCACCTTCCCCTTCGGGGACGGCCTCCCCCACGAAGATGACGTCGACGTCGCTGACGTAATTCAGCTCGCGCGCACCGCATTTGCCCATCGCGACGACCGCCAGCCGGGGCTCCACCCCGTCTTCGCACACGACGCGGGTGGCTATCGTCAGCGCTGCGGCCAGTGCAGCGTCGGCCAGATCGGACAGGTGGGCGGCGACCTCGACGAAGGGCAGCACCGGCTCGTTCTCGACGGTCGAGGCCACGTCGAGGGCGGCCAGGACCAGCAACCTGTCACGGTAGAGATCCCGCAGTGCGGGCACGGCACTGCTTGCGCCCTTGTCGATCTCGGCAGTGTGTGCGGCTGCGGTGAAGACGCTGCGCAGCTCGTCGGCACCGGGGAGCCCGACCGCGCCGGTGAGCAACCGCCACGATTGCGGATGGGCGATGAGGTGATCACCCAAGGCCACAGAGGATCCCAGTACACCGAACAGCCGGCCCCGGAGTGCCTTGTCGGTCAACAGCTGACGGTTGAGTTCCTCGATGCCGGTCCCGAGCGCATCAGCCAGCCGGACCATGGCCAGCAGCGCGATGTCGGCGTCAGGTGCGCGCGACAACGACCACAACAACTCGACGTGTGCCTCGGTGTTCCAGCCGAGCTGTTCCAGTTCGGCCGCCGCCTGCGGATGCACCAGCCCGAGCCGACCGACGCTGGGCAGTTTCGGGCGGTCGGTCGCAGGCTTGGCCATCACTCGACGTTACAGCGACAGGTAGTTCTTCAGCTCGTAGGGCGTGACGTGGCTGCGGTAGTTCTCCCACTCTGCGCGCTTGTTGCGAAGGAAGTAGTCGAATACATGCTCCCCCAACGCTTCCGCGACGAGCTCGGAGTTCTCCATCGCCTCCAGGGCGTTGCCCAGGCTGGTCGGCAGCTCGCGATAGCCCATGGCACGCCGTTCCTCGGGAGTCAGGCTCCAGACGTTGTCCTCGGCCTGCGGGCCCAGCACGTAGCCCTTCTCCACACCGCGCAGCCCGGCGGCCAGCAGAACCGCGAACGTCAGGTACGGGTTGCATGCCGAGTCAGGGCTGCGGACCTCGACGCGCCGTGACGACGCCTTGCGCGGCGTGTACATCGGAACGCGCACCAGCGCCGAGCGGTTGGCCGCGCCCCACGAGGCCGCGGTGGGCGCTTCACCGCCGTGCACCAGACGCTTGTAGGAGTTCACCCACTGGTTGGTGACGGCGCTGATCTCGCTGGCGTGCTCCAGGATGCCGGCAATGAAGGACTTGGCCACATCGGACAGCTGCAGCGGATCGTCGGGGCTGTGGAAGGCGTTGGTGTCGCCTTCGAACAGGCTCATGTGCGTGTGCATGGCCGAGCCGGGGTGCTCACCGAACGGCTTGGGCATGAACGAGGCGCGGACCCCGTCGGCCAGGGCGACCTCCTTGACCAGGTAGCGGAAGGTCATCACGTTGTCGGCCATCGACAGCGCGTCGGCGTAGCGCAGGTCGATCTCCTGCTGGCCGGGCGCGCCCTCGTGGTGGCTGAACTCCACCGAGATGCCCATCTGCTCCAGTGCCTCGATGGCGTGGCGACGGAAGTTGGGGGCCGAATCGTGCACGGCCTGGTCGAAATAGCCGCTGTTGTCCGCCGGCACCGGCACCGAACCGTCGTCCGGGCCGGGCTGCAGCAGGAAGAACTCGATCTCCGGGTGCACGTAGCAGCTGAAGCCCAGGTCGCTGGCCTTGGCCAACTGGCGACGCAGCACATGCCGGGAGTCGGCCCACGATGGTGAGCCGTCGGGCATGGTGATGTCGCAGAACATGCGCGCCGAGTAGTGCTTTCCGGCGCTGGTGGTCCAGGGCAGCACCTGGAAGGTGGACGGATCGGGCCGGGCCACGGTGTCGGATTCCGAGACCCGGGCGAAGCCCTCGATCGAGGATCCGTCGAAGCCGATGCCCTCCTCGAAGGCGCCTTCGAGTTCGGCGGGCGCGATCGCTACCGACTTGAGGTAGCCGAGCACGTCGGTGAACCACAACCGGACGAACCGGATATCGCGTTCCTCCAGGGTGCGCAGCACGAATTCCTTCTGGCGGTCCATGAGCGCAGCGTAGGCATCGGCTGTTAAATCTGTGTTACAGCCCTGCAAGGAGTTAGCAGGAGAGGTTGCCCGGCGAGGTTTGGTTGACGAAGAAACCGAGCACGGCGGTGTCGACACAGGCGTCTCCGTTGAACACCACGGTGTGTTGGGTACCGGTGAAGGAGATCAGGGCCGCGTCCATTTGCCGGGCCAGGTCCACCCCGGCCTGATAGGGCGTGGCCGGGTCGCCGGTGGTGGACACCACCACGACCTTGCCGGGTCCGGGCCCGGTGATCGGATGCGGCGCCGACGTCGCGGGCACCGGCCACAGTGCGCAGATGTCGCGGGGCGCGTACCCGGTGAACTCGCCGTAGGACATGAACGGCGCCACAGCGCGGATCTGCTGATCGGCGTCGGCCCACACTGCCGGGTCGGTGGGGAACGGCATATCGACGCAGCGGATCGCGGTGAACGCGTCCTGCATGTTCTGGTACTGCCCGGTTTCGTCGCGACGCCAGTAGTCGTCGGCGAGCAACAGCAGGTCACCGGCGTCGTTGCCGCGCGTCAACCCGAGTAGCCCGCTGGTCAGGTAGGGCCAGTACCGCGCCGAGTAGAGGGCGTTGCCGGTTCCGGTGATGGCGTCGGCGTAACCGAGTCCGCGCGGGTCCGAGGTGGAGGCCGGCGTCGTCGCCAATGGATCGACCAGTTGCTGGAACCTGCCGACGAACTGGGCCGGATCGGTGCCCAGCGGGCAGTCGGCCGATTTCGCGCAGTCTGCGGCGTAGGTGTCGAAGGCCTTCTGGAAGCCGGCGAGTTGGCGGACGTTCTTGGTGATCGGGTCCAGGCTGGGGTTGATGGCCCCGTCGAGCACCATGGTGCGTACCCGCTCGCCGTACTGTTCGGCGTAGGCGCCACCCAGTTCGGTGCCGTAGGAGAAGCCCAGATAGTTGATCTGGTCCTCCCCCAGTGCGGCCCGCACTGCGTCCATGTCCCGCACCGCCGACGCGGTGCCGACGTTGGCCAGGAACGGCGCACCCATGCGGTCCAGGCACTGCTGGGCGAATTGTCGGTAGATGTCTTCGATGTGGGCGACCCCGGCCGGGCTGTAATCGGTCATCGGCTCGCGGCGGTAGGCGTCGATCTCGGCGTCGGTGCGGCAGCGCAACTGCGGGGTGGAATGTCCGACGCCGCGCGGATCGAATCCGACCAGGTCGAAATGATCGGTGAGTGGAGACCCGGCGAGTGCCGCACCCATACTGGCGACGGTGTCCACCGCCGAGGCGCCGGGGCCACCGGGGTTGATGAACAGGGCACCGATCCGGTTGCCGGTGGCCGGAATCCGGATGACGGCCAATTGCGCCTGTGCCCCTTGGGGATCAGACGGATTCCAGGCACCGCTCCAATCGATGGGCACCGCGACGGTGCCGCACTGCGCCGTCGGAATCCGTGCCGGGTCTTGCACCCATTGTGCGCAACTTCCCCACTCCGGCCCGGATTCCGGCGCGGCGCCCGCGACCGGTACGGCGACCGGGTACACCACGGCGGTTGCACTGAGCAGCGTCACCGCTAATGCTCTCGCTGCCCGTCTGCCCGCCCACCACACGGCAGTCATAGTCGCATGGCGGGCGCCGCCGGGTCTGCGCCTGAGTCCGAGCAGAGATCGGCCGGAGACCGTCCGGTGACCTTGACCGTCTGGATCGTCAGCAGCGGGTCCCGGGCGGCGGCACGGTCACGTCCAGGAGGTATGTGGTGGCGATGTCGTCGATGCACTTGTTGCCCTGGAACACCACGGTGTGCTGGGTGCCCTCGAAAGTCACCAGCGTGCCCCCGAGTTGGCGGGCCAGGTCGACGCCCGCCTGATAGGGCGTCGCCGGGTCATTGGTGGTCGAGACCACCAATGTCGGAGGGAGTCCCTTCACCGAGATCTCATGCGGCTTGCTGGTGGGCGGCACCGGCCAGAATGCGCAGGTGCCCATCGGCGCGTTTCCGGTGAACTCGCCGTAGCTCAAGAACGGAGCGACCTCGCGGGCCCGCCGGTCCTCGTCGACGACGGTGGCCCGGTCGGTGATGGCGGGCTTGTCGACGCAGTTGACCGCGACCCGCACGTCGGTCGAATTGTTGTAGTGGCCCTTGGCATCTCGACCCATGTAAAGGTCGGCCAGCGCCAACATCACATCGCCGTTGCCGTTCTTCAGCCCGGTCAGGCCGTCGGTCAGGTGCCGCCACAGATTCGGCGAGTACAGCGGCAGGATGGTGCCCACGATGGCGTCGCTGTAGCCCAGCCCACGCTCATCGCGGGTCTTGGCCGGGTGCTCCACGAGTGGGTCGACCAGGCTCTTGTAGACCTCGACGGCCTTGGCCGGGTCGGTGCCCAGTGGGCAGTCGGGGTTCTTGGTGGCGCAGTCGGTGGCGTAGTTGTCGAAGGCCTTCTGGAATGCCGCGGCCTGACGGATGTCTTCTTCCACCGGATCCGCGTTCGGGTCCACGGCACCGTCGAGGATCATCGCGCGCACCTTCTCCGGAAACTGCTCGGCGTAGGTCGCGCCGATGCGGGTGCCGTAGGAGTACCCCAGGTAGGTCAGCTTGTCGTCGCCGACCGCGACCCGGATCGCATCCAGATCCTTGGCGACGTTCTCGGTGCCGACGTTCTCCAGGAACTCGGTGCCCATCTTGTCGACGCAGCGCTGGACGAATTTCTTCGTTTCGTTCTCGAGGTGCTCAACGCCTTCCGGGGTGTATTCCACCGTCGGATCGGCCCGCAACCGGTCGTTGTCGTCGTCGGAGTTGCACCACACCGCCGGCATCGAGGATCCGACACCGCGCGGATCGAACCCGACGATGTCGAAACGATCCTTGACCGGCTGCGGCAGGCCCGACAACAGGGCGACCGCCGATTCCACCCCGGATTCGCCGGGGCCGCCGGGGTTGATCACCAACGAGCCGATCTTCTTGCCCGCGGCCGGGAAGCGGATCATCGCCAGTCGGGCGATCTCGCCGTCGGGCTTGGAGTAGTCGACCGGCACCGACAGCATCCCGCATTCGGCGTTGTCGGGGATCTGCACCTGGTCGCCCGAGCCGGCGTTGCACGGCAGCCATTGCACCGGTGTTCCGGGCCGTGGGACCGCGATCCTGGCCTGGCCTTCGACCACCTGGGTGCAGCCCGTCGCGGCCACCGCCGTCACAGCGAGCAGCGCGCCGAACCTCATCCTGAACTTCATGGCTCACCATGCTGCCATGACGTGACATCGCCGCAGGCCGGGCCTGGTCACGAGGCGCCGCGGCACTATCGGGTAGCCGCGAGCAGTTCGTCGAGCGCGACGGGGAAAGCGTCGGCCAGATCCCACAGGTCAGGCAACAATTCCGGGCAGGACATGATGCCGACGTCCAGTTTGCCGGTCAGGGACATGACGGTGATGTTGAGCCCGGATCCGTGGAAGATCGGGCCCAGCGGATACATCGCCTTGACCTCGCAGCCCAGCAGGTACAGCGGTACCTGCGGCCCCGGCACGTTGGAGATGACGAGGTTGTGCACGGGTTTGGCCCCCGACAGCCGACTGGCCGCGTAGACGCGCATCGCCGCACCGAACACCGCCGGTGCCGCGAACTGTGTCCAGTCCTGCAGCAACGTCGCGCCGATCGCCGAACTGTGCTGCTTGGCAACCGAATTCGACGCCGAGATGGCGAGCAACCGCTCGGCTGGATCCTCGAGATGGGTATCCAGCTTGGAGAACATGCCCGACACCTGGTTGCGGCCGGGCCGGTCGGAACGGTCGTGTACGGACACCGGCACCATCGCGACCAGGGAACTTTCGGGCAGTTCGCCACGGTCGCCGAGGAACGTCCGCAGCACGCCGGATACCAGCGCCATCACCACATCGTTGACCTTGACGTCGAAATGCTTCTTGATGGTTTTGATGTCCTCGAGGTCCAGCTGGGCGAATGCGACGCTGCGCCGTCCGGTGATATTGGTGTTGAACGCGGTCTTCGGGGCATTGAACGGAGCCGCCATCGACTGCCCGCTGAAGGCACGCCGCACCGTATCGACCACCGTGGTCGCCGTGGCCGGCAGCATATTGGCGAACTTGAGTGGGCGGGCCGCGAACTTCAGTGCACCGCCGATGGCGATCTCGGCACCGGTGGCGCCACCCACCCCGTCTACCGGATCGGGCGGCGGCGCGTCGGGCTCGGTGGTGCACAACTTCGACATCAGGTTGGCGCCGGTCACCCCGTCGACGGCGGAATGGTGCACCTTGGTCATCAGCGCCAGCCGGCCGCCGGCCCGGGCGTCGGTGTCCGCCACGTTCTCGATGACCCACATCTCCCACAGCGGCCTGGTCCGGTCCAGCGGCAGTGAGGCGATGTGCCCGCAGATCTCCGCCAGTTCGGCGCGCCCGCCCGGTGCCGGCAGGCCGATCCGATGCAGATGCCGGTCGACGTCGAAGTCCTTGTCGTCCACCCGCACCGGGTGGTCGAGATTGAACCGACTGTCGGCCAGCTTTTCGCGGAACTCCGGCATCGCCTTGACGGTCAACGAGAGCGCGTCGCGCATCCGGTCGAAGGTGTAGCCACCCGGCATCGTCGAGGTGTCCAGTTCCAGCACGGAACACACATGCATGGGCTGCGAGGCGGTTTCGAGATACAGGAAGCTGGCGTCGAGTCCGCTGAGCCGTTGCATGCCGCTGATGTTAGGGCTCCGCGGGCAAACTGTGAGGAAATCCACTCGAACGTCGCTTTTGCCTTCGATACCCGCAGTGGCAGACTGACGATTGTCAGCCGAACCCGGGGACCACGACATGTGGCGTCGAGGATCGAACCGACCACACAAGGGACGACGATGTCTGAACAGTCTGTTTACGGCGCTTCCGATTCTGCCGCAGCCAAGCCGCGCACCAAGGTCCGCACGCTCACGCTGCAGAAGTGGAAGTCCGAAGGTCACAAGTGGGCGATGCTCACCTGCTACGACTACTCCAGCGCGCGGGTATTCGACGAGGCCGAGATTCCGGTATTGCTGGTCGGCGACTCGGCCGCAAACGTGGTCTACGGCTACGACACCACCGTGCCGATCTCCATCGATGAGCTGATCCCGCTGGCCCGTGCGGTCGTCAAGGGCGCCCCACACGCCCTGGTGATCGCCGATCTACCGTTCGGCAGCTACGAGAGCAGCCCCACCCAGGCCCTGGCCACCGCTACCCGTTTCATGAAAGAGACCGGAGCGCAGGCGATCAAGCTCGAGGGCGGTGAGCGGATGGTCGATCAGATCGCGATGCTGTCCGCCGCGGGTATCCCGGTGGTGGCCCACATCGGCTTTACGCCGCAGAGCGTCAACGGGCTGGGCGGGTTCCGCGTGCAGGGCCGTGGCGACTCCGGCGACCAGACGATCCACGACGCGATCGCGGTGCAGGAAGCCGGTGCGATCGCGGTGGTACTGGAGATGGTGCCTGCCGAGTTGGCCACCCAGATCACCGGCAAGCTGACCATTCCCACGGTGGGAATCGGCGCCGGCCCCAGCTGCGATGCCCAGGTACTGGTCTGGCAGGACATGGCCGGGCTCACCAGCGGCAAGACGGCCAAGTTCGTCAAGCGTTTCGGTGACGTGGGCGGCGAACTGCACCGTGCGGCAGCGCAGTACGCCCACGACGTGGCGACCGGGGTGTTCCCGGCCGAAGAGCACAGCTACTGATTTCTCTGGCCGAGCGCAACCCCGTCAGGCGAATTCGGGCTTGCGCTTGGCCAGGAACGCGTCGACGCCTTCGCGGCCGTCGGCGGAGTTGGCCCGCTCGGCGATGAACCGGGCTTCGGCGGCCATCTGCTCTTCGAGGCTGTTCTTGAACGAGGACACCAGCAGCGACTTGACCGCACCGTTGGATCCGCCGGAACCTGCCGCCACCTGCTCGGCCAGTTTCGTGGCCCGCGCAGCGAGCTCGTCTCCGGCGACCACCTCGGTGACCAGTCCCCATTCCTGAGCCTCGACGGCTGAGAGCGTGCGGTTGGTCAGGATGAGCTCCTGTGCCCGACGCAGGCCGACCAGTCGCGGCAGGTGGTAGGACGCGCTGCCGTCGGGGCTCAGTCCCACCTTCGTGTAGGCCATGGTGAAAGTGGCCGATTCGGCGGCCAGCACCAGATCGCCGGCCACGGCGAGACTGAACCCGGCGCCGGCTGCGGTGCCGTTGACCGCGGTGATCAGCACGGCATCCATCCGGGCGAATGATGAGATGGCCTGGTGCAGGTCGTCGGCAACGCCCTTGATGAAGCGACCACGGTCGGGCGCGGTGGAAAACGACTTCAGGTCGCCGCCGGCACAGAAGAAACGGCCCGCACCGGTGAGCACCACGGCTTTGGTGCCGGGCGTGTCGCAGCGGCGGGCCGCGTCGGCCAGTTCGCGAGTCATGGTGTCGTTCATGCCATTCGCGGCGTCCGGGCGGTTCAGCGTGATGCGCGCGACGGCGCCGGACTGCTCGAACGAGATGGCTTCATAGGTGGGCTCGGTCACGGCCCGAACTCTAGCGGGCCGGGGTTTGCGGCGGTCGCACGCCCAGTCGGGCGGCGGTGGCGGCCACCAGCGGGCCGAATTCGCCGTCGAACCCGAGGATCCGCAATGCCCCTGCCCCGATCGCCCAGGGCTGCGACGGTGTGCCCTCGACGTCGTCGGAGCGACTGTTGACCACCGATTCCACCAATCGGAACGGCAGGTCAGCGGCATCGGGCGGCCCTGCGCATTCGGCGATCACCGCGTCCGACAACTTTCGGTACACCTCTCGCAGTTCGGCGCGTCGGCGCCGGAACGGTGCGAACCGGTCGGTGCGCAGCTCGGGCAGCAGGTACAGGGCCCCCAGATTCCACCGGCTCGCGCACAACTGGTGGGCATCGGCGACCGCGAGCGTGTGCAGGTGTTGCGCCGTCGGCCCCGAGCTGTCGAGCAGCTCGGCGCCCAGCTGCAGGGCATTGTCGACCGTGCCGGCCAGCAACGCGTCGAGGATGTCGTCTTTGGTGGCGAAATGGTGGTACAGGGAGGCCTGCCGTACCCCTACTTCGTCGGCGATGCGCCGGGTCGAGGTGTTGGCGTACCCGTGGTTGGTGAACAGTTCGGCGGCAGCGTCCAGGATCTGCTCACGGGCCGTCGCCCCCGGTCTGCGTGGCTGCTCCAGCCGCGGGCGCCCGCGTCCGGTGGCGGCGTTCGCCGGTGTCGTGTCAGCCCCCATGCCAGCAACAGTAGGAGACGCGTGCCGACCTGACCGACAGCGCGGTCGCGGCAGCGACAAGTCTTGATGTTGCTGTGACCGGCCACCGGTCGTGACACCCACCCGAATATGGCACGCTGGTGCCATCCGATCTCCCGCCTCCGGTGCAGAGCGAAGGTGACTATGGCCCCCGGCAGTTCGCATACCGCGAGGTACACCGAAATCGAGCGGAAGTTCGCCGTCACCGAAGGCACCGTCTCGCCGTCGTTCGAGGGATTGTCGGCCGTCGCCGAGGTTGAGCGCACTCAAACGCAGCATCTGGACGCGGTGTATTTCGACACCCCGGATCGCGACCTTGCCGCACATCGCATCACGTTGCGGCGCCGCACCGGCGGCGCCGATGCGGGCTGGCACCTGAAGCTTCCGGCCGGCGTCGACACCCGCACCGAGATCCGTACGCCGCTGGGCGCCGGTACCGACACGGTGCCCGAGGATCTGCGCGACATCGTGCTGGCGATCGTCCGGGATCGTCCGCTGGCTCCGGTGGCCCGGATCAGCACCGAGCGCAGCGTCGAGGTCCTGCACGGAGCCGACGGCGTCGCACTGGCCGAGTTCTGCGATGACCGGGTGACCGCATCGGCCACCGGACAGGAAGCCGATCAACAAAGTTGGCGGGAGTGGGAGTTGGAGCTCCTCATCGCCGATGCACCCGACGATCTGATGGATCGGCTGGCGAATCGGCTGGCCGATGCCGGGGCGGAGCCGGCCGGGCATGGTTCGAAGCTGGCCAAGGTGCTGGGCACCGATCAGGCCCCGGCCCCGAGTCCCCCGGCCGATCCGGTGCTCCGGGCCATCGCCGAGCAGGTCGACCAGCTGTTGCTGTGGGACCGTGCCGTACGTGCCGATGCCTACGACTCGGTACATCAGATGCGGGTGACGACCCGCAAGATCCGCAGCCTGCTGCAGGAATCCAAGGACTCGTTCGGACTGGACGACGACGGCTGGGTGCTCGACGAATTGCGGGCGTTGGCCGCGGTGCTGGGGGTGGCCCGCGATGCCGAGGTGCTGGGTGAGCGCTACCAGCGCGCGCTCGATGAGATGCCCGCCGAGCTGATCCGGGGCCCGGTGCGCCAGCGACTCGTCGAGGGTGCCAACCGCCGCTACACCGCGGGCTGGCGTCGTTCGCTGCTGGCGATACGGTCGCCGCGCTACTTCCGACTGCTGGACGCTCTGGAGGAGTTGGTCAGCGCCGAAAAGCCGGAATCCACGGACGCCGCTGCAACTTCCGTATCCATCGACGCCGCGTACAAGCGGGTTCGCAAGGCCGCCAAGGCTGCCGCGGCGGTGGCGGCCGACGATGCCAGCGCCGAGGAAAAGGACGAGGCGCTACACCGGATTCGCAAGGGCGCCAAGCGGCTTCGTTACACCGCGGCGGCCACCGGGGCAGACAAGGTGTCCGATCGGGCGAAGAGCATCCAGACCTTGCTGGGCGACCACCAGGACAGCGTGGTGAGCAAGGCGCATCTGAGCACCCAGGCCGATGCCGCACATGCCGCCGGTGAAGACACCTTCACCTACGGGCTGCTCTACCAACAGGAGCACGACACCGCTCAGCAGTCCCGGGCGCTGCTGGACGACGCGCTGAAGAAGCTGGCCAAGGCGGTGCGCAAGGCCCACTAGGGGCCCGAGGGCTGGGGGCGAACGAGTTGGCCTGTAAGCCGGATTCTGTGCCGACTCTCCTGTTACCAGGAGGGCCGGTGGCGACCATCCATCTGGACACACCGTCGCCGGGTGCCTCGAGCGGCCTACCCGCAGGCTCGGGCGAGCAGCCCTCGAACGCCTGCGCGGCCGCAACCAGGTTGCGGCCTTCTTGGCCTTGCTTCGGGTGGGGTTTGCCTAGCCACCCCGGTCACCCGGGGTGCTGGTGCGCTCTTACCGCACCGTTTCACCCTTACCCCCCTTGCCACAAGGGCTCGGGTGGCGGTCTGTTTTCTGTGGCACTTTCCCGCGAGTCGCCTCGGATTGCCGTTAGCAATCACCCTGCTCTGTGAAGTCCGGACTTTCCTCGATCCCCGGTTTCCCGGGTGCCGCGGCCGCCCGGCCAACTCGTTCGCGCTGATCACCGTACCCTCAATTGCATGCCACAGGTGCCACCGGCACGATATTTGCTCCGCGCGAAAGACCTGGCGGACGCCCGTTATGCGGATCCGATCACCGTCGACGACCTCGCGGCAGCCGCCGGATTGTCCCGGGCGCATTTCAGCCGGATGTTCACCCGTACCTTCGGCGAGTCGCCACGGGCCTACCTGCAGAGCCGGCGGCTCGAGCGGGCCGCGGCACTGCTGCGCAACACCGATCGTTCGGTCGCCGACATCTGCGTGATGGTCGGCCTGCAGAGTGTCGGTTCGTTCACGACGAGCTTCGCGCGGGTGTACGGCAGGCCGCCGGCGGCCTACCGGGCCGGCCTGCCGTCGGCGATGCTCCGCGCTCCGGTGCCCAGTTGCATCCTGGCGCGGGATACCCGGCGTGCCCATCCGGGTCGGGCGAAGACAGCACAAACGGAGAAGACGACGGGGCCCGACCGAACGTAGCGTCAGGCCCATGATGAAAATCGCATACACACACCTGTGGGTTCACGATCAGGAAGTCGCACTGAAATTCTGGACCGAGAAGGTCGGAATGGAAGTGCGCGAAGATGTTTCGTTCCCTGAGGAGATGGGCGCCTTTCGATGGGTCACGGTCGGCCCGCCCGGGCAGGACGACGTGGGCATCGTGCTGATGGCCGTGCCCGGCGAGCCGGTGATGGATGAATCCACCCGCAAGCAGGTTCAGGATCTGACCGCAAAAGGCTTCGCGGGCACGGTGTTTCTGACTACCGACGATTGCCAGAAGAGCTACGAGGAGCTGAGCGCCCGCGGCGTCGAATTCACCGAACCGCCGAACCAGATGCCCTACGGCATCGACTCGGGCTTCCGTGACCCGTCGGGCAACAGCATCCGGCTGACCCAGCGCACCGACTAAGTCGGCGCGTTCGGTGTCTATGCCGAGGATCGCAGTCAGCATCGAGCAGCGATCCTCGGTATAGAGCGTGTCTACTCAATGTGAATGGCGCTGCGCCCCAAGCTGTTCATCTGACACCCGACCTAGCCTCTGCGGCGGAGCACCATCACGTTGTCGATCAGGGTTCCGGGCTGCCCGTCCGGCCCCGTCGCTTCCCGCTCATCGGTACCCACCCGGACGCGTTCCCATTGCGTGGCATCGAGGTTCAGTGAGTCGACGACCTCGTCGGCGCTGGGGAACGGGAACCTCCGGACATGCTCGGGCGCCCAGGGCGGTGCGGCCCCATGATCGACGATGACCAACAGACCGCCGTCGGCCACCGCGCCGGCGGCCCGACGCAGCACTTCGGCGCGGTCCATCGCAATCGGCGACTGCAGGAACTGAGCCGAGACCAGATCGAAGCCGCCGTCCGGGATGCTCTCGGACAGGTCGTGGCGTTCGAACGTGGTGCGGTCGGCCACGCCGCGGTCCTGCGCTTCGGCCAAGGCCCGCGCGAGCGCGGTGTCGGAGACGTCGACTCCCGTGACCTGCCAGCCCTGTTCGGCCAACCACACGGAGTCACCGCCCTCGCCGCAGCCCAGATCGAGGGCCCGGCCGGCGGGCAGATCCGCGGCGATCTTCGCCAGCTGGGCGTTGACGCGGCCACTCCAGATGCGGCCGCGCTGCCCGTAGTGCCGTTCCCAGTACTGGGCGGTGACGGCGGTCTGGGCGGGCCACGGCGGCACCGGTAGGCCGACGTCTTCGCCGAGCAGGTATTGCACGACGGCGGCGCCGGCCTGACTGCCCGACGCCACCGCTGTGGCCACCTGAGGCATCTGGGCGCCCAGATCGCCTGCGGCGAAAAGCCCTGGCACCGAGGTGCGGGCGAACGCGTCGACGACGAGTGCGTCCACGGCGATCGGCCCGGGTGCCGAAACGGCGCCGAGGTGCGTGGCCAGCAGTGAACGTTGGTGCAGCGTGGCGGCAACCAACGCGCCGCGCCGGGCCAGGCGGGCGCCGTCGGTGAACTCCACCGCAGCCAGTTCGCCGTCGTCCGCTACGAACTGGGCGATCAGCCGCTCGTCGATGCCGATTCCGGCGGCGTCCAGCGCCTTGACCTGTGCGTCGTCCAGGCCGCTGTCGCCGTTGGTGAGCACCATCAGGTCTTCGGTCCAGCCGCGCATCATCAACGCCGAGTGCACGGCGCGATCCCCCTGCGCGATGACGGCGACCGGCGCATCCCGCATCTCCCAGCCGTGGCAGAACGGGCAGTGGAAAACCGAGTCGCCCCACAGTGCTTCGAGCCCGGCGATGTTCGGCGGCCGGTACTCCATGCCGGTGGCCAGCAGCACCGTCCTGGCGCGCTCGCGGGTGCCGTCGGCCAGCTCCAGCACAAAACCCGGCTCGCCCGTGACGACCTCGCCGGTACGCACCTCGACCGTGGGGTAGGCAGCCAACTCGGCGCGGCCCGCGGAGTAGAGCTCAGCGGGTGGGCGGCCATCGCTGGCGAGCAGGCCGCCGATTCCGTGTGCGGCCAGGTTGCTTTGATCTCCCGCGTCGACCAGCAGCACGCGGCGCCGGGCCCGGCCCAGTACCAGCGCCGCACTCAACCCGGCGGCCCCGCCGCCGACGATGACGCAATCCCAGATGTTGTCCATGCCCTCCAGGTTGCCCAATACATGGCAAAATGCCAAGCTGATTTGCCATGGAGGCAAAATCAGTCGATCCCGCCGACATCGACGCCGTGGTCCGGAGTCGTCTGCGCGAGTTGCGGGCCGAACGCGGGCTCACCCTCGAAGACGTCGCCCGCCGCGCACAGATCGACGTCTCCACGCTGAGCCGGCTGGAATCGGGTAAACGCCGACTGGCCCTGGACCACCTGCCCCGCCTGGCCGCCGCACTGTCGGTGACCACCGACGAGTTGCTGCGCGCACCGCAGGCCGAGGACCCCCGCGTCACCGGCAGCTCACACACCCACCACGACATCACGTACTGGCCGTTGACCCGGCAGGGCCCGGCGGGCGGCCTGCACGCCTACAAGATCCGGATCAGCGCCAAGCGCCGCAAGCCGCCCGCCGAATTCCCCGTCCACGAGGGTCGCGACTGGATGTACGTCCTGTCCGGACAGCTGCGCCTGATCCTGGGCGAACAGGACTTCGTCGTCAATCCCGGTGAGGCCGTGGAATTCTCGACCTGGACACCGCACTGGTTCGGGGCCGTGGACGGCCCGGTCGAGGCGATCACCATCCTCGGCCCGCACGGCGAGCAACTACACCTGCACGCCTGACTTACAGGTAGGCGGTCTGGTTCACCAGCCGCACCGATGAACCTCCGTCGGAGTAGAACTCGGCGATCGACAGCGAGGCCAGATCCAGGTGCAGCCGGTAGAGGATGCCCTCACCGGCGTCCAGCGCCAGCCGCAGGATGGTCTTGATCGGCGTCACGTGTGACACCACGAGAACCGTTGCGTCACCGTACTCGGCGATGATCCGGTCGCGGGCCCGACGGACCCGGTGTGCGACGGCATCGAAGCTCTCGCCACCGGGCGGCTCGACGCTGGTGTCACGCAGCCAGCGCCGGTGTAGTTCCGGATCCCGTTGCGCGGCTTCGGCGAACGTCAATCCTTCCCACTCGCCGAAGTCTGTTTCGATCAGGTCGTCGTCGACACGGACATCGACACCGAGGGCCTTGCCCGCCGCCGCAGCCGTCTCATACGCCCGCTCCAGCGGCGAGCTGACCACCGCCGCGACTCCCCCGCGTGCGCCCAGATAGCGCGCGGCGGCATCGGCCTGCCTGCGCCCTTCCTCGGTCAGCACCGGATTGCCACGCCCCGAATACCTCCGCGCGATGGATAATTCGGTCTGGCCGTGGCGCAGCAGCAACAGCCGGGTGGGAGATCCGGTGGCGCCGGTCCACCCGGGCGCGGACAGCGCGACCTCGGCGGCGGGCTTCGCGTCGACGATGCCCGCGGCTGCGTCCATCGCTTCGTTGGCCAGCCGGTCGGCATGGCTGTTGCGCTCCCGTGGAATCCACGAGTAGCTGACCCGATCGAAACCCGCGGCCAGCTCAGCCCCTCGACGCTGCAGCGGAATCAGATCGGGATGCTTGACCTTCCAGCGCCCCGACATCTGTTCCACGACGAGTTTGGAATCCATCGACACCGCCACCTCGGCCGCGCCGAGTTCGGCGGCGGCCTCCAGACCGGCGATCAGGCCGCGATATTCGGCGACGTTGTTGGTGGCTCGGCCGATCGCTTCCTTGCGTTCGGCCAATACCGCGGCGTGCTCGGCATCGAACACCACCGTGCCGTAGCCCGCCGGTCCGGGATTTCCCCGGGACCCGCCGTCGGCCTCGACGAGAACCTTCACTGTTTGAACCGCAACAGGATTGCTCCGCACTCCGGGCAGCGCAGTACGTCGTCTTCGGCGGCCGCGGCGATCCGGGCGCTCTCGCCGCGGTCGATCTCGATCCGGCAGGCACCGCAGCGCCGGCCCTGCAGCAGTCCGGCCCCCGCCCCGCCGCGGGACCGCTGCCGTTCGTAGAGATCGACGAGTTCGGGATCGATGAGACCGACCAGACCTGCCCGACGAGTCGCGGCCTGATGCTTGGCCGCGTCGATTTCCACCAGTGCGGCATCGCGGGCCTGCTGGGCCGCCGACAGCGCGGCCTGCATCTCGTCGATGCGTTGCGACGCCGCGGCCTGCTGCCCCGACAGTTCCTCGCGGCGTTCCATCAGCTCCAGCAGGGAGTCCTCCAGGCTGGATTGCCTGCGCTGCAAGGTTTCCAGCTCATGCTGAATCTCGGCAACCTGCTTGGCGCCGACCGTGCCACCGTCGATCAGCTTGCGGTCGCGGTCCTCACGCTGACGGACCGAGTCGATCTCACCTTCGAGCTTGGTCACCTGGGCTTCCAGGTCTTCCAGGGCGATACCCAGAACGCCCACCCCGTCGCCTGCGGCGGCGTACTCAGCCTGCGCCTCGTCGACCTTCTTCTGTTCGGCCAGGTGCTTGGCGCGGTGCTCGAGGCGCCCGAGTTCGGCATCGACCTCGGTCAGCGCGAGAAGCGAACGTTGTTGTTTTACTTCGGCTTTCATGCCCTGACTTTCATGTAGCTATAGGATTTTTCTGCGTTGATACGTTTACTGCGGGTCAGCACTCGACGTTCCACGGGTCGGTGCGCACCGAGGACACCCGCACCTCAAGTGCGTCACCGAACTGCCCGTTCAGCACTCCGGCGGCCTGGGCGCACCAGGGGAACTCGGTGGCCCAATGCGCCACGTCGACGAGCGCGACCGGTGAGGCGCGTCGATGCTCGTCGGCGGGATGGTGCCGTAAATCTGAGGTGACGTAAGCCTGTACATCGGTACGGGCCACCGTGCCCAACAGCGAGTCGCCCGCTCCCCCGCACACCGCGACCCGCGACACGATGGCGTCGGGATCCCCCGAGGTCCGCACCCCCCACGAGGTGGCCGGCAGCGCGACCCGTACCCGGGAGGCGAAGGCCGACAACGGCTCTGGCCGGTTCAAGCGCCCGATCCGGCCGATTCCCACGTCGCCGGGGATCGGCGCCAGCGCGATGATGTCGAAGGCCGGTTCCTCGTAGGGATGGGCGGCCCGCAGGGCGGACAGGATGGTAGCGCGCAGCCGCGAGGGCGCGATCACCTCCACCCGGTCCTCGGCCACCTGCTCGACGGTGCCCACCTCGCCGATGGCCGGGGCGGCCCCGTCGTGCGGCAGGAACTGCCCGGTACCGGGCACGCTCCAACTGCAGTGCGAATAGTCGCCGATGCGCCCGGCTCCGGCGTCGAACAACGCCGCCCGCACTCTCACCGCGTGCGCGGCCGGCACGAACACCACCCATTTGTCCAGGTCGGGGCCCGGCGCCGCCGGCGACAGCACCGCCTCGACAGTCAGGCCCAGCGCCTCGGCCAATGCGTCGGATACTCCGGGTGACGCGGCATCCGCGTTCGTGTGAGCGCTGAACAGGGCCCGTCCGGTGCGGATCAGCCGGTGGATCAGGGCGCCCTTGGCCGTGTCGGCGGCCACCGTGTCCACGCCGCGCAGCAGCAGTGGATGGTGGGCCAGCAGCAGACCGCGCTCGGGCACCTCGTCGATCACGGCTTCGGTTGCGTCGACCGCGATCGTCACCGATTCGACGGTTTCGTCGGGGTCCCCGCACACCAACCCGACCGAGTCCCAATCGTGGGCCAGGTGCGGCGGGTACGCCGCGTCCAGGGCGGCGATCACGTCGGCCAACGGCACCCCGGCCGGTCGCGCGCTCATTGCAGTACCTCCGTCATGGCGTCGATGAGTGCGGGCCATTCCGGCCGCACCGCGGCACGCAGGTAATTATCCGGCAGGCCCACGAAAGTATCGCAACGCCGTACTGCGATGCTTTTGCTTTCCAGATGTTTTCGCATCAACTCGGCGTCGGGCACGGTGAACAGTACAAACGGCGCCTCGCCGGCCACCACGCCCAGTCCGAGCGCCTCGAGCCCGGCGACCATCGCGGCCCGAAGTTCGGCGAGCCGACGGGCCCCGGTGTCGGCCTCAGCCACCGCTTCGGAGCTGCTGGTCGCTGCGATGGCCTCCAGTTGCAGGGTGCCCAGCGGCCAGTGCGGGCGCGGCGCGGTGAGCCGGGCCAGTACGTCGGGCGCACCGAGCGCGTATCCCACCCGTAGCCCGGCCAGTGACCAGGTCTTTGTCAGGCTGCGCAGCACCAGCACGTCAGGCAGCGATTCTCCGGCCAGCGTCTGGGCCGCGCCAGGAATGCCGTCGGCGAATGCCTCGTCCACCACCACCAGTCGGCCTGGCCGGCGCAGCGCCAGAATGGCGTCGACAGGGTGCAGCACCCCGGTCGGATTGGTCGGGTTGCCGATCACCACCAGGTCCGCCTCGTCCGGCACCGCACTGCCCGCCAGTGTGAACGGGAACGGCAGCACCACGTGCTGGATCGGCACACCGGCCGCGGCCAGCACGGCTTCGGGTTCGGTGAACGACGGGGCCACCAGTGCGGCCAGGTGTGGCTGTAGTCCGGCCAGCAGGGCAAATCCTTCGGCCCCACCGGCCAGCAGTGCCACTTCGTCTTCACTTCGGCCGTGGCGCGCCGCGACGGCTTCGACGGCGCGGAGCTGATCGGCCTGGCTCGGGTAGCTGCCCAGGTCGGGCAGCCGGGCCGCGAGCCGGTCGGTCAGCCAGGACGGCGGACCACCGGGGCGGACGTTCACCGCGAAGTCCAGCATGCCCGGCAATGCGGCCTGGTCGCCGTGGTAGCGGGCGCCTGCGCGGGGTGGGTGTGGCACAGCACGACACTAGTGGTCAGAGGTCCTCAACTGGGCATCCGGAGGACTCCCGGCGACATACGGGAGAATGGGTACGTGACTGACACGCTGGAACTCACCCGACCGCAGCTGGTGCTGTTCGATCTCGACGGCACCCTGACCGATTCAGCGGCCGGGATCGTGTCGAGTTTCCGCCACGCGTTGACCCACGTCGGCGCCGGGATCCCGGACGGTGACCTGGCCGGACGCATCGTCGGCCCGCCCATGCACGAGACGTTGCAGGCGCTGAGTCTGGGCGAGGTGAGCTTCGATGCCGACACGGCGATCGCGGCCTACCGCGCCGATTACACGAGCCGCGGCTGGGCGATGAACAGCCTGTTCGACGGCGTCGAGGCGCTGCTGGCAGATCTGCAGTCCGCAGGGGTGCGGCTGGCGGTCGCCACCTCGAAGGCCGAGCCCACCGCGCGGCGCATCCTGGAGCATTTCGGCCTGGACGGCTACTTCGAGGTGATCGCCGGGGCCAGCCCCGACGGCGTCCGGGCGGCCAAGGCCGACGTCGTCGCCTACGCACTGGCCCAACTGCAACCCCTGCCGCAGCGCGTCCTGATGGTCGGCGACCGGATGCACGATGTCGAGGGTGCAGCCGAGCACGGGATCGGCACCGTGGTGGTCGGCTGGGGTTATGGCGCGGCAGATTTCGACGGCCCCACGGGGCTCGCTGGGGCGACCGCGCACGCCCACGTCGATACCGTCGCGGCCCTTCGGGAGGTGCTCGGTGTCTGAGTTGCTACATGTGACATTCGTGTGTTCGGGCAACATCTGCCGGTCCCCGATGGCCGAGAAAATGTTCGCCCACCAGATCGGCGAACGCGGCCTGGCCGACGTGGTTCGGGTGACCAGCGGTGGTACCGGCGGCTGGCACGCCGGTGACGGCGCCGACAGCCGCGCCTGCCTGGTGTTGCGTGAGCGCGGTTATCCCAGCGATCACGTCGCCGCCCAGGTCTGCGATGACCATCTCGGTGCCGACATGGTGGTCGCGTTGGGCCGCAATCACACGCGCATCCTGACCGATCTGGGCGTGACGAGCGACCGGCTGCGGATGCTCCGCTCGTTCGACCCGCGGTCGGGAGCGCATGCCCTCGATGTGGAGGATCCGTACTACGGCGGCAAGACGGATTTCGAGGATGTGTTCACCGTGATCGAGTCATCCCTGCCCGGTCTGCACGCCTGGATCGACGCGACGCTGGCCGAGCGGGGAATCCGAGGAACGGCAGTCTGATGCGACGCTTGGCCTTCCTGCTACGACCGCAATGGGTGGCGTTCTTCATCGTGGTGGTCGCTTTCGCCTACTTGTGTTTCACGGTGCTGGCGCCGTGGCAGCTGGGCAAGAACACCTCGACTTCGCGGGAGAACAACCAGATCACGCATTCACTGCAGGCCGACCCGGTTCCGGTGACCACCTTTCTGCCACAGCAGGATTCGGCCGCCCCCGACGCGCAGTGGCAGCGGGTTACCGCTACCGGGCACTACCTGCCCAAGGCGGAGGTGCTGGTCCGGCTGCGGGTGGTCGACGGCGCACCGGCGTTCGAAGTGCTCACCCCGTTCGCCGTCGACGACGGGCCGGTGGTGCTGGTCGATCGGGGCTTCATCGAACCGATCGACGGAAACAAGGTGCCCGAGTTCGCGGCCGCACCCACCGGTCAGGTGTCGATCACCGCGCGTCTGCGGGACGAGGAAGCCCTCATCCCGGGCAAGACGCCGTTCCGCAGCGACGACGGCGCACAGCAGGTGTACTCGATCAATACCGGGCAGATCGCCTCGCTCACCGGCGTACCGCTGACCGGGTCGTACCTGCAGCTGGTGGCCGACCAGCCGGGCGGGCTCGGGGAGATCTCCCTTCCGCACCTCGACGCCGGGCCGTTCCTGTCCTACGGCATCCAGTGGATCGCGTTCGGCATCGTCGCCCCGCTCGGTCTCGGCTACTTCGTCTACGCCGAGTTGCAGCAGCGCAGGCGCGAACGGGCAGCGGCCCAGGCGGCCGAGAAGGAACCGCCCCGGGAACTCACCGGCGAGGAGAAGATCGCCGACCGCTACGGCAAGCGCCGCTGACCACTACGAGCAGCACCGACACGGCCGCCGCCGAGGCCTGCACCGCGCGCGACAGCCGCACCGCCCGGGCCACGTCGGCTACCTCGGGCATGCGCCCGTCGCCCAGCGTGGGCCGGATCTCCAGCTGATGCGCGTACTGCGTCGGGCCACCCAGACGCACCCCGAGCGCGCCGGCGAACGACGCCTCGGCCACTCCGGCGTTGGGGCTGGGATGGCGGGATGCGTCGCGTCGCCACGCGCGCAACGCCGCGGCCGGTGAACCGCCGACCACCGGTGCGCACAGCACCGCCAGCACCCCGGTCAGCCGGGCCGGAAGGTAGTTCAGTACATCGTCGAATCGGGCTGCCGCCCAACCGAAGTAGTTGTACCGCGGCGAGCGGTGCCCGATCATCGCGTCCAGTGTGTTGGCGCCCCGGTACACCAGCACCCCGGGCACTCCGCCGATCGCCGCCCACAACAGCGGCGCCACCTGGGCATCAGATGTGTTCTCGGCCAGCGACTCCACCGTGGCCCGGGTCAGACCAGAAGGATCCAGCGCGGCCGGATCCCGCCCGCACAACGAGGGCAACAGGGCACGCGCACCGTCGAGATCGGCGGTCTGCAGCCGCGTCGACATCTGGACGCCCACCCGGTTGAGCGAGGTTCCGCCGAGCGCGATATAGGTGGCCGCCGCGGTCACCCAGATGCGGTCACCACGTCCCGCCGCCCAGCCCAGCCCGGCCAGACCCCCGAGCAGCAGCCCGGTGTGCAGCACACCTGCCCCACGGTTGTCGGCGTAGATCAGCTTTTCCAACCGTGCTGCGCCCGTGCCGAACCCGGCCACCGGATGTCCGCGACGGGGATCGCCCAGCAGCAGGTCAGCCAGGAACCCGACGGCGATACCGGCGGCTCGGCGGTGCCAGTCCGGCGGGCACGCCCGCGGACTTCTCGGCGCAAACACCCCGGCAGCGTCTCACAAGGTGGTCTACTCGATGTCATGAGGCTGGGTCCGCCACAACGCCCGCGACGGGTCACCGATCTGCTCAACCCGGCGGCGGCGCTGCTGCCCGCGGCCAACGTCATCATGCAACTGGCGTCCCCGGGTGTCGGTTACGGGGTGCTGGAGAGCCCGGTCGACAGCGGCAACGTCTACAAGCATCCGTTCAAACGGGCCCGCACCACCGGCACCTATCTGGCCGCGGCCACCATGGGAACCGACGCCGACCGTAGGCTGCTGCGCACCCAGATCGACAAGGTGCACGCGCTGGTCCGCTCACGGGCCTCAAGCCCGGTGTCCTACAACGCTTTCGATCCGCGCCTGCAACTGTGGGTGGCGGCCTGCCTGTACCGCTACTACATCGATATGCACGAGTTCCTCTACGGTCCGCTCGACGAGGAGTCCGCCGACGCGATCTACGCCGACGCCCGCACGCTGGGCACCACCTTGCAGGTGCGCGACGAGATGTGGCCGGAAGACCGGGACGCCTTCGATGCGTATTGGAAGCAGTCGCTGCAGGACCTGCGGATCGACCTGCCGGTGCGAGAGCATTTGTACGGGGTCGCCGCGATGGCGTTCTTGCCTGCTCCGCTGCGGCTGCTGGCCGGCCGGTTCAACCTGTTCGCCACCACCGGATTCCTGCCCGCCGAGTTCCGCAGCCATATGCAGTTGGGCTGGACGGACGATCAGCAGCGGCGTTTCGAGAGGCTGTTGATCGGCCTGCGGGTCGCCGATCGCGTGATCCCGCACGAGGTGTGGCTGTTGGGCTATCAGATCTATCTGTGGGACATGCGGATCCGTGACCGTCTCGGCAAACGAGTGGTCTGATTCCGACTGATTCAGGAGGGCGAATCATGGCGTTTCCGGCACTGGCTCATGTGGCGGTCACCGTCCGGGATCTGGCGGTCAGCGGGCCGTGGTACCGAGCCCTGTTCGACGCCGATCCGGTGCTCGACGAGGACACCGACGCCGGTTTCCATCACCTGGTGTGGCTGCTGGAGGGCGGCACGCTGTTCGGCGTCCATCAACACCAGACCCCGGCTCCCGATGGACGTTTCAGCGAGTTCCGGGTCGGCCTGGACCACGTCGGCTTCGGCTGCGCATCGCGTGCGGAACTGCAGGCCTGGGTGGACCGACTCGACGGGCTGGGCATCGTCCACGGCGGGATCGTGGACGCCCCGTACGGGTCCGGACTCAGCTTCCGCGATCCCGACGGCATCGCCCTGGAGTTCTTCGCCGGGAACTGAACACGGGTGATAGCGCAGGGTATCGCCGACACGCGCGGATATGATCCGACGCGGAGGTCCCTTTTGAAAGACGCCATTGTCCTGGTTGCCGTTTCGCTGGCAATCGGATTCGCGCTCGGCGGCCTGCAGTCATCCGGCCCGCCGGCCGCCGCCCCGGAGGTGCCGGCCCCGCCGCTGCCTCGACCGGGCGTCTACACCGTCACCGAAACGTCGGGCGACCGGGCGCCGGAACCCTACAACTGGACGCTGTCCGATTGCGGCCCCCGGTGCCTGCACGTGGTCTCGCCCGAGTCGGAGGGCTCGTGGCAACTGGACCTGCTGTGGGACCCCGCCGCCGATCGGCACAAGGGTGCGTGGGTCGGTGAGCGCATCAACCCCGGTGTGCGCTGCCCGACCGATGGATCCAAGACCGGCCCGGTTCCGTTGAAGTACGTAATCAGGGCCGACCTCACCGGATTCGTCAACCTGAAGTTCTCCGAGGAGAGCCCGTCATGTTGGGGAGAGACCGCCATGCGCGGCCGTCGGCTCGCACTGCAGCGCGCGAAGGCCGTGTGGTCGTAGGGCCGAAATTCAGCCAGGGCCTTGGCCGCAGTGCTGGGGCGCTCGACCATCCCCGTTTGAGTTGCGGCCGAACATCTTTGGTCCGATCGGTGCGGAGCACCCCGGCATCCACCTTCGAACTGCCAGAATATGAATTTGGCATGAACCATGTGACAGTCATCTATGCCTCCGGACAATGGTGTTATGGCGGCGACGTCGGTGTCTCCACGTGGACAAGCACCCCGGCAGGCAATGCTGGGTCAGCTACCCCGGATGCATCGTGCTGACGGGTCACCGATCCGGGTGTTGCTGGTCGACGATGAGCCGGCGCTGACCAACCTGGTCACGATGGCGCTGCGCTACGAGGGCTGGACCGTGGACGTCGCCCACAACGGCAGCGACGCGATGGCCCTGTTCACCGACACTGAGCCCGACGTCGTCGTGCTGGACATCATGCTGCCCGACGTCGACGGGATGCAGATCTTGCAGCAAGTGCGGGCAGCCGAGACATACACCCCGACCTTGTTTCTCACTGCGCGTGATTCGGTGGTGGATCGGGTATCGGGGTTGACCGCCGGCGCCGACGACTACATGACCAAGCCGTTCAGCCTGGAGGAGCTCGTCGCCCGGCTGCGGGGTTTGCTGCGCCGGTCCAGCCATATTGCACCGCCGGTCGACGAGGTGCTGCGAGTCGGCGGCATCGTGCTCGACGGAGCCAGCCACGAGGTGTCTCGCGACGGTGCGGCGTTGACGCTGACCGTGACCGAGTTCGAGCTGTTGCGGTATCTGATGCGTAATCCGCGGCGGGCTCTGAGTCGCGCCGAGATACTCGAACAAGTGTGGAACTACGGGTTCGGCGGCAAATCGGGCATCGTCGACCTCTACATCTCGTACCTACGCAGGAAGGTCGATGCCGGCCACGAGCCGATGATCCACACCGTGCGCGGTGTCGGATATATGTTGCGCCCCAAGGAATGACGAGGCACGCCACGACGATCCGGGTACGCCACTACGACCGCGCGCGTCCTAGATCGAATGCGCTGACCTCGGTCGGCGTCACCCGGAGCACCGCCGCGCTCGGGATGTCATAGAACAACCCGAGAATGTCGAGCCGACCCTGCTGATAGCGCTCGCGCAACAGCGGATGCTCGGTCAGCGTCTGCACCTGCAACACCACGTTCACCATGCCCAGCTGATCAACGGCGTCGAACCCTTCGGCGGCTGCCGACTGCGCGATCGGATGGCAGCCCCCGTCGAAGGCGGCCAGTGTCGGCCGTGCATACTCCAGCCAGGTGTCCAGCACTTCGTCACCGGTGGATTGGCCTGGGCCATCGCGCAATACCGCGTTCATGGCGCCGCAGCTGGAATGTCCGCACACCACGATCGACGACACATCGAGGGCCTTCACCGCGAACGCGATCGCCGCGTCCACCGACACGTCCTGCCGCCCGGTCGGGATGAAGTTACCTAGGTTGCGGACGGTGAACAGGTCGCCGGGTCCGCTGCTGGTGATCACGTTGGGCACGATCCGCGAGTCGGCGCACGTGATGAACAGCGTCTCGGGACGCTGTTCATGCTGCAACTCCTGCAGGTGCGGCCGGAGGTAAGGCGCGGTGCGGCGCTGATAGACCGCCAGCCCGTGCAGCACCGACGGCCGCAGCCGCGGCTGCCAGGAACTCCAGGGCACCACGCCGGTGCGTTTGTCGATGGGGGTGAATCCGCGCATCGGTGGCCCAGCGACGGCACTGTCCATCTCGACCGCGCCGACGTCGTGGATATCGACGCTGCCGCCCGACGCGACCTGCTGACGCTGCCAGGAGTCGATGGTCTCGTAACCGGCATGGTCGATGAAGTCGACCGACATTTCGACGGTGACATGCGACCCCTCCGGCACCGACGCCAGCACGCTGTTGAGTCTCGGGAGCGACAGAAAAGTCACCGAACCGTCGATGACGACGCGCCACTGCGCGTCGCCGGCCGGATCGGCAGTGATCTTGACCCGAACCACCCGCCAGACGGTCAGCGAGATGGCGAGTGCCAGGCCGATCAGCACGCCCTCGAGCAGGTTGAGGAACACCACACCGACGATCGTGACGAGGTAGACCGCGAGGTCGCCGGTGCGCCAGGCCGTCTTGATGTGGGCCCATTTGACCAGTTGTATGCCGATCACCATGAGTAGACCGGCCAGCGCCGCCGTGGGTATCAGCTTGGCCAGGCCCGCGAACGGCACTGCGAACGCCAGCACCCACACGCCGTGCAGGATCGCTGATGCGCGGGTCTGGGCGCCGGCGGCAACGTTGGTGGAGCTGCGCACGATCACACCGGTCACCGGCAGGCCGCCGATGGTGCCCGACGCAATGTTGGCCACGCCCTGACCGAGCAGCTCACGGTCGAAATTGGTGCGTGGAGCGCGGCTTTGCAAGCGGTCTACCGACACGGCGGACAACAGGCTTTCCACGCTGGCGATCAGCGCCACCGTCAGCACGCCCGTGGCGAATGCACCCCAATTGCCGCCGGGCAGGTCCGGGAGTTGCAGGGCATCTATTAGCGAGCCGTCGATCCTGATCCGCGAGACATCGAAGGGCGCGACGAGCGAGAGCACCGTCACGCCCAGGATCGCCACGAGCGGTCCGGGCACCACCTTGACCCGCGCGGGCATCCAGCGCCATCCGACGAGGATGCCGATGACGAGCACGCCGAGGAAAGTACCGGGCCCGTGCGCATCGAGTATCTGCCCGGGTAGTCCGGTGACGTTGCGCCAGGCCGAGCTCGCGGAGTCGCCGCCGAGCAGCACGTGAGTCTGCTGTAAGGCGATCGTGACTCCGATGCCGGCAAGCATTGCGTGTACGACGACCGGGGAGATCGCCAGCGCCGCGCGGGCAATCCGGCTGAGCCCCAGCAGGACCTGGAGCACACCCGCGCAGATCGTGATCGCGCAAGTGACAGCCCAACCGAACTCGGCGACGAGTCCGGCGACGATGACCGTCAGCCCGGCGGCCGGTCCGCTGACCTGCAGAGGTGAGCCACCCAGAATGCCCACCACGATGCCGCCGACGATCGCGGCGATGATTCCGGCGAGCACAGGTGCATCGGAGGCAACGGCGATACCCAACGACAGCGGCAGCGCGACGAGGAAAACGACGAGCGACGCCGGCAGGTCATAGCGCAGCAGTGAGTGCAGACGCGACTGCTTCGACGGTCCGACGGGCTCGTCGGCGGGTTGCTGTGTCGCCGGCGTCAGTCGCTGCGCAATGGCAGGCTCCTTCGGTCGATGGTCGGCGCCGAATCAGACCCGAAACGGCAACGTCGGCGAGGCGGCTTTTCATCGCCGCGCGGTCGACACCAAAAGAATGCTGTGCAATATTCACGAACGAATTCACCCGCGGGTAGGCGATCATCGCTTACCCGTTTTCCAATACCAGGCTATTTATCGTCGGAAAGTGGCGTCAAGCAATACGGGCCGACGCATAGGGAACCCAAATATTTGCGCTTCGAATGCAGTTCGTCGCGTCATTCAACGTATCGCGAGCTGCGCACATTAGGAGTCGATATGACCTCGGTGACAGCGATAGCCGTCGCCTGGAAAATAGAATCATGACGTCGGTGTCTGTCACAGGTGTGCAGCGACCCCACGGGGCAGTCCCCGGTCAGCAGGCGCGCATCCACCGTGCCGACGGTTCACCCATCCGTGTTCTGCTGGTGGACGACGAGCCGGCGCTGGCCAACCTCGTGAAGATGGCCCTGCACTACGAGGGCTGGGTGATGGAGGTCGCACGCAACGGCCGGGAAGCTGTCAGAAGTTTCGATGAGACCGACCCAGATGTCGTGGTGCTCGACGTCATGCTGCCCGATATCGACGTCCTGGAGGTTCTGCGACGCGTCCGGGAGTCCGACAGCTATACGCCGACCTTGCTCCTCACTGCCCGCGATTCGGTAATGAACCGCACACCGGGGCTGGCGGCGGGAGCCGATGACTACATGACCAAGCCGTTCAGCCTCGAAGAGCTGGTGGCGCGGTTGCGCAGCCTGCTGGGCAGGTCCGGTGACGTGACATCACCCGAGGTCGAAACGCTACAGGTGGGTGATCTGGTGCTCGACGACGCCAGCCGTGAGGTGTTGCGTGACGGGGTACCCGTGTCGTTGTCCGCCACCGAGTTCGAGCTGCTGCGCTACTTGATGCGCAACCCGCGCCGGGCGCTCAGTCGCGCCGAGATTCTGGACCGGGTGTGGAATTACGGATACGACGGTCGGTCGAGCATCGTCGATCTCTACATCTCATATCTGCGGAAGAAGATCGACACCGGCCATTCGCCGGTCATCCACACCGTTCGCGGAGTCGGATACATGCTGCGGTCAGGCCAATGACAGCGTAGAACATAATTCAGGTCGACCGCCGTCGGCGCACAGATATGACGCTGGCCATTGTTTTCACTGCGCCCTCTATGAATTGACCATTCGATTCGTATGAATTCTCCATGGGTACCGTCCGGTGAAATAATGTGATTTCGATATGAGGTGGTCGATATCACCTCTATTCAAACCTAGACTGAAGGATATTTCACCTACTCGAAAGGTGGTGTTTCCAATGATGAAAGGACCGCAATATAACCGAGTGACAGGCGCTGCGGCGATTCTCGGAGGCGCAGCGGCGATTCTCGGAGGCGCAGCGGCCCTGGGCTTGATGGTGGCCGCTCCCGCGGTCGCCGCACCGTCGAACCCGTCCGCGCAAGAGACCATCGACCAACTGCGGGCCGACGGCTACAACGTCATCGTCGCCAAGGTCGGCACCGGGTCGTTGGATAAGTGCAACGTCTCCAAAGTGCGTCCTGGCCACGACATCAAGCACAACTGGATCATCCGGGGACCGGCCGGCCAGGTGGGCAATCTGACGCGCTACACCACGGTCTACGTCGACCTGCACTGCAAGGGGTGACGCTGTCCACAGCCACAGCGTTCTGATCGCGACGCAGGCGGCCTGAGCCGTTGTCCCGCACTGAAAGCCGCCTGACGGGCTGATGATGAACTTGGTGGGCGCGGACGGTATCGAACCGCCGACCGCTGGTGTGTAAAACCAGAGCTCTACCACTGAGCTACGCGCCCCGTCGCAGGCACGGTACACGCCGCAGGGGCGTGACCGGAAATCCCGGACAGACTGACAGCCTCCTCAGGCCCGTAAGGCCGCCAATGCCTCCCGCCACACTTCCTGATCTCGTGCCTGACCCGGGTCCATCATCTCGGCGAAGCGGATCTTGCCGGTCTTGTCGACGACGAATGTGCCACGGTTCGGGTATCCGGCATCGGAATTGAACACGCCGTAGGACTGGCTGACCGCGCCGTGCGGCCAGAAATCCGAGAGCACCGGGAACAGGAATCCACTTTCGGTGGACCAGATCTTGTGCGTCGGAGGCGGGCCGACCGAGATGGTCAGGGTCGCGGTGTCATCGTTCTCGTACAGCGGCAGCTTGTCGCGGATCTCTCCGAGTTCGCCTTCGCATACGCCGGTGAACGCCAACGGAAAGAACACCAGCAGCACGTCCTTGACACCGCGGTACGCGCTGAGCGTGACCGGCCTGCCGTTCTGGTCCCGGAGCGTGAAATCGGGCGCCGAGGCACCGACAGCGAGCACTATCCCCGTTTTCCCGCTGCCTTCGATTTCGGCTGCACCAAGCGGCTCGCCGTCCAGTCCCCCAACTTGGCCGACGAGGTCTGCATCAACCCGGCCGTCGGCGCCGATTCGGCGATCTCTGCGGGCAGCACGTGCCCGGATTTACCGGTTTTCGGCGTCACCACCCAGATCACGCCGTCCTCGGCGAGTGGAGTGATGGCGTCCATGAGTCGATCGACGAGATCCCCGTCGTCGTCCCGCCACCAGAGCAAAACCACGTCGACGACTTCGTCCGAATCTTCGTCGAGCAGCTCTGAGCCACACGCTTCTTCGATGTCGACCCGGATGTCGTCGTCGCTATCCTCGTCCCAACCCAGTTCCTGGACTATCTGATCCTTCTGGATGCCCAGTATCTGGGCGTAGTTCGGGCCTGAGTCCGTCCCCGCCGCGACCACCGTCGGTCCTCCTAACCGTTGTTCGAGCCTTATCTCAAGACTTTGACCATCGCTCGTTCAGTCGCCTGCGCGATGCGAGTTGCGTCCTATCGTCGCACGGCGAGGCATCAGTGCGGGCGTCCGGCGGGCGAGTTTGTCCGCTCACCTGTCAGTAAGCCTTGTCGCATCTGGTCAATGCGTTCTCTCGAGCGGTGTTCGAGCGCTGCGATGCGGAGTTGAACTGGTCCGGGCCGACATGGCCGGAAATCGCGGCGGCGAGGACTCTCGCCGAGTCGATCCATTCGGTCAGGGCGGCGTGAAGATCCGGGGACAGCGCGTCGGACAGGCCGGAACCGACCAGATCGGCGCTGCGGTTGAGCCCGTCGATCGCGGGGCCGGCCTTGGCGGCGGTGTCGCCACCGTTGTTGACCGCCTCGACGTAGCCGTTGACCGCATTCACCGCGTCGACGGCGGAGGTGCTGAGGTCCTCGCACACGGTGTGCACGGCGCGCGTGGTCAGTGAGGCCTGACGTTCGGATTCTCGGGTCACCGAGCTCAACGAGGATTCTTCGATCGACGCCTTCACCGACGCCCGATACACGGGGGCGGCCGACGGATCACCCTGCGCGGTACCGCCGGTAACGGACGTACAACCCACCACGACCATCGCGATCATCGCCGCACCGCCCAGTACGGACGCGGCGATCCTCGCCTTTGCCCCAAACCGCCCATCAACCGGCACGATCTGCAGACGTTACCGGTTCACAAGGCAACTCATGGGTAACTTACGCACCGCCACCCCCAGCGGCGCGGAGGCGGCAAGATGGGTGGACGATAGAAGGTGCCACAAGCACCGTCAGTTGTTACCGCCTAACAAGGAGCGGAAGTTGACCACCGAGTTCGTGCGCCAGGATCTGGCCCAAAACTCCTCTACCACAGCCGAACCCGACCGGGTACGGGTCATCCGGGAGGGGGTTGCCTCATACCTTCCCGATATCGACACCGACGAGACCGCAGAATGGTTGGAGTCGTTCGACGAGTTGCTGGAGCGATCCGGTCCGGCCCGAGCCCGGTACCTGATGCTGCGCCTGCTCGAACGTTCCCGCGAGAAGCGCGTCGCGATTCCGGCATTGACGTCGACCGACTACGTCAACACCATCCCGACCGACCTGGAGCCCTGGTTCCCCGGCGACGAGGACGTCGAGCGCCGCTACCGGGCCTGGATCCGGTGGAACGCGGCCATCATGGTGCACCGCGCCCAGCGCCCAGGAGTCGGTGTGGGCGGGCATATCTCGACGTATGCGTCGTCGGCGTCGCTCTATGAGGTCGGGTTCAACCATTTCTTCCGCGGCAAGTCCCACCCGGGCGGCGGCGACCAGGTCTTCATCCAGGGGCACGCCTCCCCCGGCATCTACGCGCGCGCCTTCCTGGAAGGCCGCCTGACGACCGACCAACTGGATGGTTTCCGACAGGAGCACAGTCATCCCGGCGGCGGCCTGCCGTCGTACCCGCATCCGCGCCTGATGCCCGACTTCTGGGAATTCCCCACGGTGTCGATGGGCCTGGGTCCGATGAATGCGATCTACCAGGCCCGGTTCAACCACTACCTGCATGACCGCGGCATCAAGGACACCTCCGATCAGCACGTGTGGGCATTCCTCGGCGACGGCGAGATGGATGAGCCGGAGAGCCGCGGCCTGATCCAGGTGGCGGCCAACGAGGCACTCGACAACCTGACCTTCGTGGTGAACTGCAACCTGCAACGCCTGGACGGCCCGGTACGCGGCAACGGCAAGATCATTCAAGAGCTGGAGTCGTTCTTCCGCGGCGCCGGCTGGAACGTCATCAAGGTGGTCTGGGGCCGCGAGTGGGATGCCCTGCTGCACGCCGATCGTGACGGCGCGTTGGTCAATTTGATGAATACGACGCCTGATGGTGATTACCAGACCTACAAGGCCAACGACGGCGCCTACGTGCGCGACCACTTCTTCGGGCGCGATCCGCGCACCAAGGCCCTGGTCCAGCCGATGACCGACCAGGAGATCTGGAACCTCAAGCGCGGCGGTCACGACTACCGCAAGGTGTATGCCGCCTACCGCGCCGCGATGGAGCACAAGGGTCAGCCGACGATCATCCTGGCCAAGACCATCAAGGGCTACACACTGGGCAGCCACTTCGAGGGCCGCAACGCCACGCACCAGATGAAAAAGCTTGCGCTGCAAGACCTCAAGGATTTCCGCGACGTCACCCGGGTGCCCATCACCGATGAGCAGCTCGAGCAGGACCCCTACCTGCCGCCGTACTACCACCCGGGACCGGAAACCCCGGAGATCCGGTACCTGCTGGACCGGCGCCGTGCCCTGGGCGGGTTCGTCCCGGCCCGTCGGAACAAGACCACGCCGCTGGCGCTGCCCGCGGCCGACGCCTACGCGGCACTGAAGAAGGGCTCCGGCAATCAGGCCGTGGCCACGACCATGGCGACGGTGCGCACGTTCAAGGAACTGTTGCGGGACAAGAACATCGGCCCACGCCTGGTGCCGATCATCCCCGACGAGGCTCGCACCTTCGGCATGGACTCGTGGTTCCCGAGCCTGAAGATCTACAACCGCAACGGGCAGCTGTACACCTCGGTGGACTCGGCACTGATGCTGGCCTACAAGGAATCCGAGATCGGCCAGATCCTGCACGAGGGCATCAACGAGGCGGGTTCGACCGCGTCGTTCACCGCGGTGGGCACGTCGTACTCGACCCACAACGAGCCGATGATCCCGATCTACATCTTTTATTCGATGTTCGGGTTCCAGCGCACCGGCGACGGCCTGTGGGCGGCGGCCGATCAGATGGCCAAGGGCTTCGTGCTCGGGGCGACGGCCGGTCGCACCACGCTGACCGGCGAGGGCCTGCAGCACGCCGACGGCCATTCGCTGCTGCTGGCATCGACCAATCCGGCTGCGGTGACCTATGACCCGGCGTTCGCCTACGAGGTCGCCCACATCATCGAGAGCGGTCTGCAGCGGATGTACGGAGAGCACGCCGAGAGCGTGTACTTCTACATCACGATCTACAACGAGCCCTACGTGCAGCCCGCAGAGCCGGCCAACCTGGACACCGAGGCCTTGCTGCGCGGTATGTACCGCTACCGCCGGGCTCCCGAGCCACGCACGAACACCGCCCAGATCCTGGCGTCGGGCGTGTCGATGCCTGAGGCGCTGCGCGCGGCGGACATGCTGGCCGCGGACTGGGACGTGGCTGCCGATGTGTGGTCGGTGACCAGCTGGGGCGAGCTCAACCGGGAGGGCGTGGAGATCGAGCGCCACCGGCTGCGCCATCCCGATCAGCCGGCCCGCGTCTCGCATGTCACCAGCGCGCTGGCCGATGCGGCCGGCCCGGTGGTGGCGGTGTCGGACTGGATGCGTGCGGTGCCCGAGCAGATCCGGCAGTGGGTCCCGGGCACGTACATCACGTTGGGTACCGACGGCTTCGGCTTCTCCGACACCCGACCGGCGGCTCGGCGTTTCTTCAACACCGACGCCGAGTCGGTGGTGGTGGCGGCGCTGGAGGGGCTGGCGCGGGACGGCGAGATCGACCCGTCGGTGGCCATCGCGGCGGCCAAGCAGTACAAGATCGACGACGTGTTCGCCGCCGCGGTGTCCTACGTCGACACCGGCAGCGCCTAGTTTCTCCGCGCGAGCAGACGCCGAGGTACCCCGAATCTCGACATTTCGGGTACCTAAGCGTCTGCTCGCCGGGGAGCGCTTGGAGGAATCCACCAGAAAAGTGGCGTAGCTTTTAGGGATGGTCGACAAGCGGTTCATTCCGCCGAAATCCACGGTCGAGGTCCTTGCGAGCGTGCCTGACTCGACGCTGCGCCGGTTGAAGCAGTATTCGGGCCGGCTGGCCACCGAGGCGGTACACGCCATGGCCGAACGTCTCGACTTCTTCAATGATCTCGACGCGTCGCAGCGGGCCAGCGTGCAGCTGGTGGTGCAGACCGCCGTGGTCAACTTCGTCGAATGGATGCGGGACCCGACCAGCGACGTCAGCTATACCGCCCAGGCCTTCGAAGTGGTGCCGCAGGACCTGCGGCGCCGGATCGCGCTGCGCCAGTCGGTCGAAATGGTGCGGACCTCGATGGAGTTCTTCGAGGAGGTGGTGCCGCTGCTGGCCCGATCCGAGGAGCAGCTCAATGCGCTGACCGCGGGCATCCTGCGCTACAGCCGGGACCTGGCGTTTGCAGCCGCCAGCGCCTACGCCGACCAGGCCGAGGCCCGTGGCGCCTGGGACCTCCGGATGGAGGCCAATGTCGTCGACGCCGTGGTGCGCGGCGATACCGGGCCCGAGTTGCAGTCCCAGGCCGCGGCGCTGAACTGGGATGCGACCGCGCCGGCCACGGTGATCGTCGGCCTGCCGCGTCCGGATCGGTTGGATCTGGCCCGCGACGACATCCATGACGTCGTGAAGCGCCACGACCGGACGGCATTGTCCGATGTGCACGGCACCTGGTTGGTGGCGATCGTGTCCGGCACGCTCTCAGCAACCGACCGCTTTCTGGCCGACCTGTTGTCGGTGTTCGCCGACGGCCCGGTGGTGACCGGGCCGACCTCGCCGACGCTGACGGCCGCGCACCGCAGCGCCACCGAGGCGATCTCCGGGATGAACGCGGTGGCCGGCTGGCCGGGCGCACCCCGGCCGGTGGCCGCGCGCGAGCTACTACCCGAACGGGCCCTGATGGGCGATACGACGGCCATCGCGGCACTGGAGAGCGAGGTCATGCGCCCGTTGGCCGATGCCGGCCCGGCACTCTCCGAGACCCTGGACGCCTTCTTGGACTCCGGGGGTGCTATCGAAGCTTGTGCGCGCAAATTGTTCGTTCATCCAAACACGGTGCGCTACCGGCTGAAACGGATCGGCGATTTCACCGGCCGCGATCCTGCGGTGCCGCGGGACGCTTATGTGCTGCGTGTGGCCTCGACAGCCGGCAGACTGAGCAAACAGGCCTACCAGCCGAACACGCCAGCTGCGGGAACCATCGTGATACCGGCGATTCGCCCGGCACATTCGGCCAGACAACGCGTCTGAGCTGGACCCGATCGACGCCCGAGCAGCTGTGACAGATGTCGCTCCGGTGAAGGCAATGTCGCATCACGTGCACTTTTGTGGGGAACCTACAAAAACATAAGACAAGGTTCATAATCTCTTACACCCCACAAAACCGTCTTCACAGTGTTCTCTTAATGACGTGCCTCAACCCGTGCTCGCATTGCTCGCTCCCGGACAGGGATCGCAGACGCCCGGCATGCTCTCCCCTTGGCTGGAGCTGCCCGGTGCAGCTGACCGCCTCGCCACGTGGTCGCAGATCAGCGGCCTGGATCTGGCGCGCCTGGGAACGACCGCCACTGCTGAGGAGATCACCGACACCGCGGTGACGCAGCCGCTGGTGGTGGCCGCCACGCTGCTGGCCTATGAGGAACTGACCAAACGCGGTGTGCCCGAGACCGCCGAGACGCTGGTCGCGGGCCATTCCGTCGGCGAGATCGCCGCCTACGCCATTGCCGGCGTCATCTCCGCCGACGATGCGGTCAAGCTGGCCGCCACCCGTGGCGCCGAGATGGCCAAGGCCTGCGCGGTCGAGCCGACCGGCATGTCCGCGGTGCTCGGCGGCGATGAGGCCGAGGTTCTGGCCCGGCTGGAGTCGCTCGACCTGATCCCCGCCAACCGCAATGCCGCCGGCCAGATCGTGGCCGCCGGAGCGATCTCGGCCCTGGAGAAGCTCGCCGAGGATCCGCCGGCCAAGGCCCGCGTCCGTCAGCTGGCCACCGCAGGCGCGTTCCACACCCGGTACATGGCTTCCGCGCTGGACGGGTACTCCGCCGCGGTGGAGCAGGTAACAACTTCTGAGCCCACCGCGACACTCTTGTCGAACGCGGACGGCCGGCCGGTCACCTCGGCTGCCGATGCCATGGAGAAGCTGGTCGCCCAGCTGACCAAGCCGGTGCGCTGGGATCTGTGCTCCGCCACCATCCGGGACCGCTTCCAGGCCGCCGAGCGCGCCGCGATCGTCGAGTTCCCGCCGGCGGGCACACTGGTCGGGATCGCCAAGCGTGAATTAAAGGGCGCGCCGACCAGGGCTATTAAAGCCCCAGCAGACCTGGATGGTTTGGACGAGCTGTAAATCCAGCGACAACTGAATAGCAGTAACAACCGAACGTCTCGAAATGCCCTCCAACCTGGAGGGCGCTATCAACAACAAGAAGGAGCCACTGTGGCCAGCCAAGAAGAAATCATCGCCGGTCTCGCCGAGATCATCGAAGAGGTCACCGGCATCGAGCCGTCTGAGGTGACCCCGGAGAAGTCGTTCGTCGACGACCTGGACATCGACTCGCTGTCGATGGTGGAGATCGCCGTGCAGACCGAGGACAAGTACGGCGTGAAGATCCCCGACGAGGATCTGGCCGGCCTGCGCACCGTCGGTGACGTCGTCTCCTACATCCAGAAGCTCGAAGAAGAGAACCCCGAGGCCGCCGCCGCCCTGCGCGAGAAGTTTGGCTCGGAATGACCAAACCTTCCACTGCTAACGGAGGCTTCCCGAACGTCGTGGTGACCGCCGTGGAGGCCACCACGGCGCTCGCTGCTGACATCGAGAGCACGTGGAAGGGCCTCCAGGCCGGAGAAAGCGGCATCCGTGAGCTGACCGACGACTTCGTCACCAAGTGGGACCTTCCGGTGCGTATCGGTGGTCACCTGGTGGATGACATCGAGAGCCAGCTGACCCGCGTCGAGCTGCGCCGCAATTCCTACGTGCAGCGCTTGTCGCTCGTGCTGTCCAGGCGGTTGTGGCAGAACGCGGGCGCGCCCGAGGTCGATCCAGATCGTTTCGCGGTCGTGATCGGCACCGGCCTCGGAGGTGGCGAGAAGATCGTCGAAACCTACGACGCGATGAACCAGGGCGGGATCCGCAAGGTCAGCCCGCTCGCCGTTCAGATGATCATGCCCAACGGTGCGGCTGCGGTCGCCGGCCTGGAGCTGGGCGCCCGCGCCGGGGTCATCACCCCGGTGTCGGCGTGTTCGTCAGGTTCTGAGGCCATCGCCCACGGCTGGCGTCAGATCGTGATGGGCGACGCGGACTTCGCCGTCGTCGGCGGCGTGGAGGGCGTTATCGAAGCACTGCCGATCGCAGCGTTCTCGATGATGCGCGCCATGTCGACCCGTAACGACGATCCCGCGGCCGCCTCCCGGCCGTTCGACAAGGATCGTGACGGCTTCGTGTTCGGCGAGGCCGGCGCGATGATGATCATCGAGACCGAGGAGCACGCCCTGGCCCGTGGCGCCAAGCCGCTGGCTCGGCTGATGGGTGCCGGTATCACCTCGGACGCGTTCCACATGGTGGCTCCGGCCGACAACGGCCTGCGGGCCGGCGCCGCGATGAAGCGTGCGCTGGAAACCGCCGGCCTGGAGGCCAAGGACATCGACCACGTCAATGCCCACGGCACGGCCACCCCGATCGGTGACACCGCCGAGGCCAATGCCATCCGGGTTGCCGGATGTCAGAACGCCGCGGTCTACGGTCCGAAGTCGGCACTGGGCCACTCGATCGGCGCGGTCGGCGCGCTGGAGTCGGTGTTGACGGTGCTCGCATTGCGGGACGGGGTCATCCCCCCGACCCTCAACTACGAGACACCAGATCCCGAGATCGATCTCGATGTGGTTGCGGGCGAGCCTCGTTATGGCGACTACAAGTACGCCATCAACAACTCGTTCGGGTTCGGTGGCCACAATGTGGCTCTGGCCTTCGGGAAGTACTGACTCGGGTAGAAAAACCCGATAGGTGACCTCTGAAGGCACCGACCGAGGTAAAAGCACGGAAGGAACTACGCAGCAAATATGGCGGGATTGTCCACGGGTAAGGGTCTACCCGATGTGGTTGTCACCGGCGTAGCCATGTCGACGGCGCTGGCAACCGATGCCGAGAGCACTTGGAAGAAGTTGCTGGACGGTCAGAGCGGCATCCGTACGCTGACGGATCCGTTTATCGAGGAGTACGACCTGCCGGTTCGTATCGGCGGGCACCTCCTTGAGGATTTCGAACACGATCTGACGCGTGTCGAAATGCGCCGACTGTCATATTTGCAAAAGATGTCGACGGTGCTCGGCCGCCGGGTTTGGGCCAATGCCGGCTCCCCGGAGGTCGACACCAAACGACTGACGGTGTCGATCGGCACCGGCATGGGTTCGGCGGAGGAACTTGTCTTCGCCTACGACAACATGCGGAACAAGGGCCTGCGGGGCGTCTCACCGCTGGTCGTCCAGATGTTCATGCCCAACGGGCCGGCAGCAGCTGTCGGACTGGACCGCAAGGCCAAGGCCGGGGTCAGCACCCTGATCTCGGCCTGCGCGTCCGGTTCCGAGGCAATCGCCAACGCGTGGCGCAACATCGTTCTCGGCGAGGCCGACATCGCCATCTGCGGTGGCGTCGAGACCAAGATCGAAGCGGTGCCGATCGCCGGGTTCGCCCAGATGCGCATCGTGTTGTCCAACACCAACGATGACCCCGAAGGCGCCTGTCGCCCGTTCGACAAGGACCGCAACGGTTTCGTGTTCGGCGAGGGCGCGGCCCTGCTGGTCATCGAGACCGAGGAGCACGCCAAGGCCCGCGGCGCCAACATCCTGGCCCGCATCATGGGCGCGAGCGTCACCTCCGACGGCTTCCACATCGTGGCGCCGGACCCCAACGGCGAGCAGGCCGGCTACGCCATGACCCGGGCCATTCAATTGGCGGGTCTGCAGCCCACAGATATCGACCACGTCAACGCGCATGCGACCGGCACCACGGTCGGCGATGTGGCCGAGGGCCAGGCAATCAACAATGCGATGGGCAGCCACCGGCCGGCGGTCTACGCGCCCAAGGCCGCGCTCGGCCATTCGGTCGGTGCGGTCGGTGCGGTCGAGTCCATCCTGACGGTCATGGCACTGCGGGATGGCGTCATCCCTGCGACGCTCAACCTGCGCAATCTCGATCCGGAGATCGATCTGGATGTGGTGGCCGGCGAGCCGCGGCAGGGTGATTTCAAATACGCCATCAACAATTCGTTCGGATTCGGTGGGCACAACGTCGCGCTCGCCTTCGGGAAGTACTGAGAACCGGCACTTTCCACTAAGGAGACATCAATGACGATCATGGCCCCCGAGACAACCGCAGAATCGCTCGATCCGCGCGATCCATTGCTGCGTCTACAGACCTTCTTCGATGACGGCAGCGTCGAACTGCTGCACGAGCGGGATCGCTCCGGCCTGCTGGCCGCGGCAGGCACGGTCAACGGCGTTCGTACGATTGCGTTCTGCACCGACGGCACCGTGATGGGCGGCGCCATGGGTATCGAGGGTTGTGCCCACATCGTCAACGCCTACGACACCGCCATCGAGGAGCAGAGCCCGATCGTGGGCATCTGGCACTCGGGCGGCGCGCGACTGGCCGAGGGTGTCAAGGCGCTGCATGCGGTCGGCCTGGTCTTCGAGGCGATGATCCGGGCGTCGGGCTACATCCCGCAGATCTCGGTGGTCGTCGGTTTCGCCGCCGGCGGTGCGGCTTACGGTCCCGCCCTGACCGACGTCATCATCATGGCCCCGGACAGCAAGGTGTTCGTCACCGGCCCGGACGTGGTGCGCAGTGTCACCGGTGAGGATGTCGACATGGTGTCGCTCGGCGGCCCCGACGCCCACCACAAGAAGTCCGGTGTGTGCCACATCGTGGCCGACGACGAGCTCGACGCCTACGAGCGCGGTCGCCGTCTGGTCGGATTGTTCAGCCAGCAGGGCCATTTCGATCGCGCCAAGGCCGAGGCCGGCGACACCGACCTGGCCGCGCTGATGCCCGAGTCGGCTCGCCGCGCCTACGACGTTCACCCGATCATCGAGGCGTTGCTCGACGAGGGCGTGCCCTTCGAGGAGTTCCAGGGCAAGTGGGCCCCCTCGATCGTGGTCGGTCTCGGCCGGCTGGCGGGTCGATCGGTCGGCGTGATCGCCAACAACCCGCTGCGCCTCGGCGGCTGCCTGAACTCCGAAAGTGCCGAGAAGTCAGCACGTTTCGTACGGCTGTGCGATGCCTTCGGCATTCCGCTGGTCGTCGTCGTCGACGTCCCCGGCTACCTGCCCGGCGTGGATCAGGAGTGGGGCGGCGTGGTCCGCCGCGGCGCCAAGCTGCTGCACGCCTTCGGTGAGTCCTCGGTCCCCCGCGTCACCCTGGTGACCCGCAAGATCTATGGCGGCGCCTACATCGCGATGAACTCGCGTTCGCTCAATGCCACGAAGGTGTTCGCCTGGCCGGACGCCGAGGTCGCGGTGATGGGCGCCAAGGCCGCTGTCGGCATCCTGCACAAGCGCAAGCTGGCCGCCGCTCCGGAGCATGAGCGTGAGGCACTGCACGAGGAACTCGCAATCGAGCACGAGCGCATCGCCGGCGGTGTGGATTCCGCGATCGAGATCGGCGTGGTCGACGAGAAGATCGATCCGGCCCACACCCGCAGCAAGCTGACGCAGGCGCTGGCCGAGGCCCCGCACCGGCGCGGCCGCCACAAGAACATCCCGCTGTAACCACTTGCTCGGCCCGAATGGCCGGTTATTGCACGCTTTCGACGAGAAATTGTGTGATAACTGGCCATTCGGCGTTCTGCGACTATTCGGCTTCCCCGAACTCGGCGATCATCTCGGCGGCCGCCTCAGCGGCGAGGTCCCGGTCCGCGCTGACCAGCCCGATGCGGGTGCGGCGGTCGAGGATGTCGTCGGCACACAGGGCCCCTTCGTGGGTGACGGCGTACTCGAACTCGGCGCGGATGACGTCGATTCCCTCGGCCACCGGTTCGGTGGGCCGTGCGCAGCGCGCCCGGGCGATCACGTTGGGTGCCTCGGCTCCGTACCGGGCGACCAGTGACGACGGCAGCGCATGTTCCGACCGCAGGGCAGACACCGGATTGGCCGGGGCTCCGACGAGCGGCAGGTTGGCCGTGCGGCAGTCGGAGGCCGTGAGCCCGCGCAGGGCCAGCGCCCGGGCGAGCACATCCTGGGCCATGTACCGGTATTCGGTGAGCTTCCCGCCGATGACACTGATCACCCCGTTCGCCGACTCCACCACCGCGTGCTCGCGGGACACGTCGGCGGTGTTGCCCTCCCCGGTGTCGATCAGTGGTCGCAGCCCGGCGTAGGCCCCTCGCACATCTGAGGTGGTCAGCTCGGTGGCCAGCGCGGTGTTGACGGTCTTCAGCAGGAAGTCGATCTCGCCCGGAGTCGGTTGTGGCACATCGGGAATGGGTCCCGGCGCGTCCTCGTCGGTCAGCCCGAGGTAGACCCGGCCGAGTTGTTCGGGCATCGCGAAGACGAAGCGGTTCAGCTCCCCCGGTATCGGAATGGTCAGGGCCGCGGTGGGATTGCCGAATGCCGCCGCATCGAACACCAGATGCGTTCCGCGACTGGGCCGCAGGGTGAGCGCCGGATCGAGATCGCCGGCCCACACTCCGGCGGCGTTGATGACCGCCCGCGCGGTCGCGACGAAGGAATCCCCGGTGAGTTCGTCGGTCAGGCGCACCGAGGTGGCGCCGGCGGCACTGGCCGACACCCTGGTCAGGATGCGGGCCCCATGTTGCGCGGCGGTGCGGGCGACCGCCGCCACCAGGCGGGCATCGTCGATGAGCTGCCCGTCGTAGGCCAGCAGGCCACCGTCGAGACCCTCGGTGCGCACGGTAGGCGACAGTTCGACCGTACGACGCGGGTCGACCCGGCGTGACCGCGGCAGGGTCGACGCGCTGGTTCCGGCGAGCCTGCGCAGTCCGTCGCCGGCCACGAAGCCGGTCCGTACCAATGCCCGTGACCCCCGGCCCATCGACGGCAACAGCGGCACCAGTTGCGGCATGGCCTTGACGAGGTGGGGTGCGTTGCGGGTCATCAGGATTCCGCGCTCGATCGCACTGCGGCGCGCGATCCCGATGTTGCCGGTGGCGAGGTAGCGCAGACCACCGTGCACCAGTTTCGAGCTCCACCGGCTGGTTCCGAACGCCAGATCGTGCTTCTCCACCAGCGCCACACTCAGTCCTCGGGTGGCGGCATCCAGCGCGATACCCGCACCGGTGATCCCGCCGCCGATGACGATCACGTCGACCGGTTGCCCGTCGGCGAGTGCGGCCAGTTCGATTGTGCGCCTGGTGCGGTTGAGTGCAGTCGGGCCGGTCATGATGTCAGGTATCCGTTCAGTGCGTGGGTGAGCTCGGCCGCCAGAGCGTCGGCGTCGAGGATGGGCTCGACCATCTGCGCGGACTGGATGGCCGACTGGGTGATCAGCAGGCACATGGTCGCCAGCTGGCGCGGATCGCCCGCCCGGACCCGGTCATGGTCGGTGCTCGCTTCCTGGGCGAGCTTGAGATCCCCGGCCAGCGCATCGATCAGGATCTGCTGGCTGGTACCCAGGCGCTCGGCGATGTAGACCATCGCCACGTCGGGTGCGGAGTGCAGTACCGCCATGATCACCTCGTCGTGACGCACCCGCGCGGCCACGGTGACGATGCGATCCACCAAGGAGGCCCGGCCCGTCCCGTGATTCACGGTGTCGTCTAGTACACGCACGATCCGCGCGGTGAGCAGCGCAGCCAGGATCGATTGGGTGTCGGGGAAGCGCCGGTACACGGTCGGGCGGCTGACCCCGGCCCGGCGGGCGATTTCCGCCAGGGTGACCCGGTCGACGCCGAAGGCCAGCACGCAGCTCGCGGCAGCATCCAAGATCTGGTCGCTCAGCGATCTCTCGTTACTGATTGACATCATATGTAATACTGTAACGCATGACTCAGCCGGCCGATCAGTTTCTGCCTCCGATGAAGTGGAATGCCTGGGGCGACCCGAACGCAGCCAAGCCGCTCTCCGACGGAATCCGGGCCCTGCTCCAGCAGGCTCTGGGTGTCGACGCCGCGCCGGCCGCAGAGCCGACGCCCGAGCAGGTGCAGTTGCGGCCGTCCGCACTGCCCGATGCCGACCGGGAGGCACTCGCCACCATCGTCGGTGCCACGTACCTCGGTACCGACACCACGTCCCGGCTACTGCACGCCGGCGGAAAATCCACATTGGACCTGTTGCGCCGCAATGACTCCGGCATTCAGGATGCGCCCGATGCGGTACTGCTCCCGGGTAGCGAGGATGAAGTAGCCGAGGTGCTCCGCTACTGCACCGAACACCGGATCGCTGTCGTCCCGTTCGGCGGCGGGACCAGCGTGGTGGGCGGTCTCGATCCGGTGCGCGGTGATTTCGCCGCGGTCATCGCACTCGATCTGCGCCGGTTCGACGCGCTGCACAGCCTCGACAAGGTGACCGGTGAGGCCGAACTCGGCGCGGGCGTCACCGGACCGCAGGCCGAGGCGTTGCTCGGCGCACAGGGCTTCTCCCTGGGCCATTTCCCGCAGAGCTTCCAGTTCGCCACGATCGGCGGGTTCGCCGCCACCCGATCCTCGGGGCAGGATTCGGCCGGTTACGGCCGATTCGACGACATGGTCCGCGGCCTGCGTACCGTGACCCCGGCCGGGACGCTGGACCTCGGTCGGGCCCCGGCCTCAGCCGCAGGACCGGATCTACGTCAACTTCTCCTTGGTTCCGAAGGGGTGTTCGGCGTCATCACCCGGGTGCGGGTTCGCGTGCACCCGGTGCCCGAGACCACGCGCTACGAGGCCTGGTCCTTCCCTGATTTCGCCACCGGCGCCGAGGCACTGCGGGCCATCACCCAGACCGGCACCGGCCCGACCGTCATCCGACTGTCCGACGAGGCCGAGACCGGGGTGAACCTGGCCACCACGGAAAGCATCGGCGAGCAGACCATCACCGGCGGCTGCCTGGCCATCACCTTGTTCGAGGGCACTGCGGCGCACGCCGAGAGCCGCCACGAGGAGACCCGCGGAGTCCTGGAAGCCCACGGCGCCACCTCGCTCGGTGAGGGTCCGGCCCGAGCCTGGGAACACGGCCGGTTCAACGCGCCGTACCTCCGCGATTCGCTGCTGGCAGCGGGCGCGCTGTGCGAGACGCTGGAGACCGCCACCACGTGGTCCAACCTGGCCACCCTGAAGGCCGCGGTCACCGACGCCCTGACCACCGCGCTCACCGACTCCGGCACGGCGGCCCTGGTGATGTGCCACATTTCGCATGTGTATCCGACCGGCGCCTCGTTGTACTTCACGGTCGTCGCCGCCCAGCGCGGCAACCCGATCGAACAATGGCAGGTCGCCAAGAAAGCCGCGTCAGAGGCCATGGTCCACAATGGCGGGACCATCACCCACCACCACGGCGTCGGTGCGGACCACCGCCCGTGGATGCATGAGGAGATCGGCGACCTCGGCGCCGAGGTATTGCGCGCCGTCAAGGCCACGCTCGATCCGGCCGGAATTCTCAACCCGGGCAAGCTGATTCCGTGAATCGGGTCACGGTCCTGACCAATCCCCTGTCGGGGCACGGCAATGCGCCGCATGCGGCCGAGCGGGCGATCGCGCAACTCCAGCGGCGCGGCATCGACGTGTGCGCGATCGTCGGGACCGACGCCGCACACGCCCGCACGCTGGTCGACGAGGCTCTCGACCGCGGCACCGACGCCCTCGTGGTGGTCGGCGGCGACGGGGTGATTTCACTGGCGTTACAGGCGTTGGCCAACGGTGATGTCCCACTCGGCATCGTCCCGGCCGGGACGGGCAACGATCATGCCCGTGAATATCGTTTGCCGACAGACGATCCCGAGGCGGCCGCCGATATCGTCGTCGACGGCCACACGGTGACCGTCGACCTGGGCCGCATCGTCGACGCGTCGGGTGCGGTCAAATGGTTCGGCACCGTGATGGCCGCGGGATTCGATTCCCTGGTCAGCGACCGGACCAACCGGATGCGCTGGCCGCACGGCCGGATGCGCTACAACGTCGCGATGGTCGCAGAGATCTCGAAGCTACGGCTGCTGCCGTTCCGGCTCACGTTCGACGACGGCCCGGAGATCCGCACCGACCTCACGCTGGCGGCGTTCGGCAACACCCGCAGCTACGGCGGCGGCATGTTGATCTGCCCCGGCGCCGACCATTCGGACGGACTGCTCGACGTCACGATGATCTCCTCGGCGTCCCGCACGAGGTTGATCCGCCTGTTCCCGACCGTTTTCAAGGGCACCCACGTCGACCTTGACGAGGTGACGACCAAGCGCGCCAAGACAATTCATGTCGAATGCCCCGGTATCAATGCCTACGCCGACGGGGATTACGCGGCCCCGCTGCCGGTGTCGGTCTCGGCCGTACCCGGGGCACTGCGTCTGCTCGTGCCCAAACAGTCCTGAATGAACTCCACCATGCAGTCCCGGGCCTCACGGCTCTCCGGTAGGAACGGCAGGAACGCCGGGAATGCGTGGAGCTGACCGGGCCAGACCTTGAGGGTGCTGGTCCGCCCCAATCCGGTCAGCACCTCATGCATGCGTTCGGCATCGCAACACAGAGCCTCCGATTCGGCCGCGATGATCAGGCTCGGTGGAAACGTGTCGAGCACCCCGTTGACCGGTGACAGGGCATCACCGTCCGAGTTCTTGGGGCCGACGCATTCGACGATCATCGGCAGGGCAAGTCCGATCCCCATCCGGTCCGCACTGAAGTTCGGATGGCCGGAGCGCCGTTCCCCGTCGAGTTCGAGCAGCGGGCTGACGCCGATGACGCCGGCCGGTGCGCCGATCCCCTGCGCCTGGGCGGCGAGAACGGTGGCGAACGCCAGGAATCCACCGGCCGAATCACCCGCAATGACGGTCTTTGCCGGATCCGCACCTTGATCCAACAGCCAGCGGTAGGCGCGCAGGCAGTCCGCGATGGACTCGTCGACGGTGACATCGGGGTGCTGTCGATACTCGACGTGCACCACCGGAAGTTGGGTCCGCCGGGCAAGCGCGACCACGACGTGCGAGTGGGTGTCGAAGCCACCGAGAAAAAATCCTCCGCCATGCAGGTAGAGGATGGCACCGTCAGAGAGCGGGCGGTGCGCCGATTCAGCGGTGCGGATGGTCTCGACGTTGACCCGACCGAGCGTGATCCGGCTGACCCGTAGCCCCCGCCGCGGGCGAAGCCGCTGGAGTTGCGCGAGCGTGTTGATGCGACGCCCGATCGCGGTGAGCCGATCGTCGACGGATCGATCTCCTTGGTAGGAAACCGATTTGCGTACCTGGACGAGTAGGGTTCGGCGGGCGATGCCATAACACATACGTGAGCTGCGACTGGGGCGTCGCGTCGACAGTGCGGCAGTTGGTGAACCCATCCATGACTCCTTCGTGTGGATACAGCGGTATCAGTCCGCCGATTGGGTCGAAGACCCAAGGGCGGCAAGCAGTTTCACCAGGTTCCCGAACGCGTCGGTGAACGGCCGCGCCGGCACCGAAGGATCGATGGCCCGCTGGATACCGAGGCCGATCCCGGCACTGAGCAGCAGATTGCCGAGATCGTCGAGGCTCGCCGCGACATCGCTGTTCACCAATTGCGCTTCGGTGATGCCGAGTTCGGCCGACATCGACCGCAGGACGCCGATCACCATCCGTGCGGCGTCATCGCGCAGCGTCGTGACCATCTGGGCGAGTTCGGGGTTGTTGCGGGACAGCACCGCGAATTCGAGTTCGAGCATGGTCCAGCCGACATCGCCTGCGGTGCGCTCCAGCCAGTCGCCCATCGCCGCGACACGGTTCTCCATCTCATGGTCGGAGATCGCGAGTGCGGCCAGCGCGCCGAGTTTCTCACGGTGGATCAGTTCGAGCACATCGCGGCACAGGTTGGGCTTGCTGCCGAAGTTGGAGTACACGGCACCTTTTGAGAAGCCCGCATCCTCGGCGATGTCCTCGAGGCTCGTGCCGGCGTAGCCGTGGCGCAGGAAACGCTGCTTGGCCGCCTCCAACAGCTCGGCCCGCGTCCGTTCCTGGCGTTGAGCCCTGGTCAGCCGCGGCATGCGCCGATGATAGATCCAAGCGGACTTTGGGTATTGAATTAACTCAAAGTATTCAGATACCGTGGGTATGCGAATGGCCGAGAGATGACTTCAGGGGAGGCATGACGTGCGGTTTTCACAGCGACAGGCGTCGGTGGACGGGGCAATCGTCATCGTCACCGGCGGGGCGCGCGGCATAGGTGCCAAGACGGCGGAGCTGTTTTCCGCCCGTGGCGCCACGGTCTGGATCGGCGATGTCGATGCGGATGTGGCCGCGACGACCGCGGCCGGTATCCCCCGCTGCCGGACGGCACACCTCGACGTCACGCAGCGGTCGTCGTGGGATCGATTCATCGCTGACGCCGTCGGGGAATCGGGCAGCATCGACATCCTGGTCAACAACGCCGGGGTCATGCCGCTGGGTGCGTTCGACGCCGAGCCCGAGGCCACCACCGACCTGATCCTCGACGTCAACGTGCGCGGCGTCCTCAACGGTATGCGCACCGTGATCCCATCGATGGTGGCCCGCGGTCGCGGTCATGTCGTCAATGTGGCGTCGATGGCGGGCATGATCCCGATCCCCGGCATGGTGACCTACAACGCCAGCAAGTTCGCCGCACTGGGCGCCTCACTGGCCGCGCGTCGCGAGTACGCGGGCACCGGGGTCTCCGTGTCGGCCGTGCTGCCGTCGGCGGTTCGCACCGAGCTCGCCTCAGGTGTGCAGCTCGGAAGCGGCCTTCCCACCGTGGATCCCGATGACGTCGCCCGGGCGATCCTCAAGACCGTCCGCACCCGTGCTGCCCGCACGTCGGTGCCGGGTTGGGTCGCTCCCGGGTGGGCCCTCGTCGACGCCCTGGTACCCGAAGCGCTCCAGAGCGCAGTGCGTACCAGGATCGATGACCGCCGCGCCCTGACCAAGCTCGACGAACAGGGCCGGTCCGCATACCTGCAACGTATTGACCGGCAGTCGAAAGCCCACGCCACACAGCCTGATTCCGAGGTGAACCGATGACCACGGCCTTGGCGATCGGCTGCGGGGGCACCATCGGAGGCGCGTGGACGGTCGCAGCGTTGCAGGCCCTGGCCGAACAGACCGGGTGGGATCCGCGCGACGCCGCGGTTCTCCAAGGCACTTCGGCGGGAGCCGAGCTGGTCACGATGCTGGGCGGCGGCGCCACGGTGAGCGATCTCGTCGCGATGCACCGCGGTACCTCCACCGATGAGCGGCTACGCCGGCATATCGCGGACACGCCACCCAGCGTGCCTCCCATTCCGGTGCCCCGCCTGCTCAACCCTCGGCTGCTCGGCAGCCAACGGGGTCTCGCTGCTGCCACCGGCATCGCCCCGGTGGGACGCGGCAACGCGGCCTGGTTGCAGCGGCTGGCCCAGGCATTCTCGGGTCCCTCGGGATGGCCGGAGCGTCCTGGCATCCGGATGGTCGCATTCGACTATCAGCGCGGCGAGCGGGTCGTGTTCGGGGCGCCGGGAGCTCCCGCGGCCACCGCGGGAGAAGCGCTCCGCGCATCCTGGGCGGTGCCGGGCTGGATGCCACCGGTGACGATCGGCGGCAGGCACTTCGTCGACGGCGGCGCCGCATCGACTGCGTCGGTCGATCTGATCGGCGCCGACGAAGCCGACACCATCTACGTGATCACCCCCATGGCGTCCGAACCGGGCACGCGTGCACCGGGATTCGGCGGACTGCTGGAGCACCGACTGCTGCGCCGACCGATGTCGGACGGACTGGACCGGGAGTTGGCGGCGGTGCGAGCCCGCGGCACACAGGTCGTGGTGATTCGGCCTGAGGCGGCAGACCTCGCGGGCCTGGGTTCACACTTCATGCGCCGTGGCCGACGAAAGTCGGCATTCGAGGCATCGATGCGCACCGCACCTGCCACGGTCCGGCGTGCGCTCACCGTCAGCGAGGAGGCCCGATGAGTCGCGAGGTCCGCATCGTCATCATCGGCGCCGGGATGGCCGGCATCGCCACGGCCTACACGCTCAAACAAGCCGGATTCACGAATTTCACGGTCCTGGAGAAGGGTTCGGACGTCGGCGGGGTGTGGCACTGGAACCGCTACCCGGGACTCACCTGCGATGTGCCGTCCCAGATCTACCAGTTCGGCTTCGCACCGAAACCGGACTGGAGCCACATCTGGGCCACTGGTAAGGACATTCAGCGCTACCACCGCGACGTCGTCGAGCGTTTCGGTCTCGACACCCATCTGCGGTACAACACCGAAGTCACCGAGGCGCGTTACGACAGCACCACGATGTCGTGGACGGTCACCACCGGTGGCGGGGACACCCTGACAGCAGATTTCGTCATCTGCGCGACCGGCGTGCTGCATCACCCTTCCATCCCCGAGATTCCCGGTATGGACAGCTTCGGCGGGCAGATCGTGCACACCGCGCGATGGGATCCGGAGGTGGTGACCGAAGGCAGGCGCATCGCCGTGATCGGTACGGGATCGACCGGTGTGCAGGTGGTTTCGGCGTTGCAGCCGAAGGCCCGGACGCTGTTGCACTTCGCCCGATCGCCGCAGTGGATCCTGTGGGCACCGATGTCGCTGCGGCAGTCGTCGGTGCTCGCCAAGGTCCTGCAGCGGCGGCCGGGGTGGCACGACTTTCTCTTCCGGCGGCTGCAGTGGGGATCCAACATCCTCGCCGATGTCGTCACCACGCCGTCGTGGCGACGCAAGTTGGTGCAGTCCTATGCACGCTGGAGCCTGGCCGCCCAGGTCCGCGACCGGGCGCTCCGCGCGAAGCTCACCCCGGACTACGAGCCGCTGTGCAAACGGCAGGTGGTCTCGGGCTCGTACTACCGCGCCATCAAACGCCCCAACACCACCCTGATCGACGATCCCATCCAGGAATTCACCGCGACCGGTATCCGCACCGCCGACGGCGCGAACCACGACGTGGATGTCGTGGTGCTGGCCACCGGATTTCAGGCGCACAACTACATGCGACCCATGAACATCGTGGGGCGTGACGGCATCACGCTCGACGATGCCTGGGTCAAAGGCCCACGGGCGTACCGCATGACGGCGATCCCCGGCTTTCCCAACCTGTTCACCGTGCTGGGCCCGAACTCGCCGACCGGATCGATTCCGCTGCAGTACTCCGCCGAACTCACCGCCGGATACATCGTTGCCTGGCTCAAGCGGTTTGCGAACGCCGAACTCTCCGAGGTCGAGATCACCGAGCAGGCCACCGACGAATTCAACGCCGCGGTTGCCGACGGCCTCGGTCCGACAGTGTGGAACACCGGGTGCAATTCGTGGTACCTCACCGACGCCGGAACCATCGACCTGTGGCCCTTCGATCGGGCCACCCTCACCCGCATGTTGTCGGCCCCGGACCCCGCCCACTACCGCATCAGGTAACTGCGAAGGCTCGCAGTTGAGGCCGTATTTCGGCGATTCGGCGTGTTTGCCCGACACCGTGAACGGTACGGGGTACGTTTCGTCTGGGCCGGGGTAATGACTGAGTGGACTGGTACGGAGCGTCATGGAATCGACCAAATACATCGGCCGCGTCGGCGCACTCGCCGTTGCTCTGGGCATCGGAACGGCCCTGACCTCCGGGACCGGAATCGCCTGGGCCGAAGACGGACCCGGCAACCCTGGCACATCGACCGCGGGCAACTCCGACGGCTCCGCCCCGAGCCCGGGAACGAAGAAGCGCCCGAGCAAGACCGCCGGCATCAAGAAGCCGAGCACCACTCCGTCCGGTGCACTGTCGAAGATCGGCGAGCGGATCCGCAAGGATGTCGAGTCCGGCCTGAACGACGCCGGGGACGCGATCAAGCAGACGCAGAGCAGTCTGGATTCCGCGCGCACCCCGCTGCGGAACCGGGCGACCAAGGTTCGGAGCAAGATTCAGGGCGCACTCACCAACGCCCCCGATGCCGACAAGAAGACCGACACCGACAAGAAGGCCGACAAACCCGATAACTCCCGGATCACCCCGGAAGCTGCGACGTCTGCGCCCGATCTGCAGCGCACGGTGCGACCCAACACCGTGGTGGTACGCCTCAAGGAGGCGGCCCAGGACATCGACCGGCGCAGCCGCGACACCGTGTCGACCGTGCGCAACGAGGTCACGTCATTCGACGTCCCCGCCGTCGTGAAGAAGAGCATTGTCGTCCCGCAGGCACCGCCCTCGACGCCCGAGCCCACCGCGCCCAAGGTCATCGCACCGCCAGTCGTCTCGGCCCTGCTGGGAGTGGTCGGCCTGGCACCGTTCGGCGCGGGCACCGGCCCGGTCGGCCCCGGCCAGTCCCCCGCACTGTGGGCCATGATGGCCTGGACCCGTAAGGAATTCGAGCGGTCGATCAACCCGCTGAGTTCCCGCGTCATCTCGGCCAACGATGCCGCCTCGACGGTGGCCGAAGGCGACATCCAGCCGATGGCAGCGGCCGCCCCCAACGCGGCGGTGCAGACCGATGATCTGACAGCCAAGCCTGCGGTCCCGGCGTCGTTGGAAGGCGCCACCATCAAGCTCCCGTGGGTCACCGGCTCCGGCGTCACCGATCACTGGTACGTGGCGGGCACCGATCTGGGCATCATGTGGGACAGCGGTTACACCGATCCGGTGACCGGAAAGTCGGTCATCTACACGTTGTTCGGCGATACCTACAGCGGGCCGGGCATGACCGGCGACTGGCGCAACAACGTGTTGTTCCGCACCTCCGACACCGATATGTCCAACGGTCTGCAATTCAGCGACGCGCTGATCCACGCGGGCGCGGGGCCCGGCAATCCCGGCACGCCGACGTGGTACGGCACCGGCGGTGCTCCGGCCGGCGCAGCACAGATCATCTACGATCCGGGCGGCCTCAACGGACTGTTCGGCTCCACCTACACCATGATCCCGACGTCGGCGATCGCGATCGAAAACCCCGGCGCCGTGGGCGGTTACCGGCAGTACGCCACCGTGATGTCGATCCGCACCTGGGACAATCCGGGCAGCTGGACCACCAACTACTCGGCGATCGCCTACTCCGACGACGGCGGCAAGACCTGGACCGTCGACCGTGACACCGTGCGGTCCTCGGGCTGGCTCCGCGCGGGCCCGGCCTATGTCCCCGGCGACGAGCATTTCCAGCAGAACGCTCTGGTGATGTCGGACGACCCGGCCGACCCGTACGTCTACGTGTACGGAACACCGTCGGGCCGGCAGGGTTCGGCCTACGTGGCCCGGGTGCAGAAGGATCAGATCGGCAATCTGGATGCCTACGAGTACTTCTCGGGTGAGGATTCCAGCGGCGCCGGGAAGTGGGTGACCGGTGACCCGTCGGCCGCGGCCCCGGTGTTCGGCTCCAGCAGTACCGATTTCCTGCCGACGCTCTACAAGGTGGCCGACTTCTTCACGCTCGGGCTGTTCACCAAGATCGCCAACGGTATCTGGGTCGGCGGCCTGCCCACGGGCGGCAATGTCAGCGAAATGTCGGTGCAGTACAACGAGTATCTCGGCAAGTACGTCGTGCTCTACACCGACGGCGGCAACAACGTGGTGATGCGGGTGTCCGATTCACCCCAGGGTTCATGGTCGGATACCACGAAGCTGGTGAACAACAACGGGACGTCCAATTCCGGTATGTACGCGCCGATGGTCCATCCGATGTCGGGTACCGACTACTTCAACACCGTCGACGAGAACGGCAATGTCGTGCAGGACAACTCGCAATACCTGTACTACAACCTGTCCTACTGGGGTGATTACAACGTCCGGTTGATGCGCACCGACCTGTCGTCGATGAAGACGATTTCGGTATAAACCGATGTCTCGCGCGTTGGCATTGAGTGCGGCAGCTCTGACTGTGGCTGCCGCACTCAGCACAAGTGCGTGCGCACAGGCAGAACCCGAACCGGTGCCGCAGGGGCCATCCGAAACCACGGCGCCTCAACCAAACTCGGCGTGCACCGAGAGCCTTGCCGGGGCGCTCACACCGGTAGATCCCGGACAACTCGGCAACAATCGGCGCCTGCTGTTATGCGATGGAGCCAGTTGGCAGACATTCGGTGGCCCTTATCCCTCGTCGGACCACTGGCTGACCACCGGGCCCCCGGTGATCCTGCACGGACAGGGCCGGCGGAACCCGGAAGCCCGGGCGGGCATGTGGACGGGGACACCGCAGACCGTCGAGGCACGGTGCAGCGTCGAGGTTGTCGACGTCCTGGGCGCCGGCGAGACGTCGGAGCCCGCAACGTTCAGCGCCGAGCCGGGGCAGTCACTGACCTTCGAGGTCAGCGATCACATGTTCACGACGAAGCTCAGCGGCTACTGCCTCTGGGCGCGTGGCTGACGAACTATCCCACGCCCCGGTTCAGCCAGGACACCTCGCCGCCGTCACCGCCGTTGCGGTAGGGCTCCAGAGACTCGTCCCATGCAGTACCGAGGACGGTGTCGAGTTCGGCCGCCAACATGTCGGCGCCGCCGGCCATCAGGGACCGCAGCCGCATCTCGCCGACCATGACGTCGCCGTTGGCGCTCATGGCACCGCTCCACAGGCCGAGGTGGGGGGTGTGGCACCAGCGGTGTCCGTCCACTCCGGAACTGGGATCCTCGGTCACCTCGAAGCGCAGCACTGACCAGGAGCGCAGGGCATTGGCCAGCTGCGCCCCGGTGCCGACGGGCCCAACCCAATTGGTTACCGCGCGCAACTGGCCGGGCATGGCCGGTTGCGGCGTCCACTTGAGGTTCGCCCGCGCCGACAGGGTCGACGACAACGCCCACTCAACGTGAGGGCACACCGCTGCGGGTGAGGCATGGACATACACCACGCCCGTCGCCGCATCGGCGAATTGGTTCGACGCACGCATCTGCTACTCCTTCGGATACGAGGGACGTCTTCCCCAACGGCCTGGTATTCCGATCGAGCATGCAGTTGTCTGTGTCGCGCGTGTCTATTGTGCCCCGTGAGGCCAGTGTTGCGCTAGTCTGTCCCGTTTTCTCTCAGCACACCATCAGAAATTGCCGGCCACAGCGGGTAGGTCCAGTCCCCGAAATCGCGGTCGGTCAGCACCACCAAGGCCAGGTCAGCGGCCGGATCGACCCACAGAAACGTGCCCGATTGGCCGAAATGTCCAAACGTGCGCGGCGAGTTTGCCGATCCGGTCCAGTGCGGCGATTTGCCGTCCCGGAGCTCGAACCCCAACCCCCAGTCGTTCGGCCGTTGCACCCCGAACCCCGGCAGCACCCCGTCGAGCCCGGGAAACTGCACCGTCACCGCGTCGTCGTGCAGTTGCTGTGACACCAGTGCCGGCCGAAGCAACTCGGCGGCGAACGCGGCGAGGTCGGCAACGGTCGACACGCCGCCGAACCCGGCCGCCTGCGTCCCGCCCAACAATGTCGATGTGGACATCTGCAGAGGCTCGAACACCGCCTCGGTCAGATAGCGGCCGAACTCGATGTCGGCGGCGTCCTCGACGGCGCGGGCCAATAGTTCGAATCCGTAATTCGAATAGATCCGGCGCTGTCCCGGGCGCGCCAGCACCTCGGCCGAACTCATGGACACCCCCGACGCGTGCGCCAACAAGTGGCGGATCGTCGAACCGGGCGGGCCGGCCGGAGTGTCCAGTTCGACCGCGCCCTCTTCGATCGCGATCTGCACGGCCCGCGCCACGAGCGGTTTGGTCACCGAGGCCAACGTGAAGGCCTTGCTCGTGTCGCCACGGTCGGCCAGGACCCCGGACGGGCCGACCACGGCTGCGGCGGCCGAGTCGACCGGCCAGGTATCGATTACACGGAGGACTTCGGCGACGCTCATCGCGGCCAAATCTATCCGGCACGCCCCCGACTCGCTGCCAAGCTCCGCGAAAGCAATTCCTCGACCAGGCCCGCTGCCACCGCATCCACATCGGCGACCAGGCGACGCAGGCCGACCACCCGCCGCACCAGCTCACCCGGATCGCCGTCGGCGACCGCCGAGAGCCGGTGCACGTCACAGACCGCGCGGTAGGACGACTGTGTTGATTCCGGTTCGGTGGCTTCACACCACCGCTGCATCGACTGCGACCAGGAAGTCACCCGATCAGCGGTGCCCCGGCGGTGCGCCAGATTCAACGCCCGGCGGTACACGTCTGCCGCCCATTCGACCGGCACCGGTTCGTCGAGCACCGGCAGCAGCACCTGATCGAGGGCCTGATACCCGGCCGGGTCACCGGCGGCGCCGGCCGCCATGCCGCCCAGCGCCTGCGCGAGCGTTAGCAGAGCCGCATCGTCCAGTTCTGCGGCCACGGCAGCCAAGCGTGTTGTCGCCGCAGCGAACCGCACGTGATCGCCGGCATCGGCCGCCGTCACGGCGAGCAGGTACGCCAGGTAACCGTGCGCGGTGGTCAACGGGATGCCGTCGAGCAGTGCCTGCGCTCGGTGCCCCCAACTGCCCGCCAGCGCCACGTGCCCGCGGGCCAACCAGGCCAGGCCGAGCTCGGCCGCCTTCATCGCCGCCTGCACCGGGTCCGTGCGCAGCAAGCGGGTGTGGACCTGCTCGTTGATCCGCACGGATTCGCGGCCGTAGCCCTGACGCCAGGCCGCGGCGGCGTACACCGCCAGATCGTCGGTGCCGAGGGTCTGTACCCCGTCGACGCGACTGAAGGATTCGTAGCTGGTGCGCCAGTCATTTCGCCGATACGCCGAGCGTGCGACCACCAGCAGTTGGGTTCGATCGTCGACCACAACCCACGGTAACGCGAGGATGCTCCGCCGGGCCGGGATTCCACGGACGCCGAGCGCCGGTCGGCAATTGGACACCTGTCCGGTGTCGATTAAGTTATAGGCATGAGCCAGACGGTGCGAGGTGTGATTTCCCGGTCCAAAGGTCAGCCGGTCGAACTGGTCGACATTGTCATCCCCGATCCGGGTCCCGGTGAGGTGGTGGTCGACATCCTCGCCTGCGGGGTGTGTCACACCGACCTGACCTACCGCGAGGGCGGCATCAACGATGAATACCCGTTCCTGCTGGGGCATGAAGCTGCCGGCACCGTGGAGTCCGTCGGTGCGGGCGTGACCCACGTCGAGCCCGGCGACTTCGTGATTCTGAACTGGCGCGCGGTGTGCGGGGAATGCCGCGCCTGCAAGCGGGGTCGCCCGCATCTGTGTTTCGACACCCACAATGCGGCCCAGAAGATGACGCTGACCGATGGCACCGAGCTGACCCCGGCGCTCGGTATCGGCGCGTTCGCCGACAAGACCCTGGTGCACGAAGGTCAGTGCACCAAGGTCGATTCCGCGGCAGACCCGGCGGTGGCCGGCTTGCTGGGCTGCGGGGTGATGGCCGGCATCGGTGCGGCGATCAACACCGGCGCGGTGACCCGTGACGACACCGTCGCGGTGATCGGCTGCGGCGGTGTGGGTGATGCCGCGATCGCCGGTGCCGCCCTGGTCGGCGCGAAGAAGATCATCGCCGTCGATGTCGACAACCGGAAGTTGAACGTGGCCCGCGAGTTCGGTGCCACCCACACCATCAACGCCCGTGAGCTCGATGCGGTCAAGACCATCCAGGACCTCACCGGCGGCTTCGGTGCCGACGTCGTGATCGATGCGGTCGGCCGCCCCGAAACCTGGAAGCAGGCGTTCTACGCCCGCGACCTGGCCGGCACCGTGGTGCTGGTCGGCGTCCCGACCCCGGATATGACGCTGGAGATGCCGCTGGTCGACTTCTTCTCCCGCGGCGGGTCTTTGAAGTCCTCCTGGTACGGCGACTGCCTGCCCGAGCGCGACTTCCCCACCCTGATCTCCCTGTACCTGCAGGGCCGGCTGCCGTTGGAGAAGTTCGTCTCCGAGCGCATCGGCCTCGACGCGATCGAGGATGCGTTCCACAAGATGCACGCCGGTGAGGTGCTGCGGTCCGTGGTGGTGCTGAAGAAATGAGCGGGCCCTCTCAGATCCAGCGCGTCGTCACCAGCGGAAAATTCGAACTCGACGGCGGCAGCTGGGACGTCGACAACAACATCTGGGTCGTCGGTGACGACAAAGATGTCGTGGTGTTCGACGCGGCCCACACCGCCGCCCCGATCATCGAGGCCGTGGCTGGGCGCAACGTCGTCGCGGTGGTGTGCACGCACGGCCACAACGACCACATCACCGTCGCTCCCGAATTGGGCAAAACGTTGGACGCCCCGGTGCTGCTGCACCCGGCCGACGAGATGCTGTGGCGAGCCGTCCACCCCGACAGTGAGTTTCACACCGTCGAGGACGGTCTGGTGTTGCGCGCCGGCGGCATCGAGCTGCACGCCCTGCACACCCCGGGACACTCCCCCGGATCAGTCTGCTGGTCGATCCCCGAGCTGAACGCGGTGGTCTCGGGCGACACCCTGTTCCAGGGCGGGCCGGGCGCCACCGGAAGATCGTTCTCCGACTTCCCGACGATCCTGGACTCGATCTCCAAGCGGCTGGGAATGCTGCCCGGCGAGACCGTCGTCTACACCGGCCACGGCGACACCACCACCATCGGTGACGAGATCGTGCACTACGACGAGTGGGTCGCCCGCGGGCACTGACAGGCCGGGCAGCCTCAGCTGCCCAGGATCCGGCGCTTCTCGCCTTCGTACTCGGCTTCGGTCAGCGCACCGGTATCACGCAGGCCAGCAATGGTTTTGAGCTGTTCGATCCGGACCGCCTGATCGTTGGGAACCTGGATCCCGACATCGGTCGGCGTATACGTCGGTGTGAAGGTGGATACCGGATACGCCCGCTTGCCCGAGCGTTGCGCCCACACGGCGGAGAGGGCGAGCGCGACGCCGGCGAGAATCGCCATCCCGATGAAGGGCCACATCACCCAGTAGTACGGGCTGCTGTGCCCGAATATCAACCGGGGATTCTGAGATTCGAAGACCGATGCCTTGGCGTCAATACGGTAGGTGCCGGCCTGCTTGATGTGGGCCGTGAAGACCCGCACGGTGATTTCCCGGTTGGTCTTCGATGAACTGCTCATCGAATCGGTGATAAGCGGTTTGGCCACTCCGGCCGGCGGTGTGATGTCCAGTTGGATCGGAGGGACCATCAGCCCCTTGCCGCCCACGGTGAGAGTGGTGGCGCGGTAGGCACGATGATCGCCGTCCGCGCGGCTCCCCCTCCGTTTTTCACTTCCGAAGTGTGTCATGGCCGGTGAGTCGCGGGTTACCGTCGAGGTATGCCCCGCGACGAGTCGGATGCCCCCGAGACCGCAGGACCGGCACGCCGGGTGGCACTCCGCTACTGGGTTGCCTTGTTCCTGGTCGGCCTGGCTGGGATCTTCGTCGCGCAGAACCGTGATCGGGTGGGTGTTCACGTGCTGTGGGTGACCGTCGAGTCGCCGATGTGGTTCATCTTGGTCATCATCTTCGTCATGGGCATTCTCATCGGACTGCTGCTGCGGCGGCGACGGCGAACCTAGCCATGGCCAAGCCGCGCCGAACCACACCCCGCCCGCACACCGCCGGAATGAGTTCGGCGATCAGCCTTTTGCAGCTGGCGGCGCACACGGTACCGATCCCGACGCCGCCACAGCCGATCGTCATCGCCGACTACGGGGCCGGCACTGCGCAGAATTCGATGCAACCGATCAATGCCGCCATCGCGGCCGTCCGCGGCCGCACCCGCCCCGAGCACTCGGTTCTGGTGACGCACACCGATGTCGCCGACAATGACTTCACCACGATGTTCCGAATCCTGGAGGAGGATCCGGAGTCCTATCGGCACCGGGATTCGGCCACCTTCAGTTCGGCGATCGGCCGGTCGTTCTACAGCCAGATCCTGCCCTCGAACAGTGTCCACCTCGGCTGGTCAGCATGGGCAGTAGCGAGACTGAGCACGGTGCCGATGCCGGTCACCGACCACGTCGTCGCGGCCTACAGCAACGACGAACGGGTGCGCGCGGCCTATGCCAGGCAGGCCGCTCACGACTGGCACGAATTCATTGCTTTTCGCGGCCGCGAGCTGTATCCGGGTGGCCGGCTGGTGGTATTGACGACCGCACTGGACGATGACGGCGACGTGGGGTATCGCCCGTTGTTCCGCTCCATCGCCGGCGCGTTGACCGAGCTGATCACCGACGGTGTGGTGAGCGCCGAGGAGGTGACCCGGATGTCACTTCCGATCGCCGGACGGCGCGCGGTGGATTTCACCGCACCATTCGCCCCGTCGGGCCGGTTCGAGCGGCTGGAGATCCAGCACGTGGAGGTGATCGACGCGCAGGACCGGATCTTCGCTGCCTACCAAGGCGACAGGGGCGCAAGCGCTTTCGGGACCCGTTGGGCCGATTTCTGCCGGTTCACCGCGTTCGCCGATCTGGGCGCGGCAATCGAGGGTGACCCGGACCGGTTGCCGGTCTTCTACGACCGGCTGCATGCCGGTATCGCGGCGCGACTGTCCGCCGAGCCCGAGGAGATGCGCATTCCGATCGCAGCGGTGGTACTGGAGAAGCGCCGGCCGAGCCAGTGATCAACCCGGCGACCAGGTCGGCAGCGCAGCGTCGATCAGGTGCGGCCCCGGCTCGGCCAGCGCCGTGCGGAACTGGTCGGCGAGTTGCTCCGCGGTGGTGGCCCGAGTAGCCGGGACACCGAATCCCTGTGCTATCAAGGCGAAGTCGATGTCGGGACGGCTCAGGTCGAGCAGTGAGCGCGACCGTTCCCCGTTGGCCTGGGTACCCACTCGTAACAACTCGAGTTGCAGGATGGCGTAGGCGTGGTTGTTCAGGATCACCACGGTGACGTCGAGTTGCTCGCGAGCCATCGTCCACAGCGCCGAAATGGTGTATGCGGCACTGCCGTCGGACTGCAGGGCGATGACCGGGCGGTGCGGCGCGGCGATCGCGGCTCCGACTGCCACCGGCAGGCCTTGCCCGATCGCGCCACCGGTGAGGGTGAGGACATCGTGGCGCGGGGCCGACGCGGTGGCGGCCGGCAGGAACACGCCGCTGGTGTTGGCCTCATCCGAGATGATCGCGTTCTCGGGCAGCAGCGCGGCGATCACCTGCGCCAGGTTCTGCGGGTTGAGCGGTCCCGTCGGCAACTCGGCGGGGCCGGGTTGCGCTGGGGCCGGCGCCACCCCGCCCAATTCGTCGGCGAGGCCGACCAATTCATCGACAACCAGGGTGCTGACTTCGGTACCGTCGGGCACCAGCACGCTCGGCTTGCCCGGATAGGCGAAGAACGACACCGGGGACTTCGCCCCGACCAACACCAGATGTGTTGCCCCCGAGAGCTGTTGGGTGGCCTGCTCGGCGAGGTAGCCGAGGCGCTCGATGACAGGCACCCCCTGCCCGCGAGTCAGCCGGGCCGGAAAGGTCTCGACCAGGACGCGCGCCCCGGTGGCCGCGTTGATTCGCGCTGCCGCCCGCAGACCGTCGGCGTGGGTGGCGGCACCGCCGAGCAACAACACGGCACGCTCCCCCTGGGCGCGCAGCAGTTCGGCGGCGCCCGCGGCGTCCAGGAGCGTGTCGGCGTCGCCGGTTTCCGATCCCCCGACACCGTTGTCCGACAAGAGGTTCTGCGGCGTGCTGCCCCAGGAATAGTCCGCAGGAAGGATCAGGGTGGCGACCCGTCCGGGTGTACTGGTCGCACTGTGCACTGCGGCGTGGACGGCGGCGTCGAGGTCGGCGGCCGATTCGGGCCGGTGCACCGAACCCTGTGTCCAGCGCCCGAGCGCGTCGATGTCGGATTCCAGCGGCGCGTCGAGCGGTTGATGGTAGGTCGCATGATCGCCGACGACGTTGACCACCGGCGTGAACGCGCGCCGGGCGTTGTGCAGATTGGCCAGACCGTTGGCCATTCCGGGGCCGAGGTGCAGCAAGGTCGCCGCGGGGGTGCCGGCGATGCGGGCGTACCCGTCAGCAGCTCCGGTCGCGACGCCTTCGAACAGGCACAGCACCGGACGCATGGCCGGGGCGGCATCCAGCGCGGCGACGAAGTGCATCTCCGAGGTGCCCGGGTTGGCGAAGCACACGTCGACACCTTCGGCGAGCAGGCGGTTCACCACCACTTCGGCGCCGGTACTCACGAGGCGCCCTCGGCGCGGTTTTCACATGTCGGCCAGCCATTGTGCACCCGTCCATATTGGTCGGCCGCCGCCCGGGATGCCAGTGCGGGGACGCTTGGTTCTGGCCCGCCGGTCTCGCCGGGCACAACCGATGGGATTCCTCAGCAAACGTGCCCTGCGCCGGGTTGCGCGTACTACCATGCGCTTACTTACGAGTTCATCAATTCAAGATGACACGGGGTTCACATGTTTCGTGCCTTCGCCGTCGCAGCGGCCCTCATCGGCGGCGCCATTGGTACAGCCCCCATGGCGCAGGCCGATCCGCCGTATCGGTACTGCAAGGACGCCTACGCCGACGGCCGATCCAACATGACGACCGACGATCCCGGCTATGCCGACCACCTCGACCGCGACGGCGACGGCATCGCCTGCGAGAAGCAGTCGTAGCCCTCAGTGTTATCGGCATCGCAACCCGCGTTGTCGGTGTCGTGGTGTTTCTGATCGCTTTCATCGCCCCGCCGGTAGTCCGGGCCGACCCCATCGCTGCACATTCCGTAGGAGTGAGCCGACGAAGTGCCTGCTGGTGCGGTTGGATTCGCGTGCGAAACCTTGCACCGGACAGGCTTTCGGCATAGGTGAGTAGGACTTACCCCACGTGCGGCACCTGGTCGGTTGCCATCGCGGCGATCACGAACGCAGTGAGCAAGATGCGACCGGAACGGGCAATCAACGCTTCCTTCCGTAGTCATATCAACATACATTAGGATATGAGTATGGATGAGGAATCGGTGGACGCTTGCGACCTGTTGTGCCTGGATCTGCCGCACGCTGAGGCGATCCGCACCGCCCTGCCCGACCTGGGGCACGTCGAACCCGCCGCCGCGGCCGCCCGGGCTCTGGGCGACCCGACACGTCTGAGGATCGCCGCCGCCCTGCATGACGGTGAGGAGATGTGTGTCTGCGATATGGCCTGGGTTGTCGGGGCCCCGCAAAACCTGGTGTCCCATCACCTGCGCCAACTCAAGGTCGCCGACATGGTGGTCTCGCGCCGCAACGGACGGCTGGTGATGTACCGGCTGACTGAGCGCGGTCGCACGCTGACCGCCGCGGTCTTGGGGACGACTGCGCGCATCGAGACCGACCGTGTCTGACGCATGCTGCGGGCCCCGGGAGAATGAGCCACACGCCGGCCCCGAGAACCTGTGGCAGGTCCGCGAACTGCAACTGGCCGCGCTGGCCGCGGTGCCGCTCGCGGCCGGATGGCTGCTCGCCCGGGCCGGACACGGATCCTGGTCGCTGGCCATGGAAGTCGTGGCGGTGGGGATCGGCGCGGCCACCTTCGCGCCTGACGCGCTACGCAACCTGCGGCACGGCCGCATCGGCGTGGGAACGCTGATGACGATCGCCGCGGTCGGGGCGGTCGCGCTCGGGCAGATCGCCGAAGCGGCGTTGCTGGGAATCTTGTTCTCGATCGCCGAGGGCCTCGAACACTACGCGGTCACCCGTACCCGCCGCGGCCTGCGCGCCCTGCTGTCGCTGGTGCCGCCCAGGGCCACGGTGATCCGCGACGGCCTCGAAATGACCGTGTCGCCCGAGGATTTGGCGCTCGGCGATGTGATGGTGCTGCGGCCTGGGGAACGCGCGGCAACAGACGGGACGATCATCTCGGGCCGCACCAACCTGGACCTTTCAGCGATCACCGGCGAATCGGTCCCGGCCGAGGCCGGACCCGGCAGCGATGTGCACGCCGGGGCGATCAACGGCGGCGGTGCCATCGAAGTCACGGTTAGCGCACTGGCCGCCGACAGTTCACTGGCCCGCATTGTGCATCTCGTCGAGCAAGCCCAGGAACGCAAAGGTGCCGGCCAACGGCTGGCCGATCGGATCGCCAAACCGCTGGTGCCGGCGATCATGGTGCTCGCCGCGGCGATCGCCGGGATCGGTGCCCTGCTCGGGGATCCGACGCTGTGGCTGGAGCGAGCATTGGTGGTGCTGGTGGCGGCCTCCCCCTGTGCATTGGCGATCGCGGTGCCGCTGACGGTGGTCGCGGCCATCGGCGCCGCCAGCGGCCAAGGTGCTCTGGTCAAAGGCGGGGCGGCGGTCGAAGAACTCGGGCGGATCAAAGTTGTCGCCCTGGACAAGACCGGTACCCTCACCCGCAACAAACCCAGGGTCGTCACGACCGTCACGGTGGGCGGTGTCACCGAGGCGCAGGCGCTGCGCACCGCGGCCGCGCTGGAAGCCCGAAGCGAACATCCACTGGCCGAAGCGATCCTGTCGGCCGCCGAGGACACCGCACCGGCCAGCGAGGTGACCGCGATCGCCGGGCACGGAATCCAGGGCCATGCTGAGGGCGCCACGATCCGGCTCGGCAAGCCCAGCTGGATTCCACCGGGCCCGCTGACTGACGATGTGACACGTCTGCAAGATGCGGGTGCCACCGTCGTGGTTCTCGAACGCGACGGCCGCGTCATCGCCGCCATCGCCGTTCGTGACGAACTGCGCCCGGAAGCCGCTGAGGCCGTGCAGCTTTTGGACCGGATCGGGATCGAGGTGGCGATGCTCACCGGCGACAACCGGCGCACCGCCGACGCGCTGGCGGCCCAGGCCGGCATCACCACCGTGCATGCCGAACTGCTGCCCGAAGACAAGGCCAGGCTGCTGCCCGAGCTGGCTCGTGGCAAGCCGATCGCCATGGTCGGCGACGGGGTCAACGATGCCCCCGCGTTGGCCACCGCCGACATCGGAATCGCCATGGGAGCCATGGGCACCGATGTCGCGATCGAAACCGCCGATGTCGCGCTCATGGGTGAAGACCTGCGCCACCTGCCGCAGGTCTTGGTCCACACGCGGCACGCCCGAAAAATCATGGTACAAAACATCGGATTCTCGCTGGCCATCATCGGATCACTGATCCCGCTCGCCGCGTTCGGGGTGCTCGGCCTGGCCACCGTGGTGTTCATCCACGAATTCGCCGAAGTGCTGGTCATCCTCAACGCTATCCGCGCTGCACGTACCCAACCCCTGCCCGGCCTGACAATCTCACCGGCGACAAGCGCAGCCGCACACAACCTCGACATCGGCGCCCTACCCCCGGGGCACCGATAGCGCGACCCGTTCACCTATCCCATGATCAATAGTGTTGCAATGGTGCACATTTCGCGCCGTGGCGGTGTTTGTCAGCCGTGTTCGTATCATCAGCGGGATAGGCGTGGATGAGTGCGGTGGTCAGCTTGGGTAGCACGTGGATGAGGTCGTGTTCGGCGTCGTGGGCGATGCGATGCGCCTGCACCAGCGTCAGCGCAGGATCGATGTCGAGCTCGGCGTCGGCATGCAGGCGGTGCCCGATCCAGCGCATCCGCACACTACGCACCCCCCGCACTCCAGCCAATGCCGCCAATGATCGCTCGGCGGCGTCAACGAACGCCGGATCCACACCGTCCATCAACCGGCGGAACACATCACGGGCCGCGGTGCGCAGCACTGCGATGATCGCCACGGTGATCACCAATCCGATGATCGGATCAGCCAGCGGGAACCCCAACGCGACACCGCCGGTGCCCAACACCACGGCCAGGGAGGTGGATCCGTCTGTGCGGGCGTGTAATCCGTCTGCCACCAGTGCTGCCGATCCGATCCGACGGCCGACGCGGATCCGGTACAGCGCCACCCATTCGTTGCCGATAAAGCCGATGACCCCGGCCGCGGCCACCCATCCGAGGTGGTCGATGGGTTGGGGATGAATCAGCCGCAGTACCGCCTCGTAGCCGGCGATGATCGCCGACAACGCGATCATCGCGACCACGAACACACCGGCCAGATCCTCAGCCCGGCCGTAGCCGTAGGTGTAGCGCCGTGTTGCGGCTTTGACACCCAACGCGAACGCGATCCACAGGGGGACCGCGGTCAACGCATCGGAGAAGTTGTGGATGGTGTCGGCGGCCAGCGCGATCGACCCCGAGATCACCACGATCACGATCTGGGCGATCGCGGTCACGCCCAGCACTAGCAGGCTGAACTTCACCGCGCGGATTCCGGCCGCGCTGGACTCCAGGGCGCTGTCGACACTGTCGGCGGAGTCGTGGCTGTGCGGGGCGAAGATCTCCGCGAGCACCCCACGCAGTCCGGCCCGATGACGATGCCCTGCCCCGTGATGGCGTGAATGGGCACGCTGCCCGCCGCCATGGCCATGGCGAGCGCCGTGGCCACCGGAAGACGCTGAGGCCGTTCCGGTTTCGCGGTCGTGGTCACTCATCGCTGACCCACCGTGCGCACGCCGGGGTCGTGGCGGTGATGGGCCGGCACGCCCGGGCCTGCGTGCTCAGCGTTGAACACCGCATCGACCACGAGTTGGCGCACATGCTCGTTTTCCAGGCTGTAGAAGATCGTGGTGCCCGCGCGTCGGGTGCGCACCAGGCGTGCCATCCGCAGTTTGGCCAAATGTTGCGACACCGACGGCGCTGGCTTACCCACCTGCTCGGCCAGCTCGGTCACCGAGCGTTCCCCCACGGTCAGCGCCCACAGCACCTGAATGCGGGTGACATCGGCCAGCATTCGGAACACCTCGACCACCAGGCCGGCCTGGTCCTCAGCGAGCGGCCCACTTATTCCGCTATCTGCATTCATACGCAGATAGTAGTGCAGTGGGCGTGGGCCGCGCTATGTGTCGGTGCGGGTCAGGGTTCTGGGGTGGGTTTCGTACATGCGTGCGGTGACGGCGCCGGGGTGTGTTCCCTTGCGCTTTCGGCGGCTATTGGGTGATGGGCACGTTCAGCTGGGCCAGCAGTTGGTGAACGCGTTGGTCGATTTGGTCGCGGATCGGGCGGACCGCGTCGAGGCCTTGGCCGGCCGGATCCGGCAGTTCCCAGTTCTCGTAGCGCTTTCCGGGGAAGATCGGGCAGGCGTCCCCACATCCCATGGTGATGACGACATCGGCAGCTTGCACGATCTCGTCGGTCCAGGGTTTGGGGTATTCGCCGCTGATGTCGATATCAACCTCGGCCATCGCCTCGATGGCGGCCGGGTTGATCTCGTTGCCGGGTTCCGAGCCGCCCGACCAGGCGATCGCGTTGTCGCCGGCGTAGTGGGTGAAGTAACCGAGGGCCATTTGGGAGCGGCCGGCGTTGTGGGTGCACAGAAACAGCACGGTGGGTTTGCCGTCGCTGAAGCTGTTTGCGAACTCGGTTTCCAGTCGGGTGACGGGGCTGTCAGTCATGGGGTGGGTTCCGTTCTGGTCGTCGAGCCAGTGGCGGGGAGGTGTTGGGAGGTGTGGTGGCCGAACCGTTTGCGTAGCGCCAGGGAGACATAGACCAGGGCGACCAGGACCGGCACCTCGATCAGCGGCCCGACCACGCCGGCCAGTGCTTGTCCGGAGGTGGCGCCGTATGTGGCGATGGCCACCGCGATGGCCAGTTCGAAGTTGTTGCCCGCGGCGGTGAATGCCAGGGTGGTGGTGCGCTCGTAGCCGAGATCCAAGATGGTGCCGAGCAGGTAGCCCCCACCCCACATGATCGCGAAATACGCCAGCAGGGGCAGCGCGATGCGGACTACGTCCAGGGGCCGGTTGGTGATCTGTTCGCCTTGCAGGGCAAAGAGAATCACGATGGTGAATAGCAACCCGTAGAGCGCCCACGGCCCGATCCTGGGCAGGAACGTCGACTCATACCAGTCGCGGCCTTTTGCCTTTTCGCCGATGCGGCGCGACAGGTAGCCGGCGGCCAGGGGGATGCCGAGGAAGATGAGCACCGACTTGGCGATCTGCCACGGTGATGTCGAAATGGTGGTTTGTTCCAGGCCGAGCCAGCCGGGCAGCACTGAGAGATAGAACCAGCCCAGCACGGCGAACATGATGACCTGGAAGATCGAGTTCAATGCGACCAGCACGGCGGCGGCTTCTCGGTCGCCGCAGGCCAGGTCGTTCCAGATGATGACCATGGCGATGCAGCGGGCCAGCCCGACGATGATCAGGCCGGTGCGGTATTCGGGCAGGTCCGGTAGCAGCAGCCAGGCCAGCGCGAACATCAACGCCGGGCCGAGCACCCAGTTCAGCAGCAGCGAGGAGAGCAGCAGTTTGCGGTCGCCGGTGACGGTGTCGAGGCGGTCGTAGCGCACCTTGGCCAGGACCGGGTACATCATGATCAACAAACCGAGGGCTATGGGCAGTGAAATCCCGTCGATCGCAACCTTTTCCAGTGCGGTGTTCAAACCCGGGATCCAGCGGCCCAGCAGCAGGCCGGCGACCATGGCGGCACCGATCCAGACCGGCAGGAACCGATCCAGGGTGGAGAGCTTACCGACCACCGGTGTTGACGTCGTGGCGGTGTCGGTCATGCCGGCACCCCCGCTGCCGCATCAACGCCGAGCAGCACGGTCAGGCTGGCCAGCGCTTCGGGTATCACCGCGTAATAGACCCACGACGCCCGGCGCTGTGAGGTCAGCAGGCCCGCATCGCGCAGCACCTTGAGGTGATGGCTCACCGTGGGTTGGGAGACCTCCACCCCGGCCGAGATGTCGCAGACACAGGCTTCGCCGCCGGCGCGGCTGGCGATCGCCGAGAACAACTGAAGGCGGACCGGATCGGCCAGGGCCTTGAGCTTGACCGCCATGTCGGTGGCCTGCGCCGCCGAGAGGGGTTCACGCAGCAGTGCCCCGGGTGGGCAGCACGCGTCGTCGATGGGATCCGATGATTTCGACATACATCGATATTGACAGTTATCGATACCGCCTGCAAGTGCGTGGTCGGTGAACACTGACTGCCGTCCGGCCGTTGGGTTTCGACGAGCGGAGAACCGCGACATGACGACCGCCACCTGGCCCAGACTGGGACGGCTAACAGCAGGATGTCGCCTTCGCCGTCTGGGGATCAGCGTCGTCTGCCGCGCTGCCGCCGCAGCAGACCCCACCCTCGCTCGGCTCGCCGTCAGCGAGCAGCTGCGGGCTGGTGCCGAACGTCTCGGAGTCGGACAGCACGGTGTAGACCTCCCACTTCTCGCCGGCCGGGCCGGTCACCCAGACCTTGTCCTGGGTGGCGAAGCAACACGTGGTGCCGATCTCCTCGTCGGTGAACAGGCCTTCACCGGTCAGTCGGGCGATCTCGGCATGCACCGTTTCGCTGGATTCGACCTCCACGCCGAGGTGGTTGATGGTGCCGCCCTTGCCAGGGTTTTCCAGCAGCACCAGCTTCAGCGGCGGCTCGGAGACCGCGAAGTTCGCGTAACCAGGCTTCACCTTGGCAGGGGTGGTGTTGAACAACTTGGAGTAGAACGTGATCGCCTCGTCGAGATCGTCGACGTTGAGGGCGAGTTGAACACGGGACATGAGGAACCTCCCACTAGGGCTGAGACATATATCGAACTGACGCGTCACGCTAGAATGCCACCTTTTCGATATATGTCAAGAACTGTGGCAAGATAGATGCCATGCCCAAAGCGCTGCCCGTGATCGACATGTCCGCCCCGGTGTGCTGCGCTCCGGTGGCCGCCGGGCCGCTCAGCGACGCCGATGCGCTGGAGGTGGCTATGCGGCTGAAAGCCCTGGCCGACCCGGTGCGGGTGAAGATCACGTCGCTGTTGTTCAGTTCGCGCCCCGGGGAGGAGACCAGCGGGGATCTCGCCGCGGTGCTCGGCCTAGCCGAATCCACGGTCAGCCATCACCTGGGCCAACTCCGCAAGGCCGGGTTGGTGATCTCCGATCGGCGCGGCATGAACGTCTTTCACCGGGTGAAACCCGAAGCCCTGCAGGCCTTATGCGTGGTGCTCGACCCGAACTGCTGCACCTAGCCCGCACGCCGACGTGAAACGTCAGCCCCCGGTATGACCGCCACCCGGCGCCGGCACCCACGGTAGGCCGGGGATCGTCGGATACGGGGCGGTGGGACTCCAGGGCGCCTGAGTGGTGGTCGGCGCCTGCGTGGTGGTCGTGGGCGGCTGCGTGGTGGTCGGCGGCTGCGTGGTCGTCGGCGGCGCTTCCGTCGTCGTCGGTGTAGGCGTCGTCTCGGCGGGCGGCGGGTCCTGCGTCACCGGCGGAGCCTCTGGAGCGGGCTGCTCGACCGTCTGGGTCACGGTGTGCGGGGCCGGCGCCTCGTGCGTGACGGTCTGCGGTGCCTGGTCGGTGACGGGTTCGTCGACCGGCACGGCAGGCGCCTGCTCGTCCGGGGCCGCCGTCGTCGACGTGACTGCCTTGGAGGTCGACGCCGGACGGGTGGGCTCGTCGCTCCCCATAACAGTCACCAACGCCGCCAGGACGACAACCAGCACGGCGGCGGCGCCGGCACCCAGAATCACGGGCGGACGGCGATACCAGGGCCGGGCTGCGATCTCGTCGCGTTCGGTCAGCTCGCGATCGCCGAACTCGAGTTGAGGTCGCGCCGTGGTCCGTCCGCCTGCGGCGTCGAATCCAGTGTCCAATCCGGTGTCGAAGTCGGCCCCGTAATCGTCGCCGTATTCCTCGGCGCGGTAGTCATCGACCGGCGCGACGTCAGGCAGGTGCTCAGCATCCGACCAGGCCAACGCCTGCGACGCCGCCGGAGGTTCGGGCGCCACCAAAGCCGCGGCCTGCGTTGGCGGGGCTGCCGCCGACGCCGGGGCCATGGCGGTTCTCCCGTCCTCCACGGTGCCGCGCACCGCGATCAGGCCACCGCCGATGGCCGGGGTCAGCTCCGGCTGGGCCGCGGTGATGACCGGCAGGCGGAGGTGTTCGGACAGCGTCGTCGTGATCGCGGGGATCCGGGCGCCCCCGCCGGTGGAGGCCACCGCCACCAGCTCGCCGGTGCGCAACCCGGTGCGCTCTATCGCACCCCCAAGGACGGACATGAACTCGCGCAGCGGTTGGGCGAGCACGTCATCGAGTTCGTTGCGGTTCAGCCGTACGTCGCTGCGGTGCCCCGGCAGTTCGGCGACCAGCGCCGTGACGGATTCGGTGGACAGCCGTTCTTTGCCGCGCCGGCATTCGGTGCGCAGACGACCGAGCGAGCCGATCGCCGAGGTGCTGGCCAGATCGATCGACCCGGCGGCGGACAGGTCGTTCACCACATGGGTGAGCAGACCCTGGTCGATCAGGTCACCGGACAGGTCGGAATGCCGAATGGTCGGGGCAATCGGCCTATACCCGTTGTCCGCGTCGGCGAGGGTGATGCTGGTTCCGCTGCCCCCGAAGTCACACACCGCGATCACGCCACGCGTCGGCACCCCGGGGTTGTCCTGGAGTGCGACCAGCGCTGCCACCGCGTCGGGCACCAGCACCGGATCACCGAAACCGCCGACAGCCGCCAGCTCGGTGCGCAGCGCCTCGACCTGGTTCGGCCGCCAATGCGCGGGATGGGTGACGGTGATCGGATCGGCGGGTGGTCGTCCCCCGGTCAGGGCGCGGAGCAGCGCCGCCAAGGCGTCGGCCAGCACGGTCTCGCCCCGGTGCGACGAGCCGTCGGGGGCGAGCATCCCGACCGGGTCCCCCACCCGTTCGACGAAGTCGGTGAGGATCAGACCGCGCTCGTTCAGGTTGGGGTTCTCGCTGGGTACCCCCACTTCGGCAGCCCGATGCGGGAAGAGCGTCAGCACCGGCGACCGCGTCACCGCGGCGCGGCCCACCACTACCGCTGTGAGGTTTGTCGATCCGATCGACAACCCGATCCCGTCAGCCATGTCACCCCGTTTCGAGAAGAACCCTATCCGGTAGTCCATCTCGTTTGACGCGGCGCGCGTTACCTAGCGAATGGTGCCGAACCCTGGAATCAGCGGTAGATCCAGAGGTGTGACCCATCCGGGCAAATGTTGATTCACCGCGGGTACGGCATTGAGGGCGCGCAGGCCGGTGGCCAGGCAGCCCGCGGCGGCGGCATCGCGGCCGGAGCAGTCGGTGAACCGGAACGCGGTCTCCTGGGAGATGCTCGGAGTGCCCTCGATGTCGACGCGGTAGACGTCGTTGTCGATTCCCGACGGCCAGTCCGGTGCCGCGTCCAGGCCGATCCGGTTGACGTGCTCGAGCTGGATCCGGTTCTCGCCGCGGTAGACACCGTTGATCGTGAACCGCACCGCAGCGACGTTGCCGGCCGGGATGATGCCCTTGGCCGACTTGCGTTCGTCCGGGGTGATCCATTTGTCCCACGTGGTGGTGATCTCGTCGAGTTCGATCCCCGCGGCGTGCGCGATCATCGGAACCGTTGCGCCCCAGGCGAAGATCAGGATGTCCGGGTTCTCCAGCAGGGCGCGGTGCTCAGGCGGTTTGCCGATGCCCATCTCGAACTCGTAGTCGCCGGTGTAATTGGTGTAGTCCAGGAGTTCTGATGCCCGCACCTGACGCACCTCCGAACACAGGCCCATCAGGGTCATCGGGAACAGGTCGTTGGCGAAACCCGGGTCGATCCCGGTGGTGAAGCACGACGCCCCGCCGGCCTCGCACGCCTCGGTGATGGGCTCGATCCAGTTGGGCGGGTTGAGGTGCATCTTGGGCCACACCCAGGGGGTCATCGCGGTGGAACAGACATCGATGCCGGCCCGCAGGAACCGGGTGATGACGTCGATGTTGACGTCGGCGTGGGCGGCGGTCGGCCCGTAGTGGACCAGCGCATCGGGCTTCAACGCGATCAGTGCGTCGATATCGTCGGTCGCGGTGATACCGACCGGGGCGCCCAGGCCACAGATCTCGCCGACGTCGCGGCCCACCTTCTCCGGATTGCTGACACCCACCCCCACCAGCTCGAACAAGGGATGTTTGACGATCTCGGCGATCACCATACTGCCCACAAAACCGGTGCCCCAGACCACAACTCGTTTCGTCACGGCGTTCACCTTAGGTGTACTACCTAGCTCCCCGTGGCGGTTCCGGCCAGCCCGTCGGCAGATGTTCGCACGGTGATACCGGTCACACCCGGCATCGATATCGTGCGGCCGCATGTCCTTAGTAATCGATCGGTTCGCACAGCTTCGAACTCACCACGAGAGGGACTCCGATGAGCACAACCACACTGGCCGGACGACGCGCACTGGTGACCGGCGGATCCCGCGGAATCGGCGCAGGGATCGTGCGGCGGCTCGCCGCTGACGGCGCCGCGGTGGCGTTCACCTACGGGGCCTCTGCCGCCGAGGCCGACAAGCTGGTCGCCGAGTTGAGCGCAGACGGCGCGAAGGTCGTCGCGATCCAGGCTGACAGCGCCGATCCGGCACAGGTGTCGAATGCCGTCGAGGAGGCGGTGGGTGCGCTCGGCGGATTGGACGTGCTGGTCAACAATGCCGGAACCGCCTACCTGGCACCGATCGACGAGTTCCCGCAGGAGCAGTTCGACCGGCTGGTCGCCATCAACATCGGTGGGGTGTACTCGGCCATCCGCGCTGCGGTCAGCCATCTCGGTCAGGGGTCCCGGATCATCAACATCGGCAGCATCAACGCCGATCGGGTGCCCACCGGTGGAACCGCCGTGTACGCGATGACCAAGGGGGCGGTTTCCTCCCTGACGCGCGCGCTGGCACGTGACCTTGGGCCCCGCGGCATCACCGTCAACAACGTGCAACCGGGTCCGATCGCCACCGACATGAACCCTGACGAAGGTGAATTCGCCGATGTCGTAAGGCAAACGACCGCGCTGGGACGCTACGGGCATACCAGCGACATCGCGGCCGTGGTGAGCTTCCTGGCCGGCCCGGAGTCGGGCTACGTCACCGGGGCGAACTGGAACGTCGACGGCGGCTTTACCGCCTGATCGCTCACAGGTTGATCGGATCCGGCCGCTGCGGCTTCTTGGACGTGTCCTTCAGCTTCGACTTGAATTGCATTGCCCGGTAGGGCCACCCGGTGTCCGTGCGCCACTGTGAGACCACCAGTCCGACACCGCCGGTGATGCCGAAGCGGGAGCCCGGCAGCAGGTAGCCGCCGTACAACTGGGCTACCTTGCTGTCCGCGTGGTCCTCGGCGTCCCACGACGATCCGGTGATCGGTGTCTGGACTCCGGTGGTGTACATGTTGGCCACCGGAGAGGACACCACCCGGTAGCCCAGTGCGTAGGACGACGCCAGGAATCCGCCTAGCACCCATCTGCCCGGAGCGGTGCGGCGGAAGGTCAGCTCACCCCACGTCTCGTCCGGCGGGGTGATCGGCGTGGCCTGACGCCCCCACTGCCACCGTCCGTTGGCGAACCCCCAGCTGGAGTACTGCGACCGTCGGCCGATCTGATCGGGGCGGACCCGCATCAGGATGATGCCCTTGTCCCGTTGGAATCCCGTTGCCACCACGTACACCCAACCGTCGTGGGGATCGAAGTCCCACGACCAGCATTGGGCATGGCCATCGTGCAGATCCGCCGGGAACTTCGCCTCTTCACCCAGATGGGTCCATGACACCCCGCTGTCGTCGGAGCGCCATATCTCGGTCCAGATGACCGTGCCGAAGCCATGATTGACGATCGCGTGCAGGTACAGCGAGTCGCCGACCCGCAGCAGATCCGACGGGATCACGGTGCTGATGCCACCGCGCCGCCACCCGGATGCCTCGTCGTCGTGGAGGTAGTGCCACAGCTGCCGCGCGTACTCGGGGTCTGCTCCCCCGGCGGATTCGTAGACGATCTCGTGGTTGGCGTCGCCGGTGCCGATCAGGACCACCGGTGAGCGCCAGTCGCCCTTCCCGACACGACTGCCGGAGAACGTGTCCCCGAAGACCGACACCAACTTGCCGTTGGGCGCGATGATCGACGCACCCAGATCGGTGGCGGTCACCCCGAACCGGTCAGTGCGTCCCGGACCGGTGATGTCGCATACCTTGCCATCGATCAGCGGGACGGCACCGCTCATATGCACAAGCGCAGGCCCCAGGTCTGACAATTCATCGGATAAAGGTTGTTCGGAATCGGCAGGGGCCGATCGAATTTCAACGTGAACGGAAAGGTGTGGACCGCCGGTGCCAGGGTGCCGCCGCAGGCCTCGTTGTTGGCCACGCTGCGGGTGCCCGTGAGCGCCACGTCGTCGAACTTGTAGGTCTCGTTGATCGGCTCCCAGCTGCCGTCCTTGCACTGGATGCCCTCGAGCACCGCAGTCGAAAAGACCCACTGTCCGCCCGTCAGCCGGGCGTCGCCGCCCTTGGTGCCACGTGTCGACTCGACGTGCAACCGGCACGCCACGGCCAGTTCGAGAGGCTCACGCAGATCGCCCACCGTCGGGACGCACGACGGGTAGATGGACCAGGTCTCATTACCCAGCCCTTCCTGCGTGTAGTTGTAAACACCCTGCATCACGGGTTCTGCGTGGGCCGGGCTCGCCGACCCCACACCGAGCCCCGTCGCGGCGGCGATTGTCAGGGCGGCTGCTGCTGCCATGCGCTTGAAGGTCACAATGGGTGAGTATCGCAGTCTTCATCAGCGCCGTCACCGGTATGGGTAGGGACACCTCAGACCGGGCCATGTGACGGCCCTAGCGGGTGAGCGCACGAACGGATCGCCCGCGGTGATCCTGGAGAGATCGTGACCGCACGACCAGCGGCTAAAGCGTTGGCAGCAGTCCTGGTGTTCCTGCTGGCTGCCTGCTCGGCGGCGTGTTCGACGGGCAGCCGCGTCAACCTGGGCGACGAAGCGTCGGGCAACCTCATCGCGGCCATCGCGGGCGAACCCGATCAACTCGACCCGCACCGGACCAGTGCCTACTTCTCGTTCGAGGTGCTGGAGAACGTCTTCGACACGCTGGTCGAACCGGACGAGAACCTGCAGATGCGGCCGGCACTGGCCCGAACCTGGGACGTCAGCGACGACCAACTGGCGTGGACCTTTCACCTGCGTGACGGCGTGCGCTGGCATGACGGCACACCGCTGACCGCTGACGACGTGGTGTATTCCTACCGGCGAATCATCGATGAGCAGTTGACCAACGTCGACAAGTTCAGTGCGGTCAGCAGCGTCACCGCGCTCGATCCGGCGACCGTGCGGGTCACGGTCCGCCATCCCACCCCGAACCTGTTGACCAACCTCGGCGGGTTCAAGGGGATGGCGATCGTGCAACGGGCCAATGTCGAGAGCGGCCAGATCGCCACCCATCCGATCGGCACCGGCCCGTTCTCGTTCGCCGGACGCCGCAGCGGCGACTCGATCACACTGAAAGTGAACCCGAACTATTGGGGAGGGACTCCCCCGGTATCCGGGGTGACGTTCCGGTTCATCTCCGAGGCGACGACGGCGCTCTCGGCGCTGCAGGCCGGCGAGATCGACTGGACGGATGCGGTACCACCACAGCGGGTAGCCCAGTTGCGCAACGACGATTCGCTGACGCTGGCGGTCACGCCGGGCAACGACTACTGGTACCTGGCGCTCAACGAGGCCCGGCCGCCTTGGAACGACCCCCGGGCGCGTCAGGCCATCGCGTACGGCATCGACCGGGAAGCGATCGCCGCGGCTACCAGCTACCGCACCGCCGAAGTCAATCAACTCGCGATCCCGCGCGGCAGTCCGTGGTTCACCGATTACCACCGGTACGACTACTCCGTAGAGACAGCCCGTGGCCTCCTCCGAGAAGCCGGTGCCGCCCCGCACGATCTGGACATGTTGGTGACCAGTGAGTACCCCGAGACGGTGACGGCAGCCCAGATCATCGCCGACAACCTTGCGCCGCTTGGTATCACCGTGAACATCCGCACCGTGGACTTCGCGACCTGGCTGGACGAGCAGAACACCGGCCACTTCGACATGCTGATGATGGGCTGGCTGGGCAACATCGACCCGGACGACTTCTACTACGCCCAGCATCACTCGCACGGCACCAGCAACGCCCAGAAGTTCGCCGACCCCGAGGTCGACCGGCTGCTCGACGCCGGCCGCACCGAAACCGATGCCGCCAAGCGAAAAGACCTCTACGCCAAGGCTGCAACCCGGATCGCGGATCAGGCCAGCTACATCTACCTGTACAACCCGTCGGTGATCCAGGCCTGGGCCGACAATTTGTCGGGGTATCAGGTGCGCCGCGACGGTGCCGTCCGGTTCCGCACCGCCGATCTTGACCGAGGGGAAACCCGGTGACCAAGAAGGCATTGCGGAGTTCTCCGATCCTGGCGTTCCTGGGTCGGCGGCTGCTCTACTCGGCGGTGGTGCTCATCGGGGTTCTGATTGTGGTATTTGCCTTGGTGCACCTGGTGCCGGGTGATCCGGTCCGGATTGCCCTGGGCACCCGCTACACCCCGCAGGCCTACGACGCACTGCGTGCGGCCAGCGGGATGGACCGACCCATCGTCGAGCAGTTCTTCTCCTATCTGGGCTCGGCACTGACCGGTGATCTCGGGGTCAGTTTCCGCAACGGCGACCCGGTCACCGTCACCCTCCTCGACCGACTGCCGGCAACGTTATCCCTCGGGGTGGTCGGCATCCTCATCGCCCTGGCGATCGCGCTGCCCGCCGGGATCTTCGCGGCGCTGCGGGAGGGCCGGGTCAGCGATGCGCTCGTGCGGATCGCGAGCCAGTTCGGCGTATCGATACCGGATTTCTGGTTGGGCATCCTGCTGATCGGTTTGTTCGCCTCGACGCTGGGCTGGTTGCCGACCTCGGGATACCGGCCGCTCCTGACTGACCCGGGCGGTTGGCTGCGCCACATCGTTCTGCCCGGACTCACGGTCGGACTGGTGGCCGGCGCGATCATGACGCGCTATGTGCGCTCCGCGGTGCTGGAGGTCGCCGCCATGGGTTATGTCCGAACCGCCCGGTCGAAGGGCCTACCGCCGCCGGTCGTCACCTTCCGTCACATCGTGCGCAACGCCCTGCTTCCGGTGTTGACCATCACCGGAATCCAGTTGGCCACGATCCTGGGAGGCGTGATCGTGGTGGAAGTGGTGTTCGCCTGGCCCGGCCTTGGCCGGCTGGTGTTCAATTCCGTTGCGGCACGCGACTATCCGGTGATCCAGGGCGCGGTGCTGTTGATCGCGGTGTTGTTCCTGGTGATCAACCTGCTGGTGGATGTGCTGTATGCGATCGTCGACCCGAGGATCCGGCTGTCATGACGTCCACCACGTCGCGGGTGCCGTCCTGGCGGTTGTTGTTGTCGAATCCGGTGACGGCGATCAGCGCCGGGTTGCTTCTGGCCGTGCTCGTCATCGCGGTCGCCGCCACCTGGATCGCGCCCTACGGCATCAACGACATCGACGTGCCCAGCGCGCTGCAGGGCCCCGGCGCCGCCCACTGGTTCGGCACCGATGAGCTTGGCCGCGACGTGTTCTCGCGGGTGCTGGTGGCGATCGCCGCGTCGCTCCGGGTCGCGGTGGTCTCGGTGGCACTGGCCGCGGGGATCGGCGTGATGGTCGGTGTGCTCGCCGGTTACCGGGGCGGCTGGATCGATACCGTGGTGATGCGTGTCGTCGACGTGATGTTCGCCTTTCCCGTGTTGTTGCTCGCGCTGGCGATCGTGGCGGTCCTCGGCCCCGGCATCACCACCACGATGCTGGCCATCGGGATCGTCTACATCCCGATCTTCGCGCGGGTGGCCCGGGCCTCGGCGCTGGGCGTGCGGGTGGAACCATTCGTCGCGGTGTCACGGAGCATGGGCACCGGTGACGGCTACATCCTGATCCGGCACATCCTGCCGAACATCGCCGGTCCGTTGATCGTTCAGCTCTCCCTGTCCCTGGCGTTCGCGATCCTGGCCGAGGCCGCACTGTCGTTTCTGGGACTGGGTATCCAGCCGCCGCAGCCGTCGCTGGGCCGGATGATCTTCGATGCCCAGGGATTTGTCACGCTGGCCTGGTGGATGGCGGTGTTTCCGGGCGCGGCGATCTTCGTGATGGTGTTGGCGTTCAACCTGTTCGGCGACGGGCTGCGCGATGTGCTCGATCCCAAACAACGCACCGCGATCGAGGCGAGAAGGGCGGGGCGGCAGTGAAATCGGCAATGGGCCCTGTCCTCCATGCGCACGACCTGCGGGTGGCGATCGGCCGCCGCGAGATCGTGGCGGGCGTGTCGTTCGAGGTCCATCGTGAGCAGACGATGGGCATCGTCGGCGAGTCCGGGTCGGGCAAGTCGATGACGGTGCTGGCCGCCACCGGCCTGTTGGACGCACCGGGTGCGGTGGTCTCCGGTGCCAGCACGCTGGCCGGTGGCGCCCAACTGATCGGCGCCTCGGCCCGCGCACTGCGCGCGGTGCACGGCAGCCGGATCGGGTTCGTCTTCCAAGATCCGGGGACGTCGCTGAACCCACTGCTGACCGTGGAACGTCAGATCACCGAAACCCTTGAGACACATCGCAAGATGACCCGTCGTCGGGCCCACGCCCGCGCGGGTGAGCTGCTCGAGGCGGTCGGGCTGCCCCAGGAGCGCCTCGATGCCTACCCGCATCAACTGTCCGGCGGGCAACGCCAGCGGGTGATGATCGCGATCGCCCTGGCCTGCGATCCGGAACTGCTCATCGCCGACGAACCGACCACCGCGCTCGATGTCACCACCCAGGCCCAGATCATCGATCTCGTCGGCGATCTGCAGCGCCAGTTCGGCACCGCGGTGGTGTGGATCAGCCACGACCTCGGGGTCATCGGCCAGGTCGCCGACGAGGTCACCGTGCTCCGCGACGGTGCGGTCATCGAGCAGGCACCGATCCTGCAGGTGTTCGATCACCCGCAGCACCCGTATACCCGCGAACTGCTGGCCGCCCGCCCTTTGCTCGACGGCCCCAGACCTGACCCCGCCCCGGCCGACACCCCGGTTCTGTTGCAGGCCAACGAGCTTGAGGTGCGCTACGGCTCAGTCCGGGCCGTCAAGGACGTCTCGTTTCAGCTCCGACGGGCGACGACGCTGGGGATCGTCGGCGAATCGGGGTCGGGCAAGTCGACGGTGGCTGCCGTCCTGACCGGGCTGGCCACACCGTCGGTAGGTACGGCAACGCTGGCCGGGGATGACGTACTGGCAGGCGGGCGGGAACTGCGCCGTCGGATCAGCCTGGTGTTCCAGGACCCGTTCGCCTCACTCGATCCGCGGGCCCGGGTCAGCTCGGCGATCGGCGAGCCGCTGCGCGTGCACCGGTTGACCTCGGGACGGCAGGCTCGCGCCGGGCGGGTCGTCGAACTGCTCGAACTTGTGGGCCTGCCAACCGATTTCGCGTCCCGCTATCCGCACGAACTGTCCGGAGGGCAACGCCAACGCGTCAGCATCGCCCGGGCGCTGGCCACCGAACCCGACGTGTTGATCCTCGACGAGTCCACCGCATCGTTGGACGTGTCGGTGCAGTCACGGGTGCTCGACCTGTTGTCGGATCTGCAGCGCGAGCTGGGCCTGACCTATCTGTTCATCGCACACGATCTGGCGGTGGTGCACCGGATGTGCCATGAGGTGCTGGTGATGCGGGCCGGCGAGGTGGTCGAATACGGCCCCGCCGCCGAGTTGTTCAGCGCACCACAGCACGCCTACACGCGCACCCTGCTGGCCGCGGTTCCGCCGGCCGGGCCGCGTGAGAAGGTGTGAACCATGACTGCTCTGGATGGAAAGGTCGCATTGGTCACCGGTGCCTCATCGGGACTCGGCGCGGCGGTGGCCCAATTGTTCGCTGCACGTGGGGCGAAGGTGTTCGGGGTGGCCCGGGACGCCGAACGGATGGCCACGGTGTTCGAGGATGTGCCCGGCGGGGCCTACGCGTCGGTGGACATCTCCTCCTCGGAGGCCTGCCGGGACGCGGTGGCGCAGTGCGTAGAGAAGTTCGGCCGACTCGACGCACTGATCAACGTCGCGGGATTTCACCAGATGCGGCACACCGTATCGGTGACCGACGAGGACTGGGACAAGGATCTCGCGGTCAACCTCAACGGGCCGTTCTTCCTGTGCCGGGCGGCGCTGCCGCAGCTGTTGGAGGCCGGCGGCAACATCGTCAACGTCGCGTCCATCGCGGGCATCGAGGGCGAGGTTTACTCCGCGGGGTATTGCGCGGCCAAGCACGGACTCGTCGGGCTGACCCGTGCCCTGGCCATCGAGTTCACCTCGGAGCGTCTCCGCGTCAACGCGGTGTGCCCGGGCGGCATGCTGACCCCGCAGACCACCGAGTTCGCCGCACCGGAGGACGCCGACTGGAATCTGATCATGAGGATCGCCGCACCCCGCGGAATGATGGACGTGGCTGATGTCGCCAAGACCATCGCGTTCCTGGCCAGTGACGACGCGTCCGCCGTACACGGTGCGGTCTACATCGTCGATGCCGGTAAGACCGCGGGATGAGCACCTCCCGCTAGCCGCCGGGCACCACCAGGACCGGCCGGTATGTGCGCTGCAACGTCGCTGCTGCCACGCTGCCCAGCACCACCTTCTTCAACGCCGACCGGCCGCGTGAACCCACCACCACGACACCGGCCCGTTGATCGTCGGCAAAAGCCACCAGTGCATCGGCGGTGGCGCCGGCGCCGGATCCACGGAACCTGGGCACGCGATGCCCGGGCTGGGCAGCGGCGACGTCGACCGCACTGCCGTCGTCCACCCCGACCGAGATCACTTCACGGTCGGGGAACAACGCGCCGGCCGCGGCCAGCGCCCGATCGGAACCGGCCGAGCCGTCGATGCCGACCACGACCGGCCCGTCGGCGACCGCGTCGTATTCAGCGGAGATCATGTTCTGGGACACCACGAGCACCGCGCGGGGTGAGTGGTGCACCACCAGGTCCGACACGCTGCCCATCTTCGAGTCGCTGGCGCCTGCGCCGCGGGCTCCGACGATCAGAACATCGGGTTCAAGTTGCTCGGCCACCTGTGCCAGCCCCAGGCCTTCTCCCGCCCAGGTGCGCTTGACCAGCGCTTCGGGATTCCAGCCGGCGGCCCGGGCCAGGATCACGCCGGTGTCGACCAGGCGCGCGGCCTCATGCTCGCTTTCGCTGTCGACGAGATCGATCAACTCGTCGACGTTGCGCGCGGAGTGCCGCAACCGGGCCCTCAGCCCCTTGCTGCCGAACGGTGGCGTGCACAGATAGACGACGACCGCATCGGCGGCCGGGAACAGCGCAGCACCGTTGTTGATCGCCGCGGTAGCCGCCAGCGACCCGTCATACCCGAGCACTACCTTCATTTGCGTCCCTTTGTTCCGTACGTGCGGTCCGGTATTCGTGCGTCCGATTCCAGACTAATCGGCCGCAGACAGGTAGCCGACTACGCTAGTTACCGTTGTGGTTATGCGCGCAAGCTGAGCGCATGGACGCCACTGTTCACGGGTTGTCCCAGCGCAGGAAGCCCGTCGCTGTCGCCCCCGACGTCATCGCCCGCGACGCCGGGGCTGAACTTCGTCATCAGACCTTCAGGCGCTGGGTACTCAGCGCGGCCGTGGTCAGCGCCGGTGGCGTCGGGGTAGTCGGCGCCTTCCTGGCCTTCGCGGCCCCCATCGTGCTGAGCCCGGCGGACACCCACCGTTTGCTGACGCGCGGCGGCGCGGTACTCATCGTGTTCCTCGCAGTCGCGGTCCCGGTGATGATGCGGGTGCGGCGCCACCGGTTCGCCGCCGGCACCGCCTGGCTCAGCGAGGGCCGCCGGCCCACCCCACGGGAACAGCGAATGACGCTGGGCGCCTCCGGGGAGGCGGTGCGGTTGTCGGCCGCGGTGTGGGGTGTCGGCGCGGTGATCTTCGGCTCGCTGGCGCTCAGTCAGCAGGTGACTACCGCGGTGTACATCTTCAGCGTCGTGGCATTGGGCGGTATCTCGACGAGCGCGGTCTGGTACCTGATCGTCGAGCGGGTCATGCGGCCGGTGTCGGCTCGTGCCCTCGACGGCACCACGCCGGACCGGCGATTCGGGCCGACGATCGGGCGCAGGCTGGTGATGGCCTGGCTGTTGGCCACCGGGGTGCCGCTGATCGGCGTCGCCGTACTAGCGGTCGGCTACCTCGCAAACGTCGGCTTCCGGGCCCAACGCAGCTTCGCGGCCATCCTGATCCTGGTGGCGGTGGCGATCGTGGTCGGACTGTTCGCGATCCTGATCGCCATCCGGTCGGTCACCGAGCGTGTCACCGCGTTGCGCCGGGCCCTGGCCCAGGTTCAGGCAGGCGACTTCACTGCGCGGGTCGAGGTCGACGACGCCAGCGAGATCGGGCGACTGCAAGCCGGTTTCAACACCATGACGGCGGGCCTGGCCGAACGGGAACGCATCCGCGACGCCTTCGGCACCTACGTGGATCGCGATGTGGCCGAACACATTCTGCGCGCCTCCGGGTCGGTGCAAGCCCAGGAGGTGGACGTCACGCTCATGTTCGTCGACGTCCGCGGATTCACCACGCTCGCCGAGCAGTTGCAGCCCACCGAGGTCGTCACCACGCTCAACCGGCTGTTCGAGCGGATCGTCCCGATCGTGCACGACCACGGCGGCCACGTCGACAAGTACGCGGGCGACGGCCTCATGGCCGTCTTCGGCGCGCCCCGGCACCAGGACCGGCACGCCGACGACGCCCTTGGCGCAGCGTTACAGATCGCCGACGCCGTTCACGACGAGTTCAGCGGCACGCTGTCGGTGGGCGTCGGGCTGAACTCAGGGCCGGTGGTCGCCGGAAATGTCGGCGGCGCAGGCCGTTTGGAGTTCTCGGTGATCGGTGACGCGGTGAACATCGCCTCCCGGGTGGAATCCGCCACCCGTCAGACTGGCGACACCGTGCTGCTCACGGCGGCCACGCTGAGTCAACTCACCGGTGACCGAGGCGGTTTCGAGGCCCGCCCGGGGCTGTCCCTCAAGGGCAAAGCCAATCCGGTGGACGTCTACGCCCCGGTTGCCGCAAGCACCACCGCGGTGAAAACCGCCTCCTGAGCGCGTCAGCGCCGGCCGTACTCCAGAGGCGGTTCAGACGAATCGACGTGGCCGTTACTGCTGATGGTGAGTCCGTCGGGCCCGACCTCATAGCGTGCACCGTCGGCGGGATTGGTCGCCACGAAACCGTTGCCGGAACGCTCGGCCGTGGGGATCTGGAGATTGGCACCGTCGCTGAGACGCTCACCGCGGTAGGAGAAGGAATCGCTGCCGCTCTGGCAGATCACCGCCAGCGAGGACGCGGTCCGGATCACCGCAGCGGGGGTGGTTCCCTCGACGCAGCGCGCGGTGTGGTCGATGAAGCCCTGCTCGTCGGTGCCGCTCACGTCGGCCGTCGCCGAACCGGCCTTGGTGGTGCTCGTCGGCGCTTCGGACGTCGAGCTCGGCGAAGACGGTACGGCCAGCGTCTCGCGGGTGGAGGCGCCATCGCCGCCACTGGCCAGAACCGCGGCCAGCACGGCGGCAATCCCGAACAGGCCCACCGACACCACGATCAGGATCACCTGGGTCCGGCTGAACCGCGCTGTACGCACGGGGGCCGGCGGTACCTGGGGTGGGGGCGGCGCCGGCGGATACGGGGTGAAACCGGTGTGATCCGGGTTCGGGTAGATCGAGGAGAACTCGCGGGTTCCCGGTGTGCTCGGCGGCGGTGCCGGTCGCGGCGGTGGTGCCGGTGCCGGTGCTGCAACCGAACTGGCAGAGCCGACCACCGCGCGGGCAGCTTTGGCCAGTTCACCGGCGCTGGAATAGCGATCCACGGCGTCCTTGGCCATGCCCTTGGCGACCACCTCGTCGAATGCGCGCGGTATGCCGCGTCGCATGATGCTGGGCCGCGGCGCCGGCGCGAACATGTGCGCACTCATCAGCTGGCGCAGATCACCGGTCTCGAAAGGTGGCCGGCCGATCAGCATCTCGTAGAGCAGGCAGGTCAGCGCATAGACGTCGGCGGCCGGTCCGACCGGGCCGCCGGAGAACCGCTCGGGCGCCATGTAGGCGCTCGATCCGATCAGCATGCCCGTCATCGTGACGCTCGCCTCACCCCCGACGTGAGCGATACCGAAATCCACCAGGTAGGCGAAATCGTCGGGGGTGAGCAGCACGTTCTCCGGCTTGATGTCGCGGTGCACCAAGCCGTCGGCGTGCGCAGCGTCCAGCGCCGCAGCCACCTGCGTGACGATCGCGGTGGCGCCTTCCGGGGTGAGCGGGCCGTTGGTCCGCAGCAGTTCCTTGACGCTGGCACCCTCGACCAGGCGCATGTCGATGTACAGGACGCCGTCGATCTCCCCGAAATCGTGCACCGGGATGACGTGGGGTTCCTGCAGCCGGGCCGCCACCCGGGATTCACGCCGGAACCGCTCCTGAAAGTTCGCGTCTGCGGCGATCTCGGTGCGCAGCAGTTTGACCGCCACCATGCGTTCCTTGACCGTGTCGTAGGCGCGGTACACCTCGCCCATGCCACCCACACCGATCAACGATTTCAGCTCGTAGGGTCCGAACCGGGTGCCGAGGCGCGAGGCACCAGGGGGCGGGGTCATTGCGCGATCCTTTCCGGTTGCGCCAAGCCCCCGGGTCGGGGGCGGGCACATCTGACCTATCGGACTGATCTCGATGACGAGGATAGTTCGACTTTGGCCCGGCCCGCCGCGACCGGTGTCCGGGACCCGTCAGCCGAACGACGAGTGCGGGGCCCCCATACCCGGGTCGATCTTCGTCGGCCCCGAGGCCGAAGGCGCGATCGGGAAATCGAAGATCGCCGTCGGGATGTACACCGTCGCACAGGCATTCGGGATGTCGACCACGCCGGACAGGCGCCCCTCGATGGGTGCGGCGCCCAACAGCAGGTACGCCTGCTCGGGGCTGTAGCCGAATTTCGTCAGATATTCGATCGCGTGCAGGCAGGCTCGCTGGTAGGACAGGTGCGAGTCCAGGTAGCGCTGCTCACCATCGAGGGTGACCGAGGTGCCGGAGAAGGCGATCCATTCGGAGTACTGCGGGTCGGTGTTGCCGGGCATGAATATTGCGTTCTCACTCACACCGTAGGTCTCCATGCCGCCGGGGATGACGTCGACGCGCAGGTCGATGAAGCCGCCCATCTCGATGGCACCGCAGAAGGTGATCTCACCGTCGCCCTGCGAGAAGTGCAGGTCGCCGACCGAGAGGTTCGCCCCGTCGACGAACACCGGATAGAACACCCGGCTGCCCTTGGTGAGGTTCTTGATGTCCTGGTTGCCGCCGTTCTCCCGCGGCGGTGCGGTGCGGGCCGCCTCGGCAGCGGCCGTGGTGAAGGCATCACCGGCCAGCCCGCCGAGGATCGCGTCACGCGGTTCGGGCGGCAGGGCCAGCGGCGGCACCCGGTCGGGGTCGGTGGCGATCAGGGCGGCCTCGCGGCTGTTCCACTTCGCGAGCAGCCCGGTCGAGGGCGCGGTGCCCATCAGGCCGGGGTGCACGATGCCGGTGAACTCGACGTGCGGGACGTGGCGTGAGGTGGCCTTCTGGCCGGAGAAATCCCAGATCGCCTTGTAGGCGTCGGGGAACTGCTCGGTGAGGAATCCGCCGCCGTTCTGGGTGGGAAAGATGCCCGTGTAGCCCCAGCCCTGGCCGGCCAGCGGCCCGGAATCCTCCTGCGGGATGGGGCCGACGTCGAGGATGTCGACGATCAGCAGGTCACCCGGTTTGGCACGCCTCGACGGCGATCGGGCCGGAGAGGACGTGCACCGTGGTCAGCGGTGCGTTGAGGATGTCGTCGGCGGAATCGTCGTTGACGATGGCACCGTCGAACCACTCGCGGCAGTGCACCCGGAACGAGTCGCCCTTCTTGACCGTCACCGCCGCCGGGATGTCAGGGTGCCAGCGGTTGTGGCCCAGCTTCTCCTGATCGGTGAACTTCTTGGTCGAGTCGAGCGGGAACACAACATCAGGCATTGGTACTCCTTCAGGACTTCAGGGACGGGGCAACTTCTGATGGAGCGGGTTGGTGGTGATCTTCTGCCGCCGGCCGCCGGATGGCAGTCCGGCCACCACGGCAGGACGGTCGGCCGACGCTCGTGTTGTGTCCTGTAGCGCCATGGCGGTCGAGGGGCCGCGGCCCAGGTTCGGCGAGGAGATCATGCGGCGGGCAGGCCCCCCGCAGTCCGGGCAGTCGATGGCGTCTGGGCGGGCATTCATCGAAAACCGCTGCTCCGTGGAAGCGCAGCCAGACTCACAACGAAACACGTAGAGCACCAACAGTTTTCCTCACTGTCCGAGCGGTCAGGCATCTGCGACGTTACTCGAGTAGTCCGGCTCAACGCGGCGGTTTGCAGTCACTATGTGGCAGCGATCCGCCGCGTAAAGGGTTATCCACAGATCACCGTAGTGCTCTGGTGGCGGTCGCGCCGCTCGACAAGTATCGAAGCGTGGACATCGACGATGCGCTCCGCCAACAGGACGGGGTGATCTCGCGTCGACAGGCGCTGGCTGCGGGTTTTCAGGAGCATGAGATCCGGCGGTTGCTCCGGCGCAACGAGTGGGCGCGGGTGTCTGCGGGCGTCTACGTCGATCACACCGGCCCGCCGACCTGGTCGCAACGCACCTGGGCTGCAGTGCTTTACGCGGCACCGGCGGCACTGTGCCTCGAATCGGCCTTGGGCGCCGAAACGTCCCTCATCCATGTCGCCATCGAGCGACAACGGTCGACATTGACTGAGCCGGCCGGCGTCCGCATTCACCGCGTCGCACACCTCCAAGAGCGTGCGCTGTGGAACGTCGGGCCGCCGCGGATGCGTTACGAGGACGCCGCACTCGACGTCGCCTGCCGGGCCGGCTCAGAACTCGATGCCATTGCAGTCCTGGCCAATGCCTGCCAATCGCGTCGAACGACCGCACAGCGGCTGCTGCAAGCCCTCGATTCACGGGGGCGGCTCCGCCGTCGCCGATGGCTGCGGGCGGTACTGCTCGATATCGCCGACGGCACATGCTCGGTGCTTGAGCACGGCTATCTCGTTCGTGTCGAGCGAGCGCATGGTTTGCCGCGGGCCACGCGACAGAAGCGGTCCGCCTCATCGGTGGGTGTCTGCTATCGCGATTCAGAGTACGGCGAACGGCTGGTGGTCGAACTCGATGGCCGCCTGTTCCACGACTCGGTGGCCGCGCGGAACCAGGATTTCGAGCGGGATCTCGACGCCGCAGTCGACGGCCGGTCCACCGTCAGGCTGTCCTACGCGCAGGTTTTCGACCGGCCATGTCAGACCGCCGGCAAGATCGCTGCGGTGCTGCAGCGGCACAGGATCGAGGTATCCGGCCGACCGTGCGGGCCGGCGTGCGGGTTCGAGCTGCTCGACCGCGCCGCATAGCCGTCGCTGCGGCGGATTGCAGTCACGATCGAGCAGCAATCCGCCGCCCAACTGCGGAAGCGGGTGCGGCGTGGATGGACGCGGGCGACGCCCGACTGCGGTAGCTTCACGCAGGTCCGTCGGCAGATGAGGAGGGACCCGGTGAACCAGGTCAAGCCGTTCTCGCCCTCGATCGACTGGAGCAGCGAGCTGCTGCACTCCCTGTGGTGGCTCGCCCAGGCCTGGACCATCACGGCGGTCTGCACTCTGGCCGTGCTGACCCTCATCGCTCGTTTCACCACCTGGGGCCACCAGTTCTGGGCCGTCACCGGTGCCTATTTCACCGGGAGACACAGCCTCAAGCCGTGGCTGACATTGGCGGCGATCTTGTTGTCGGTGATCATCAACGTGCGACTGTCGGTGTTGTTCAGCTATCAGGGCAACGACCTGTTCACCTCCGCCCAGGTCGCCGTCGAGGGCTTGGCCATTGGCAATGACGAGGTGAGAAGCTCAGGGATCAAGGGCTTTTGGATTGCCCTGGCGACCTTTATGGTGTTGGCCGCGATCCTGGTCACCCGGGTGCTGGTCGACCTGTTCATGACGCAGCGCTTCATGCTGGCTTGGCGCGCCTGGCTGACCGACCGGCTCACCGGGGACTGGCTCGACGGCCGTGCGTACTACCGGTCCCGGTTCATCGACAAGACCATCGACAACCCCGATCAGCGCATCCAGGCCGACATCGATGTGTTCACCGCGCTCTCGGGCCCGCAGCCCAATACCCCGCATCAGACCAGCAACGGCACGCTGCCGTTCGGCGCGATCTCGTCGATCGTCTCGGTCATCTCGTTCACTTCGATCCTGTGGAACCTCTCGGGTGAGCTCAACCTCTTCGGTGTCGAGATACCGCGCGCGATGTTCTGGTCGGTGTTCGTCTATGTCGCGTTCGCCACCGTGATCGCGTTCGCGCTCGGTCGTCCGCTGATCCGGCTGTCGTTCAACAACGAGAAGTTCAACGCCGCTTTCCGTTACGCGTTGGTGCGGCTGCGCGATGCGGCCGAGTCGGTCGCGCTCTACCGCGGTGAGAAGGTCGAGCGGTCCCAGCTGCGGGAACGCTTCACGGCCGTCGTCGACAACTACAAGCACTTCGTCAACCGGACCATGGCCTTCACCGGCTGGAACCTGTCGATGAACCACATCATCATTCCGCTGCCGTGGATGTTGCAGGCCCCGCGATTGTTCACCGGCCAGATCCAGCTCGGGACGGTCAATCAGTCGGTGGCCGCCTTCGGTGCCATCCAGGACGCGTTGTCGTTCTTCCGAAATTCCTATGACACGTTCGCGGGTTACCGCGCCTCGATCATCCGCCTGTACGGCCTGGTGACCGCCGACGAGCAGAGCCGCGCGCTGCCCAAGTTGGACGTCGCCGAGCTTTCCGAAGGCGCCGACAACCTGGTCGAACTCGACGACGTGGAAGTGCGCAACCCGGCCGGTGAGCAGTTGATCGACGATCTCACGCTGTCCCTGGCCACCGGCGAGGCGCTGATCATCACCGGCAAATCGGGGACCGGCAAGACCACCCTGCTTCGCAGCATCGCCCAGCTGTGGCCCTACGCCTCAGGCTCCGTGCGGTGCCCCCAGGGCGACAACGAAACGCTGTACCTGTCGCAAGTGCCCTACATTCCGTTGGGCGATCTGCGGACCGTGGTGTCCTACCCGCACCAGCCCGGAGAATTGCCCGATAAGGCGCTGCGAGATGCCCTGCTCGCGGTCGCGCTGCCGCGCTACGTCGACCGGCTCGACGAGGACGCCGACTGGGCCAAGGTGCTGTCCCCCGGCGAACAGCAGCGCGTCGCATTCGCCCGGCTGCTGCTGACCAAACCCAAGGTGGCGTTCCTGGACGAGGCGACCTCGGCGCTCGATGAACCACTGGAGTTCATGATCTACAGCCTGATCCGTCGCGAGCTGCCCGACACTGTGTTGGTCAGCGTCACCCACCGCGCCACCGTGCACCGCCATCACAACACCCACCTGGAACTGCTCGGCGAGGGACAGTGGCGGCTGGGCCGCGTCGGCGAGGTCGACTCGGTCGGCGTGTAGCTCGGTGGTGGGGAAAGCTGGCGCCCCACCGCCCCGCCCCGTCTGGTAAGACGGTGGGAACGACACGACGTAGTAAGGTCAGCCTTCGCACAGTGCCCGACCGTTGCATCGTGCTCTCCCCACCGACCACCAAGGGTTCCTGATGGCCGAATTCAGAGCCCCCCACACGGGGGTTGCTCGATGGATCCGTCGACTCGCCATTCCGGTGATTGTCGGCTGGATCGCTCTGCTCGCGTTTCTGAGCGTGACCGTTCCCCCGCTCGAGGTGGTCGGTCAGATGCGCTCGGTGTCGATGAGCCCCGACGAGGCACCGTCGGTGATCGCGATGAAGCGCGTCGGCAAGGTGTTCGACGAGTTCCATTCCGACAGCTCGGCGATGATCGTGCTGGAGGCCGACGACAAGCTCAACGACGACGCGCACCGGTTCTACAACGACATGGTCGACCGGCTGGAAGCCGACAAGAAACACGTCGAGCACGTCCAGGACTTCTGGGGCGATCCGCTGACCGAGGCCGGCGCCCAGAGCAATGACGGCAAGGCCGCCTACGTGCAGGTGTACATGGCCGGCAACATGGGTGAGTTGTTGGCCAACGAATCGGTGGAAGCCGTCCAGAAGCTGATCGCGGAGCTGTCCCCACCGCCGGGGCTGAAGGTGTACGTCACCGGGCCCACCGCCCTGGCAGCCGATCAGCAGATCTCCGGCGACCGCAGCGTCAAGATCATCGAAGGCGTCACGTTCCTCGTCATCATCACGATGCTGCTGCTGGTGTACCGGTCCATCATCACGGTGCTCCTGGTGCTGGCGATGGTGGTGATCGAGCTGTCGGTGGCCCGCGGCTTCGTCGCATTCCTGGGATACCACAACCTGATCGGCCTCTCGACGTTCGCGACACAGCTTCTGGTCACGCTCGCGATCGCCGCGGCCACCGATTACGCGATATTCCTGATCGGGCGATATCAGGAAGCCCGCAGCGTCGGCGAGGACCGAGAACAGGCGTACTACACGATGTTCCACGGCACCGCGCACGTGGTGCTCGGCTCCGGTATGACAATCGCCGGGGCGACATTGTGTCTGCATTTCACCCGGCTGCCCTATTTCCAGACCCTGGGTATTCCGATGGCCGTCGGCATGACCGTCACGGTGGTGGCGGCGTTGACGTTGGGGCCGGCGGTGATCACGGTGGCCAGCCGGTTCGGCAAGGTGCTCGAACCCAAACGCGCCATGCGCATCCGCTTCTGGCGGCGGCTGGGAGCCTTCGTGGTCCGCTGGCCGGGCCCGGTGCTGCTGGGCACCATCCTGCTGTCGTTGGTCGGGCTACTGACCCTGCCGGGCTACCGGACCAACTACAACGACCGCAACTATCTGCCGACCGATCTGCCTGCGCAGGAGGGCTACGCCGCGGCCGACCGGCACTTCTCGGCGGCGAAGATGAACCCCGAGTTGTTGCTCATCGAAACCGATCACGACATCCGCAATTCCGCGGACTTCCTGGTGATCGACAGAATCGCCAAGCGGATCTTCGAGGTGCCCGGGGTCGGGAGCGTGCAGGCCATCACCCGCCCGCAGGGTGAACCGCTGGAGTTCAGCACCATTCCCGCTCAGATGAGCATGGGCGGGGTCATGCAGACCATGAACCGCAAGTACCTCACTGACCGCGCCGACGACATGTTGCTGCAGGCCGACGAGATGCAGAAGACCATCGACACGATGGATCAGATGATCACGCTGATGGGCGAAATGAGCTCCATCACGCACAGCATGGTCGGCAAGATGGACACGATGGTCGTCGACGTCAAGGAACTGCGGGACCACATCTCCGATTTCGACGACTTCCTGCGCCCGGTGCGCAACTACCTGTACTGGGAACCGCACTGCTACAACATCCCCGTCTGCGCGTCTATGCGCTCGGTGTTCGACGGCCTCGACGGCGTCGACAGCATGACCGAGACCATCGAGCAGATGATGCCCGACATGCATCGGCTCGACGCCCTGATGCCGCAGATGGCCACCATGATGCAGCCGCAGATCGAGAGCATGCGGACGATGAAGACGATGATGCTGACGATGAACCAGACCCAGAAGGGTCTGCAGGATCAGATGGCCGCGATGCAGGAAAACCAGACCGCCATGGGCACCGCGTTCAACGACTCCAAGAACGACGACACCTTCTATCTACCGCCGGAGATCTTCAACAACGCCGACTTCAAGCGCGGCATGGACAGCTTCATCTCCCCCGATGGAAAAGCCGTGCGCTTCATCATCTCTCATCAGGGTGACCCGCTGACGCCCGAAGGCATCGGGCTGGTCGACGACATCAAGCTGGCCGCCAAGGAAGCCATCAAGAACACACCGTTCGAGGGTTCCAAGATCTATATGGGCGGTACCGCATCGGCTTTCAAGGACATGCAGGAAGGCAACAACTACGACCTGATCATCGCCGGGATCTCGGCGATGTGCCTGATCTTCATCATCATGTTGATCATCACTCGCAGCCTGGTCGCCGCGGCGGTGATCGTCGGCACGGTGCTGATATCGCTGGGAACGTCGTTCGGATTGTCGGTCCTGGTGTGGCAGCACCTGTTAGGGATCGAACTGCACTTCATGGTGATGGCGATGGCGGTGATCGTGCTGTTGGCCGTCGGCGCGGACTACAACCTGTTGTTGGTGGCGCGACTCAAGGAAGAGCTGCCCGCCGGTATCAACACCGGCATCATCCGGGCCATGGGCGGCAGCGGATCGGTTGTCACCGCCGCCGGTCTGGTGTTCGCGTTCACCATGATGTCGATGGTGGTCAGCGAGATGATCGTGGTGGCCCAGGTGGGCTCGACGATCGGACTGGGCCTGTTGTTCGACACCCTGGTGATCCGGTCGTTCATGACTCCGTCGATCGCGGCGCTGATGGGCCGCTGGTTCTGGTGGCCGCAGCTGGTGCGTCAGCGTCCGGCGCGCGGCGTGGTGGCGCAGGCGATGGCGCGCACCGGCCGCTGATGGCACCGGCGGCCTTCCGCGCCGCGTAGTGTCAAGGACATCGGGACCACTCAGGCCCTCACAGTCAAGGGGCCCAGCGATGTCTGACATCTCTCCTCGAAGATCCAAGGCGCAGTCCATCGAGGTGGCACTGCATGACCAGAAACGCTGAGGTGCAACCGCTTTCGCTAGGCGTTATGGCCCACTCCCGGAAGCCTGACGAGCGCAGGCTGCCCATCCACCCAGCGCACTTCAGCAGGATCGATCCATCGTTACGGCAGCGGATCTTTCTTGAGCACGGCTACGGCGAGGAGTTCGGCGCCACTGATGATGCACTGGCCGAGCTGGTCGGCGGAATCAAGACACGTGACGAGATCATCGCGGACTGCGACATCATCCTGCTGCCCAAGGTGCAGGCCGAGGACCTGGCGGAGCTGAGGGTCGGACAGGTGGTCTGGGGATGGCCACACTGCGTGCAGGATGCCGCCCTTACGCAGGTCGCCATTGACCGCCGGCTGACGCTGATCGCCTTCGAGGCAATGAACCACTGGCAGGCCGACGGTGGATTCGGTCTCCACGTCTTCCACAAGAACAACGAGCTCGCGGGTTACTGCTCCGTGCTGCACGCGATGCAACTGGCCGGCATCACCGGTAGCTACGGTCGTCGGCTCCGCGCCGCCGTCATCGGATTCGGTGCGACGGCCCGCGGCGCGGTCACCGCACTCAACGCCCACGGCGTCGATGATGTCCGCGTCCTGACCAACCGTGAGGTGGCGGCCGTCGGATCACCCATCCACTCAACGCAGATCGTGCAGATGGGACGCGACAAGGAAACTCCCGAGCTGACGTGGGCCGACACAGCAGAGGACGGCGTGGTGCCGGTGGCTCGTTTCCTGGCCGAGAACGACATCGTCGTCAACTGCGTGCTGCAGGATCCCAACGCTCCCCTCATCTTCGTCACCGAAGATGATCTGGCCATGTTCAGCCCTGGCAGCGTGCTCGTCGACGTCTCCTGCGATGTCGGCATGGGGTTCAGCTGGGCGCACCCGACCTCGTTCGCCGACCCGGTCTGCAAGGTCGCCGACGACGTCTACTACTACGCCGTGGACCACAGCCCGTCCTACCTGTGGAACTCCGCGACATGGGAGATCAGCGAGGCGCTGATGCCGCACATTGAGACTGTGCTCGAGGGTCCGGCGGCCTGGGATGCTGACAACACGATCTCGCGGGCCATCGAGATTCGTGAGGGCACCGCACTGAACCCCGACATCCTGAAGTTTCAGCACCGTCAGGATGCCTACCCGCACCGCCACGGAACCATCACGAATCACACCGCGCTCCGCGAGGTCAGTTGCCGTTCAGACCCAAGGCGCGGGTCATCGTGAAGAACAGGTCGGTCTGGTCGGTCAACCCGACGACATTGGCCGCGCCCGGACCGTAGGCCGCGATGCGCACCTGGGAACCGGTGTGCCCCTGGTCCATGGCATCGAGGTTGTCCGAGGTGCCGTAGGAGATCGTCAGGTCCTGGCCGTCCTTGCTGTGGAGCACGCGGGTCAGGCCCGGGTAGATGGCGTCGCGGGTGACCTCGAACGGCAGCTCGGCCTCGGCGGCGGCATCACGGACGTCGTCGACGCTCATGGTCTCGACGATCTGGCTGCTGTGGGCGTGGTCGGCGGTGACGATGACCAGGGTGTCCTTGTTCGCTTTGGCGAAGTCGAGGGCCACCTTGGCGGCCTCGTCAAGGTCGACGGTCTCGCCGATCTGACCGCAGGGGTTGGCGGCATGGTCCTGTTTGTCGATCGAGGCGCCCTCGACCTGCAGGAAGAATCCGTTCCCATTGCCCTTGAGCAGGTCGATGGACTTCTCGGTCATGGCAGCCAGCGTGGGCACCGATGCGCCACGGTCCGGATTGTCCTTGCATTCGACCGCCGGCTCCAGGTAGCCGCCCTTGCCGGCCACGGGGCCATTCCAGCGGGTGGGCATGTTCCCCTCGGCGAACAGGCCGAGCAACGGTGCATCCTGGTCAGCCTTGTCGGACTTTCCGAGTTCATCGGTGTTGCGCACGATGGTGAAGCCACGTTCCTTGGCCTGAACCTCGAGTGTCTTGCCTTGGTAGTCACCGGCTTTGGCGACCTGCTGGAACGTTTCGGCGCCGCCGCCCATCACGACGTCGGCCCGCGTGGTGAGTAGCTGCTCGGTGATCGATCCGTTGCCGCCCTTCTCCAGGGCATTGGTCGGACATTTCGCGGTCGTCTCATCCGGCCCGTAGCACTTGCGTCCGGTGACGTGCGCGAGTTGCACCGCCGGGGTGGCGTCCTGGATCTCGGCGGTGGAGATGTCACCGGTGGCCTTGCCCGCGTCCTTGGCACGCTGCAGCAGCGTCTTCTGATCCGTGCCGTGGATGTCCACGGAGATGGCACCGTTGTAGGTCTTGGTACCGGTGGCCCACGCCGTTCCGCTGGCCGCCGAGTCGGTCACGTAGGTCGGCTTGCCGTCCTTGTTCAGGGAGTAGTGGGTGTACTGGCCGGTCAGTGGAAAGGCGTCGAGACCGGGGAAGGCACCGCCCGCGCCGTGGGCATAGTTGCGGGCCACCGTGATCTCGGAGTCGCCCATCCCGTCACCGATCAGCAGGATGACGTTCTTGGCGCCGGTGTTCTTGATGGAGTCCGCGATCAGCAGGCTGCGGTCGTCGCCGGCGCGGGTTGCGCCGCCGTGCTCGGACAGGGTGCCGTCGGCGGCGGGATCGAGCAGCGGAAGCGAGGCGTCGTCATCCTTGCCGCCACACCCCGCGGCCAAGCTTGCCGTGCACACCAATGCTGCCGCCACCGCGAACCACCTGCGTCTCATCGACACATCGTTGAAGCCGCAGGTGAACCGTTGCTTGCCCGGCAGTCGACATTCGGGCAACGACAGCCAAACAGCTGGACGGTTGTTGCCATCGGAACTACCTGGCCGTTCCGGGCGTCAATATCCTCCAAACGCCCTGGCCGGCATTGGTACGGTGCGGCAAAACGAACGGGGATGCGCATGCCGAAGCACACCACAACCTGCCTCATCGGGGCGATGGCAATCGGCCTGGCCGCCACGGCCTGCAGCCCGGTGACCGAGAAAGCCGAGGCCACCACGACCACGGCACCGGCCGCCACCACGACGACCACCACCACCGCGGCCAGTGACGGCGCCGCAGTGGCGTCGCTGTTGCCCACACCGGCGGACGTGCAGCAGAGCAGGGGCCCCGACGAGATCGCCGACGGTGGGATCCACCTGCACTACCAGGTCAACGGATCACCGACCGATGTGATGACCGCGTACAAGAACGCGCTCCAGAGCAAGGGGTGGACGGTTACCACGATCATCACCTCGGGCGGCGGCGGAGGCGGCGGCGCCACCTACACCGGCGTCCACGGCGATGCCTACGGGGTGTTCGACGGCGGCGGCTATGCCAACAAGACCTACATCGACGTGTGCAGTTGGCCCGCCAAACCGGCAAATCCGAACTGTAGTCGCGGCGATCGTTAGCGGCGCTCCGCCGGTCCCGTTGCGCATCCGGGTACCGAATCACCACAGACAACGGACGTCGCCCCAAGCCAATCCGTTCATATTCGACATTCTGGGGTTCTGAAATCACAACGTAGCCAACGTGTTGCGTGCGATATATCCATCGCAGACCGTTGATCGCCTTACGCTTGAGGGCATGTCCGACCCGCCGCCGCGGTCGCGGTCTACGGTTGCCAAGTTGGCCATGCACTGTGTGCTGGCCGGGTTGCTTGTGGCGGTGTTGATGTTCCCCGTCGTCGGCAGCGTCGGCATCATGACGGCGCGCCTGTCCGACACCGTGGCACAGGATTCCGCCGAGGTGCTCCAAGGTGACGCACCAATCGTCACCACCATGGTCGACACCTCGGGCAAACCGATCGCCTGGCTCTACGAGCAGCGTCGATGGATGGTTCCTCCCGATCGGATCGCCGACACCATGAAGTTGGCGATCGTCTCGGTGGAGGACAAGCGCTTCGTCGAACACAACGGTGTGGATGTCCAGGGAACCCTGAACGGGCTCTTCGGTTACCTGCGGGGCATCGAAGAGGTCCGCGGCGGGTCGACCATCGAGCAGCAATACGTCAAGAACTACAACCTCCTGGTCAACGCGAACACCGACGGTGAGCGCCGGGCCGCGGTCGAGGTCAGTCCCGTGCGCAAGCTGCGCGAGATCCGAATCGCTCTGGCGATGGACAAGGTCCTCCCCAAAAGCGAGATCCTGGCCAGGTATCTGAATCTCGTGTCGTTCGGCAACGGATCCTTCGGAGTTCAGGACGCCGCACGTACTTACTTCGGCGTGGACGCCGCTGATCTCACCTGGCCGCAGGCCGCCATGCTGGCCGGTGTGGTGCGGTCCACCAGCGCGCTGAACCCCTACACCAATCCCGACGGCGCCCTGGCGCGGCGCAACGTCGTGCTCGACACCTTGATCGACTATCTGCCGGACCGTGCCGAGGAGTTGCGCGCTGCCAAGGCGACACCGCTGGGGGTACTCCCCCAGGCCGATCCGCTTCCGCAAGGCTGCATCGCTGCGGGGAATCGCGCTTTCTTCTGCGAGTATGTGCTGCAATACCTGGCGCGTGCCGGGCTCACCATGAAAGACGTCGCGCGCAATGGGTACCTGATCCGCACCACGCTGGACCCCAAGGTGCAGAACAGCGTCCAGTCCGCGATCGAGAAGTACGCAGACCCGAACGCGGCGGGTGTCGCGAGCGTGATGAGCGTGATCACGCCAGGAAAGGACACCCACCGACTGGTCGCGATGGGCGACAGCCGCACCTACGGGCTCGATCGCGATGCCAACCAAACCGTGCAGCCGCAGCCCTTTTCGTTGGCCGGTGACGGTGCCGGGTCGATCTTCAAGATCTTCACCACCGCCGCCGCACTCGATATGGGCATGGGCATCAACTCCCCACTCGATGTCCCCGGAACGTTTCTCGGCAAGGGCCTGGGGAGCAGCGACACGCCCGGGTGTCCGAAGGAAACGTGGTGTGTGCGCAACGTTCACGGTTTCCGCAGCCCGCTGAGTGTCACCGACGCCTTGTCGCAATCACCCAATACCGCTTTCGCCAAGCTCATCTCACAGATCGGGGTACCGCGTGCGGTGGACATGGCGGTCCGGCTGGGCCTGAGGTCCTACGCCGACCCCGGCAGCGCCCACGATTACAACCCCGAATCCAACGAGAGCATCGCCGATTACGTCAAGCGGCAGAACATCGGATCCTTCACACTCGGCCCGTTCGAGCTCAATGCGCTCGAGTTGGCGAATGTCGGCGCCACCCTGGCCTCAGGCGGTACCTGGTGCCCCCCGAGCCCGATCGACAAGATGTTCGATCGCAACGGGCATGAAGTGGGCGTGGAGACCGTTCCGTGCGATCAGGCGGTACCGGAGGGCCTTGCCAATACGTTGGCCAACGCTCTGAGCAAGGATGCCCAGAGCGGAACCGCCGCCGGCGCAGCGAGTTCGGTCGGTTGGAAGCTGCCGATGTCGGGCAAGACGGGCACCACCGAGGCCCACCGGTCATCGGGATTTCTCGGCTTCACCAACCAGTACGCCGCCGCGAACTACGTCTTCGACGACTCGTCGTCACCGTCGGGACTGTGCTCGTACCCGCTGCGCAAATGCGGCGACGGCACCCTGTTCGGCGGTACGGAGCCGGCGTTGACCTGGTATGCCGCAATGAGTCCCATCGCCGACGACTTCGGCCCCGTCGCGCTGCCTCCCACCGACCCGCGCTACGTCGATGGGGGCCCCGGTGGCGAAGTGCCGAGTGTGACCGGTTTGAAGGTTGACGACGCGCGTAAACGCCTGCTGGACTCCGGTTTCCGAGTTGCCGACCAACCGACCGCCGTCAACAGCAATGCATCGAGAGGTTCGGTGGTCGGCACAACTCCGAAGGGCAGGACCATTCCCGGCTCGATCATCACGATCAACACCAGCACGGGATATGTGCCACCGCCGGTCTATATTCCCCCGCCCGAGGCGCCACCTCCGCCGCCCGGGGACCTGCTCAACCAGTTGGGCCCACCCCCGCCGCCCAACGTCATCGAGATCCCGGGGCTGCCGCCGATCACGCTGCCGGCGCCACCTCCGCCACCACCTCCGCCACCGCCTCCACCGTGACGACGGGGCCGGGCGCTAGTGCCAATAGCCCTCATGGGGTTGTGCGGCTTCATCTTCGAGCAGCGGGCCGATCACGGTGATCGCCCGCAGCGCACCGTAGGGGGCGCTGCCACGCTGCCGGGCGTCCTGCGCCAATGCGAACGTGCGCCGCAGCAGCACAAGAACGCTCCCGCCCCGAGCAACACTGTGCGCCGGTGCATATCCGCCATGATCGAGGATGCTAGCGGCGCCTACGCGCCCGCACGTTTGAAAATCGACGGATATGGCAATTCCTGTCGCCGACAGCCCCACGGGGTTCCTACGTCGAACGGATTGACCATGATCGTGCTCGGTATCATCCTTCTCTTGATCGGCTATTTCACCGGCATATCGATCCTGTACACCATCGGCGGAATCCTCTTGGTAATCGGTGTCATCCTGTGGATTCTCGGAGCGGTCGGCCGTCCGGTCGGCGGACGAAAAGTCTGGTTCTAGCACCGCGGGGACGGGCGACCGTCACCCAGGCGTGACGTTGAGCGTCGGCAGAAGACCGGTGGGAGCCGGGAACTTCTGCCGACGTTCACGTGTGGCGGTGCAACACCTTTCGCTCGGGTGCAGTCCCAAGCAAGCGACGACTTCCCTGACGGCAACGGGCCTATGAAATAATGGGCGGTGCATCGACCCGCGCGGAGATCTGCTTGACGATCTTGACTGCCGAATCCGCCGGGTTCGCGCTGCACGTGTTGACGTCGACCACGATGTTGTTGTTCGCGGTCAACGCCCGACCGCAAGCCCACCCGCCTGCCCGGGCGTTGGACTGGGTAGTCACCGTACTCAGCACGCCGCCGTCGGTGGAGTAAGGACCCACGTCCCACATAGTGCCCGTCTGGGTGTGGGTGTAGTGCTTGCACGCGGGCCACTGCTGAACTGAGGCGTCGTAGAAGGCCCTGGCCTGGTCGGCGTCGGCGAACCGAACCACAGCCTGCTTGGCGTAGTGAGCAAGGACGTCCGGCTCGCTCAACGACACCTCTTGCTCGTCGGTGAATCCACTGTCGGCATACACGGGCGCCTGCGCGGCACCGTCGACCGCGAGGCACTCGCGGGGCGCCATCGTCCCGCTGTCATCGGACATTTGAGAGTCGGTACCCGTGACGGCCATTCCCCCCGCAGCCATTGCCGCGTTGATCTGTTCGGGCGCAAGCAACAATCGGGGCAGCGTTTTCTGTCTCAGCGGCGTCGGAGGAAACGACGTAATCATCGGCGTTGTCGGAGTGTTCTCCGCCGCTTGTTCCGTTGATTGACCGCAGCCCGCAACAAGGGCGCAAACAGCAGCAATGGTGATCGCGGTAATCGCAATGCGCATTCGTCGTTCCCCCATTTCTGCGCCGCCACATCGAGCCAGGGTGGTGTCGACCCGTAATGGATAAATCCAGGGAAACAGCAACGACATACTCGGCGCAGAACATTTCTCATAACGATCGAAGACTTTCCGAAACCGTTATCGAAACACCATCAACTTCGACGCGGAGGGCTCTGCCGGGCCCTCACCTCTCGTGGCAAGCCTTCAGGGGCTGTTCAGAGTGGGGCTGTTGAGTGGGGCGGGCGGGGCTCGAACCCGCGACCAAGGGATTATGAGTCCCCGGCTCTAACCAACTGAGCTACCGCCCCCAGGCGCGTCTGCGCCGCAATATGGTCGCACACAGCGCGGACGCGGATGCCAATGAGGGGCCGCAGGCGGGCCCGTCGCGGTTACGCTCACCGGATGGTCCGCTTTCTTCTGCGTATAGCGATCTTCCTGGGCTCATCGGCCCTCGGCTTGCTGGTCGCCGCGTGGCTGGTGCCCGGCGTCTCGGTGTCGGTGTGGGGTTTTGTCACCACGGTGGTGATCTTCGCCGTCGCGCAGGCAATCCTGTCGCCGTTCTTCCTCAAAATGGCCAGCCGCTACGCGTCGGCATTCCTGGGCGGCATCGGGCTGGTCTCCACCCTGGTGGCGCTGGCCCTGGCCGCACTGCTCACCCACGGCCTCAGCATTCGCGGCGTCGGCTCCTGGATCGGAGCCACCGTGGTGGTCTGGCTGGTCACGGCCGTGGCCACGGTGGTGCTGCCGGCGCTGTTCATCAAGAAGAAGGTCGCCTCGAAGTAACGGTCGGCGGTGGGATCATGGCGGACGTGCCTTCCCACGCGTTCGCCTCCGACAACGCCGCGCCCGCTCACCCGCGAGTGATCGACGCGATCGTCGCGGCAAACACCGACGCCACCGCGTCCTACGGGAACGACCCGGTCACCCAGCGCGTCGCCGAAGCCCTCAAGGCCACATTCGACTCCCCCGACGCCGAGGTGCTGTTCGCGCTCACCGGCACTGCCGCCAACATCATCGCGCTGGCCTCGGCGGTGCGGCCGTGGCAGGAGACCCTGTGCAGCGACATCGCGCATTCACTGGTCGACGAAGCCGGCGGGCCGGTCCGGCTGTCGGGTGCCCCGTTGACGAAGCTGTCCAGCGATGACGGCCTGATCGACCCGGCGACGCTGGACATCGCGGTGCTCCGTCGCGGACCGGTGCACCATTCGCAACCGCGCATCGTCAGCATCACCCAGTCCACCGAGAACGGCCGGCTCTGGACCCCGCACGCCATCAAGACCTTCATCGACCACGCCCACGATCTCGACCTGCTCGTCCACATCGACGGCTCCCGTATCGCCAATGCGATTGCCGCCCTGGAGGTCCCTCCGGCAGCGGCCATCGCGGACGCTGACATCGTCACCGTGGGCGGCACCAAGAACGGCATGCTGATGGGCGATGCGATCCTGGTGCGCCGCCCCGATCTGTTCGACGGAATTCACTTCGTACAGAAGCAGATCGGACAGCTGGCCAGCAAGCAGCGCTTCGTCGCGGCCCAGTTCGAGGCGATGCTGAACGACGGACTGTGGCTGCAGACCGCGGCCCATGCCAACCGGATGGCCGCTCGGCTCAGCACCGGCTTCCACGCGCTTGGTCTGAGGCTGTCCACCCCCACCGAAGCCAACGAGGTGTTCGTCGACCTCGAACCTCTTGCCCATGCCACAGTCTCGGCCAGTTACGCCGTGCACCGTCCCGACCCGCTTCGCCCCACCGTTCGGTTCGTCTGTTCGTGGGCCACCACCGACGCCGAAGTCGACGACGTTCTGGAACTGCTTGCGCCGATTGCGAGGTCAGGGCGATGAAGTCTTCGCGCCTCATCGTCGCTGCGGCGCTGATCGTGGCGGGTTGCGCGTCACCCAAGCCGCCGGCCCTCCAGAACATTGACGCGGACCGATTCCAGACGATTGTCGAGAATGCCGCAGCCAAGCTTCGGGTGCCCGGGGCACTGGTGTTGTTGGAGACCCCGCAGGGCACCTTCACCGCCGAGGTCGGCACCACCGAACTGGGCACGACATCTCCGCCACAACCCGACACCCATTTCCGCATCGCATCCAACACCAAAACCATGACCGCCGCGCTGATCCTGCTGCTGGCCCAGGACGGCAAGCTCACCCTCGACGACCCGATTTCGGCGTATGTGCCTGGCGTGCCCCACGGCGACACCATCACCCTGGCCGATCTGCTGACGATGCGCAGCGGGCTGTACTGCTACACGTTCGCCCCGGAGCTCTCGGCCCAACTCGACGCCGAGCCGGCCCGGGCCTGGACCCCGGAACAGGTGCTGGCCATCGCGTTCGCCCATCCGCCCACGGCCCCACCGGGCACCGCCTACGACTACTGCAACACCAACTACGCGCTGCTGGGCCTGGTGGCGGAGAAGGCCGGCGGCGCCCCGCTGGCCGGGCAGTTCGACCGCCGCCTGTTCGGCCCGCTCGGCATGGACGCCACGACGTTGCCCGCAGCCGGCGATACCTCCCTTCCCCAGCCGTACTCGCACGGCTACATGTACGGAAAGACGTTGTACGCGTTGGCCGATGAGGACTACCCGGCAGATCTGGCGGCCGCAGCGCGAGCCGGGACCGTGCAGCCGATCGACTACACCCGTCAAAATCCGTCGTATGCCACCGCGGCCGGCGGCGTCATCTCCACGGCCGACGATCTGGCCATCTGGATGCGGGCGTTGGTCACCGGCACGGTGTTCGACGACGAGTTCACCCAGCGGTGGCGGGATAGCCTGCGCCCCGAAGATCCGGACCGTCCCGACTGGCAGCAGTACGGCTACGGGATCAGCTTTCAACGGTACGGGCCGCACGCTGCGATGTACTACCACGGCGGCGAGATGCCGGGGTACAACTCGTTCATCGGTTTTGACCCGGACAATGATGTGGCACTGGTGATCTGGACAAACCTGACCCTGTCGACGGAGGGGCAGACAACAGCCAACGCGCTGCTGCCCACGGTGCTCGACCAGATCTACCCGGGTCTGAATCTCGGCTGAGACGCTCAGCTGTAGATCGGCTGGCCGTCGGCACCCAGGCGGTACTGCTCGGTGCCTTCCTCGACCCGGGCCGCGTCAGCGCCCAGCGCGACGGCCACTTTGTTGCAGGCGTTGCGCATGACGTCGAGGGTCAGCTCGACGGCCTCGTCCTGCGAAAAATGTTGGCGCAGTTCCTCACCCGACACCTGGGCCGGCGTCCAGATCAGCGCGTCGACGTACCGCAGCGCAGCCTTGTGCCGGTCGGACAGATCGGAGCTCTCGAAGTCGTCGATGCCGTCGTAGTCGGACTCGGTGGCGCCGGCCTCCAACGCCGTGGCTTCCCGCAGCGACTTGCACAGCCGGCAGTTGTGCTGGCGGGCCCCGCGCAGGCGCACGATCTCGGAGGTCACCGGGTCCAGCGCAGTCATCCGCCCGACGGCCGGAATGAAGGTGTCGAGCACATAGTTGGCCGGGTCGGTTTCGTGGTCCCAGGCGACGGGTTCGGCCGGCCAGCCCACACCAAGGGCGGACAATCCGGCGCGCATCCGGGGCACGAAGTCGGCCACAAAGATCAGCATCGCCACGGTGAACACGTCGGGCCCGAGCAGATCGGAGAACGCGGCCCGCTGCGCCGTGGTGATGCCGGCGACGTCGATGCTGAATTGCTCGGCGAACTCGGTGACCATGGGATCGACGGCGCCGCCGCGGGTCTCCGCCGGCAGGGGCGGCAACGCCAGCGTCGACGCACACACCTCACGCACGTCGGCGTTGATATCGGCCAACGTGGGCGGGGACAGTGCAACCAGGTCAGTCAACTCGCGGAGCAGATCGGCAGACACACCGGCAGTATCCACCACCGGGCCCGACGGCGTGCGGTTACGCGGCCCGTTTCCAGGGCCACGTCATGAGCGCCCACACCACCAGCACCAGGGTGCCGGCGACCAGGACGTAGACCGGCCACGGCCCCATCAGGTCGAGCAGCGACGCGGTGGCGGGTTTGGCGTTGAGGAAGCCGTAGTTGGTGCCTGCGATTCCGTTGAACGTCATGGTTCCCGCTGCCCACGCCGCGGTCACCGCCACCGCCAATCGGTAGTCGCGCCACCGGGGACGCATCCCACGACCCCAGGTCAAATAGATCGCGGCCCAGACCACCAGCAGGTGAATCGACCAGAACGCCAGGAAAGTGTAGTGCGGGAAGTCCGGGCTCTTGAGCACCGGCGAGATCAGTGCCTGAGTACTCAGCACCAGCCCCCAGTAGTAGGTGAGCACGAACGCCCACTGCCGCTGCGACCACAGCGCGTAGGCACCCACGACGGTCGCCAGATCGGTCAATTGCAGGGGTACCGAACGTTGGATCGACGGCGGAGTGAGCGTGTAAACGAATATCGCGACGTAGATCGTGGCCGTCAGGGCGCCGAGAATACGGCCGAAGACCCGGGATTGACGTCCGGTCTGACGGCGTCCGAGCCAGATCGCCAGCACCGCGCCGACGACAAACACGGCGAGTACGGCCCAGTGTGAGGGACCGTATGTCGTGAATTGCCGTTGCGATAGCACTTAGTTCATTGCGCCTGGCTCACCGAGGACATGTGGAAATCCGGGATCCGTAGCGTCGGCATGGACGCGCGGGTTGCCCAGTCGCCCCATTCGCGCGGCAGGGTGATCTCGCTGAGGCCGGCCTCGGTGGCGCGCCGCAGCAGGTCCAGCGGACTCTCGTTGAAGCGGAAGTTGTTCACCGCGGCGGTCACCTCGCCGTCCTCGACCAGGTAGACGCCGTCCCGGGTGAGCCCGGTGAGCAGCAGCACGGTCGGGTCGACCTCGCGGATGTACCACAGTGTGGTCAGCAGCAGGCCGCGTTCGGTGCCGGCGATCATATCTGCCAATTCGTTTGTGCCACCGGTCATCAGCAGATTGTCGGCGGGCACCGCGACCGGTGTGCCGTATTCGGCAGCCACCGCCCGTGGATAGGCCAGCGCATTGACCACGCCGTCGCGGATCCAGTCCACCCGGCCGATGTCCATGCCGTTGTCGAAGATCGACACCCGCTCCGAGGAACTCGGCACTGCGACGAACGGCTGGCAGGCCAATGACTGCGCGAACGGGTCCGAGTACAGCGTCAGCCCCAGATCGGTGAGTTTCTCCCCCACCCGGGTCCCGCCGGGTGCCGACAGTGCGGTGCGCCCTTCCTGCGCCCCACGGCCGTCCATGGTCCAGGTCAGGTAGATCATCATGTCGGCCACCGTCGAGGGCGGCATCAGTGTCTCGTACCGGCCGGCCGGAAGTTCGACGGTCCGCTCCGCCCAACCCAACTTGAGCGACAACTCGTCGAGCAGCGAATCCACCCGCACATCAACGAAATCCGCGGTGCTCACCCCGGCCCAGGCGCTGGCACCGTCACGCTTGGCATTGATCTCCACCGACCCGGTCGGCTGGGTGTAACGACGGCGCAGGCCGGTCGAGGTAGCCACGAACGTGGTCTCCATGACGTGGCGGGCATATCCGTAGAGCTGGTCGGAACCGGCGAAACCCTTGGCCAGGTCATCGGCGATGCCGGTGAACACCTGCGTACCCGTTCCCGCCACCGGTGCATCCCAGTCGGCCGGAACCCCGAAGCCCGGCAGCGGCGGTGCGGCATCCCGCGCCTCGGGCGAGGCCAGCGCCGCGCGCTGCGCAGCGGCCACCAACTCCGGGATCACCGCCGGGTCCACCTCGGTGGAACGCACCGACCCGACATGGGCCGCCTCGCCGCGGCGCACGATCGAGATCACCGTGACAGTGCGGCTGACCGTCTCGCCGTTGGTAGTCATCGAGTTGCCGGCCCACCGCAGCGAGGCATCGGCCCGATCGGTCACCAGCACTACAGTTTCTGTGCCCGGATCCGCTGCGGCCAAGGCGATGTCGATGGCCTGCTGTGCGCCGATCATCGGCCGCCCTCCGTCCGGGTGTTCAGTACATTGATGCCGCGGAACAGCGCGCTCGGACAGCCGTGGCTGACCGGCGCCACCTGCCCGGGCTGGGCCTTGCCGCAGTTGAACGCCCCACCCAGGCGCCAGGTCGACGGTCCGCCGACAGCCTCCATCGCACCCCAGAAATCGGTCGTGGTGGCCTGGTACGCCACGTCGCGCAACTGCCCGTCCAGCCGGCCGTCGCGAATCCGGTAGAACCGCTGGCCGGTGAACTGGAAGTTGTACCGCTGCATGTCGATTGACCAGGACTTGTCGCCCACGACGTAGATGCCGTCGGACACCCGCGAGATCAGATCCTGCGTGCTGAGATCTTCCGGCCCCGGCTGCAGCGACACATTGGCCATCCGCTGGATCGGGACATGGTGTGGCGAGTCGGCATACGAGCAGCCGTTGGAGCGGGCCTTTCCAAGTCGCGGGGCGAACACCCGGTCCAGCTGATAGCCGACGAAGACGCCGTCGCGCACCAGGTCCCAGCTCTGGGACTGCACCCCTTCATCATCGAATCCGACGGTGGCCAAGCCGAATTCCACGGTGCGGTCGGCAGTCACGTTCATCACGGGCGAGCCGTAGCGCATGGTGCCGAGTTTGTCCGGGGTGGCGAACGACGTCCCGGCGTAGGCCGCCTCATAGCCGATCGCCCGGTCGTATTCGGTGGCGTGCCCGATGGATTCGTGAATGGTCAGCCACAGGTTGGACGGGTCGATCACCAGGTCGGTGGGGCCGGCGACGACCGACGGGGCTTTGGTCTTCTCGGCCAGCAGCGTCGGCAGCTCGGCCAGCTCAGAGGTCCAGTCCCACACGTCGTCGCCGGCCAGCGCTTCCCAGCCCCGCGCCATCGGTGGGACCAGTGTGCGCATGGTCTCGAACGACCCGGCGGCCGAGTCGACGGCGACCGCCTCCATCGTCGGCATCACCCGCACCCGCTGCTGGGTGATCGAGGATCCGAAGCTGTCGGCGTAGAAGCTCTGCTCCTTGACCGCGTGCACGCCCGCCGACACATGGTCCACACCGTCGGCCGCCAGCAACCGGCCGGAGTAGTCGCCGAGCAGCGCGATCTTGTCGGCGGCGGGGACGATGAACGGGTCGACACCGTAATCGGACACCCAGGTCACATCGGTGTAGACCGGCTCGGCGGCCAACTCGATGCGCTCGGCGTTCAGTGGCGCGAGCGTCGTGGCCACCTGCACAGCGCGGCGGGCCGTCTCGGCCGCCACCTCGGGTGCCAGTTCGGCATGGGAGGCGAATCCCCACGCGCCATCGACGATCACCCGCACCGCCAACCCCACCTCGCGGTTGACCACAGACATCTCCAACTCTCCGTCGCGCAATTGGATGATCTCGGTGGTGATGCGGTGAATCCGCAGATCGGCATAGCTGGCGCCGGCGGCGGCTGCCGCGGACAGTGCCGCGTCAGCCAACTCGAACCGGGGCAGCTCCAGGAAGTCGGCGTCCACACGTCGTTGAGCTGTCACGCTCCTACGGTAGCGGCGCTGCGGGGCGACATGGTTCAGGCGGGAGCAATGCGGCTCAGCCAGGCCTCGACATCGCGGTGGCGGGTGAAGCGGACGATGTGCAGATGGGGCACCTGCGATCCCAGCGCAGGGATGGTGTCGCGGAGCTTGTTTCGGGTCCGGAATCCCCAGCGCAAGATGTGGTCACGGTCGGTGAAAATCGTGCGCAGCGGCGGTTCGATGTTGCCGTTCCACAACTCGCGGCGGCCGAGGCGTCGGCGAAGGGTGCGACGCGTCAACTGGCGCAGGGCCACCGGGGTCGGCAGGTCCAGCCACAACAGGGTGTCCGCGCGCGTCACGATCTGGCTGCGCACGGCGCGGTACTGCCATTCGATCACCCAGGAATCGCCCGCGATGAACTGCTCGACGTCGCTGATGAACGTGGGTCGGGGTTCCCAGCCGGGCCCGTGATAGAGACTGTCGATCTCGACGTACGGCAGGTCGAACTCGTGCGACAGTCGCGCCGCAAGAGTCGTCTTGCCCGACCCCGTCACCCCGGCGACGGCGATGCGCCGCGGCTCCCAGGTCACTGGATCTTGAGCCGTCAACACCCGACCGATCGTAGCGAGGCCTACCGTGAGGACATGGCAGAGCTCAGCAGGCGGACAGTCCTAGGTGGTGCGGCGGCGGCCGCCGGTGCAGCCGCGGTCGGATTCGGCGGTTACGAACTGCTGGGGCGGCGCGGGCCCGAATCTGCCGGGCAGCCCAACATCCTCGTCGTCATCGTCGACCAGATGCGGGCACCCCAGTGGTTCCCCGATGCGCAGCAGCTGGGCGCGCTGTTGCCGAACCTCGAGCGGTTGCGGACGCGCAGCACGTCGTTCGGCTCGCACTACAGCGCGTCGAACATGTGCACGCCGTCGCGCGGGGTGCTGACCACCGGGCTGTACTCACACCAGACCGGGTGCCTCTACACCGGCGAAGGCCCCACCGAGTCGACGCTGGCGGCCCGCTTCCCCACCTGGGGCACGATGCTGCGCGATGCCGGATACCGCACTTGGTGGTGGGGTAAATGGCACCTGGGCAGCGTGGCCGACAACACCCCCGACGGCCTGGATGTCCACGGCTTCTCCGGCGGCACCTACCCGTCCCCCAACGGCGCGCCGAATCAGGGCTTGGCGCAGGATCCTTCGATCGTCGATCAGTTCGCCGGGTGGTTCGACGCCCACGCGAACGAGGGCCCATGGTGCACCACGGTGTCCCTGGTCAATCCGCACGACATCTGCTGGTGGCCGAAAAATCCTCTGCCAGAAGATGTTCCACACCGGTTCAGTGCCAAGCCGGTGAACTTCGAGACCGCTGAGGATCTGCGCCGCCGGGGCAAACCCCAATTGCAGATCGACTACATGAACTTCATGTCGCCGTTGATGACCGGCGCGATGGACTACACCGGGCCCGAGGCGGCCGCGCAGTGGGCGCGCTGCCTGGACATGTACCTGTGGCTGCATCAACAGGTGGACACCCAGATCGGCCGGGTGCTCGACATCCTGGCGGCGCGGCCGGATGTCGACGACAACACCGTCGTCGTGTTCACCTCCGACCACGGCGAGTACGCGGGGTCGCACGGCCTGCGTGGCAAGGGCGCCGCGGTCTACGAAGAGAGCATCCGGGTGCCGCTCTACATCCGCGACCCGTCGGGTCACCTGACACCCGACCCCGGCGACAGCCGCACCCAGCTGACTTCCAGCGCCGACCTGGCTCCGCTCTTGCTGACCATCGCGCACGGTGGCACGGGCTGGCGGTCCGACTCCCGCTACTCCTACCTGGCGAGCCGCGCCGACATCGCCGGGATCGCCGCCGATGCGGCGGCTCCGGGCCGGCCGTGGATCGCGCACGCCACCGACGACATGTCGGTGGAGGAGATGGCGGCCTTGCTGAAATCACCGCTCGCACAGAAGGTGTTCGGCGCAGCCGGCCCACCGACAGACATCCCGACCTCCGCACCAAGCCACATCGTCGCCGTGCGTACCCCCGAAGCCAAGCTCGGCATGTACACGTACTGGAAACCCGGCAGCATGGACATCGACACCTCGCGGCCCATCCACCACGAGTTATACGACTACACAACCGATTCAGGAGTCTGGGAGCTGGACAACCAGGCCGGCCACAACGCCAAGCAGGCCGCCCTGCAGGCGCTGCTCGACCATGAGGTGCTGCCCGAACTGCGCGCGCCGCTGCCGAGTTTCCTCGATGAGGCGCAGCAGCAGGGGTGGGCGAACATGAAGGAGCTCGCGACGCTGAGGGGCGGCTGAGCCGACATATCCGGCACAGGGCTGAAACCGCTTCGTTGCGCCCCCTGACCTACTAGCGTCTGTGCGACGAGTTGTTCGTTCGCTAGGAGGTTGGCGTCATGCGCGTATTGGTCACCGGCGGTACCGGGTTTGTCGGCGGGTGGAGCGCGAAAGCGATTGCGGACGCCGGTCATTCCGTTCGGTTTCTGGTGCGCAACCCGGACCGGTTGCACACCAGTGTCGCCAAGCTCGGAGTCGACGTCTCCGACCATGCCGTCGGCGACATCACCAACCGCGACTCGGTGATGCTCGCACTCGAGGGCTGCGATGCCGTCCTGCACAGTGCGGCGCTGGTCGCCACCGATCCCAGCCAGACCGCGCAGATGATGAGCACCAACATGGACGGTGCGCGGAATGTGCTCGGCGGCGCAGCAGAACTCGGCCTGGATCCGATCATCCATGTGTCGAGCATTACCGCGTTGTTCAATCCGGACGTGGACACGCTGGAAGCCGACCTGCCGGTGTTCGGCGGGACGGACGGCTACGGCCGGTCCAAGGCCCAGGTCGAGATCTATGCCCGCGGGATGCAGGACGCCGGCGCACCGGTCAACATCACCTATCCCGGCATGGTCATGGGTCCACCGGTCGGCAACCAGTTCGGTGAGGCCGGCGAGGGGGTGGCCGCCGCACTGCAACTCGGGGCGATTCCCGGTCGCAGCGCAGCGTGGACCATCGTCGACGGACGTGACCTGGCGGCCTTACATGTGGCGCTGCTCGAACCCGGTCGCGGGCCCCGCCGGTACATGGCCGGCGGTCATCGCATTCCGGTGGACCAGTTGGCCAAGCTGCTCACCGAGGTTGGCGACAAGACGATGTTCGCCGTCCCGGTTCCCGACACCGTCCTGCGCGTCGCCGGGCAGGTGCTCGACCGGATGGGTCCGTTCCTGCCGTTCCAGACGCCGTTCACGGAAGCCGGGATGCAGTACTACACGCAGATGCCGGCCTCCGACGATTCACCCAGCGAACGCGACCTCGGCATCACCTACCGCGATCCACGAATCACCCTGGCCGACACCGTTGCCGGGTTTCAGGGGCTCGAGCGCTAGCTCATGCCGCCCACGGCCTGCACCACGGTTGCCGCCGGAGCACCCGCGCCCAGCCGCCGGGCCGCGAAGTCGGCTGCCTGGACGGCCATACCGTTGTCCCTGTAGGAGCTGTGGGCGGCACGATTCAGGCCACCGGGAAAGCAGACCGGGTCACCGGGGGCACACAGCTGGATCGTCTTGGCCACGTACGGCGCACCGATGGCGATGGGTGGTGCGCTTCGGTCGGCCAGGCCCAGAACCCAGTCGTCGGGAGTTCCGAACAGCGCCACGGCCGCGACGTGTGAGGCAACCGATGCCGGCATCGGGCCGCTGATGCCGGCGGGCAGGACATATCCGGCGGGCACGCTGCCGGCGGTGGTGTAGCCGGCCACCGCAGCGCCCTGCGAATAACCGCCCAGCACGATCTGCGTCGCCGGGCACGTTGCCGCGATCGACTGGATCCGGTTGCTCGCATCAGCGATCCCGTCGACAGCCTGGCCGAAGTTCAGTGACGCCGGGTAGTTCACCCCGTACACGTCCACAGATTTGCCGGGTAGGTCGGCAGTGAGCGCGTCGACGAACGCCTGCCCGGTGGCTCCCACCCCGGGCGCCTCGTTGGTGCCGCGGGCGAACACGACCTCGACGTCGGCGCATCCGTCGGCGGCGTGGGCCGTGGCAACCGGACCGACCAGCGAACCGAAGACCATCGCGGCCACGCCGAACACGGTGAAGATCGCCGACTGTGCCACGGTGGACGTCACGCTGCCCCTGCGGGCTGGCTGCGCTGTGCTCATGAATTGGCCCCCGGTCCATCTGTTGCTGTTACCAGCTACAAGTGCGCCCTCGGGTCTTCGATTCCGGAACAGTCAGGTGAGTACGTCATCTGCGCATGATCGCCCCGTCCGGGATGGCCTCGACGCGTTTGGACGTTGTACCTGCCCACCGTGGCGCCGGCAGCTGACGAACCGCTTTAATGATTCGATGGCCACCTCGCGTGTCCGCACGACCGCACTGGGGTACGCGCTTGTCGCCCCCAGCCTGTTCGGCGTCGTCACCTTTCTGTTGCTGCCCATGCTCGTCGTGGTCTGGTTGAGCCTGCAGCGGTGGGATCTACTGGGCCCGATCGAGTATGTGGGGCTGGACAATTGGACGTCGGTGCTCACCGATTCGTCGTTCGCCACCTCACTGGGGGTGACACTGCTGTTCGTGCTGCTGGTGGTGCCGACGCAGACCGTGCTGGGCCTGATCGCCGCGTCGCTACTGGCTCGGGAACTGCCGGGCACCGGATTCTTCCGCACCGTGTACGTGCTGCCGTGGATCTGTGCACCGCTGGCGATCGCGGTGTTGTGGAAATGGATCCTGGCCCCCACCGACGGTGCGCTGAGCACCGTGCTGGGCCGGCCGATCGAGTGGCTCACCGACCCCGGACTGGCGCTGCCGGTGGTGTCGGCCGTCGTGGTGTGGACCAATGTCGGCTACGTGACGCTGTTCTTCCTGGCCGGCATCCTCAACATTCCCGCCGATGTCCACAACGCCGCCCGCACCGACGGCGCGACAGACTGGCAGCGGTTCCGTCACATCACCCTGCCGATGCTGCGCCCGACCATGTTCTTCGTCCTGGTCACCGGAATCGTCAGTGCCGCGCAGGTATTCGACACCGTGTATGCCCTGACCGCGGGCGGGCCCCAGGGTCGCACCGATCTGGTGGCCCACCGGATCTATGCCGAGGCGTTCGGCGCGGCCGCGGTGGGCCGGGCCTCGGTGATGGCGATTGTGCTGTTCGTCATCCTCGTCGGCATCACGCTGCTCCAGCACGTCTACTTCCGCCGCAGGATCAGCTATGACCTCACGTAACGCACTGATCTACGTGGGCCTTCTGCTCGGCGCGGTGATCACGCTGCTGCCCTTCGGCCTCGGGTTGCTCACCTCCTTCACCTCGGCCGAGCAGTTCGCCACCGATCCCCCGCTATCACCGCCCGCGCCGCCGACGTTGGAGAACTACGTCGGGTTGTCCGACGCCGGATTCGGTCGCGCCATCGTGGTGACCGCGTTGATGACCGCCGTGATCCTGCTCGGTCAACTGGTGTTCTCAGTGCTGGCCGCCTATGCCTTTGCCCGGCTGCGGTTCCCCGGCCGCGACGCCCTGTTCTGGATCTACATCGCGACGCTGATGGTGCCTGCGACGGTGACCGTGGTGCCGCTGTACCTGATGATGGCCGAGGCGGGATTGCGCAATACCTTCTGGGCGCTGGTGCTGCCGTTCATGTTCGGCTCGCCGTACGCGATCTTCTTGCTGCGCGAGTACTTTCGATCGATTCCCGACGATCTGATCAACGCGGCCCGCCTCGACGGCGCCCACACCCTGGACGTGATCATGCACGTGGTGGTGCCGGCCAGCCGGCCGATCCTCGTGACCCTGGCATTGATCACCGTGGTGAGCCAGTGGAACAACTTCCTGTGGCCGTTGGTGATCACGAGCGGCAGCAAGTGGCAGGTGCTCACGGTCGCGACGGCCGGGCTGCAGACGCAGTACAACGCGCAGTGGACGCTGGTGATGGCGGCCACCACGGTCGCGATCGTCCCGCTGATCGTGTTGTTCATCGCGTTCTCGCGCAACATCGTCCGTTCGATCGTGGTGACGGGAATCAAATGAGGCGCTCCACGCTGGCGGCCGCCGGCCTGGCATTGACCATGGCCGTCCTGCTGGTCGCTGCCGTCCTGCTCGGCCACACGACCGAACCCGAAGGTCGCACCGTGGTGACCGTGCGGCTGTGGGACCCGCAGGTGGCGGCCGCCTACCGGGAGTCGTTCGCAGAGTTCACCCGCGAGCATCCTGACATCGACGTGCGGGTCAACACCGTCGCCTACTCGTCCTACTTCGACAGCCTGCGCACCGATGTGGCAGGCGGCAGTGCCGATGACATCTTCTGGCTGTCCAATGCCTACCTGGCCGGGTACGCCGACAACGGCCGGCTGCTCGACATCGGACAGACGTTGGGCGCCAACGCCGCCCGAGCCTGGGAACCCTCGGTGGTCAACCAGTTCACCCGCAATGACGCCCTGTGGGCCGTTCCGCAACTGACCGACGCCGGTATCGCGGTGTATTTCAACGCCGACCTGCTCGACGCCTCCGGGGTGGACCTCGCCGAACTGACCACGCTGCGCTGGTCGAACGGACCCGACGACACCCTGCGGTCGCTGGCCGCCAGGCTCACCGTCGACGAGCAGGGCCGCACAGCCGGCACCGAGGGTTTCGACCCCGGTCGGATCCGGCAGTGGGGCTACAACGCCGCCAACGACCTTCAGGGCATCTACCTCAACTACATCGGCTCGGCGGGTGGCATCTTCACCATCGGCGATCGATTCGCCTTCGACAACCCGCAGGCCGTCGAGGCGTTCACGTATCTGGTACGGATGATCAACGACGATCACGTCGCCCCACCGGCCTCGGCCACCAACAGCAACGGGGACTTCTCCCGCAACACCTTCCTGCAAGGCCGAATGGCGCTGTTCCAGTCCGGCACCTACAACCTGGCGGCCATCGCGAACCAGGCCCGGTTCCGGTGGGGCGTGGTCATGCTGCCCACCGGCCCCAAAGGTCGAGTCAGTGTCACCAATGGCATTGCCGCAGCGGCCAACTCGGCGACCCGCCACCCGGGTTCGGTGCGGGAGGTGCTGGCGTGGATGGGCAGCAAACAGGGCAGCGAGTTCCTCGGGGTGAAAGGCGCCGCCATCCCGGCCGTGCTGGCCGCCCAACCCGTCTACCACGACTACTGGAAAGCGCGCGGGGTGGACGTCAGCCCGTTCTTCCGGGTGCTGCGGGGTCCGCGGATCCCGGCGCCGGGAGCGGCCGGCTTCCCGGCCGGATATCAGGCCCTCCAGCCCTATTTCGACGAGATGTTCCTGGGCCGACGCGATGTCGAGAAGTCCCTGGCCGACGCTCAATGGGCCGCCAATACGGCAGCCGCACGCTGACCACATCGCCTACATTGGGCTGATGCCCAGGCACACCAGTGCATGCCGCCACCGCGTGACGGTGGCATTGTTCGCCGCGGCCATGTTGGCCGCCGCCCCGGCCTGCGCGGCCGGGCACTCCCCCACCTCCTCGGCCCCGGCGGCACCGCCGAACGACGCCGGATTCGCGCCTTCGGCACCGGCACCGGAAAGCGGTGCCGGGTTCAAGGAGGCCCCGGCACCCGCCGACGTCAAGCGGGACATCGTCAAGACCGCATCGATGTCGATCACCACCGGCGACCCGGCTGCGGTGGCCGACAAGGCCGTAGCACTGACCGCAGATGCCGGTGGCCGGGTGGACAGCCGCTCCGAGGACGCCGGCTCCAGCTCCGGCCGGGCACACATCTCCCTGGCGCTGCGCGTACCGGCCGCCAAACTGGAGGGCACCCTCGACGGGTTCAAGAAACTCGGCACGGTGCAGACCGTCGAGGTCCGCTCCGATGATGTGACCTCGCAGCGCGTCGATCTCGACGCCCGCATCAATGCGTTGCAGACTTCGGTGGACCGGCTGCTCGGGATCATGCGCGACGCCAAAGACCCCGAGGCGTTGATCGCGGCCGAGAACGCCCTGTCGCAGCGCCAGGCCGACCTCGACAGCCTGCGTGCGCAGCGCACCCAGCTCGGCGACCAGATCGACTACAGCACGGTCAATCTCGACATCACCGCCGAGCAGATCGGTGGCCCCGCCCCGCAGTATCAGGGGTTCTGGGGCCAGGTCGAGCGCGGCTGGCACGGCTTCGTGTCAGCGGCCACCGGATTCGTGATGTTGTTCGGCCTGCTGCTGCCGTGGCTGGCGGCCTTCGTCATCGCGGCTGCGGTCGTCTACGTCGCCATCCGGCTGACCCGGTCGCGGACCGGGCCGCCGTCACCGCCGCGGCAGGCTGGTCGGCAGGACGGTGAGCTCCAGGGCCAGGGCAGTGCCGCAGACCAGGACGAGGATGGCGAAGGCGATCCAGTCACGAGCCCTGGGCCCTGACGGGGCCGCCGAGATCTGGCCCGCGCCACCGCGTGCGGTGATGGCATCACCCATCTCGTCGCCCCGGCGCAACGCCACGGTGACGGCGGCGGCGAGCAGATCGATCAGATTGGCCACCCGCTGTCTGCGCCGCTCCCGGAACGTCTCGGCCGGTTCGACCGGGCGCAGCCGGTGCGCCGCGTACAACGTGCGGAACTCGTCGATCAGCATCGGAAAAGCCCTCAGCGCCAACGCAATCGTCACCGCCCAGTCATCCACCGGAATGCGTAGCCGCCGCAGGGGGCGGCCCAAGGTGGCCACCGCCGGGGCGACGTCGGCGACGTTCGTCGTCCACGACACGAGCGCGCCGAGCCCGATCAACACGATCGCCAGCGCGGTGACCCGAAGGAAGTTGAGCAGCCCGCCCAGGCCGACCTGCACCGAGCCGATGTCGATCATCGGGGCACCGCCGCCCAGCGCGGCGAGCGCCCCGCCCAGCACCAGCAGGACCCACAGGAAGATCGGGATCGACGGCAGCGCGCCACGCGGAATGTGCGCCAGCCTCGCGGTCACCAGAACCAGTATCGCGACGAAGGCGATCGGCACCCATCCGGGATAAAAGGTCAACAGAACGCCGATGGCCGCCACCGCGAGCAGTTTGGTGCCGGCCCACAGTCGGTGGATGACGGTGTCGCCGGGGACCGGACGCAACAGAACGACCGGTTTACGTTGTCCTCGGGTCGGAGCGGTCATCGCGAACCCCCGGCAGTCGTCGGAGCAAGGGCGAGTTCACCGTGGTGCAGGTGCAGCGTGCGCGGGCAGAGACTCTCCAGGCCGGTGAAGTCATGCGAGATGACGACGACGGTGAGCCCATTGTTGCGGCGCAGATCCTCCAGCAACCGCAGCAGCCCCCGTTGACTGGAGGCGTCCAGACCGGCCAGGGGTTCGTCGAGGATCAGCGCGCGTGGCGACCGGGCCAGCAACCCGGCGAGCACCACCCGACGCATCTGACCGCCCGAGAGTTGGTCGATGCGCCGCTGGGCCAGTGCCGCATCCAGCCCCACCATCTCCAGTGCGCTCGCAATGCGGTCGTTCTCCCGCGCCGAGAAGCCTGCGGCCGAGGCGATTTCGCGCCCGACGGTGCTGCGCATCAATTGCAGGCGGGCAGCCTGGAACGAGATCGCCACCGAACCCACCTGCTGTGACACCGGCACCCCGTCGAGCAGACACGCGCCGTAGGTGGGGACGGTCAGCCCGGCCATGATCCAGGCCAGGGTCGACTTCCCGGAACCGTTCAGGCCGTGCACCAGCACTCCGTCACCCTCGTTGACGGTGAACGTGATGTCCCGCAAAGCTGTTTTCGCCCATGGGGTTCCGTTGGCGTATTCGTGGCCGACTCCGGTCAGCTCCAGCACCGGCGCGGCGCCCGCCGTGGCGCGCGTCCCTTCCCGGGGCACGGCGGAGGTCTGAACCATGTCGGTGTTGTCGGCGGTGCCGCCGTTGCCGCTGAGCGTCACCGTCCGGTCGGCGGAATCGGCCTCGTCGTTGTAGTGCGTGATGTGCACCAGCGACATCTGATGATGTTCGGTCAGCCCGGACAGGACGTTCATCAAGGTGTCGCGGCCCTGTTGGTCCACCATGCTGGTGACCTCGTCGGCGATCAGCAGCGAGGGTTCGCGGGCGAGTGCCGCGGCAACAGCCAGTCGCTGCAGTTCGCCACCGGACAGCCCTCCGGTGTCACGTTCGGCCAGGCCGTCGAGCCCCACTTCGGTCAGGAGGCGCTCAACGTCGGCGGTCGCGCCGACGGGCAGGCCCCACACCACGTCGTCGGCCACCCGAGTGCCCAACACCTGGCTTTCCGGATGTTGCATCACCACTGCGGTGCCGCCGATGCGACCCAGTCCCACGGCGCCGGCCCGCTCGATGCTGCCCGAGGTGGGTTGACGCCCGGCCAGCATCAGCATGAGTGTGGTCTTGCCCGAGCCGTTCGGTCCGGTCACCGCAACATGTTCGCCGGGCTGGAATTCCATCGAAACCGGCCCCAGTGCGTCGCGCCCGACCCCCGGATAGCGGAACCGTACGTCGGTCAGGCGGGCCGGTACCGGCCCGATGACCGCCGAGTCGTCGCCGCCGTCGAGCTTGTGGACATCGGGGACCCCGAGCAGCCGCGCCAAGATCCGTGAAAGCGCCCACCAGCCGATCATGCTGACCGAGGTGATGCTGAAGATGCCCAGGACCAGCATCAGCACGGGCCAGTAATCCAACAGCGTGCCGAAGGAGGTTCGCAGCGGTTCGGCCGTCACGTCGAGCAGCGGGATCTGTTCCAGGACGTTGGCCAGTCCTTCGATCCCGGCAGTCAGCGAGTCGAAGACCAGGTTGCGCAGCCGTGACAACACAGACAGTGCGGCGATGGCCGCCATCCCGAATATCGCGCCGGCCACGATCGCCGTGCCGAACGCTGTGGCCGTGCCCTTGCCGCGACGCTTGACCACACCGGTCAGCCCACCGATGTAGGCGCAGTCGATGACGGTCATCAAGCCGCCCATCCCGGCGATCAGAAAGGCGATGGTGCCCGCGGCGATGGTGGCCGCGAGGAGTACCCGCAGCCGGTAGCGGTAGGCCAGCAGACCCATGGGCACCGTTCCCAGCACCGAAAGGCCGGCCGCGAACGGCACCACCACCGCGATGATCGCGGTGGCCGCACAGAGGGCCGCCATCACTGCAGCCTGCGCCAGCTCGCCGGGTGTGAGGCCGCGCCGAGGCGTCGTCGCCGGGGGTATCGCGGTCATCGTTCGATTCTGCCAGCCGCGATCGCCGCAGTCGGCTGCACGTGGTGTGAGCGAGAGCACGCCCAGCGGGTTTACTACATAGTAAATCTATGTAAACATGATCGGCATGTCGACCCCGACCGAGGATGTCACGCTAACCGACGAGTCCGAGCTAGGCGCTGACCTGCTGTCGGTCGTCGCCCGGTTGAACCGACTGGCCACCCAACGCACCCGACTGCCGGTCCCCTGGGCGCAGGCCCGGCTGCTGTCCACCATCGAGGATCAGGGCGAGGCCCGCATCTCCGACCTCGCGCTGCTCGACCACTGCTCGCAGCCGACCATGACCACCCAGGTTCGCCGCCTGGAAGACGCCGGCCTGGTTACCCGCACCACCGATCCCGGTGATGCCCGCGCAGTGCTGATCGCTATCACCGAGAAGGGCCGGCAGACCCTGGAGCAAGCCAGGGCCGACCGCGCCGCGACCATCAACCCGCGGCTCGAACGGCTCACCGCCGAGGAGCGCCGGACGCTGGCGCACTCCGTCGGAATCATCCGCCGGATGCTCGCCGACGTCGACGAGCATCCGCTCTCACCCAACCCCAGTTAGGAGTTACCGCCCCATGTGGCGCCAACCCAAGGCCGTATGGGCCGTCGCTTTCGCCTCCGTCGTCGCCTTCATGGGTATCGGACTGGTCGATCCCATCCTCAAACCGATCGCCGACAACCTCGACGCCTCACCGTCGCAGGTGTCGTTGCTGTTCACCAGCTACATGGCGGTGATGGGCGTGGCGATGCTGATCACCGGCGTGGTGTCCAGTCGTATCGGGCCCAAGCACACGCTGCTGCTCGGCCTGGTGATCATCATCGCCGGCGCCGGCCTGGCCGGGATGAGCGACACCGTGATGCAGATCGTGGGGTGGCGCGCACTGTGGGGCCTGGGTAACGCCCTGTTCATCGCGACCGCGCTGGCCACCATCGTCAACTCCGCGAAAGGCTCTGTGGCACAAGCCATCATCCTGTACGAGGCGGCACTCGGGCTGGGCATCGCGATCGGACCGCTGGTCGGCGGCGTGCTCGGCTCGATCTCCTGGCGCGGCCCGTTCTTCGGCGTCTCGGCGCTGATGGCCTTCGCCCTGGTGATCACCGCCTTCCTGCTGCCCGCCACCCCGCGGGCCGCCCGTGCCACCACGCTGGCCGACCCGTTCCGGGCACTGCGCCACCGGGGACTGTTGGGTGTGTCGCTCACCGCGCTGCTCTACAACTTCGGCTTCTTCACCCTGCTGGCCTTCACCCCCTTCCCTCTGGACATGACCGCCCACCAGATCGGGCTGATCTTCTTCGGCTGGGGGCTGGCGTTGGCCTTCACCTCGGTGGTCGTCGCCCCGCGGCTCCAACACCGCTTCGGCACGGTGCGGGTGTTGATCCTCAACCTGCTCGCCTTCACCGCAGTACTGGCCGTGATGGCGGTGTGGACGGATTCCAAGACCGTGCTGGCATCGGGTGTGGTGGTCGCCGGCCTGTTCATCGGCATCAACAACACGCTGATCACCGAGACCGTCATGAAGGCCGCGCCGGTCGAACGCGGAGTGGCCTCGGCGGCCTACAGCTTCCTGCGTTTCGGCGGCGCCGCCGTTGCACCGTGGCTGGCCGGGGTGCTCGGAGAGCACGTCAGCGTGCACCTGCCGTACTGGGTGGGTGCGGCGGCGGTGTTGTTGGGCGCAGGTGTGCTGTTCCTGACGCGGCCGCACCTCGTCCACATCGACGAAGAGGAAGACGAGCTCGACGAACTCACCGACGAGGCAACTGCCGTCACGGTGGGCAGCGACAGCTAGAGAGCCGCGAGGCTGGCGAATCCTGACTCGAGGGGCCGCAAAGCTCCCCACAATGGGTGACATGTCGCAACTGTTCGACAGCGAGGAACGATTGTCGTGGATTCTGGCCGGCCTGGCCGGACTGCTGGGAGCAGTGGCGTTCACCCATTCCGCGGGGTACTTCGTCACCTTCATGACAGGCAATACCGAGCGGGTTTTCCTCGGACTGTTCCAGGACGAGACGTGGCTGGCGATCGGCGCAGCTTGGCTGCTGGCCGCCTTTGTCGGCGGAGTGGTGATCGCATCGTTGTTCCGCCGCCACGTCTGGGTGAATCATCCCCATGGCGCGACGGTGTTGACCACGGTTGTGCTCGCGGTGTCCACCGTGGTGGACACCGTCATGCGGGGCTGGACGGCCCACGATGTTCCGTTCGTTCCAATCCTGTTCGTAGCCTTTGGTGTCGGCGCCTTGAACACGTCGTTCGTCAACGACGGTGAGGTGTCGATCCCGCTGAGTTATGTGACCGGGACGCTCGTCAAGATGGGCCAAGGCATCGAGCGCCATCTCAGCGGGGGCCACGCGAGCGATTGGCTGGGATACTTCCTGCTATGGGCCGGATTCGCCTGCGGCGCAATCGTCGGCGGCTTCATCAGCGTGGTGGTCAGCGGATCCCAGATGCTGCTGGTGGCCACCCTCGTCTGCGGGCTCACCGCGGCATACACATACTTCTTCTTCGATCGCCACGCGTTGTTGAAATAGGGCGCGTGCAGTCGGTCCGCTCGCCGAGATTGACGTGAGGGTCGTGATTCGGCGCTCGAAGTCAAGTGGTTAGTGCAACGCGGTTAGGCAGCTTGATCGAGGAGAGTGGCCAAACGTTGGGCTGGGGTGTCGAAGTCCAGGGTGGGTCGGGGTCGGGTGTTGAGTTTGTCTTGGACTCCTTTGAGGTCGGCTTTGGTGTAGCCGGACAGGTCGGTGCCCTTTTCGAACCAGAACCGCAGCAGCCGGTTGGTGTTCTCGTTACTGCCCCGCTGCCAGGGTGAATGAGGATCGCAGAAGTAGACCGGCGCTTGCAGTGCCAGGCTGATGTCGTGCCAGCGGGCCATCTCGCTGCCGCGATCCCAGGTGATCGTGCGACGTAGGTGAGCAGGCAGCTCGTTCATCGCCTCGATCATCGCGGTGGCCACCGAATCGGCGGTGTGATCGTGCGGTAGGTGCAGCAAGATGGTGAATCGGGTGCTGCGCTCGACCAGGGTCCCGATTGCGCTGCCACCTGCGGCGCCCAGGATCAGGTCACCTTCCCAATGCCCGGGCACGGCACGGTCATCCACCACGGCGGGCCGCTGGCTGATGGTGATCACATCGCTGAACTTCCCGCGTCGCTCGGTACTGCCCCGGGGCTTGCGAGCGGCGCGTTTAGTCGACAAGCACTTGTTCAGATCGGCGCGTAGCTGGCCGCGGCCTTGCACGTAGAGGCACTTGTAGATGGTTTCGTGGCTCACCCGTGTCAGCCTGTCATCGGGATGGTCACGAGCCAACATCTCGGCGATCAGTTTCGGGCTCCACCCGTCATCCATCCAGGTTTCGATGGCGGCGCACACCCGGGTGTCGTTGAGCTTGAACTCTTTGGGCCGCTTGGCTTTCTGACTAGCTCTGGCATGAGCCAACCCTGCGTGATAGTCCCCGGCCGCAGTGCGATTGCGCCGGATCTCGCGTGAGATGACGCTGGGATCGCGATCGAGCTGGCGGGCAATCTCAGCCTGTGGGTGTCGTTGATCGAGCCCCCGCATGATCAGGACGCGTTCGTCGTAGCTCAGCCGGTGACCACGTCCGCCGGCACGGGTGAGGTCACCAGGTTCGGCCAACCCGAGATCACCTTTGCCAATTCGCAGCCTCATACCGCCAGCCTTACGCCACCACGCCCGCCCGACATTGCGTGACACACCGAGTTGACGTTCGGCCTCCAGCACCGACATCCCGGCACACACCAGATCAAAAAACTGCCGCTTCAACCACCACGGCGCCCGATAACCAGTCGGCATTGCAACCCCCACATTGACGGATGTTGCATTGACCGTATGAATCTGCCGCGAGATTCACGACCCTGGTGTCAATCTCGATGCGGCACACACGCCTACAGCGCGAACAGCAGAAACTGGGTCACCTGAGCAGGCGAGAAATTATCGTCGCTGACAGCGATCACCGATTGCCGACCGTCGGCCAGCTTGGGCCCCAAGGTGATTCCCTCGATGTTGTCGAGCGGTGCCAGTCCCGGCGTGGCGGTCAGATCGGCGAGCAGTGTCTTCGTCATCGCGGTGGAGCTCTCGACCAGGCTCGCGCGGTAGATGCGCACCGCCACATGGGTGCCGAAGCCGCGCTCGACCACCAGGAAGGTGCCGTCGTCGAGCGCCACCAGGTCGGACAGCCCGTTGTCCCCGCCCGGACCGGCGGTGACCGGGTCCAGCGGGTAGGTGTACCGGCCGTCGACCACCCCGGAGTCCGCGACGAAGCGGATCACCTGGACCCAGGCACCGTGCTGCTCGTCGGGTGGCGGGCCGTCGTCGTAGCCGGGTCCCTCCATGGCCGCCCACAGATACCGTCCGTCCGGCGTCAGCGTGAGCCCCTCCAACGCGCTGTTGCGGCGCGGACCGTGGTCACCGGCCGACATCCGCAGGGCCTCGGGCAGTCTGAACTCGCCGAGGAAGCTGCCGTCGAGCCCGGCGGTCCGCAACCACGGGTCCAGGAGAAGCGGCCCGCCGCGCCCGTCGACCCGCCGCTCCCCTTCGCTGGTCCAGTACAACCGCTGTCGGTGTCCATCGAAGGCGATCGACTCGGGGTCCGGGGGGATGACCGGTGGCACCGCCTCGCCGTCGGACCTGCCGAAGTCCAACGGGCCAAACGGCTGTCCGTCACGGTCCAGCCACGGATGGGTGCCGACGAACTCGACATCACCGATGCCGTTGTCCGACATTGTGATCCGTGCGGTGTAGAAACGCGCCGGGCCGTTGGCGGAACGGTCGTCGCTGATGATGTAGTACAGATCGGCGACCGGGTCGTAGCTGATCCCCGACAATCCGCCGATCACCGTGCCGTCTAGCACCTCAGCAGCAGAAATCTGACGTTGGCCGAGAAACTCGAAATACGCGGTGGCACGCGCGGGAGCACAACCGGCCAGGACCAGCAGGCCGGCCGCCAGGATTCGGTACAACATCAGGTGACGGCGGCGCCGACCAGGATGCCGACGCCATAGGTGGCCGCGATCGCGACGGCGCCGAACAGCAGTTGCCGCAGGCCCGCGATGGCCACCGGCTTACGGGTGAACGTCGCCGCCACACCGCCGACGATCAACAGGCCCACACCACCGCAGGCAAGCCCTGCCCACAACGATTCGAAGCCGAGCAGGTACGGGATGAGTGGGATGATCGCACCGATCGCGAACAACACGAACGACGCCCCTCCGGCCACCCATGGCGACGGCTTCTCCCGGGGGTCGACTCCCAACTCCTGCACCAGATGAAAGTTCAGCGCCCGATTCTCGTCGCGGTGGATTTCCTCGGTGGCCTTCGCCGCCGTTTCTGGTGTCATCCCCATCTCCTGAAGCATGGCCACGAGTTCGGCCTGCTCAGCCTGCGGGTTCTTACGGAACGACGTGCGCTCCACCTTGACTTCGGAATCGACCTGCTCGTTGGCGGTGGTCACCGAGGTGTACTCACCGAGCGCCATCGAGAACGCCCCCGCCAACAGACCTGCGACACCACTGAGCACCACGGTCTGGGCGGAAGCGCTCGCCCCGACACCGGCGATCAACGCGGTGTTACTGACCAGACCGTCCATCGCACCGAAGGTCGCTGCGCGAAGCCAACCCCCGGTCACATCGGCATGCCGGTGATAGCTGACATGCGGCAAGCCGGTGGGAGACAGCGACTTACCGACCGACTCCGGCATAGCGCCAGTCTTGCGCGGCAAGGTCTCACTTGTCCAGGAAGGCTTGCCTTCGTTTCAACGGACCCGCCTGATCGTTGAACGCGTTACCGTCGGATATGACTTCCACTGCTGAGCATCTGCGAAACGCGCTGGACGGCCGTTGGCGCGACGTCAAGAACGCCATGAGGGCCAGGCTTTCCGACGAGGTCTTTCGACCGCACTACACCCCCAACACGACCATTGCCCGGACCAAGGTGGGCGAGCAGCTCAAGATCATGGCGGCCGCCGGCGCAGCCGTAGACGGTTTCCGTAAACAACACGGCGGCAATGGTGACGTCGGCGCGGCGATCACCCAGATCGAGATGCTGGCGATGAGCGATCTGTCGCTCATGGTCAAGGCCGGGGTGCAGTGGGGCCTGTTCGGCGGCGCCATCGAGAACCTGGGTACCGAACGTCACCACGAGGCCTACGTGCGCCCGCTGATCAGCCTGGAACTGCCGGGCTGTTTCGCGATGACCGAGACCGGGCACGGCAGCGACGTGCAGTCCCTGGAGACCACGGCCACCTACGATCCGGCCACCCAGGAATTCGTCATCCACTCCGAGACCCCCAACGCCCGCAAGGACTACATCGGCGGAGCGGCCGAAAGTGCTCGGGTGGCAGCGGTTTTCGCCCAGCTGATCACCCCGGACGGCGAGGGCCACGGCGTGCACTGCTTCGTGGTGCCGATCCGTGACGGCGACGGCAACGACCGGCCCGGGGTGACCACCTCGGACTGCCACTACAAGGGTGGGCTGCCCGGCGTCGACAACGGACGCATCGTGTTCGACCAGGTACGCATCCCACGGGAGAACCTGCTCAACCGCTACGCGGACGTCGCGCCCGACGGCACCTACAGCTCGCCGATCGAGAACCCCGGCCGCCGGTTCTTCACCATGCTGGGCACGCTGATCCGCGGACGGGTCACCGTCGGCGGCAGTGCCGCCGCGGCCGCGCGGGTGGCGCTCGACATCGCCACCCGGTATGCGTTGGAACGCAGGCAGTTCGAGGCCCCCGACGCCGACAGCGAGGTGCTGATCATGGACTACCTGGTCCACCAGCGCCGGCTGCTGCCGTTGATCGCGAAGTCCTACGCGCTGCAGTTCGCCCAGAACGAACTGGTGGCCAAATGCCATGAGCTGCAGACCTCCGACGATCCCGACGCCGAGGAGCAGCGCGAACTGGAGGCCCGCGCCGCGGGACTGAAAGCCACCAACACCTGGCATGCCAGCCGCGCGATCCAGGAAGCCCGGGAAGCCTGCGGCGGCGCAGGCTATCTCGCCGAGAACCGGCTGATCGCCCTACGCGCCGACACCGATGTGTTCACCACCTTCGAGGGCGACAACCATGTGCTCACCCAACTGGTGGCCAAGGAACTGCTCACCGCCTACGCCGACGACATCAAGGGGATGAGCCCGGTCGAATGGGTGCGGTTCGCGGCGAACTTCGCCGGTGAGCGGGTGGTCAAACGCACTGCAGCCCAGACCATCATCCAAACCATCCTGGACACCCGCCAGGACAACGAGGAGGAAGGCAGCCTGTTCAACCGCGGTACCCAGGTCAAGATGTTCGAAGACCGCGAGGAGTACATGCTGGCCTCGGTGGCACGGCGACTGCAGGGCAAGGCCAAGGAGATGTCGGCCTTCGACGCGTTCAACGCCGTGCAGGACCACGTATTGCACGCCGCACAGGCCCATATCGACCGGGTCGTCCTGGAAGCTTTCGTCGCAGGCATCGACGCCTGCGAGGACGACACCGCCCGCGAACTGCTCTCCGATGTCTGCGATCTGTACACGTTGTCGGTGATCGAGGACGACAAGGCCTGGTTCATCGAGCACCGGTTCCTGTCGACAGAACGCGCCAAGGCCGTCACCCGCGGTATCAACGAACGCTGCCGCTCATTGCGGCCGCACATCGAAACGCTCGTCGACGGGTTCGGCATCCCCGAGCAGTTGCGTTACGCCGCGATGCTCGACCCCGCCGAACTGGTCAACGGCTGAGTCGCCTCAGGGCTTCGGAATCGGGTCGACGGCAACCAGTTTGCCGTCGTCTCCGATCCGGAACCGCACGGTGGCGATGCCGGTCGGCGCGGTGGGCGAATCATGGCCCTGCTGCCACTGGTAGTTCACCACCACGGTGTCGTCGGCATTGGTGATCACGTTGAGGTAGGGCCGGGGCTCCGGGGTGGCCGGGCCGAGCGGGGTCTGCCGGTCGAAGAACAGCAGTTGCCCGGCGCTGTTGGGCTCGGGGTTGGACTGGCCCACCTGTACCCAGTACAGCCGGCAGTTGGTGGTGTGGCCGGTGTTGACCTGAGTCCACTGCCGACCCGCTTCAGGGGCGGGCAGTTTGGCGATCTGGTCGGCGACCGTGTCGGCGCTGGGCCCGTCGGTCGGTGCGCAGGTATCGGGCTTGGGCGGCGGCGCGGACGACGGACCCCAGCCGCAACCAACCGCAAAGAGACCGATGAAGGCGACGATGACGATCAGCCGTGGGTGCACACCCCGAGGGTAGCGAATCGGAGCGGCTCAGCAAGTGAGCTGACGGCGGCGCGCCGATAGGCGACACTGTTGACGATCCGACCCGCGATCCGTCGAAGACCACTACCCCTAGGAGACACTGATGGCTTGGTTCCTCGCCATGGAAGGCCCCGCCAACAAGGCCGTGCTGTACCAACTGCAGGAATCAGTCAACGTCCAACAGATCGCCGAGGAGATGGCCAGCGCGGCCACCCTCGATCGCGCAGTACCCGTCCCGGCCGTGTTGGCGAACAACCGGCAACAGGTGACGGTGTATGTCCGGCCGGCGGCCTGGGGCGTGTGGACGTTCTACCAATTGACCGACGAGGAGCGGAATGCCCTCGCATCGGCGTCCAATCCACTGGTGGAGGCGCTGACCCAGGCGGCGCGCCAGGCGCAGGCCCGGCCCCAGTCATAGGACTGGGATTCGAGAACTTGCTCCCCCGATTGGACTCGAACCAATAACCGCCCGATTAACAGTCGGGAGCTCTGCCAATTGAGCTACAGGGGACTACCTTCCGCGGAAGCACCGCGGCCGAGCGTTGACTCTAGCGTACCGACCGCCGCTGCCGCCAACTCGCGCCCAGACGGGCGCGGCGGGGTGGAGTTGAGGCAGGATGGAGGGCACACACCTGCCGTCTGGGAGGCACGTCGTTGTGGGAGGAATTCTGTGATCCGCTATGCCGCCGTAATCGCCGTCGGCTACGTGCTCGGCGCCAAGGCCGGGCGACGTCGCTATGAGCAGATCGCCAGCACCTACCGCGCGGTGACCGCCAATCCGGCCACCAAGGCGGCGATCGACGCCGGACGGCGCAAGATCGCCAAGCAGGTCTCGCCGGATCCGCAGTTCCTCACGATGACCCCCATCGACGCAGAAACGTCGGTGCTCGCCCCAAAGGAGAGCACCGACGGTTCGGCGACGCATCGCGCCAAAAAGTCCAGCTGGTAGGGCTGCTAGCCGATCCCCTGATTGATCGACGTTCCGGGCAGCAGCGGCCCGGTGACGAATCCGCCATTGCCGCCGGCGCCGACCCACGGTGTGCCGATGTTGGCAGGCATGCCGTTGGAGTAGGACAGGCACTTGCCGTCCTCTTTGTTGCCGAACCAGGCCAGGCAGGCCGGCTGCGCCGTGACCTCGGGGCCGGGGGCAGACGTCGAGATGAGCGCCGGGGCGCCCGCAGCAGCACCGGCAGCCAGGACGAATGCGCCGGCGGCGACGAACCGCCGCGTCCGCGTGCTGAAACGTGTCACCGGGGGTGCCTCTTTCGCGTCTGTTGGGCCCGACTGCGCCTCAGCCTATCGCGATGCGGGAAATCACGCAGTGAGGTCGTCGCCGCTGGCCTGTTCGAGCAGGCTGCGCCGGTAGGACTCCATGGCCACCAGGTCACCGAACAGGGCGTGATATTCATCTCCCTGCTCCACCGGTGACATGCGCTGCAGCTTGGACTTCACCTCGGCGATCTGGCGCCCCACCCAGACCTCCTGCAGGCGGGCCAGCACGCTGCTGATGTAGCGCGGCAGGTGCTCGTCGTCCTCGACGTTGATCGCCTCGACGCCCAGTTCGTTGACCAGGCCGGCCGCGGCCGGGGAGGTGGTCTGCTCGCGAACGGCCTCGATCCACTGGGCCCCGGATATGCCCGACGACATGCCGCCGGCCGCCTCGATCGCCGAACGCAACGCGGTGTACCCGGGGTGGGTGAAGCTCTCGACGGTCAGCGAATCGAACACCGGCCCGGCGATCGCCGGATACTGCAGACCGGCCTTGAGCGCCTCGCGCTGCGGCCACAGCGTCGGATCGGTCGGATTGGGGCGCGCCACAGGAGCCGCCGCGGGACTGGCCTGTTGCCGCGCAGGCTGACGTCGCGAGTCCTTGCGGCCGCCGCTGGCTTCCTCCCGCACCCGGCCGATCACCTGCGCGACGTTGTCCCAGCCGACCCAGCCGGCCAGCTGCCTGGCGTACTCGTCGCGCAGCGTCTGGTCCTTGATCCGGGACGCGATCGGCACGCAGCGCCGCAGCGCCGTCACCCGGCCCTCCGCACTGTCCAGGTCGTGCTCGGCCAGTGCACTGCGAATCACGAACTCGAACAACGGTGTTCGCCGGGCCACCAGATCGCGCACCGCACCGTCGCCGGACCGCAGTCGCAGATCGCACGGATCCATCCCGTCGGGCGCCACCGCCACGAACGACTGCCCGGACAGGTTCTGCTCGCCCTCGAACGCTTTCACCGCGGCAGCCTGGCCCGCGGCGTCGCCGTCGAACACGTAGATCAGTTCGCCGCGGAAGAAGTTGTCGTCCATCATCAACCGGCGCAGCATCGACAGGTGCTGCTCGCCGAACGCGGTGCCGCATGACGCCACCGCGGTGGTCACCCCGGCCATGTGCATGGCCATCACATCGGTGTAGCCCTCGACGACGACGGCCTGATGTCCCTTGGCGATGTCCCGCTTGGCGCGGTCCAACCCGAACAGCACCTGCGACTTCTTGTAGAGCACCGTCTCGGGGGTGTTGACGTACTTGGCCTGGTTCTGATCGTCGTCGAACAACCGACGTGCGCCGAAGCCGATGGTCTCGCCCGAGGACACCCGGATCGGCCACAGCAGCCGCCGGTGGAACCGGTCCATCGGCCCTCGCTTGCCCTCCCGGCTCAGCCCGGCCGCCTCCAACTCCTTGAACTCGAAACCCAAGCGCTGCAAGTGCTTTGTCAGCTTGTCCCACCCAGACGGTGCGAACCCGCACCCGAACTGGGCGGCGGCGGCCGCGTCGAAGTTGCGCTCGGTCAGGTACTTGCGCGCCTCGGCGGCCTCATCCGAGGTCAGCGCCTCGGCGTAGAACTCCTGGGCGGCGGCATTGGCGGCCAGCAACCGGCTGCGGCTGCCCCGGTCACGCTGCACATTCGTCGTCGACGCGCCGGTGTAGGTGACGGTGTAGCCGACCCGGTCGGCCAACAACTCGACCGCCTCGACGAAGGTCACGTGCTCGATCTTCTGGATGAAGGCGTACACGTCGCCGCCCTCGCCGCAGCCGAAGCAGTGGAAATGGCCGTGATTCGGCCGCACGTGGAACGACGGTGACTTCTCGTCGTGGAACGGACACAGACCCTTCATCGAGTCGGCCCCGGCCCGCCTCAACTGGACGTAGTCACCGACGACATCCTCGATGCGGGTTTTTTCACGGATGGCCGCGATATCGCGATCTGAAATCCGGCCGGCCACCGGCTCATTCTAGAGGTCTCGGTGAGCGCGCCTCATGCACTCGCTCCAACCGGCTCTCGGTGTAGGACGCGATCTGGTCGACCACCACGCGCAACCGGGCGCCGTCGTCGGCGGCCGCGTCGAACTCGGGCGCGAACTGCGGGTCCAGGCTGCCCGGGGCCTGCGCCCACAGCGCCAGGGCGACCTCGTGGATGAGCGTGCGCTGATCAGCCTGGATCTGCAGGTGCCGGTGGTCGGACATGATGAACTGCAGCGCCAGCATCTTGAGCAGGACCACCTCGGCGCGCACCAGAGGCGGGACCGTCAGCTCGGCATCGAAACGACGTAGCACCGCTCCCCCGGCGACCGCCCGGGTCTGGGTGATCGCCGCATTGGCAAAACGCCCGACCAGTTCGCTGGTCAACGTCTTCAGGGCAACCGAGGACGCCAACGTTCCGTCGTAGCGCCCCACCGCCGCCACCACCGGCACGTGGGACAGCCGCTCGGCGGCGGCCAGCAGATCATCGTGGGTGACGCTGGGAAAGTTCTTGGCACCCAGGTCCGCCAGCGAGGACGCCGCGTCGGGATCGCCGAGCACCCGCAGGTCGATGCGCCCGGAGATCACGCCGTCCTCGACGTCGTGCACCGAATAGGCGACGTCGTCGGCCCAGTCCATCACCTGGGCCTCCAGGCACGGCCGCTCGGCGGGCGCGCCGGCGCGCATCCATTCGGCGGCCTCGGCGTCGTCGTCATAGAAGCCGTATTTCTTGCGGGTGCCGAAGCTGGGCCACGGATACTTCGCCACCGCGTCCAGCGCGGCCCTCGTCAGGTTGAGCCCGGCAGAACGTCCCTCGGCATCAAGAACTTTCGGCTCCAACCGGGTGAGGATCCGGAAGTTCTGGGCATTGCCCTCGAATCCGCCGAAGGGTTTCGCGATCTCGTCGAGCGCACGCTCGCCGTTGTGCCCGTAGGGCGGGTGCCCGATGTCGTGGGCCAGGCCGGCCAGGTCCACCAGGTCCGAATCACAGCCCAACCCGATCGCCATTCCGCGACCGATCTGGGCCACCTCAAGTGAGTGCGTGAGCCGGGTGCGCGGGGTATCCCCATGTCGTGGCCCGACGACCTGGGTCTTGTCGGCCAGCCGTCGCAGCGCCGCGCTGTGCAACACGCGGGCCCGATCACGGGCGAAGTCGGTGCGGTGCTCGGTGTCGGTCCCGGGCAGCGCGGCACCCTTCGGCGACTCGACCACCAGACGTTGCCGGTCGAAGTCGTCATAGGCGGCCTGCGTATCCCCGTTCACCGACGCACAGTCTGCCAGGAACCGACGCGCCGACCCCGCAGCGCATTAGATTGGCGGTCATGCGTATCGCCCGTCTGCTTTCTGCGCTGCTCGCGATCCTGATGACAGGGCTGCTGGTTGCCCCCGGTGCCGCGGCCGAGCCGCCACTGCGGTTGGCCACCCAACTCACCGACCACGCCGGGGTCTTGTCGGCCGCTCAGCGCGCCAGTGTGGAGCGTGCCCTCGACCAGCTCTACGACACCAAACGTATTCAGCTGTGGGTGGTTTTCGTCGATGACTTCTCCGGCCAGAACCAGTCGGGCTGGGCGCAGAGCACGATTCAGCTGAGCGATCTCGGTGACGACGACGCGCTGCTGGCGGTCGCCACCAACGCGCGGTCGTACGCCTTCCAGGTGCCGAGCACCGTCCCCGGTGGCAATGCCCGCGCCGACGACATTCGACGCAACAGCGTCGAACCGGCCCTGCGTCGTGACGACTGGGCCGGCGCGGCCATCGCCGCCGCCAACGGTTTGAAGGCCAATCCTCCCGCCGCGCCGGCGGGAGCCGGAATCTCGTGGCCGGGCATGCTGATCGCCCTTGGCGTGTTGCTGGTACTGGTCGGGTTGCTGTGGTGGTGGTCGCGCCGGCGCCGGGCCAAGCGCCGCCGCGCCGAGTTCGAGGCCGCCAAGCGGGTCGATCCGACCGACGCCACCGCGTTGGCCTCGGTGCCGCTGGAGGCGCTCGACGAGCTGTCCCGCTCGATCGTCGTCGACGTCGACAATGCCGTCCGCACCAGTGAAGCCGAGCTGGAACTGGCTGTCGAGGAGTTCGGCGCCAAGCGCACCGAACCGTTCAGTATGGCCCTGGAGAATGCGAAAAAGGCTCTGGCCCAAGCATTCACCGTGCGTCAGACGCTCGATGACGATGTCCCCGAGACACCGCTGCAACAGCGGGATCTGCTGACCAAGGTGGTGGTGTCGGCGGCCAGGGCCGACCGTGAACTGGACGCGCAGAGCCAGGCCTTCGAGCAGTTGCGCGATCTGGTGATCAACGCCCCGACCCGGCTCGACGCCATGACCCAACAGATGGTCGGCCTGACCGCCCGTATCGAACCGAGCGGCCAGACACTTGCCAACCTGCACACCCAATTCGACTCCACCGCACTGAGTTCGGTGTCGACCAATGTGGACCTCGCCAAGGAACGCCTGGCGTTCGCCGACCGCAACATCAGCACCGCCCGCAACCTGGTATCCCGGCCGGCCGACGATCAGACCGCGCTGGTAGATGCGGTGCGTTCGGCCGAGTCCGCCCTCGATCAGACCCGGACCCTGCTCGACGCCGTGGACAGCGCGGCCTCCGATATCAACCGGGCGCTGGCCGATCTACCCGCGGCGATCACCGATATCCAGGCCGGCATCGACCAGGCGAATGCACTTCTGGGGCAATCCGGTACGCCGCAGGCCGACAAGCTGAGTACCGTCCGTGACGCGGCGAAGAAGGCTGCCGACGACGCTACGGCCAACGGCAAGGCCGACCCGCTGGGTACCTTCACCCGGCTGACCAAGGCCGACGCCGAACTCGATCAACTGCTGGCCGGCGTGCACGAACAACAGGAGGCAGCCGAACGGCTGGCCCGTGCACTGGAGCAGGCGCTGTTCACCGCCCAGTCACGGATCAAGGCGGTGTCGGACTTCATCGAGACCCGGCGCGGCAGCATTGGCCCGGAGGCACGCACCCGGCTGGCCGAGGCCCAACGGCAGCTTCAGGCCGCCGCGGCCAAGCGCGCGGAGAATCCCGACGAGGCGGTAGCCCACGCCAACGGCGCTTCGACGCTGGCCGCACAGGCGCAACGCCTGGCCAACGACGACGTGCGAACGGCACAGCGGTCCTACACCTCCCAGTACGGCGGAGGCGGCGGAGGCTCGGACATGGGCGCGGTGCTCGGCGGCATCCTCATCGGCAACATCCTGCGCGGCGGGGGCGGCGGTTTCGGAGGAGGTTTCGGAGGAGGTTTCGGGGGCGGCCGCGGCATGGGACGTCCGACATCCTATGGCGGCTCGTCACATTCGTCGGGCCGCAGCTACAGCGGCGGCGGCGGCCGCTTCTAGCGGTCAGGCGCCCTTGAGCCGCACGGCCAGGTAGTCCGACACCTTGTCCAGTGCGATGCGCTCCTGGGTCATGGCGTCGCGCTCACGGATGGTGACCGCGTTGTCCTCCAGGGTGTCGAAATCGACTGTCACGCAATACGGTGTGCCGATCTCGTCCTGGCGGCGGTAGCGGCGGCCGATCGCACCGGCGTCGTCGAATTCGACGTTCCAGTTCTTGCGCAGCTCGGCAGCCAGGTCGCGGGCCTTGGGTGACAGGTCGGCATTGCGCGACAACGGCAGCACCGCGGCCTTGATCGGGGCCAGGCGCGGATCGAGCTTGAGTACGGTGCGCTTGTCCACCCCGCCCTTGGCGTTCGGGGCCTCGTCCTCGGTGTAGGAGTCGACCAGGAACGCCATCAGCGAGCGGGTCAGGCCGGCCGCGGGTTCGATCACGTACGGCACGTAGCGGGTGTCGGTCCCCTGATCGTAGAACGACAGGTCGGCACCGGAATGCTCTGAGTGCGTGGTCAAGTCGAAGTTGGTGCGGTTGGCGATGCCTTCCAGCTCACCCCAGGGGTTGCCGGCGAAACCGAACTTGTACTCGATGTCGACGGTGCCGTCGGAGTAGTGCGACAACTTCTCCTTGGGATGGTCGTACAGCCGCAGGTTGTCCCGGTTGATGCCGAGGTCGACGTACCACTGCAGCCGCGTTTCGATCCAGTACTTGTGCCATTCCGGCGCCGTGGACGGCTCGACGAAGAACTCCATCTCCATCTGCTCGAACTCGCGGGTGCGGAAGATGAAGTTGCCCGGGGTGATCTCGTTGCGGAAGCTCTTGCCGATCTGGCCGATGCCGAACGGCGGCTTCTTACGCGCGGTGGTCACCACGTTGGCGAAGTTGACGAAGATGCCCTGAGCGGTCTCTGGGCGCAGATAGTGCAGGCCGTCCTCCGACTCGATCGGTCCGAGGTAGGTCTTGAGCATCATGTTGAAGTCGCGCGGCTCGGTCCACTGCCCTTTGGTGCCGCAGTCGGGGCAGACGATCTCCGCCATCGAGACGGTGTCTGGATCCACGACGGTGTCGCGGGTGCTCTTCTTCGCGGCGTACGCCTCCTGCATGTGGTCCTGGCGATGACGCTTGTGGCAGTTCAGGCACTCCACCAGCGGATCATTGAAGACCTCGACGTGGCCGGAGGCGACCCACACCTGGCGCGGCAGGATGATCGCGCTGTCCAGACCGACGACATCGTCGCGGCCGGTGACCATGGACTTCCACCACTGGCGCTTGATGTTCTCCTTGAGCTCGACACCGAGCGGCCCGTAGTCCCACGCGGACTTGGTGCCGCCGTAGATCTCTCCGGACTGGAAGACAAGGCCACGGCGTTTCGCCAGGTTCGCAACGGTATCGATGATGGATGCCACGGTGCATCAGCGTAGCCACCCGCTCGTCGACAGCGATAATCCGGCGTGACCGCCAGGCCGGTTGACATGCAATATCGCGCATGTATTCTGGCCCGTAATGAAAACGATTTCCAATTTGGCGGAGAACCAGCACGACGACGCCCGCGAGCCCAACACTGCCCCGGCGCCCGAAATGCCTTCGCGCAACGTCCTCGCCACCGCGGGCGAGTTGCTGCGCGCACTGGCCGCCCCATTGCGTATCGCGATCGTGCTGCAGCTGCAGCAGTCGGCGCGCTGCGTGCACGAATTGGTCGACGCACTCGACGTGCCGCAGCCGCTGGTGAGCCAGCACCTGCGGATTCTCAAGCAGGCCGGAGTCGTGGCCAGCGAGCGGGCCGGCCGCGAGGTCCTCTACCACCTGGTCGATCACCACCTGGCCCACATCGTCGCCGACGCCGTGGCCCACGCCGGTGAGGATCACCCATGACGGGGGCAGTCCGGTCCACCCGGCAGCGCGCGGCGATCGCCGACCTGCTCAATGAGACCGAAGGATTCCGCTCCGCCCAGGAGCTGCACGACGAGCTGCGTCGCCGCGGCCAGGGAATCGGCCTGACCACGGTGTACCGCACCCTTCAGACCATGGCCACCACCGGGATCGTCGACACGCTGCGCACCGACACCGGTGAGTCGGTCTACCGGCGCTGCTCTGAGGACCATCACCACCATCTGGTGTGCCGAGCCTGCGGCGCGACCGTCGAGATCTCGGGCGGCCAGGTCGAGGCCTGGGCCGCCGACGTGGCCCGCGAACACGGTTTCTCCGACGTGAGCCACACGATCGAGATCTTCGGCATGTGCCGCGCCTGCGGCGACGGGGTCAACTGACCGACTTTCCACCTATGAAGCGTGGAGGCGGTCCCACGGCCGATTTTCCGCCATGGCGCTTCACACGTGGGGCAGCTAAGCCCGATCGCGTACCAGCCCGAACACGACGTCGCGAGTGAGCGGCGCCAACTCGATGTCACCGGGTGTGTGACGGTCGATCCAGGTCATCTCGGCGATCTCGGCCTGCGGCCGCGGCTCGCCGTCGAGGCTCACCAGGTACAGCCACGCATCGACGGAGTGGCCGGGTTCATTGGCGGCGGCGGCGGTGAAATGGCCGAGCTCATCAGCAGCCGCGGGATCGAATCCGACCCCGAGCTCCTCGCGGACCTCGCGGATAAGCGCCTCGATTGGCTGCTCCCCCGGCTCTATCTTCCCGCCGGGCTGCATGAACGCCGTGGTCCCACGCTTGCGGACGAGGAGCAACCGGTGGTGCTCGTCCACCACTACGGCCGCGACGATCCGGATGACCGCGCTCACGTCGGTTCCTCGCGCGAGCGCTCGTCGGCAGTCACGACATCAGGTCCCGACGCACGTCGCCGCCGGTGGCAAGCACCATGAGGATCAGGGTGCGCAGCGCGTCGTCGGTGAGTCCGGCGGCCGGGAAGTTGTAGCGCAGCATCACGTCGGCGACCTTCTTGGCCGGCCGCTTGCGCGCAGCGCCTTTGGGGGTTGCGCCGTTGGTGGGCGTCTCGACCAGCTTTTCCACCAGGACGACCGTGCCCAACATGGTCTTGCTGGCATGGTCGGACACCCGTTCGCGAATCTTGCTGTTCAGCGGCAGGTCCCAGGCCAGCGGCTGGGTCAGCGACACCAGCTCCAGGTCCTCGGCGATGGCCACCACCCGCACCGAGGCCACCGAACCGTCGACCGTCACGGTCAGCGCTTCGTCGGCTTCCTCGACGACGGACATCACCTCACCGAGTACCGACGACAACCGCTCCAGCAGTGACATTCCCCGGTCGCTGCGCTCCTGCCCGCCGGACCCGGCCATATCAAGCCCTTCCGAAGCGACGGTTGCGGTTCACGTACTCCTCGCATGCGTCCCACAGGTCGCGCCGGTCGTAATCGGGCCACAGCTTGTCCTGGAACACGAACTCGGCGTATGCCGACTGCCACAGCAGAAAGTTGCTGGCCCGCTGCTCCCCCGACGTCCGGATGAACAGATCCACGTCGGGGATGTCGGGGCGGTGCAGATGCTTGGCGAAAGACGCCTCACTGATCCGGCTCGGATTGATCTTGCCCGCGACGGCCTCGGCAGCCAGTGCTTGGGCAGCCTCGACGAGTTCGGTGCGACCACCGTAGTTGACGCAGTAGTTGACCGTGATGACGTCGTTGTCGACGGTCATCTGCTCGGCGATGTCGAACTCCTTGATGACACTGCGCCACATCTTGGGCCGCGATCCGACCCAGCGCATGTTCACGCCCATGGCGTTCAGGTTCTCCCGGCGGCGGCGCACCACCTCCCGGTTGAACCCCATCAGGAACCGGACCTCTTCGGCGCTGCGCTTCCAGTTCTCGGTGGAGAACGCGTAGACGCTCAAGTGCTTGATACCCAATTCGATGGCACCGCAGGTGATGTCGATCAGCACCGCCTCGCCCATCTTGTGGCCTTCGGTGCGGCCCAGGCCGCGCTGGGTGGCCCACCGACCGTTGCCGTCCATCACCACGGCGACGTGATTGGGCACCTGATCGGCAGGGATCCGGGGCGCGACCGCCTTGGACGTGTGTTGGGGCGGGCGGGCGAAGCGGCCGTTGGTACCGGCCGGGATTTCAGGGAAGACGACGGGCCACGTCGAGGTATCCGGGAAGACCGGATAGTCCTCAGGCGCCGGGGGCAGCTGTGGGTAGGTGGTCTTGCCCTGCTTGTCCCGCTTCAAAACCATGGACCATATCCTGCCTGACCAGCGTCGCGCGCTGTTCGGCGACTGTCCGATCGATCCGGTACGCCCGCTCGACCAGAGGCAATGTCCGCAGCTGCCGCTCCAGGTGCCATTGCAGATGCGCCGCGATCAGCCCGCTGGCCTGACTGCGATGCCCCGATGTGGATGCCTCGGCGTAGTCCCAGTCACCCTCGTGCAGCGCCGACATCAGTTCCAGTACGGGCTGGGGCGGAGTGCTGGATCCGCTGGGCCGACAGTGCACGCACACACTGCCGCCGACAGCGACGTGAAATGCCCGGTGCGGACCCGGCGCGGCGCAGCGGGCGCACTCGGTCAGCGCCGGCGCCCACCCGGCGATCGCCATCGCCCGCAGTAGGTAGGAATCCAGCACCAACTCGCGGGCCCGGCGGCCGTCGGCCACCGCACGCAACGCAGCCACCGTGAGCCGGTGCAGGTCGGGCATCGGTGCCCGCTCCTCTCCGGCCAGTCGCTCGGCGGTCTCCAGCATCGCGCAGGCACTGGTGTAGCGACCGTAATCACTGACGATGTCAGCGGCGAACGCGTCGATGGCCTGCACCTGGGTGACGATGTCGAGGTTGCGCCCCGGGTGCAGTTGCACGTCGATGTGGGCAAACGGTTCCAGCCGCGCACCGAACTTGCTGCGGGTACGCCGGACTCCCTTGGCCACCGCGCGCACCAAACCATGGTCGCGGGTGAGCAGGGTGACGATCCGGTCGGCTTCGCCGAGCTTGTGCTGGCGCAGCACCACCGCCCGGTCCCGGTACAGCCGCATCGTGACAGTGTCGCACCATGGCCGGACAGGTTCCGTTACGCACCGCCGATATTCTCGAAAGTGATGGCCAAATCTGCGACTTCCGACTCAAGCTCTGCCCGGTTTCCCACCCTGACCAATCAGCTCTACCAACTTGCCAGCGGCGCAGTCACGTCTGAGGAACTGGTAGCGCAGTCGCTGCACGCCATCTCAGCGAGCCAGTCCACCCTCAACGCGTTCCGCGTCGTGCTGACCGAGCAGGCGCTGGCCGACGCTGCCAGGGCCGACACGGCTCGCACAGCCGGCAAACAACTCCCACTGCTGGGAATCCCGATCGCGGTCAAGGACGACGTCGACGTCGCCGGGACGCCCACCCGGTTCGGCACCGATGGCACCACGCGCGTCGCCACCGACGACGCCGAGGTGGTGCGCCGCCTGAAGGCGGCCGGAGCGGTGATCGTCGGAAAGACCAACAGCTGCGAGCTCGGGCAATGGCCGTTCACCGGTGGGCCGGGGTTCGGCCACACCCGTAACCCGTGGTCGCGCAAGCACAGCCCGGGCGGCTCCTCGGGCGGCAGCGCCGCGGCCGTCGCCGCGGGCCTGGTGACCGCCGCCATCGGATCCGACGGTGCAGGCAGTGTCCGTATCCCCGCGGCGTGGACGCACCTGGTCGGCATCAAGCCGCAGCGCGGACGCATCTCCACCTGGCCGCTGCCCGAGGCGTTCAACGGGATCACGGTCAACGGGGTGCTGGCCCGCACCGTCACCGATGCCGCGCTCGTGCTCGACGCCGCATCCGGTAACGCCGAGGGTGATCTGCACAAGCCGGCACCGATCCAGGCCGCCGAATACGTCGGCCGCGCACCCGGCCCGCTGCGGGTCGCCATGTCGACGAAGTTCCCGTTCACCGGTTTCCGGGCCACCCTGCACCCCGAGATCCGCGACGCACTGCAGACCGTCGCCGATCAACTCGGACAACTGGGCCACAGCGTGGTGGAAAAAGACCCGAACTACAGCCTGCGGATGTCATGGGACTTCCTGGCCCGCTCCACGGCCGGCCTGCTGGACTGGACCGACCGACTCGGCGACGTGGCCTACGACGACCGCACCGTGGCCAACATGCGGATCGGCCGGTTGTTGTCACAGGACGTGTTGCGCAAGGCCCGGGCACACGAGGCCGCCGCGCAGCGCCGCATCTCCTGGATCTTCAACCTCGTCGACGTCATCATCGCGCCGACCACCGCCCAACCTCCGCCGCTCACACACGAATTCGACCGTCGTGGGTGGTCGGCCACCGAGCGCGCCTCGATCGCCGCCTGCCCGGTGACGTGGCCGTGGAACCTGTTGGGCTGGCCCTCGATCAACGTGCCCGCCGGCTTCACCTCCGACGGCCTGCCGATCGGCGTCCAACTGATGGGGCCCGCCGACAGTGAGCCGCTGCTGATCTCGCTGGCCGCAGAGTTGGAGGCGATCACCGGCTGGGCCGCCAAGCAACCCGAGATCTGGTGGAATGCCCCGTCGCAGACGGATGCGTCACAGGCGGCCGCCGCGATCAATACGCTTGACGGACAAGCTGGTTAGGAGCCGAGCCGGGAAATTGGTGCGATGAACGCATCAGACTCGTTGTTACGCTCAAGTGCGCGGTGTGGGGCCGCCGCGACGAAATTCGTTGAAGCTGTCGGGAGGGTCAATCGGCGTGCACACTGATGAATCCATGGGCGATACGCGGGCGCAAGCATGAGTTCGGAGGGCGGTGAGAGCAGCAAGGGGCCCAGCAAGTTCAAGGTAGGGACGCTGGCCTTTACCACCTTCAGCGACCTCAAGAAGCTCATGGAGGGCGATCCGCTGGGCGCGGTCGGTCTGCTTGGGGACGCCGGCAAGTGGTCGCAGTTGCTCGTCCCCTCAGCTATTGCCACACCGGTGATCCAAGGCGGCTTGTACGTCCTGATGGCAACCAGCGCAAGCATGGGTGAGGGTAGCCCAGATGGTGGTGGCGCCTTCAGCGACGGTGCCAAATTGTTCCAGTCCAACGGGAAGAACCTCGAGAGCGCCTACCCCACCGAGACATGGTCCGGCTCCGCTTCTGACGCCTATACGGCGCAAAACTCGCACCAGATCCAACGTGCGACAACCATGCTGGAAGCCGACAACGACATCGTGCGAATCTTGTCCACCCAGGCCCAACAGGTCGACAATGCCCGCCGTGAAGTCGACTGGGCGTCAAAAGGTTTGGCCGCGGTGATTCCGGTGGCAATGGCACTGGAAGCCACCGTCTTGGGAGCCCCGGAGTCAATTGCGCTCCAGATCGCTGCGGTAGCGACAGCGAGCGGATTCGCCGGCCTCACGGTTGGCAACCTGATGAACTACGTGCAAGACAATGCCGCGCAGATACGCGAAGCCACCGAGAAGTACCGCCAGGTGGGCGCGGCGCCATCAACGGGTTCAACTGCGTCACCGTCTGACTCGGGCAGCCAGACTGAGCCCGACAACCCGGGCACTCCGCCCGTACCAAGCAACCCCGGTAGCCCGGGCGGACCCACAAGCACTGGGGATTCAGGGGGCCAATCCGGCGACGGATCAGGCAGCGGATCAGGCAGCGGCAGCGGCGGTGGATCAGGTGCCGGCAGCGGGTCACCGGCGACGCCGACGATGCCCAGCACGACGGGCATGCCTTCCGGCGCCACGAACGCCGCGAGCACTGGCGCCGGAATGGGCGGTATGCCATCGCTTCCTCAGATGGGTGGCGGTTCCGGCAGCGGCGGCGGTGGCATACTCGGCGGTCTCGCGGGTGCCGCAGGACAGGTTGCCCAGGCCGTGACTCAGGCAGTACAGCAAGCCGATCAGCAGGAACCAAACGAGGAGAAAGTCGGCGAGACCGGTGACGGCCAGCCCGAAACCGTCTCCGAACAATCCGGTGCCGCGGCAGGTGCCGAATCGCACGCCGGTCGTGCGCCGATCCACGCTTCATTCGACACCGGAGCCACGAATGCGGCCGTCCCACAGCATCTCCCGACCGGACTGTAACCGCGAAAGGATCAATTCATGTCTGGCGAATTGACAGTTCTCACCTCGGACCTCCGACAGATTTCGACCATCCACGACACGGCCGCGGCGGGATTCTCCGCGGCCGGCGATACGACATCGTTTGTGGAATGGAAAGTGCTGGCAACACACGGCCCGATCTGCTGGTCCTCCCAACAAGCCCTGTGCGAAGCGAACGAAGCCCGCAAATCCGCCTCCGAAACGATGATGAACACGTCCAACGACCTGGCCGAAAAGCTGACGACGGCAGCCTCCCAGTACGACCAGACCGACACGCAGGAGTCCGGCAACCTCGGCCGGACCATGCACTGCTGATCACATGACCGATCACACCTGGGACGATGACGATCCCGATGACGAACAATTCCCGAGCGACCTCGATGCACTCGGTTTCGATGACGACGGGCAGAGCCATGAAAACCACGACGACTGGTCAGGGCTCGACGCGTTAGCTGTCGACGAAACCCCCAGCGGCCCAACGGCTGATGCGCTTGCACCCATGCCCGATCACGATGACTCCGACGATACGTCGGGGCCTGTCACCTTCGGAGTAACCAACCCCGCCGGGACGATCACCGCACAAGCCACGATCTCAGGCGCGATCAACCGGGTCGAGTTGTCCTCGTCCATAACCTCGATGACCGAGTCGGGCCTCGCCCGCGACATCATGGCCACTGCGAAGCTGGCCAACATACAGGGTCGAGCAATTCAGCGCGCGATGGTCCAGAGCCTGCTCATGTATCAGGGGATGGATCAGGACGTCGCAGCACAGTTCATCGACAACATGATCGACCTGCCCACACCTGCCCAAGCCGAGGCGGCCCAGGCTGAGGCGATGGCCGCATATCTGCGAGACGACCACTGATCGGCCCGGGTTGTTCAGTCATATAGGATTTTTCAGGCGATCGAATAGCGCAAGGGGAGCAGCGCAGTGAGCTATCCGGATCCGTACCACCCCCAGCAGCAACCTTCGCCCGGGCCCTATCCGCCCGGAGCGCCTGGACCCCAGGGATACGGTTACCCGCCCAACGGTGGCTACCCACCCGCTCAGCCTTATGGCGCACAGCCACACCCCCCGTATTACCCACCGCCGCCCGTCCCTCCTCAGCCAGAGGCCAAGCGGGACAACGGTAACTCGCGGGGTTGGCGGATCATGGACGACCTGTTGAGTCTCGTCAGCGGCTCCTCGGAACGGGGCAGTACCGCACGCGACCGTGTCAAGACCCAGCTGATAATCATCGGCGTCGCTCTTGTCGGGTTCGCGATTCTGATGCTGGTTGTGGTGTTGATTTAGGTCGCCATGGCCGCGCAGCACAGTTCATCGACAACATGATCGATCTGCCCACACCTGCCCAAGCCGAGGCGGCCCAGGCCGAGGCGATGGCCGCATATCTGCGAGACGAACACTGATCGTCAGCAGACGCGTTGACAATGGCCGGGGCGGCAGTGCTGATCGGCCCCAATTGGTCGGCCATGTAAGATTTTTGCACGCTATTGAAAGGGCAAGGGGAGTACCGCAATGAGCTATCCGGATCCGTACCACCCCCAGCAGCAACCTCCACCAGGGCCGAATCCGCCCGCGCCACCGCCGCCGCCCGGACCCTACGGATACGGTTATCCGCCCAACGCTTCACCCAACGGCGGTTACCCGCCCGCTCAGCCTTACGCCGCCCAACCGCAAGCCTCGTATTACCCACTGCCGCCCGTCCCCCCTCAGCCTGCCGCCAGGCAGGACGACGGAAATTCGCGGGTTTGGCGGATTCTGGACAACCTGATGTTCTTCGCCACCGACGCCTCATCGCAAGGCTTAGGCAACACCGCACGAGACCGCGTCAAGACCTCTCTCATGATCTTCGGCATCATCTTTGTCGCGATAGCGATCCTGATCGCGGTTCTCGTGGTGATGAGTAAATAGCGAGGCGCGGTGCCACCCGCACCGAGATCATCACGCTCGACCGCCAAGCCAGTCAGAACCCCAGGCGCCCAAGCTGCTTCGGATCACGCTGCCAGTTCTTGGCGATCTTGACCCGCAGCTCGAGATAAACCTTTGTGCCGAGCAGCTTTTCGATCTGGGTGCGGGCGGCTGTGCCGACCTCACGCAGGCGGGCGCCGCCCTTACCGATGACGATGCCCTTCTGGCTGTCACGCTCGACGTAGAGGATGGCGCGCACGTCAATGAGGTCGTCTCGGTCTTGCCTTTCCTCGACCTCCTCGATAACGACGGCCAGCGAGTGCGGCAATTCGTCGCGCACGCCTTCGAGGGCGGCCTCGCGGATGAGCTCGGCCATCAGTACTTCCTCGGGCTCGTCGGTCAGCTCACCGTCGGGGTAATAGGCAGGACCCGGCGGCAGTTTGGCGACGAGGACATCGGTGAGCACATCGAGTTGTTCGCCCGCGGTGGCCGACACCGGCACGATGTCGGCGTCCGGCCCCAGGAGTTCGCTGACGGCCATCAACTGTTCGGCGACCCGGTCCTTGGGCACCTTGTCGGTCTTGGTGACGATGGCGATCAGCGTGGTCCTGGGTGCCACCGCCCGGATCTGCTGATAGATCCAGCGGTCACCGGGGCCGATGCGCTCATCGGCGGGGAAACACATACCGATCACGTCCACCTCAGAATAGGTGTTCTTGACCAGCTCGTTGAGCCGTTGCCCGAGCAATGTGCGCGGACGGTGCAGCCCCGGGGTGTCTACCAGGATGATCTGGAAGTCCTCGCGGTGCACGATGCCACGGATGGTGTGCCGGGTGGTCTGCGGCCGGTTCGAGGTGATCGCGACCTTCTGCCCCACCAATGCATTGGTCAGCGTCGACTTGCCGGTGTTGGGCCGGCCGACGAAACAGACGAAGCCGGAACGGAATTCAGTCATACCGGGGCTCCTGCCAGGTCGGTGACGATCACCACGGCGTCGGCGGACAGTTCCCGCACGGCGACGACGCCTGCGTCGTCGGCGGAGCCGCCCACCAGCACCGCGGCCTCCAGCCCGGTGGCACCGCTGGACACCGCAGCGGCCACTGCCGACTGCAACGCGGTCAACTGGAACGCGGCGAGGTTCACCGGGGCACCTGCGTAGGTACGGCCGTCCTGGTCGCGCACCGCCGCACCGGTGGAAGCCTCGGCGCGGCCCATCGCGCCGCGGGCCAGCACCACCAGCTTGTTGTCTTCTGCGTCGAGCTCACTCATCTGTATCTCGGGTCTCCTGTTTCTCGGATTCAGCCGGGCTGACCAGAACTGTGCCGATCCGCACCCGTCCGCGGTGGTCGGAACCGCCCTCGGCGCGCAACCGCAGGCCTTCCCACATGACTTCGGCTCCGGGCAGCGGCACGCGTCCCAGCTCGAACGCAACCAGACCGCCGACGGTGTCCGGTTCCAGGTCTTCGTCAGGCTCCCTGCCGTAGAGCTCACAGAGGTCTTCGATCGGTAGCCTCGCCGACACGCGGTACTCGTGATCACCGAGGTCCTCCACCGGAACGACCTCGCCGACGTCGTACTCATCGACGATCTCGCCCACGATCTCCTCAAGCACGTCCTCGATGGTGACCAGACCGGCGATCGCGCCGTACTCATCGACGAGCAGCGCCATGTGGTTGCGGTCGAGCTGCATCTCCTTGAGCAGCTCGTCGAGTGGCTTGGAGTCCGGGACGAATACTGCCGGACGCATCAACTGCGCCACGTTGGTGTCGCTGCCGCCGTTGGTCGAGTAATAGGTCTGCTGGACAAGGTCTTTCAGGTAGACCACGCCGACGATGTCGTCGACGTTCTCGCCGATCACCGGGATGCGGGAATGTCCGCTGCGCACCGCCAACGACGTCGCTTGACCCGCTGATTTGTCACTTTCGATCCACACCATCTCGGTGCGCGGCACCATGACCTCGCGGGCCGGGGTGTCGCCGAGTTCGAACACCGACTGAATCATCCGGCGTTCCTCGTCGGCCACCACGCCGCGCTGCTGCGCCAGGTCGACGACCTCACGCAACTCGATCTCGGAGGCGAACGGCCCGTTGCGGAAACCGCGGCCGGGAGTCAGCGCGTTACCGATCAACACCAGCAGGCGGCTGATCGGCGCGAGTAGCACCGAGATCGCCTGCAGCGGTAAGGCTGAGATCAGCGCGATGGAGTAGGCGTTCTGCCTGCCGACCGTGCGGGGACCGACGCCGATGACCACGAAACTCGTCACCACCATGATCGCGGCGGACGCCACCAGGCCCCATCCGACGCCGAGATGCCCGTCGAGATAGGACGCCAGCAGCACGGTGGCGGTGATCTCGCAGGTAATGCGGAGTAGTACAACAAGATTGATGTAGCGGGGCCGCTCGGCGACTACGCGGCTCAGCCGCGCGGCACCCGGACGCTCCTCGCGGACCAGCTCCTCGATCCGCGCGATCGAGACCGTGGACAGGGCGGCATCGATGGCGGCGAAAAGGCCACCGAACCCGACCAGCACCACGGCGCCGAGCAGCGGAAGTATGCCGGTCACGATTCGTCGAAATATCGGGACTTGTCCAGCAACCGCTGGTCTTTCTCGCTCTGACGGTCGGTGTGATAGGCCTCGACCTGATCAGCCACCCACTCCTCGAGGAGCTGACGCTGCAGCGCGAACATCTCCTTCTCCTCGTCCGGTTCGGCGTGGTCGTAGCCGAGCAGATGCAACACACCGTGCACCGTCAGCAGCGCCAACTCCTGACCGAGCGAGTGCCCGGCGTTGGCGGCCTGCTGCTCGGCGAATTCCGGGCACAGCACGATGTCACCGAGCATCGCCGGACCCGGCTCGGGCGCATCCGGCCGGCCCCCGGGCTCCAGCTCATCCATCGGGAAACTCATCACATCGGTGGGACCGGGCAGGTCCATCCACCGCATGTGCAGGTCGGCCATCGCCGCACTGTCCAGCAGCACCATCGACAACTCAGCCGCCGGGTGCACGTCCATCTTTGCGATGACGAAGCGCGCGACGCTGATCAGCTCGTCCTCGGAGACATCGATGCCCGACTCGTTGGATACCTCGATGCTCATCTACGCGGCCGCCCGTTCGATGAACGGCGTTGGGAACGGTTGAGCAATGCCGGCTCCTCATGTCGGGCGTACGCGTCGACGATCTCCGACACCAGGCGGTGTCGGACCACGTCGGCGCTGGTGAGCTCGGCGAAGTGGATGTCATCGAGCCCGTCGAGGATGTCCATCGCAGCCCGCAGGCCCGATCGCGCCCCGCCGGGCAGATCGACTTGCGTGATATCGCCGGTGACAACGATTTTCGAGCCGAACCCCAGGCGGGTCAGGAACATCTTCATCTGCTCGGCGGTGGTGTTCTGCGCCTCGTCGAGAATGATGAACGCGTCATTGAGGCTTCTCCCGCGCATGAACGCCAGCGGCGCGACCTCGATCACCCCGGCTGCCAACAGGTTCGGAATGGCAGCCGGATCCATCATGTCGTGCAGCGCGTCATAGAGCGGCCGCAGATACGGGTCGATCTTCTCGGTCAATGTGCCGGGCAGAAAACCAAGGCGCTCACCGGCTTCCACTGCGGGCCGGGTCAGAATGATTCGGTTGACCTGCTTGGACTGCAGGGCACTGACCGCCTTGGCCATCGCCAGGTAGGTCTTGCCGGTACCGGCCGGGCCGATGCCGAACACGATGGTGTGCGCGTCGATGGCGTCGACGTAGCGCTTCTGGTTGAGCGTCTTGGGCCGGATGGTCTTACCGCGGCGGCTCAGGATGTCGAGCGTGAGCACCTCGGCCGGTGACGCGTCCTCGGTACCGGTCAGGATCGCGACGCTGTGGCGCACCGCTTCAGCAGTCACCGCCTGCCCGCGGGAGGCGACGGCAATCAGCTCGGCGACGACGCGCTCGGCGAGCGCGACGTCAGCGGGCTCGCCGGTGAGGGTGATCTGATTGCCGCGGGCGTGAATGTCGGCGATCAGAAGTCTTTCGAGTGCCCGCAGATTCTCATCGGCGGAGCCGAGCAGGCCCACGATGATGTCGGGCGGAACAGTGATGCTGCTGCGGACCGATTCCGATGGGGTGGCCGACGTGTCAGCGGTCGTGTCGCGGGGCGTCACGTGGAGTTTGTGCCTGCTTTCGTGTTCTCGTAACGGCTGGCTGCCGTCGTACTGTTGCCAGTTTACCGCTGGTCAACAACACGCCCCAATGGTTGAGCGGGCCGGCGGCGATCAGCGCGTCACGGTTGGCGAGCCGGACCCGCCGACCGAGTAAACGCACAGGTCAACGAGGTGATGTGGGGCGGCTAGCCATCGAATTCCGCCAACTTGGCCGCCACGGCGTCACCGTCGGGAGCGGCGTACATCTTCTGAGACCGGCGATCGTACGAGGCGATGAACGGACAGGAGCCGGCAGTACCTGACACTGTTCCCAGGTCCCGGATGACCTTGCCGGTCTTGGCCTCGCGGAGTTCGATCCCGTATTCGGCGGAGTAGTAGTCGACGGTGATGCTGTTCCCGTCATCGTCATAGTCGCACGACGTGGATTTCGCCTCGCTACCCTTCGTTCGCTCCAGACAGGCGACCGCGTTGATCTCGGAAAACTCGTCGGACCCGGCCCATTTGTCGGAAGGGACCGGCAACCAGGTTTCGTCCATGATTCCGAGACCTTCGTAGAAGGCCGCGATGTTGTAGGGCTTGCCGTATTCCGGGGCGGTGCTGATCCGGTCGTTCTCGCAGACAGCGGAAAAACTGGACGCCGAGTAGGCAGTCCGGTCTTGCCCCTCATCAGCCACCTTGAAGAGCCCGTAGCCCACCAAGGCGAGCATCGAGACGCTCAGGACAACCACGATGCCGACGATCACCTTGCCGAGTCCCGATTTCTTCGGCGCAGGTGGCGGTCCGACCGGAGGCCAGTTCGGTGGCTGACCGTACGAGGGCGGCCCGCACGGGCTCGGACCACCCGGCGCGCCGGGCCACTGTTGCGGTTGTGGTGGCGGCCAGTACGGGGGCTGCTGCCCGTAGGGCGACGGCGAGCCTTGGGGCGGCTGGCCCTGGGGCGGCAAACTCACGATTGGAGCGTAATGCGAATCCGGCCGTACCGAGGGTGCTAGATACCGAGGGCGCTAGATTTCCCAGCGCGCAGTGAGCGCACCGATCGCCCCCAGCGCCACGGCCGCGGCCGTCGACGTCCGCAGGACAGTCGGGCCCAGGCGGACGGCCTTCGCTCCCGCCGCGGCGAAAGCGGCGATCTCCTCATCGGCGATGCCACCTTCGGGCCCGACGATGAGCATCAGTGAATCTGCTTGGGCCAGAGGCAGTTCGGCCAAAGGCTCGGCGGCTGATTCGTGCAACGCCAGCACCACCGCACCACCGGCCACGGCGTCGGCGACACGCTGGGTCAGTGCAGCCGTGGAGACCACGCCCTCGACGGCCGGGACGTACGCCCGCCGTGACTGGCGGGCCGCCGAGCGGGCCACCGCCTCCCAGCGCCGCAGGCCCTTTTCCACCTTCGGGCCCTCCCAGCGGGCCACACACCGAGTCGCCTGCCAGGCGACAAAGCCGTCCGCACCGGCCTCGGTGGCCAGCTCGACGGCCAACTCTGAGCGATCCGACTTGGGCAGCGCCTGAACCACGGTGACAGCCGGGCGCGGCGCCGCGATGGCGACCCGCTCGGTCACCGTCGCCGACAACCGGCCCTTGGCGGTGTCCGCGACGACGCAATGGGCCAGCGTCCCGGCGCCGTCGCTCAGATCGATCTGCTCGCCGACGCGGATGCGGCGCACATTGGACGCGTGGAAGCCCTCGTCGCCGTCGACGACGGCGAGCTCCCCCGCGCCCGGCAGCGCGTCGACGTAGAAAAGCGCTGCACTCACAGCGTCAGCGGCCGGAGAATGTCTCACGCAACCGGCTGAACAACCCGCCGGAACTCGCCGAGGACTGCGTCGAACGTACCTCCGCCACATCGCGGCCGCGGTTTTCCTTCAGCTTGCGCAGCAGGTCGATATCGCTGCTTTCCAGCCGTGACGGCACCACCACATCGATATGGGCATGCAGATCACCGCGCACCCCGGAACGCAGATGCGGCATGCCGTGGCCGCGCAATGTGGTCACCGCGCCGGGCTGTGTGCCCGCCGGGATGGTCAGCTCGGTGGGTCCGTCGAGGATCGCGTCGACGGTGACCGCGGTGCCCAGCGCAGCGTCGACCATCGGCACCGAGATCGTGCAGTGCAGATCGTCACCGTCGCGGACGAAGATCTCGTGCTGCTTCTCGTGGACCTCGACGTACAGATCGCCTGCGGGTCCGCCGCCCGGTCCGACCTCGCCCTGCGCGGCCAGCCGCACCCGCATGCCGTCGCCCACACCGGCCGGGATCTTCACGCTGATCTCACGGCGGGCGCGCACCCGGCCGTCACCGCCGCAGCGGTTGCACGGATCAGGGATGACTTCACCGATTCCCCCGCAGACGGGGCACGGACGGGTCGTCATCACCTGACCGAGTAGCGAGCGCTGCACGGTCTGGATCTCGCCCCGACCGTCACAGGTATCGCAGGCGACCGGCGTGGACTTGCCGTTGGTGCCTTTGCCCTGACACAGATCGCACAGCACCGCGGTGTCCACGGCCACCTGCTTGGTCACGCCGGTGGCGCACTCCTCGAGGTCCAACCGCATGCGCAGCAGTGAATCCGCACCGGGCCGGACCCGGCCGATCGGCCCGCGTGAGGCGGTTCCACCACCGAAGAACGCCTCGAACACGTCGCCGAGCCCACCGAACCCGCTGAAGCCGCCGGGCGCTCCACCGACCGATTCCATCGGGTCGCCGCCCATGTCCACGATGCGACGCTTCTCCGGATCCGACAGCACCTCGTAGGCGACCTGGATCTCGGTGAACCGGCTCTGGGCTTCCTCGTCGGGGTTGACGTCGGGGTGCAGCTCACGCGCCAACCGCCGATAGGCGCGTTTGATCTCTGAATCGCTCGCGCCCTTGCTCACTCCGAGCAAGCCGTAATAATCGCGTGCCACGCTGATTTGCCTGACCTTTCTATGCCGGATAGACCGGCTGCATTACCGAGTACCGAGGACTTCGCCGATATAAAGAGCAACCGCCGCAACATTGGCGATCGTTCCCGGGTAGTCCATTCGGGTGGGACCTACCACACCCATTCCGCCGTACACCTTGCCCGAGCTGCCGTATGTGGTGGACACCACCGATGTTCCCAGCATCTGCTCGGCCTCGGTCTCATGACCGATCCGTACGGTTACCTTGCCCGCTTCCTGCCGGGCCGCCAACAGCCGCAGTACCACCACCTGCTCCTCGAGCGCCTCCAGCACCGATCGCAGCGATCCGCCGAAATCGGCGGTGTTGCGGGTCAGGTTGGCGGTGCCGCCCAGCAGCAGTCGTTCTTCGGTGTGCTCGACGAGCGTCTCGACGAGCACGGTCGCCGATCGGCCGACGGCATCCGCCAGAGCGCCGTGGCCGTTGAGGTGCGTGGCCAGATCGCTCACCGCGATCGACGCCGCAGTCAGTGGCTTGCCTTCCAGTGCCTGCCCCAGCATCTCGCGCAATTTGGACAGCTCATGCTCGTCGATCGCGTCGCCGAGCTCCACAATGCGCTGATCGACGCGCCCCGAATCGGTGATGACCACCAGCAGCAACCGCGCCGGCGTCAGCGCCACCACCTCAAGGTGGCGGACCGACGAGGCAGACAGCGTCGGGTACTGCACGATCGCGACCTGCCGGGTCAGCTGCGCCAGCAGCCGCACCGCGCGGCGCAGCACGTCGTCGAGGTCTACCCCGGATTCCAGGAAGGACAGGATCGCCCGGCGCTCCGACGAGGACAGCGGCTTGACGTTGTCGATCCGGTCGACAAACTCCCGGTAGCCCTTCTCGGTGGGCACCCGGCCCGAGCTCGTGTGCGGTTGGGTGATGTAGCCCTCGGCTTCGAGCACCGCCATGTCATTACGGACGGTGGCGCTCGACACGCCGAGGTTGTGACGGTCCACCAGGGTCTTGGAGCCGATCGGCTCCTTGGTGGCCACGAAGTCGGCGACGATGGCACGCAGCACCTCGAAACGACGCTCGTCGGCACTCCCCACCTGTTCACCTACCCTTCGCAGCAGCGATGTGAGTGTTTTGCTTGATCCATTTTACTGACCAGCGGCGGGTTTACCGATTCAGCGGTGAAACGCTCCGGGCCGTCACTCCAGATGACACCGGCGCAGGCAATTCCCCATCAGGGTATTAACCTAGGCGACTATGCCGATGGCAACACCGCGCACCACTGTGACGGAGGCGGGCCGGCGATGATCTTCAAGGGCGTCCAAGAGGGCAAACCGTACCCGGAGCACGGGCTCTCCCACCGGGACTGGTCCCGTATCCCGCCGCGACAGCTGCGCCTCGACGAGCTGGTCACGACCACCACGGTGCTCGCACTGGACCGGCTGCTGTCCGAGGACTCGACGTTCTACGGCGACCTGTTCCCGCACGCGGTGAAGTGGCGCGGCGACATCTACCTGGAGGACGGGTTGCACCGGGCGGTGCGCTCGGCCCTGCGTAATCGCACCATCCTGCATGCCCGACTGTTCGACATGGACGCGCTCGCGCCCAACCCGGCCTGATCCGGCCGGGTCGCGTCAGCTGCCGATCGCCTCGCGCAAGCCCCTGGGCCGGATGTCCGCCCAGTTCGCCTCGATGTAGCTCAGGCAGTCATCACGGCTGCTCTCGCCGAAGGCCACCCGCCAGCCGGCAGGCATATCGGCGAACGCCGGCCACAGGCTGTGCTGCTCCTCATCGTTGACCAGTACGTAGAACGTGCCGTTCTCGTCATCGAACGGATTGGAACTCATCGACTCTCCTCATCGAGGGGTGGGCCAGGTTCGCACCCAGTACCCGATCGGACAACAGGCCGAGACAGCTCAAGTTCGGGAAGCCCGGGCCCTGGGTGAGCCCGGCCAACCCCGGCAGGAACAACTTGGGGAACACATCGGTCAGGGCCAGGTCATGACCGACGTGCTCCTGCAGGGTGTCCCCCGTCAACGGACCACCCACGCCCAGCTCGAGCAGGTCCAGCGCGTCCTGGCTGAACAACGGGGCGAACCACAGCGCATCGGCGCCGGACCCGTCGATCACCAGGTCGAAGCCGTGGACGGTCTCTGAAGGTTCCCCCGACGCTTCGCTCCTGGGACTGGTCGACAACGTCAACCGGATCCGCTCGTCGCGCACCACCGCGTGCGCAACCCGGCCACGAAGGTGACGGATCCGATCGTCGGCCAACAACGCGTCCTGCACCCGAGCCGAGAACACGCCCCGGTCGGTGCGCGCCAGGGCATCCCGGCGCTCGGCCAGCGTCAGCCCGGTCCATCCGGTCGGGTCGGAGAACAACGTGTTCTCGAAGAACCCCTCACCGCGGGTGAACAACGTGACCGTCGGCGAGATCACCGTGATCGTCGAAACCCGGTGGCGGAACAACTCGTTGAGCATCGACGCGGCGGTCTCGCCGCCCCCGATCACCGCCACCCGTTCGGCGGTGATCAGTTCGTGCTTACCGGCCTGATGCCAGAACTGCGCGATCGACATCACCCGGGGATTACCGGGCAGCACCGAACGTTCGGCCTGACCGGGTCCGGTGATCATCAGGCCGTCGGCACCGATCGTGTCCTCGGCGGTGTGCAGTACCCACCGGTGGGCATCTCCGTCTACCGAGATACGTTCCACCTCACCGGAAACCACATTCAGCCCGATGGTCTCGGCCACCCAGCCCAGGTACTGGCTCCAGCGCTTGTGGGTCGGTGCGGGCCGGCCCCGGTCCACCCATTCGGCGAAACCGCCGGTGGCGATCAGGTAGGCCTGCCAGCTGTGCCGGGTCATCCGCTCGTCGAGCTCGGCGTTGCGCCGCGACACCAGCGACGACCGGTAGGGAAAGCCGACGTCCTTCTCGGGGCCGGTACCGAGGCGATGGTTGCCGTCGGTCCAACCGCCGACGGCCTGCCAATTGGCGGCCACCCCGGCACGTTCGACGACGACGACCTCGGGGGCGGCCACCCCCATCTCGCGCAACTCGGCGGCCTTGGCCGCCACCGCGATGGCCTTGGGCCCGGCTCCGATGACGGCCAGGGTGGGAGTCGATGGGGAACTCATATGGTCACCTCTCGCAAAACCTCTCGTAACGCGTCCGCCCACATCGCCTGCAGAGTGGCGATGTCCTCGGCGGACAGAATGTCGGGCAACGTCCGCCATTGGGTGCCGAGCACGGCCGACCCGCCGCGGTCGATCACCGCGGCCATGATCGTCAGTTCATGGCGCACAGCGACATTCGGTTCGGGGATCGCGGTCACCCCGGCCTGCAACGAACGGTCCTGCAGTAGGGCATGGTCGGCCGCATCCAGTTCGATCCGGCCCAGATAGTTGAGCAGGACCTGCGGATCCCGGTGCGTGCCCAGTCGTTCGGCGGTGTCCTCGCGGAGGTACCGCAGCAGCCCGTAGTCGATCGCATCGCCCGGGATCGCCGCCACCTGCGCGGCAACCCCACGGGCATCGTCGGTGGCCAACCGCAACGGATAGATCATGCTGAGCAACCCGGCGGTGTCGCCGGTATCGACCTCGTCATGATCTGACACCGCCGCATCCGACCGGCCGTGGGTTTCCAGCGCCAACAACGGCGCCGGGGTCGACTGGCCGCGATGTCGACGCCAATTGCTCAGCGCACGACCCGTCGCCGCGGCCAGCACCTCGGTCACCGGCACCGCGCCGGTGAGCAATCGGGCCGTCACGTCGGGCTCGGCGAAGGCCATCGTGATCGTCACATCGGCCATCCGGTCAGCGGACGGATCGACCCGGCGCGCACCGATGTCCGGATCGCCACCATCGAACTGCCGCTCCCAGAAGGCGCAGGTGTCGAGTGCGGCCGCCCGCTCGGACAGCAGCCGTGACCACTGCCTCAGCGAGGTGTGTTCCCGCACCGGCAGCGGTGATCGCCCGGATGCCAGTGCATGCCAGGCATTTTCCAGCTCACCGACCAGGATCCGCCACGATGCCGGATCCAGCGCCAGCACGTGCGCGGTGAGGATCAACAGGCCGCCGTCCGTCTGCGGGTGGTGCAGCCACACCGCGTCGAGCATCAACCCCTGCTGCGGATCCAGGCGTTGCACCGAGAGGTCAGCCTGCTCGACCACCGCGGCGTCGAGATCACCCGACCCGGTCGCCTCCGAGAGAACCTGCGCCGGCGCATGAGGGGCCAGGGTCAGGGTCTCGCGGTCCAAGCGGGTGCGCAGCACCTCGTGCCCGTCGATCACGTTGCGCAGCAGGGCTTCCAGCTGCGCGCGGGTGATCCCGGCGGGCAGCCGGAACACCTCCGTCTGGGCGAGCCGGCGCGGATCACCGTACTGGTAGAGCCAGCGCCCGTTGGGCAGCAACGGGATCGGACTGGTCTCGGGTGCGGCTCCGTCGGCCACGTCGTGAGCCTGCGCGGTGGCGGCGGCCGCATCGGCATCAATCGCTGCCGCGAGTTCACGAACTGTCGCGCAGTCCAACATCAGCCGGGCGCGCAAAGCCACGCCACGGCGTCGCACCGCCTGCACCACCGACAGGGCCACGATGCTGTCCAGCCCGAGATCGAGGAAGTCTGCGGTGACATCGACGCCCGCGCCGCCGGTGGTTCCCAACACGTCGGCCAGCACCTGGGCCAGCAGCCGCTCCGTTTCGGTGGCGGGATGCTCGGCCCCCTCGGAGCGTGCGCCGGTACCCAGTGCCGCCAGTGCGGTGTCGTCGACCTTGCCGTTGGTGGTCAGCGGGATCTCGTCGACCGCCACGATGTGGTGGGGCACCAGATGCCTTGGCAGGGTGTCGGTCAGCATCCCGCGCAACTCGATGACCGGAGCCTCGGTCACCACATACGCGATCAGGCGCGGTCCGCTGCGGTGCTGCCGTACCGCCACGTGGGCGTGCCGCACCCCGGGATGGGAGTGCAGCGTCGCGGCCACTTCTCCGGGCTCCACCCGGAAGCCACGGATCTTGACCTGATCGTCGCTGCGGCCAAGAAACTCAAGAGCACCAGAGTCCACCCGTCGACGCACCACGTCACCGGTGCGGTACATGCGGGCGCCCGGGGTAAACGGATCAGCGACGAACCGTGCCGCCGTCTCTCCGGGCCTGCCGAGATAGCCACGGGTCAATTGACCACCGGCCAAATACAATTCACCGCACACACCGTCAGGCACCGGGCGCAGCCAGCTGTCGAGCACGTAGGCCGCGGTCGACTCCGTGGGACGCCCGATACCCGGCTGCGGGTACTCGGCGATCGTCGCCACGACGGCTTCCACCGTCGTCTCCGTCGGGCCGTAGCAGTTGTGCGCCGACATCCACGTGCGCTCGCACTCGGCTTGGATCCCGCGCCAGGTGGCGGTGTCGATCGCCTCACCGCCGAGCGCCAGGACCGCCAGCGGCACCTGGGTGAGCAGGCCCGCGGCCCGCAACGAGGCGAACATCGACGGCGTGGTGTCGATCATGTCGATCGCGAAGCGCCCGATCGTCTCCACCAGCGCCTCGGCGTCGCGCTGCACCTCGTCGGACACGATGTGCACGGTGTGCCCGTCGAGCAGGGCCGCCAACGGCTGCCAGGCCGCATCGAACGTGAAGGACCACGCGTGGGCCACCCGCAACGGACGGCCGAGGCGTTTGGCCGCCGGACGGAGTACCTGGCGGGCATGATCTGCCGAGTAGGCCAGCAGCGCCTGATGGGTTCCGATGACACCCTTCGGTTTTCCGGTCGTGCCTGAGGTGAACACGATGTAGGCGCCCTGCCCGGGGTACACCGGCGCCGACGGGTAGTCCGCATCCGACTCGGTACCGGCCGAGGCCAGCAGCGCCTCGTCGACGACGATCGGTGCCGGCCCGCCCGCTCCGATCTGGCGGACGATCTCGGCCACCCGCTCATCGGGCATCGCCGGATCGAGCGGCACGATCATCGCGCCCGCCTTGAGCACGGCGAGCATCGCCACCACGTAGTCGGGCCCGCGACGCAACCGGATCGGCACCGGAGTTTCGTCGCCCACCCCGCGCCGGGTCAGCTCAGCGGCCAGGCGACCCGCGGCGTCATCGAGCTCGCGGTAGCTGAGTTCTCCCCCGTCCCAGCTCAAAGCCACCGAACCGAGTCGCTCGGCGGCGATCTCACTGAACGCGGCGTGAAAGCCGGTACGTAAACCACTGTCCCGCTGGGTGATCGGTGGCGCACCGGCAGGTTGCGGCTCATCAGCGAGGGTGACCGCGACGTCGCGCAGCGGACGCTCCCAGCTGTCCAACAGCCGTTGCACGACGGTCAGTACCCGCTGTCCCAGAGCCCGCGGATCGAGCTGGCCCAGTGCCCCGTCGAGGGTTTCGACGAGCACTGTGAGCCGGCCGTGAGTGGGATGTGCGGCGATGGTGACCGGGAAGTGCGACAGGCTCTCCAGGGCCGCGGGCCGCAGCACCGCCCCACCGAGAGCGAACTCGTCGCTGCCGACCAGCCCGCCGGGTGGGAAGTTCTCGTAGACCAGCAGCGTGTCGTACAGCTCGCCGATCCCACCGAGCGACCGCAACTCGGTGTGGCTGAGGTAGCTGTGCTCGCGCAGCTCGGCAGCTTCTCGCTGGAGCGCCAGGCACTGATTCCCCACCGGCAGCATGGGATCAACCCTGACCCGCAGCGGCACCGTGTTGATGAACAGACCGACCATCGACTCGACACCGGCCAGCTCGTCAGGCCGACCCGAAACGGTGACGCCGTACACCACGTCGGTACGGTCGGTCAAGACCGAAAGAATTGTCGCCCAAGCCATCTGGAACAGGGTGTTGACCGTGACGCCCCGTCGCCGGGCGGCGTCGAAGATCTCGGCCGACTGCTTCTCGTCGAGGGTCACCTCGGTGCGTGCCGGCAGACCCGGCTCGGCCGCTTGTCCGGACAGCACCGGCGACAACAACGTGGGGGCGTCCATGCCGTACAGGTGCGCCTGCCACCGCGCCCGACCGGCCGCCTGATCCCGTCCGGCCAGCCAGCCGATGTAGTCGCGGTACGGGCGCACCGCCGAGGGCAGCGCGGCCACATCGCCCTTGGCTCCGTAGAGCGCGATCAGCTCACCGACGAAGACCGGCAGTGACCAACCGTCGATCGCGATGTGGTGGGCAACGATCACCAGACGCCAACGCTGCCCGGGCTTTTCGATCAGCAGGAACCGGATCAGCGGCCCGCGTCCGAGGTCGAACCGCCGGGCGCGTTCCTCGGCTTCGAGGGCGACGGTCTGCTCGTCATCGGCCTGCACCTGCCGCCACGGCAAGTCGATGGCCGACGGGACCACCGCCACCGGGCGGCTGAGGTTTCCCTGGAAGAAGCTGGCCCGCAGGTTGGGGTGGCGCACCAGCATCGCCTCGGCGCAGGCCCGCAGCAGCTCGGCGTCCAATTCCCCGTCGATATCGGCGGCCATCGCGATGACATAGGGGTCGGCCCCGCCGTCGCCCTCGGTCAGGCCGGCCAGCGAGTACAACCCCTGTTGCAGCGGGCTCAGCGCCAGGACGTCCTCGACGCCGGGCGGCGTTCCGGTGGTCGTCACGTCGAGACCCCCTGATCCTGACCCCATCCCGCGGTCAGCGCGGCCAGCTCGTCGGGTGACAGGCCCGATGCGGACATCGGCTCGTGGCGGACGTCGGCGGCCACCGCGCCTGCGCTGTCTATCGCGGCGGCCAGATCGGCCAGCCCGGGGTATTCGAACACCATGCGGGCCGTCATCGCCACGCCGGCATCCCTGGCCCGTGCCGCGAGCTGCACCGCCAGGATGCTGTCGCCGCCGAGGGTGAAGAAGTCGTCATACCGTCCCACTTCGGTGACACCGAGCAGGGCCACCAGCATCGCCGCCAGGGTCTCCTCGGTCGGAGTGGCCGGCGGCTCGGCCGGTGCCGTCGCGGTGATGCGTGGACGGGTCAGGGTGGCGGGTTCGATGGCATCGACCACCGTCAACGCGGCCCCGGCGAACTCCTCGGGCAGCGCGGCCCGCGCTGTCTCCAGAACGGATTCGGTGTCGACAGTGCCTGGCGCCGGCACCAGGTAGCCCGCGAGCGTCGTGGTGCCGCGAACGTCCCAGTACCGGGTCGCGGCGGCAGCGACCCCGTCGAGCGCTTCCAGCAGCCCTTGCAGACGCGGCTCCCCGCTGGTGATCGGCTCGAGCCGCCCGTCGGTGGTCCAGCGGGCCCGGTCCCCGGTGCGGTACAGCTGCCCGTCCCCGAACGGACTGGGCGCAAAGCGATCTGCGTCGACCCCGGTGGCCGCGCCGGCCGCCTCGTCTACCGCGCCACCCGCGTAGTAGGCGTCGCCCACGACACCGATACCCACCGGCTGCCGCCATTCGTCGAGCACGTAGACGCGGGTCGCGCCCTCGATCTGCGGCAGTCCGGCCGGCGGCACGGCCTTACGACTCCAGTCGCCGACCAGCAGGTCCTGCTCGGCCCCATCGACCACCACGATGTCGCGCACGGTCTGCTCGGCGTCGGTGGCGAATGCCGCGACGATGCGTCCCAGCCAGCCGACGAAGCGTTGCGCGGTGGCCGCCTCATAGAGCTCGGTGCGGTAGATGACGGTGCCCCGATAGCCTGCGCCGGTTTCGGCGAAGAAGTTGAGCGACAGGTCGGCGTGGGCCACGTCGAAGGTGGGTTCCAGTGCGGCGAAACGTGTTTCACCGTCGGCACCGGTATCGATGACCTGCTCGGCCGACATGTCCTCACGCACGTGCACCACCACACCGAACAGTGGGTTGCGCGCCAGCGAACGCACCGGGCTGACCGCATCGACGACCCGGTCGAACGGCAGATCCTGGTGTTTGTAGGCGGCCAGCGCCATATCGCGCGAGCGTCGGAGCACCTCACGCAGTGTGGGGTTGCCCGACAAGTCGTTGCGCAGCACCACGATGTTGATGAAGAACCCAACCAGCGCATCGAGTTCGGGGGCGGTACGCCCGGCCACCGGGGTGCCCAACGCGATGTCGGTGCCCTGTCCGGCCTTGTGCAGGGCGATTGCGACGGCCGCCTGCAACACCATGAACTCGGTGACCCCGAGTTCACGGCTGAGCTCGACGAGCCTGCCCCGGACTGCCGGATCGATACTGAAGTCGAGCGCCTTGCCCTCGCCCGTCGGCACCGGCGGCCTCGGGAAGTCCGGCTGCAGGCCGTTCTCGACGTCCGGCTCCCCCGATAGTCCGGCCAATTGCTTTGTCCAGTAGGCGCGTTGCTCCTCGACGCGCTCGCCGTCGCCCGAGAGCACCTCGGCCTGCCAGTCCGCGAAGTCGGCGTACTGGACCGGCAGCGGTACCCAGTCTGGCGCCGCCGCGGCCCGGCGGGCGTGGTAGGCGGTCATCAGATCGGTGAACAGCACTGCGCCCGACCAGTGGTCGGCGGCGATGTGGTGGACCATCAACGACAGCACGTGCGCATCCGGAGTGGACAGCACCGCGGCCCGGATCGGCCACTCGTTCTCCAGGTCGAAGCAGTACCGCCGCTCGGCGTCCAGTTCGCCCTGCAACCAGTCTTCGCCGGAGCCACCGGCACGGCGGACCGTCACCGGGCCCGCCGGGTCGATGACCTGGTATGGCACACCGTCGATTTCGCGGTAAGTCGTGCGCAGGATCTCGTGGCGGGCGACCACATCGCTGACTGCGGTGGCCAGTGCCTCGACATCGCAGGGTCCGGTCAGCCGTGCCGCGAAAGGCACGTTGTTGACCGGGTTGGGTCCGTCGATGCGGAACTGGAACCACTGCCGGTGCTGTGCCGCCGACATCTGCGACGGGCCGTCGTGGGCGGTGGCCACGATGGCCGGCAGGCCGGAGCCGAGGCCCGAGGAACGCAGTTCGTCGACTTTGGCGGCCAGCCCGGCCACCGTGGCGTTCTCGAAGACATCGGCCACACCGAGTTCCACACCGCAGCGGGCCCGAACCGCGGCAACCAGTTTGGTGGCCAGTAGTGAGTGACCGCCGAGGTCGAAGAACGAATCGTCGGCTCCGACCCGGTCACGCTCGAGCAATTCGGCGAACAACTCGACGACCTCATGCTCGGTATCGGTATCCGGGGCACGGAATTCGGTGGCCGACTGGATCTCCGGTTCGGGCAGTGCCCGGCGGTCGATCTTGCCGTGGGCCGTGATCGGTATCTCCGCCAGCTCGACGAACGCGGCCGGGATCATGTATTCGGGCAGCGCAGCCGTCACCCTGGCCCGGATCCGGTCGATCTCGACCCGCGCGACATCGGCGGCCGGCGTGATGTAGGCGACCAGACTCTTGCCCAGCGACGGCAGGTCACTGACCACCACCACGGCCTGTCCCACCGACGGGTCGACGGAGATGGCCGCGGCGACCTCACCCAGTTCGATGCGGAAGCCTCGGACCTTGACCTGCTCGTCGGCGCGGCCGACGAATTCGATGTCACCGTCGGCGTTCCGCCGGGCCAGGTCGCCCGACCGGTACATCCGGGCACCGGGATTGAACGGGTCGGCGATGAACCGTTCCGCGGTGAGTCGCGGGCGGTCGTGATACCCGTGCGCGACATGTGTTCCGCCGATGTAGATCTCGCCGATCACACCGACCGGAACCGGCTGCAGCGCATTATCGAGCAGGTGGATCGTGGTGTTGATCTTCGGCGTGCCGATCGGAACGATCCGTGCGCCCTGCTTGCCCTGGACCTTGTAGCGCGTGCAGTTGAGCACCGTCTCGGTCGGCCCATAGAAGTTGTGCAGCAGAGAGTCGAACGTGGCGAGGAACTTGTCGGCGATCTCCCCGGGCAGCGCCTCTCCACCGATCGGCACCCGCTGCAGGGTGCGCCACTCGTTGACGCCCGGCAGGGACAGGAACAGTCCCAGCAACGACGGGACAAAGTGCATCGAGGTGATGCCCTCGTCGCGCAGGAGGTCGGTGAGATATCCGATGTCGCCCAACCCGCCCGGCTTCGGGATCACCAGGCGCGCACCGGCGGCCAGCATGCCGAAGATCTCGCCGATCGACACGTCGAAGCTCTGTGAGGCCACCTGGAGCAGACGTTCGGCCGCGGTGACCTGATAGTCGCCACCGAACCACACGAAGTACTCCGCGATCGGCCGGTGCGGCACCGGCACGCCTTTGGGCAGGCCGGTGGACCCCGACGTGTAGATCAGATATGCGGTGTTGTCGGGGCACAGCGGCCGGATCCGCTCGGCGTCGGTGGGGTCGGTGGCCGGATAGTCCGCCAATCCGTCGACCGGCTCGCGCAGAATGGTTTTCGGGTCGGAGTCGGAGAGAATGTAGGTGAGCCGGTCCTCGGGATAGGTCGGGTCGACGGGTAGGTACACGGCGCCGGCCTTGACGATGCCCAGCGCGGTGATGACCAGTTCGGGCGATTTCTCCAGCAGCACCGCGACGCGGTCCTCGGTACCGATGCCCTGCTCGATCAGCCAGTGCGCCAACCGGTTCGCCGACTCGTTGATCTCGCGGTAGCTGTAGTGGCGGCCCTCGTAAACCACCGCGATGGCATCGGGGGTACGGGCGGCCTGCTCGGTGACCAGCGCGGCCAGGGTGGTTCCCGGCGTGTCGAACTGCTCACCGGTCGACACTGCGCGCATCCACTCGGCGTCCTCGGCGGTGAACAGGTCCAGCGCCGACAGCGGCCGGTCGGGCTCGGCGAGCGCGCGGTCCAGCAGCACTGCGAAGTGCCGCAGCATCTGCGCGGCCAGCTCGGCATCCATCACCTCAGTGAGGTGCTCGGCCTCCACCACCGCACCCGCGGCGTCCAGTTCGACCATGAAACCCAATGGCAGCTGGGTGTGCTGGCCACGCAGGTCGGCACGTTCACACGTCACACCGTCCGGACGGAACCCGCCGCCGTCGGACTCACGGAACCCGAAGCTCACCCGCGTCATCCGTTCGGCGCCGTGGCGCCGGTCCGGGTTGAGTTCAGCCACCACCCGATCGAGGTTGACCCGCTGATGCGCGAACGCACCGATGGCGGTGTCCCGGGTGGCCGCGACCAGTTCGCGGAACCCGAGTGTGCCCTGGGGCCGGAGCCGCATTGCGACCGTGTTGCCGTAATAGCCGATGGTTCCGTCGGTGTCGCGGTTCAACACCGGGGTGGCGACCAGGAAATCGTCGGCGTGGGTGTAGCGGTGGACGAGCGCGCCGAACGCTGCCAGCAGCACCATGTAGGGGGTGGCGCCGGTCTCGCGGGCCAGTGCCGACACCTGCCCTACGGTCTCGGCGGGTAACCGCACGGTGCTGCGCTGGGACCGAAAACCGTTGGGGACCACCGACCCTGCCGGGCCGGGCAACTCCAGCGGCTCGGGCAGGTTCGCCAGTACCTCACGCCAGTACGCCAGATCCTCGTCGCCGTCGGGCGCATCGGCAACCGTCACCCGCGGCCGGTCGGGAAGCTGCACCCCGGAGTAGGCCCGGGTCAAGTCGGTGAAGAACACCCGCCACGAACCGTCATCCCAGGCAATGTGATGAGCGACGAGCAACATGATGTGCTCGGTCGGCCCGGTCTTGATCAGGGTGATCCGCAACGGCGAGTCACCGGCCAGGTCGAACGCGGTGCCGAACTCCCGCTGGGCCAGCACCTCGACGCGTAGTTTGCGCGCCCGCTCAGATTTGTCCGACAGATCGTGGACAGACCATCCAGGGGCGAGGTCGTCGTGCACCGTCGCCGTCGGCTCGCCGTTCTCGTCGGCGTGGTAGGTCGTGCGCAGGATCGGGTGCCGTTGTGCCACCGCGTTCAGGGCCTCGTGCAGCCGCTCGGCATCGATCGCCCCACCCATCCGGTAGGACAGGCAGATGTTGAGCAGTACCCCACTCGGGTCGAAGCTCTGTACGAACCACATCCGGCGCTGCCCGTCGGACAGCGCCGTGGGATCGACCGGTGAGCTATCGCCGCTGACCTCAGCCTGCCCGGGTTCCCCCGATGCTGACGCGAGGCCGCGCTCGGCAAGCCTGCGCCGCATCAGCTCCAGACGCGCGTCGGAGGTGCGGGGGGCCGCCGGATCGGCACTAACCATGTCAGTCACGCGAAAATGCTTCCTTTTCAGGTCTTTCCAAATGCTCGATCAATTCGGCGGCGGTGGCACCACCGAGGATGTCGGCCAGCGGCACTGCACGGCCGGTAGCCTTCTTGAGTTTCTTACGCAGGTCGATCGCCAGCAGGGAGTCGACGCCGAGATCCAAGAGCGACGTGTCGAGATCCAGTCCGGTGGGGTCATCGAGTTTCAGCACGGCCCCCAGCGCGATCCGCATCGCGCCGGTGGCGTCGGCCGCCACTGCCGCCTCGGCCGCCTCCCCTCCTGCTTGCGGGGAACTGCTCGCGATGTCACTGGCACCGAGGAAGGTCTGCAGCCGGTCGGCATCAGCCGTGAACACCAACGGATCGGCCGGGTAATCGCGCAGCCCGGCCTCCACCGCAAGGTCCGGCTCCATGGCCCGCAGACCGGACCGCTCGACCCGGCTGACCTCACCGGAATCGATGATGCCGTCCCCCGGCCACAGTCCCCACCGCACCGAGGTGCAGTGCCGGCCCTGTTCGCGTAGCTGCCCGCCCAGGGCATCGAGCAGCCGGTTGGCCGCGGAGTACGCGGCGTGACCGTATCCGCCCCACCGGCCGGACACCGAGGAGCACAACATGATCCGGGTATCCGGGCGCATCGGCCAGACCGCCGTCAGGTTGGCCAGGCCGCTCACCTTGGCCGCGAACGTATCCCGCACTGTCGCGCCGGTCAGCTCCCCGCCCGGGGCGATGGTGGCGGACGCGGCCGCGTGGATCACCAACGACGCCGGGCCGACTGCCCACTCGGCAGCCGTCGCGGTGATCTGTGCCGGATCGGTGAGATCGCACCGCGGAGCGACGATCTCGGCGCCGAGGGCGGTCAGTTCGGCCACGTGTGTGTCATCGAGGCCGCCGCGGCTGAGCAACACGATGCGCCGGGCCCCGTGTTCGGCCAGGTGGCGAGCGAAGTGCAGGCCCACCGCCCCGGCGCCGCCGGTGATGACCACCTCGTCGAACGCCCCCGATTCGGCGGTCCAGGACCGTCCACCGGAGGTGTCGTCGCGCATTCCACGGTGCCACACTGTGAGTCCGGAACCGTTGTCCCGCAGCGCGATATCGTCACTTTCGGTCACCATCGCCGTGATGGCAGTCACCGCGTGGGCGGGGTCGGGGGCCGAATCGGCCAGGTCCAGGTGACGGAAGGTCTGGTCGGGATGTTCGTAGCCGAGGCTGCGGTGCATCGCGGCCAGCGCCGCTGCCTCGGGCCGTGACCGCTCGGCGCGGCTCACCTGTTCGGCACCGACGGTGACCAGCCACACGTCGCGGGTGTCCGGAGTGACCGCCCGGACATAGCCGAGCAGACCCTCGTCCACGCGGCGGCTCACGGCTTCTGCCGCAGCCACCGCGTCGAGGTCCTCGGATACCGGCGCCACCACGATCAGCAGATCGGCATCGGCAGGCGCGACGGCCGTGGTCTGGGCGTTCTCCTCGACCGCGCGGCTCAATGCGGCCGCTGGCCCCTGCCCGGCGGCGAGGTCGAGCACAGCGACGCGGCGGTGTCCCGGCAGAGCGCGCAGAGGCCACTGCTCCCAGTGCTCCACGCCTACGGTCAATCCGGCCACCGCAGGAAGCGGTTGCGGTGCGGCCCAGAGATGTTCGGCCCGCATCGGCGCGAAGGGGAAGTTGCGCAGCGACCGCTCGCCGTGATTCGGCACATCGTCCCAGCGGTAACCGGGGTCGGCCATCGCGACGGAGACGATGTTGGTACTGAGTCGGTCGGTGATCGGTTCGTCGCGCCGGCCTGATCCCACCATCACCGCCGGACCGCCGGTGAGTTCGGCGTCGTCGTCGAGCAGGTCGCCCATCGCGAACAGCAGCGCCGGATGTGCGGAGAGTTCGACGAATATTCGGGCTCCCCGACGAGCCGACCTGTCGATGGCCCGGTCGAAGCGCACAGTGCTACGCAGGTTGGTGTACCAGTAGTCGGCGAATCCGGTGCCGGCCTCGACGACGTCTGCGGTGGCCGAGCCGATGAATTGCACCGGGGATTCATTGAATTGCGCTACGGGCAACATCGATTCGAGCTCACCGCGCGACCCGTCCAGCGCGGTGGTGTGCGCCGGGAACCACATCTCGATCTCCTTGGCGAAACCTCCGCGTCCGGCCACCGTCGCCACGGCGGCGGCCACCGCGTCGGTCTCCCCCGACACCGCGACCGATGAACGGGAGTTCACCACCGACAGTTCCAGCCAACCGGGAGTTTCGGCGATCACGTTCGACGCTTCGTCGGGGGTGATCCCGAGCACCGCGACGCGGTAGGGCCCGGTCAACCGGTCCAGCACGGTCGCGCGGGCGATCACCACCGCCACCGCGTCGGAAAGGGTGATGGTGCCCGCCACGTAGGCCGCCCCGATCTCGCCGAGACTGTGACCGACGGTGATGTCGGGCAGCACACCACAGGACCGCCAGACGCGGGCCAGTGCGACACCGTGGACGAACTGAGCGCCCTGGATCTGCACCTGGGAGAAATCGTTGGTGACCACGCCCGAATCCGGCTCAGCCAGGAGGTAATCCAGCGGTGACCCGGCGCCGGCGGCCTCGAACTCCGCGGCGCACCGGTCCACCTCGGCCCGATAGGCAGGCAGCCGCTCGTAGGCCTGCACGCCCATCGACGGCCACTGGCTGCCCTGACCGGGAAACACGAAGGCGATGCGTGCACCCGAACCCGATGACTGCGCCCCACCGTGCGCGCGGGTGACCAGCGGATGATCGGCGCCTTCGGCTAACGCACGCAGGCCTTCGGCGAGCTCATCGCGGTCGGCGGCCCGGACCACAGCGCGGTGGCGGCGCAGGCGCCGGGTGGACCGCAGGGTGGCGGCGACATCGGCCGCACTCACCTCGGGACGCGAATCCAGATAGCGCAGGATGGCCGCCGCGTCGGTTCCGATCAGATCCTCGGCGTGCGCGCTGAGCAGCACGGGTGTGCGCCCGTCGGGCAGGGCGTCGGCTTCGCACCCAGGAGAGTGGACTTCGCACTCAGGCAGCACGATTCGCTCGCAAGCTTCGCTCATGCGGCAACCTCTGGGCCCTCGGGAACCGCGACAATCGCGTGGGCGTTGGTGCCGCTCATCCCGAAAGCCGACACCGCACCGATACGCTCACCGTTGACCGCCGGCCAATGGGTCAGCTTGGTGGCCAGCCGTAAACCCTGACTGTCCCAGTCGATCTCCCGGCTGACCTCGTCGACGTGCAGGGTGGCCGGGATGGCCGCACGCTCGGCAGCCAGGATCACCTTCGCCAGGCCGAGCCCGCCCGCGGCTGCCTGGGCGTGCCCGAGGTTGGATTTCACCGAGCCCAGCAGCGCGCCGGAACCGGGCTTTGTGGAGCCGTATGTCTGTGCCAGCGAACGTAGTTCGGTCCGGTCGCCGAGTCGGGTTCCGGTGCCGTGTCCCTCGATCATGCCGACGTCCTCCGGGCGCACGGCAGCCTGCTCGATCGCTTTGGCGAACAGGCGCTGCTGAGCGGCGCCGCTGGGTGCGGTCAGACCGGTGGTTCGGCCATCTTGGTTCACCGCGGTCGCACGGACCTCGGCGAGGATGCGCCGACCGTCCCGGACGGCCGCCGATTTGCGCTGCAGGACGAACATTGCCGCCCCTTCGGCCCAGACCGTGCCACTGGCGTGTGCGCTGTAGGGCCGGCAGTGCCCGTCATCGGACAGCGCGTGCTGCTTGGAGAACTCGACGAAGTACCCGGGTGTGCCCATCACGCACACACCACCGGCCAACGCCATGTCGCAGTCCCCCGCGCGCACGGCGGAAACGGCGGTGTGGAACGCGGTCAACGCCGACGAGCACGAGGTGTCGACGGTCAGCGCCGGGCCGCACAGATCCAGCGTGTAGGCGATCCGGCCGGAGATTACGCCGAGGGAGGTGCCGGTGATCAGATGGCCGCTGTGGTGGGAGAACTCCGACAGCGCGGGCCCGTACTCCAGGCCCGACGCACCGACGTAGCACCCCACATCGTGCCCGGCCAGGTCGTCGGGGTTGATGCCGCTGTTCTCCAGCGCCCGCCACGCGATCCGCAGCCCGATGCGCTGCTGGGGATCCATCGCCACCGCCTCGCGCGGCGAGATACCGAAAAATGCGGGATCGAATGTCGCTGCGCTGGAAAGGAATCCGCCGAGGTCGTGGATGCGTTTGAACCCGTCGCGGCGCGAGCCGTCGAACAGCTCGCGAACGGACCAACCGCGGTCGGCGGGAAATCTGCCCAGCGCTTCGCGCTGCTCGGCCAGCAGAGACCAGTAGTCGTCGGCGGTGTCGATCCCACCCGGCGCCTCCAGCGCCATCCCCACGATCACCACCGGGTCGGCGATATCGGGCCCGGGAAGCCGGCGGCTAGAGCTCATTGACCAGCTCCGCCACATCCTCCAGCTGGGAGTTGAGATAGAAATGGCCGCCGTCGAACATCGAGCACGTGAAGGCACCCGCGGTGTGAGATTCCCAGCGCCGCAACATGTCCTCGCTGATGCGGTGATCACTTTCTCCGCCCAGGGCGTAGATGTCCGCGGCGATCGTCACCTCGGCGTCGCACGCGTAGCGGTTGAACGCCGCGTAGTCGGCCCGCACGGCCATCAACAGCAGTTCGACGAAGTCGTCGTCGGCGAGCAGCGCAGGGTCGGTGCCGCCGAGGTCGACCATCTCGGCGAGGATCTCCGACTCGGCCATCGGCAGTGCCGGCGCGGTCGCCACGGCCGACGGCGCCTCGCTGGCCGACACCCACAGGGCATCGATCACCACGCCTGCGCGTTCCGCGATCCGCGCGAATTCGAAGGCCACCACGGCGCCCATGCAGTGTCCGAACAGCCGGATCGATCCGACGCCGGCCCAATCGGCCGCATCGAAAAGATCTCTGGCGAGGTCGCCCACCGTGGGTGCCGCCGGGTGGGACAACCGATCCCCACGCTGCGGGTACTGCATGACATAGGCATCGGACCCGGCCGCAGCCAGCGCCGTCCCGAATCCGCGGTAGGCCAACGCCGCTCCGCCGGCATGCGGGAAAACCAGTGTGGCTGTTGAACTTTGGTCCCCTGAATAACGCTTGACCCAGGGCTTGACGGTGATCTGGGTGTCCGGCCCGGTCACGACGGCCGGGCGGTGTCGAGAGCAGCCACCGCATCCCGATGCCGCACCGCGAGGGCGAAGCCGTTCATCCCCCGCTCGGGGTTGCGGCGCGGCGCATCGTCGGCGACGACGATGCCGGCGCCGGAGGTCAGTGCCACGAGCACCATGAGGATCGGAGCCGCAGCGCCCGCAGCCGAGAACGCGGCGATGCGGCCACCGCCGCGAACGTCGAGCCGGTTGCCGAGTTCCACGACGGCGTCGTGAGCGGCCGCGTGGGTCACCACCGCATACCCCGACTCATCGACCGAGCCCAGGAACGCCGGGTCACCGGGCGCGGAACGCACCGGGCTGACGCCACTCGTGCGGGAGCCGATGCGCAGCGCCTCGGAGACGGTGAGCGCCGGCAGCCAGCTGGGCGGGCCGTCTCCGGTGAACAGCGCCATCCGCACACCGGTCCGGTCCAGGACCGGCTCGGCCGGCTCGGTGGTCTCGATCGGCACGCAGACTCCGCCTGCCGCGAGGATTCCCAGCGTGGCGATCACCGTGTCCAGACCGGCGGGGCCCACGACAGCGACCCGGTCGCCGACGTGCACACCGGCCACCGCGAGTGCGCCGGACACCGCCAGCGCCTGCTCGCGCAGTTGACCATAGGTCCACCGGGTAGTCGGCCCGATGACCGCGATGTCGGCGGGCGCGGCCTGCGTGTGTGTGAAGAAACCCTGGTGCAGCGGTTCGGTCACGGCGTCCACTACGACCTCCTGACGATAAGCAAAGCCTGCCCTAACTGAAGTAACTCTAACCTTAGTTGCCGAACGCGGGTTCTGGGGCCGCGCGTGCCAACTCGGAGGCGACGTCGGTGCTGTCCATGCCGGTGACCTCCAGGTACAGCTCGGCCACCAGTTGCAGGCGGTCTGAACCCGCCTCCCGGCCGGTCAGCAGCGCGGCCATCTTCGCGACCGTTCGCGCCGCGAAGACGTCGGCGACCATGACGGTCGAGGTGTCCAGCCAGTCCCGGATCCGGGCCACCAGCTGCGTACCCAGCACCGAGTCCCCGCCGAGGGCGAAGAAATCGTCGTCGGCCCCGACACCGGTCTGCTTGAGAACCTCCCCGACGATCGCGCACAGGGCCGTTTCCAGCGGGTCCGACGGCGCCCGGTAGCCCCTGGTCTCGGGGGCGCCGACCGCCGAGAGCATCCGGACCACTGCGGTGCGGTCGGTCTTGCCCCGGGCATAGGGAATCTCGTCGGCGACCAGAAGCACCTGCGGGATCATGTGGGCGGGCACCAGCTCGGCCATGGCCCCGGCGACTACCTGAGCCACCGATTCCGCATCGCTGCCGGTCCGATCCGCACGGACGACCGCGCCGAGCACATCGTGCCCGCCGTCGACCGGTACCAGCACCGCAACGGCCGCATCCACGCCGGGAACGCGGCACAACGCGCCCTCGACCTCCCCCAGCTCGATGCGGAACCCGCTGACCTTGATCCGGTGGTCGGCCCGGCCGACGAATTCCAGCGTGCCGTCGGGCCATGACCGCACCAGATCCCCGGTGCGGTACCAGCGGCTCCCGTCGTGCTCGAGGAACCGTTCGGCGGTCAGGTCGGGCCGGCCGCGGTACCCGCGGGCGATACCGCGACCGCCGACCCACAACTCTCCGGGAACCCAGTCCGGGCAGTCCTCGCCCCGTGCATCGACCACGCGGCAGCAGTTGTTGGCCAGCGGCACGCCGAACGGCACCGAGGTCCAATGCGCGGGCAGCGCGTCGTCACCGAACCCGACTTCGAAGATCGTGTTGTGGGTCGCGGTCTCCGTAGCCCCGCCCAGCCCCGCGAAACGCACCTGCGGCGACGCGGCACGCAACGCCCGGACCAGGTCCGGACGCACCCAGTCGCCGCCGGTGGGAACCGCCCGCAGGGAAGCGAGAGAACCGGTGCCCACCGCAGTGCCGGCTGTGCCGGCCGCGACCAGCATCTCCAGCCAGCCCGTCAGGAAGTGCAGGACGGTGACCCGATGCTCGTCGATCAGCGTGACCCAGGCATCCGGATCGCGACGGTGCTCCTCGTCGACGACGACCAGAGAGCCACCCGAGCGCAGCGTCCCGTAGACGTCGATCACCGACAGGTCGCACTCCAGGTGCGACAACGCCAGGCAACGGTCTGCGGGGCCGATCTCGAAGTGGTCGTTGATGAACTCGATGGTGTTCATCGCCGCGTCGTGGGTGATCTCGACGCCCTTGGGCTCACCGGTGGAGCCGGACGTGAACAACACATATGCCAGGTCCGAGGGCACAACCTCGACCGGCTCGAAATGCGCTGGGTCACCGATGATCTCGGCATCGGCCACGGTCAGGTGCGGCAGGTCGGGATGCTCCGGCCCCGAACCGCAGACCAGGGCGAAGTCGACCCCGCCGGTGTGCAGGATGCGCGCGGCCCGATCGGCGGGCTGATCCACCCCGACCGGCAGATACGCGGCGCCGACCATCGAGACGGCCAGCAGCGCGATGACCTGTTCGACGCTCTTGGGGCCCAGCACCGCGACCACCTCGCCGCGGCACACGCCGCGAGACTGCAGGGCGGCGGCCACGGCCAGCACCTTGTCCTGCAGCTCGCCATAGGTGAGGTTCCCGGCGCTGCAGAACACCGCGGGCGCATCCGGGGTGGAGGCTGCGTTGGCCAGGAATCCGGAATGCAGCACGTCGCCACCGGGCGTCGAGGTCGACGCGTTCAGCTCGGCCCGCACCCGACGCTGCGACTCGGAGGCCGCGGGCGGGTCGGGTGCATCCCAGGCCGCGCCATCGGTGGCCAGGCGGCGCAGTTCGGCCAGGTGGTAGGCGAACATGGCCTCGGCCACGCCCGGCCGGAACGCCTCGACCCGGACGTCCCAGTTGATCATCAGGCCGTCGGCGAGCGGGGTGGCCTGGGCGTCGATCAGCACCTGCGGGCCCTGCGAGATGGTCCATACCGGCGCCCCGAAGTGGTCGGTGACGTCGCCGGCGAACAGGTCGCCCAGTCCCAGCGCACTGGTGTAGACGATGGTGGCCAGGGTCTGGCTGCCGCGGTGGCGGCTCATGTCGCGCAGCACATCGAGCCCGGACACCGAGGAATGCGCGGCGGTGGCGTGCAGCGTCTCCTGCACCACCCTGGCCCGGGCCATGGCGGTATCTGCCCCGGTCAGGTCGATGTCGAGGAGCAGCGAGGAGGTGAAATCACCGACCAGCTTCTCCACGTCCGGGTGGTAGGGCTCCCGACCGAACATCGGCAGGTTCAGCAGGAACCGCGACTGCGTCGACCAGTGCGCCAACGCATTGGCGTACGAGGCCCCGACCGCCATGGCCGGGGTGATGCCCCGCCGGTGCGCCGCCGCGAACAATGCGTCGCGGGTCGGCACGTCGAGGGTTTCCCACAGCCTGATGCTGCGGTGCGGGTTGCGCTGATCGGACAGCGGGACCAGTGGCAGCGCAGGCGGATCCGGCAGATCGGGCACCCGCTCGGCCCACCACTGCTTGTCCTGCTCCGACGGCGGCGGCGCCGTGGCTGTCAGCCGGGCGCGGTATTCGCGGTACGTGTAGCCCAGCCCGGGCAGCTCGACACCGCGGTAGAACGAGGCCAGATCGGCCATGAAATTGCGGTAGCTCACGGCATCCCCACACTGCATGTCCATGTCGACATGGAGACGCGTGCGTCCACCGGGCAGCAGAGACAGGCTCAGCTGCAGCACCTCATCGTGCAGCATCTGATGGGACTTGGATTCCCTGATCAACTCCAACTGCGCTTGTGCCGCAGCCTGATCCAGGTCGCGTAGGTCGTAGAGGGTGACCGGTAGTGGCCGATTGCCGATCCGCTGGGTGCCGTCGGGCAGGATCTCGACCCGCAGCATCGGATGGCGCGCGGCCAGTTGCGCCGCTGCAGCCTGCAGCCGTTGCGGATCGACTCCGACTCCGTCGAATTCGACGTACAGATGCGCACCGACACCACCGAGTTGCTGATCCTGGTTACGGCCCACCCAGAAGGCATGCTGGATGGGTGCCAGTGGGAAGGTGTCGCCTTCCTCGCCGGCGCCGGCGGTGTCGGGGACGGTGTCGGGGACGGGCGCTTCGGCCGGCGCATCGGGAGCGTGCTCGGCAACCAGCTCGATCCAGGCGGCGACGGTAGGATTGGCCGCCAGGGTCGCGAATCCGACATTGATGCCCTGCTTACGCCACCGGCCGGACAGCGACATCATCCGGATCGAATCGAGCCCGGAGGCGATCAGGTCGGCATCGGGATCGACCGCGTCGGCGCTGACCCCCAGGAGTTCGGCGACCTCGTCGCGGACCGTCTGGGAACTCGTCGCCACCACGCTCACCATCCTCCAAATGATTAGTAAAGGCTGCCCTAACTTAGCGGAGGTTACCCTATATTCGATCTGCCGACACACTCACCCGACGGGAGCCAGAACACCGATGACCACCGGTTTTGACCGCGCACAGGACGAACTGGCAAACGGATTCACACGGTTCCCCGACGGCCGTGCCGAGGTGTACCGCCAAGCCGGCTACTGGCAGGGCAAAGCACTGGACAGCATCCTGCGGGAGGCCGCGCAGCGCTGGCCCGACAAGGCTGCTGTCGTCGACGCCACCGGCAGCCACACCTTCGCCGAACTGGACGCCCTCGCCGACCGGATCGGCGCCGCGCTCGCCGACCAAGGCATCACGCCGGGTGACCGCATCCTGGTGCAGCTGCCCAACACACGCGAATTCGCGGTCGCCGCGTTCAGTCTGCTTCGTGCCGGGGCGGTACCGGTGTTGTGCCTCCCCGGTCACCGCTCGGCCGAGCTGGGCCATTTCGCCGATGTCAGCGGAGCCGTCGGACTGGTGATCCCCGACGTCATCGCCGGATTCGACTACCGCGATCTGGCCGCTCAACTCGCTTCCGCACACCCACGGTTGCGCCATGTCCTCGTCGACGGCGACCCCGGCCCCTTCCAATCCTGGTCCGCTCTCAAGGATTTCGATGACCCGGAACCACCGAACATCGCCGTCGATACGAGCGGCCCGGCAGTGTTGCTGGTGTCCGGCGGTACCACCGGGCTACCCAAGCTCATCCCCCGCACCCACGACGACTACCTCTACAACGCCGCGGCGTGCGCGCAGGCGTGCGACATGGTGCACGACGACGTGTATCTCGCGGTTCTGCCCGCCGGCCACAACTTCCCGTTCGCCTGCCCCGGCCTGCTCGGCTCGATGACGGTGGGGGCGACGACGGTCTACACCGACGACCCCAGTCCCGAGTCGGCCTTCGCCCTGATCGACACCCACGGCGTCACGGTGACCGGCCTCGTCAACGCTCTGGCCAAACTCTGGACGCAGGCCTGCGACTGGGAACCGGTGCTGCCCACCTCGTTGCGGGTGGTCCAGGTAGGTGGCTCGCGGATGTCCCCCGAGGAGGCCCGTTTCATCCGCGAGGGCCTGAGCCCGGGACTGCAGCAGATCTTCGGAATGGCTGAAGGGATGCTGAATTTCACCCGCCCCGGCGATCCGGTGGACGTGGTCGAACACACCCAGGGCCGGCCGATGTCACCGGACGACGAGATGCGGGTGGTCGACGAGGACGGCCACGAGGTCGCGCCCGGCCAGGAGGGCGAGCTACTGGTGCGCGGACCGTACACACTCAACGGCTACTACCGCGCCGACGAGGCCAACGTCCGCTCGTTCAGCCCCGACGGTTTCTACCGCACCGGCGACCGGGTCCGGATCTTCACCGACGGACCGCGGGCCGGCTACGTCGAGGTGACCGGCCGCATCAAGGACGTCATCCACCGCGGCGGCGAGACCGTGTCGGCCACCGACCTCGAGGACCACCTGCTGACCCACCCCGCCGTGTACGCGGCCGCCGCCGTGGCCCTGCCCGACGACTACCTCGGCGAAAAAATCTGTGCCGCGGTGGTTTTCCGGGGTGCACCGATCAACCTGGCTCAGCTCAACGAGTTTCTCGACCAGCGGGGCGCGTCAGCCCATGCCCGGCCCGATGTGCTGGTCCCGATGCCGACCCTGCCCACCACCGCGGTGGGCAAGGTCGACAAGAAAAAGTTGATCGCCGCGATCACCGGCTAATGTCCCGCCCGCACCTCTCGCTTCGCGTCGGGGTCCAGCAGTTCGATGATCCTGGCCGTGACCGCCGCCGCGGTGGGGTGCTCCCACAACAGGGTCGGCGGCAACGACAACCCGGTCTGCTTCTCCAGGTGACGGCGCAACCGCACCGTCATGATCGAGTCGACGCCCAGTTCCACCAGCGGCAGGTCGACGTTGACATCGGACTCCGCGAGCCCCAATTGGCTTGCCACCGCGGTCAATACCTGGGCAGCAAGCTGATCAGGCTCGTACTCTCCCGCTGCCGGTGACGGGTCGTCGTCAGGCTCATCCTCAGGCGCTACATCGGCCAGCATCGGCACCGCCGCAGCCGCGGGCAGGACCGGCAGTACGACGACGTTGGCGGTGTCCTCCCGCATCGCCAGATCCAGCGCCAGCAGCGCGTCGTCGGCGGCGACCGTGCCCATGCCGAGCGCATCGAGTTGTGCTGCCACGAACTCCGATGCCGAGCCCATCCCCAGTCCGCGCCACGCCGTCCAGGCGACGGCCGTGGTGCGGTCCCCGAGACTGCGCCGGTGCCGGGCCATCACGTCGAGGAACGAGTTGGCGCAGCCGTAGGCGGCCTGCCCCGGGAAACCGGCCAGGTAGCCGCACGAGGAGAACAGCACCATCCAGTCGAGCTGCGTGGGCGGGAACACCTCGTGCAGCACCAGCGTGCCGTTCACCTTGGGGTGCATGGCCGTGGCGAACTCGTCGGAGGTCGTATTCATCAGCAACGCACCGGCTTCCACCCCCGCTGCGTGGATGACACCGCGTACCGGTGGCAGCGGTCGCAGCACGTCGCGCAGGGCGTCGGCCGACCCGGGTGCCCCGATGTCGACCGCGGCAACCGTGACCGACACGCCACGATCCTCCAGTGCGGTGACCGCGCGAATCGCCGCCGAGGGCGTGTCGTCCGCCCAGGCCGACCGGTCGCCCAGGCCTGAGCGGGACAACAGGACGAGACGGCGGGCGCCGAGATCGGCCAGGCGCTGGGCCATCCGCAGACCCAATGCTCCGGTCCCGCCGGTGATCAAGTACGTGCCGCCCGGCACACACTCCATCGGGTCGGCGGTACCCCCGCCGGATGTCGAGAGACGCGCGGCCATGGCCACCCCGTCACGGACCACCAATACGCCGTGTCCGGCCAGCGATCCCAGCGCTGCCAGCGGCAGGCATCCGTCGGCCACATCGACGACACCGCCCCACAACTGCGGATGTTCGGCCGCGGCGACCCGCCCCAGTCCCCACAGCGGGGCGTGGGTCACATTGGTTCCTTCGTGCACGCCGACGGTCAGCGCCCACAGTCGCGCCGACAGGCCCAAGCGCTGCTGCAGCGCCAGCGTAGTGGTCACCAGGTCGACGGCCGCCTCTGGCGAGTCATCGTCTCGCGGCAACGCCAACACCACCGGGGAATCACCGAGTTCGCTTGGCAACGAGCCGAACTCGATGACCGACTCCAGTTCGGCGGGGCCTTCGAGCGCCAGGTAGGGCACCGCTGCCGCGGTCAGGTCGTCGACCGCGGTCTCCAGCCGGTCGACGTCCCCGCCGATCAGCACCACCCCGGTGGGTGGCCCCTCGTCGCGCGCCGAGACCGGATTCCACGCCACCCGGTGCACGATCCGGCGGACGTCGGTGGCCGACCATTCGCGCCCCGGATTCTCGAGTTCCTCAAAAGTCATCCCGGTGATCGCCAGCAGTATCGATCCGGACTCATCGGTGATCGCCACGTCGGTGGTGGTGGTGTCCGGCCTGCGCCGCACCGACAGCAGCGCGGTGGCCGGCGGTGCACCCCAAACCTGCACGCGTTCGATTCGGGCGGGCATCCGCAGTCGGGGCGGGCCGTCGAAGCTGGTGGAGGCGGCTGACGTGGCCGCATCCACCAGTGAGGCCCAGGTGCCGGGCCGCGCACCATCCGACGCGGAACTCACCCGCACCAGCAGTTCGCCCTCACCACGGTGCAGATCCTTGATGTCCCAATCGAATCCCATGGCTGCGACGCCGAGCTCGGCGAGAGTGTCGATCACGTGGCGCGGCGCCAACTGTTCGGGGCAACGTGCCCGGGCCGCAGCGAGGTCGACAGTCATGCCGGCGGTCTCGTCAGCGTCATCACGGGCAACCACCGCACTACTGTGCGTCAACCATCCGCCGTCCTGATCCTCGTCCGCGTCCGCCAGCCGCGAGGCCAGCGTCAGCTCGCGGTCGGCCAGCACCACCTGCAGGTCGCGGGCACGCGCCGGTGCGACCGGCGTGCGCAGCCGCACATCGGTGAGCGCGGCGCCGGCTGCCGTCAGGAAGGTGTTCAACAACACTGCGGCAGGAACGATTTCGGTGCCCTGGACCGGGTGGTCGCCGGGATAGGGCCTGGTGTCGAAGTCCAACCGGGTCTGCCACATACGGGTGGTGACGGTTCCGGCCACCTCGGTGCGCCCGCCGAGCAGCGTGTGGCTGGTGGTGTCGTGCACCGCCCGCCCGCCGGGCGCTGCGGTGGGAATCCGCCAGAAGTGCCGGTGCTGCCATTGGGTGGCCGGCAGGTCGGCGTCCCACGAATCAGTCTCGGCGACACCATGTTCGATCTCGGCTCCGTGGCAGTACAGCGATGCGATCGCGGTCGTGACAGCCGGCAGTTCGGATGTGTCGCGACGCAGCAGCGGTACGACAGCGTGGTCGTCGATGCCCAGATGCAGCAGGGTTTCGACGATGGAATGCGATACGACGGGATGAGCGGAGACCTCGAGGAACAGCCGGTGGCCGTCCTCGGCCGCGGCGGTGACAGCCTCGGCGAACCGGACCTGCCCGCGCAGGTTCTGCACCCAGTAGGCGGCGTCGCGAGGTGCGGTGGAGCGCGGATCGGCCAACGCCGTGGTGTACAGCGGGATCGCCGCATCCCGCGGGGGCTGAAGCCCGGCCACGTTCGCGGCCAGCGCGCCGGTCAGGTCATCCATCGCGGGGCTGTGGAATGCCACGTCGGTATTCACCCGGCGCACCACGACGCCCTGCTCGGCCCAGGATTCACAAACGTCCTCGACCGCGTCGGTGAGGCCGGAGATCACACAGGACTCGGCCGACGCGCTGATGGCCGCCACCACATCGGTGCGGCCACCCAACCGCTGCTGCGCCTCGGCGAACGGCAACCGAACCAAAGCCATGGCGCCACAACCCATCACGGACCGGAAGCCGCGGGCACGGTAGCAGGCCACGGCCGCACCCTCGCTCAGGTCGAACACCCCGGAGACCACGCACGCCGCCACCTCGCCGACCGAGTGCCCGATCACCGCGGCGGGCCGCGCTCCCCGCTCGCGCAGGACCGCGGCCAGCCCGACCTGCATCGCGAAGGTCAGCGCCTGGATCCGGTCCGTGCCGCCGAGCTCACCGCTGCTGAGCGCCGCGCGGGCGGAGAACCCGAGCTCACGCCCGAAGACCTCGTCGACCTCGTCGATGACGCGAGCGAAAGCCGATTCGGCCGTGAGCAGTTCACGACCCATCCCGGCCCAGTGCGAGCCGTGTCCGGAGAACACCCACACCGCGTCGCGGGCCTGCCCGCCCGGGAGTTCGCCGGTGACCAGGCCGGCGCCGGATTCACCGCGAGCCAGTGCATCGAGGCCGGCGATCAGTTCATGCCGGTGTTCGGCGATCACCGCGGCCCGGACCGGTTCGTGCGCACGCCGCACCCACAGGGTGGCCGCCACCGACGCCACATTGTGGTGCCCGGCCCGCAGGCGATCGGCCAGCGCGTCGGCCTGCCGGGCAAGCCGCGCACCCGAACGCGCCGAGAGCGGGACGATCACCGGGCCGGACAGGCTGTCCACCAACGGCTGCGCGGCCGCCGGAGCCTCTTCCAGCAGGACGTGCGCGATCGTGCCGCCGTAGCCGTAGCTGCACACCGCAGCCCGACGTGGGGTGTCCGTCCGCGCCCATGGCTCAGGCTCGGTGGGCACCCGGAGGCCACTGTTGGCCCAGTCCACCGCGCCGGTGAGTTGGCGCAGCCCGGCGGTGGGCGGGATCGTCTCGTGGTGCAACGCCAGGACCGTCTTGATCAGGCCCATCACCCCGGCGCCGCCCTCGAGGTGGCCGATGTTGGGTTTGACCGACCCGATGCGACACCGGTCCTGATCGGCACGCCCGGTGCCGTACACCTCGGCGAGTGCCCCGACCTCGGTGGGATCGCCTGTGGGGGTTCCGGTTCCGTGCGCCTCGATATATCCGATGCCGGCCGGGTCGACACCCGACATCTCGCACGCGCGCCGGAACATGTCCGCCTGGGCAGCTCCGTTGGGCGACATGATGCCCACGGTGCGGCCGTCCTGCGCCGTGGCACCGCCTCGCACCACGGCCAGGATTCGATCACCGTCGCGCTGGGCGTCCGCGAGTCGCTTGAGCACGACGACGCCGGCGCCTTCACCTCGCCCGTAACCGTCGGCGGCAGCGTCGAAGGTCTTGCAGCGGCCGTCGGGGGCGGTGGCTCCGGCCTCGTCGAGCACGCGGGTGAGGCCCGGACCGATCAACGCGCTGACCCCGCCGGCCAGCGCCAGCGATGTCTCACCGGCCCGCAGCATCTGGCACGCCTGGTGCACTGCGACCAGCGAGGCCGCGCACGCGGCGTCCAGCGCCACGCTCGGGCCGCGGAGATCGAGCAGGTGCGAAACGCGGTTGGCGATACCGCACAGGGAGGTTCCGATGCCGGTCCAGGCGTCGATCCCGGGCAGGTCTTCCATGATCAACTTGCCGTAGTCGTCGGAGTTGACGCCCATCAGCACGGCGGTGTCGCTACCGGCGAGCGCCCGCGGCGACACTCCGGCGTGTTCGAGCGCCTCCCAGCTGACCTCGAGCGCCATCCGCTGCTGGGGATCCATCACCTCGGCCTCACGCGGCGATACGCCGAAGAACTCGGCGTCGAAGCCGGCCAGATCGTCGAGGAAGGTTCCGAGTCGGGTGACCTCGCGCAGGATGGCCGCGTTGCGTGGGTCACGCCGTAGGTACGGCTCCCAGCGCTCCTGCGGCACCTCGGTGATGTGGCTGCGGCCCTCGAGCAGGAAATTCCAGAAGTCCGCTGGATTTGCGACGTTGCCCGCGACGCGGCAACCGATGCCGATTACGGCAATGGGTTCGGGGGTAGAAGCCTCGAGTGCCATGTCAGCAGGATCCCGATCGGGCATAAGTCTGGATAGGCTTGCCTAAATAGGGTGCCGACATGCGGACAATAGTGGCACACCGCCCAACCGATCAGGGGTTCTACCCCGAACCGAAACCGGGAGCCCGCGGGGAGCCGCCCCGCGGCGGTGACGTGCACTTATGTCAGCCGGCGAGGCTACAGCACCGGCCTTTTTCGACATCGCCCGTCACCGCGGTCCGCTGTTAGCTCACTCACATACGCCCTACCCCAGCAGGTCGCGCACGACTCCGTCGGCGAGCAGGCGACCACGGTCGGTCAACACCAGGGCATCGCCCCGCCGAAGAAGAAGACCTTCGCCACAAAGCGTTTCGGCGCGAGCCAGTTCGTCGGCGTCGAGGAGCGCCACCGGAAGGCCGTCGCGCACCCTGACCCGCAGCATCACTTCCTCCACATGCCGGTCACGAGCACCGAGCTCCTCGAAATCAGCTATCGGCAACCGATTTTCGCCGAGAGACTGCGCATAAGCATTGGGGTGCTTGACGTTCCACCATCGGGTAGCACCCAGGAAGCCGTGCGCTCCCGGTCCGGCGCCCCACCATTCGCCACCGCCCCAGTAGCCGAGGTTGTGCCGGCACTCGCCGCCCTCGCGGCTCCAGTTCGACACCTCGTACCAGCTCAGACCCGCCGCCGACAGCCGGCCGTCGAGCAGTTCGTAGCGCTGCGCGAGTACGTCGTCGTCGGGCCGGATGACCTCGCCGCGGCGCACTCGGCGAGCCAGGGCCGTGCCGTCCTCGACGATCAGCGAATACGCGGACACATGGTCGGCACCCGCGCCCACCGCAACGTCGATCGAACGCCGCAGGTCGTCGTCGGTCTCCCCCGGCGTGCCGTAGATCAGGTCGATGTTGACGTGCTCGAACCCTGCGACCCTGGCCTCCAGGGCCGCCGCGGGCGCGCGACCCGGGGAATGCGTTCGGTCCAGCACCGCCAGGACCTGCGGCGCGGCCGACTGCATGCCCAGCGATATCCGGGTGTAGCCGGCCTCGCGCAACATCGCGAACAGTTCCGGAGAGGTGGATTCCGGGTTGGCCTCGGTGGTCACCTCGGCGTCGGCAGCCAGCTCGAAGTTGTCACGGACCGCACCGAGTACCGCGGCCAGACCGGCACCGCCGAGCAACGAAGGTGTGCCACCGCCCACGAACACCGTCTGGACGGGTACGGAACCGACGGTGGCGGCCGCCAGGGCCAGTTCGATGCGCAGCGCGGCCAGCCAGCCGTCGGGGTTCGCTCCCCCCAATTCGGCCGGCGTATAGGTGTTGAAGTCGCAGTATCCACATCGCGTCGCGCAGAACGGCACGTGGATATAGATGCCGAACGCGCGCCCCGGCATCGGGACCAACTGCGGTTGACCGACGGGTGCCGTGCGGGTGTTCATGATCTGATTTTCCCAGACTGTCCAGCGACGACTTTCGCTCACCCCGAGCGCAAATATGGCCCGGTTAGGGCCGGTGGCGACAATCTGGCAGAATGGCCGGCGTGACTGCCGCCCACAACAGCTCCACCCGCATTGCGCTGGTGGCTCGTCGGCATGTCGATTTCAAGCGCGTATGTAGCTGTTGCTGTCTGCCCTGAATCATGCGTTGATTTCGGACCCCGCCCGCCCCATAGTCTCAGCTGGCACCGGATCTGCGCCGCCGGTCAGCCACCGGTGATCTGCGCGGTCTACATGCCAGCTCCATTCTCCAAGGAGCACAACAGTGACAACCCCCGAGGCCCCCGCCCGCCCCGCCAAACGCCCCCGCGATGAAGGCCAGTGGGCGCTCGGCAACCGCGAGCCGCTCAACCACAACGAGCAGTTCAAGCAGGAAGACGACGCACTCAATGTGCGTGACCGCATCCTCAACGTCTACTCGCGTGATGGCTTTGCCAGCATCGCCATGGACGACCTGCGCGGCCGATTCCGGTGGATGGGCCTCTACACCCAGCGCACCGAAGGCTACGACGGCACCTTCACCGGTGACGACAACGCCGACCTGCTCGAGGCCGAGTACTTCATGATGCGGGTGCGCACCGACGGCAAGGCGATGTCGGCGCAGGCCATCCGCACCCTCGGACAGATTTCGGTCGACTTCGCACGCGACAGCGCTGACATCACCGACCGGGAGAACCTGCAGTACCACTGGCTGCGTATCGAGGACATCCCCGAGGTGTGGCGCCGCCTCGACGAGGTCGGGCTGCAGACCATGGAGGCCTGCGGTGACTGCCCGCGTGGCATGTTGGGCTCGCCGTTGGCCGGCGATTCGCTGGTCGAAGTACTGGACCCGACGCCCGCGCTGAAGGAGATCGAAGAGCGTTACATCGGCAATCCGGAATTCTCCAACCTGCCGCGCAAATTCAAGACCGCCGTCTCGGGTCTGCAGGATGTCGCCCACGAGATCAACGACGTGTCGTTCATCGGGGTCAACCACCCCGAGCACGGGCCCGGCCTGGATCTGTGGGTCGGCGGCGGCCTGTCGACGAACCCGATGCTGGCGCAGCGCGTCGGCGTGTGGGTCCCACTGGACGAGGTGGCCGAAGTGTGGGCCGGCGTCGTCGGGATCTTCCGTGACTACGGTTACCGCCGTCTGCGTTCGAAGGCCCGGCTGAAGTTCCTGATCAAGGACTGGGGCGTTGAAAAATTCAGGGAAATTCTCGAGCAGGAATACCTGAAGCGCCCCCTCATCGACGGCCCGGCGCCCGAGCAGGTGCCACACACCGTCGACCACGTCGGCGTGCAGAAGATCCGCAACGGCCTCAACGCTGTCGGCGTCTCGGCGATCGCCGGGCGGGTTTCGGGCACCATCTTGACCAAGGTTGCCGATCTGATGGAGGCCGCCGGTTCTGACCGCGCCCGGATGACGGCGTACCAGAAGCTGATCATCCTCGATGTCGCCGACGACAAGCTCGATGCCTTGCGCGCCGGCCTGGACGCGCTGGGCCTGCAGTCGCAGCCCTCGCACTGGCGTCAAAACCTCATGGCCTGCACCGGCATCGAGTACTGCAAGCTGAGCTTCGCCGACACCCGCGGCCGGGCCCAGACACTGGTGCCCGAGCTCGAGGCACGGCTGGGCGACCTCAACGCCGAGCTGGACGTGCCCGTCACCGTCAACATCAACGGCTGCCCCAACTCGTGCGCCCGCATCCAGGTCGCCGACATCGGCTTCAAGGGCCAGATGGTGGACGACGGCAACGGTCCCGAGGAAGGCTTCCAGGTCCATCTCGGCGGCAGCCTCGGTCTGGACAGCGGTTTCGGACGCAAGCTGCGCCAGCACAAGGTGCTGGCCACCGAGCTCGGCGACTACATCGAGCGGATCGTCCGCAATTTCGTGAAACAACGCGAGGGCGGCGAGCGTTTCGCCCAGTGGGCCGTTCGTGCCGACGAAGACGACTTGAGGTGACCACATTGACTGAGACGGAACTGATCGAGCTCGCTGAGCGCGGTGCGGCCGAGCTGGCAGACGCCGGCGCGGAGGAGCTACTGCGCTGGACCGACAAGCATTTCGGCGGCAACTACGTCGTGGCGTCCAACATGCAGGACGCCGTCCTGGTCGAGATGGCGGCCAAGGTACGGCCCGGTGTCGACGTGCTGTTCCTGGACACCGGATACCACTTCGCCGAGACCATCGGCACCCGTGACGCCGTCGAGCAGGTGTACGGCGTCAACGTGGTCAACGTGCACCCCGAGAACTCGGTGGCCCAGCAGGACGAGCTGCACGGCAAGGACCTGTTCGCCCGCGACGCTGCCGCCTGCTGCCGCATGCGCAAGGTCGAGCCGCTGGGCAAGGCCCTGGCGGGTTACACCGCCTGGGTCACCGGCATTCGCCGTGTGGAGGCACCGACCCGCGCCAACGCCCCGTTGATCAGCTGGGACGCCGCCTTCGGCCTGGTCAAGATCAACCCGATCGCGGCCTGGTCCGACGAGGAAATGCAGGCCTACATCGACGCCAACGATATCCTCGTCAATCCCCTTGTCTACGAAGGATATCCGTCCATCGGATGCGCGCCGTGCACCGCGAAACCGGAGGCCGGCGCCGATCCGCGCAGCGGCCGGTGGTCCGGTCAGTCCAAGACGGAGTGCGGGCTGCACGCCTCGTGAGGCATTCATGACACTCGTTCTCACCGCACACGGCAGCGCAGACCCGCGTTCGTCGGCGAACGCCCACGCCATCGGCGGGCATCTGCGCCGCCTGCTGCCCGACACCGAGGTACGGGTGGCGTTCTGTGAGCAGAACGCGCCCAACCTCACCGAGGTGCTGCCCGACGTCGCGCCGGGCGCCGTGGTGGTGCCGCTGCTGCTAGGCAGCGCCTATCACGCGCGGGTCGACATTCCCGAGCTGATCGCGGGCTCGGGCGCCGTGGTAACCCAGGCCGACGTGCTCGGCGATGATCCCCGTCTGCTGCAGGTGGTGCGGGAGCGGCTGACCGCGGTGGGAGTGTCCCGCTTCGACGCCGACCTCGGCGTGATCCTGGTCGGCGTGGGATCGTCCCATCCCGCCGCGAATGCGCGTACGGCGGCTCTGGCCGGTGTTCTCGCCGAGGGCACCCGCTGGGCCGGCACCGAGGTGGCATTCGCCACAGGCCAGACGCCGTCCCTGCCGGAGGCCGTCGAGCGCGTGCGCCGACGCGGCGCCCGTCGCCTGGTGATCGCCCCCTGGTTTCTGGCACATGGCCGCATCACCGATCGGGTCGCTGAATTCGCCTGCGCTACAGGAATTCCGATGGCTGAACCGCTCGGTCCGCACCGCTTGGTGGCGGCCACGGTGCTGGATCGCTACGAAGAGGCACTGGCCGCCCGCAGCGCCGGTTTCGCCGCCTGACCCGCAGATCAAAGGCGCCCTCGGACACCCACCGAGGGCGCCTTTGTCAGCTTGACTCCTATACCCCAAGGGGTATATTGGGATCCAATGGTATACCCCCGTAGGTATACGGCCCGCCCACCGAGGAGTCGAACAATGAAGTTCATCCAGTACTACCTGGACTGTCTGTCCCACGCGTCCTACCTGATCGGCGACGAATCGACCGGACGCGCCGTCGTCGTCGACCCACAGCGCGACGTCTCCGAATACGTGGCCGACGCCGAAAAGTTGGGGCTGCACATCGAGCTGGTCATCGAGACCCACTTCCACGCCGACTTCCTCTCCGGCCACCTCGAGCTGGCCGACGCGACCGGCGCGACCATCGTGTACTCGTCGGTCGCCGCACCCGAGTTCGATTTCATGGGCGTCGAGGACAGCCAGCGGTACTCACTGGGTGACGTGACCCTGGAATTCCGCCACACCCCCGGACACACCCCCGAATCGATGAGCATCGTCGTCTACGAACACGCCGACGACACCGAGCCCTACGGCGTGCTCACCGGTGACACCTTGTTCATCGGCGATGTCGGTCGCCCCGACCTGCTGGCCTCGATCGGCTTCACCCGGGACGAACTGGCCGACAAGCTGTACCACTCGCTGCACGAGAAACTGATACCGCTGCCCGATGCCACCCGGGTCTTCCCGGCCCACGGCGCGGGTTCGGCCTGTGGCAAGAACCTGTCCACCGAACTGTCGTCCACCATGGGTGAGCAGAAGCAGACCAACTACGCCCTGCGTGCACCGGACAAGCAGACCTTCATCGAGCTGGTCACCGCCGGACAACCGCCCGCCCCCGGCTACTTCGTGTACGACGCGATCTTGAACCGCAAGGATCGCGAACTGCTCGATGAGACCACGCCCCCACCGGCGATGGACTATGAGCAGGTACGCGAGGCGGAGGCCGGCGGAGCGGTCTTGATCGACGGCCGCGACCCCGAGGAGTTCGCGCTCGGGCACCTGCGCGGCGCAATCAACATCGGGCTGGCCGGCCGCTACGCGGAATTCGCCGGTTCGGTGGTCAAACCGGATACCGACATCATCCTGATCACGGATTCGGGGCAGGAGCTGGAAGGCAAGAACCGGTTGGCCCGCATCGGATTCGATCGGGTGAGCGGTTACCTGGACGGACCCGAGCAGACGATGTTCACCCACCGCGACGACGTGGAGGTGGCCTCGCGGTTGACCGCGCAGGCATTCGACGAACGCGCTGCCGAAGTCGCCGGCCTGCAGATCGTGGACGTCCGCAATCCCGGTGAGACCGAGGCGGGCATGATCCCAGGTGCCATCGGCATTCCCGTGGGCCAGCTGCCCGAACGGATCGGCGAGCTCGAACCAGAGCGCCCGACCGTGGTGTACTGCGCTGGGGGCTACCGGTCCTCGGTGGCCGCGAGCCTGCTGCGGTCACATGGCTTCAGCGACGTCAGTGACATCCTGGGTGGCTACGGCGCCTGGTCCGAGATGCACCAGGTCGCCTGAAACCGGCACCACCCACACCTTCTCAAGAAACAGGAGCACACCAGCAGTATGTCCACCCCAACCAAGCATGAGGTCCTGATCATCGGCGGCGGCACGGCCGGGATCACCGTGGCGGCCCGGTTGCTGCGCAAGCACTACACCGACGTGGCGATCATCGAGCCGTCCGACAAGCACTACTACCAGCCGTTGTGGACCCTCGTGGGTGGCGGGCAGGCCACAGCCGCCGAAACCGAGCGTGCCGAAGCGTCCGTGATGCCGCGCGGCGCCACCTGGATCAAGAGCGCGGTGACCTCCGTCGACCCGGACGGCAACACCGTCACATGTGCTGATGGGACGACATACGGCTATGACGTGCTGGTCGTGGCCCCAGGCATCCAGCTCGACTGGGAACGCACCGAAGGCCTGACCGACACCCTCGGCAAAGACGGCGTGTCGTCGAACTACCGCTTCGACCTCGCCCCGCGCACATGGGAATTCATCCGCAACACCCGATCCGGCACCGCGGTGTTCACCATGCCTTCGGGACCGATCAAGTGCGCCGGCGCACCCCAGAAGATCGCCTACCTGGCCTGCGACCACTGGCGACGCGAAGGCGTACTCGACGACATCGACGTGCACCTGGTCGTCCCGACCCCGCGGATCTTCGGCATCCCCGCGATTGCCGACAACCTGGACAAGGTCATCGCCGACTACGGCATCACACTGCACACCGGAAGTGAAGTGCGGTCCATCGATTCGGCTTCACGCAAGGCGACGATGACGAACCTCGCCGATGGCATCGAGACCACCCTGCCCTACGACGTCCTACATGCGGTCCCGCACCAGTCGGCACCGGACTGGATCAAGAACAGCCCGCTGTCCACGAGCCATGTCGGCGGGGACGCCAACGGCTACGTGGACATCGACAAACACACGATGCAGCACGTGCGCTACTCGAACGTTTTTGCCCTCGGCGACGCGGGTTCGTCGCCGAACTCGAAAACCGGTGCAGCCATTCGTAAGCAGGCCCCCGCCGTCGTGGAGAACATCGGTGCGGTGCTCAGCGGTCGCCCCTTGCCCGGGGCCTACGACGGCTACGCCTCCTGCCCCATCGTCACCTCTTCGCGCGAGATGCTGCTGGCCGAGTTCGACTACGACTTCGCGCTCAAACCGTCCTTCCCCCTGCTCGATCCGGTCAAGCCGCACCGGCCGTACTGGTTGCTGAAGAAGTACGGGCTGCCCTCCATGTACTGGAACCTGATGTTGAAAGGTCTCGCCTGATGTCCACCACGTCGACCATCGACGCCGCCGAACTGAACGAACTCAAGCAGACCGGTAACGGCCCGCGGCTCATCGACGTCCGCACACCCGGCGAATTCGAAACCGCCCATATCGCAGGCGCTTACAACGTGCCATTGGATCTGCTGCAGGAACACCGGGACGAGATCGCCCAGCACCTCGACGAGAACGTCGTGCTGATCTGTCGCTCCGGGCAGCGGGCGGGCACCGCCGGCCAGACCCTGCGCGACGCCGGTCTACCGAATGTCGCGATCCTCGACGGCGGCATGACCGCCTGGCAGGACAAGGGATTCGGGGTGCGTCGCGGTGCGCAGCGGTGGGACCTGGAACGCCAGGTCCGCCTGGTTGCGGGGTCGATCGTGCTGAGCAGCGTCCTGGGCAGCATCGCGGCACCCAAGCTGAAGTGGGTTGCCGCGGCAATCGGTGCGGGGTTGTCCACCGCAGCGCTGACCAACACCTGCGCCATGGGCATGATGCTGGCGAAGCTGCCCTACAACCGGGGTGCGTCGTGCGATGCCCAGAGCGTCGTCGAGCAGCTGATCGGTTCCAAGCAAACACCTTCCGGCATGTTGGCATGATCGCCGTCGCTGTCGTGCTGGCCGTCCTGGTCGGGGTGTCCCTCGGACTCCTCGGAGGGGGCGGCTCGATCCTGACCGTTCCACTGCTGGCCTACGTCGCCGGTATGGAGGCCAAGCAGGCGATCGCCACGTCGCTTGTCGTGGTCGGGGTCACCAGCACGGTCAGCGCCATTTCACATGCACGAGCGGGCCGGGTCCGGTGGCGCAGTGCCCTGCTGTTCGGGGGGGCCGGGATTGCAGGGGCCTATGCGGGCGGCGCCGTCGGGCGCTTCGTCCCGGGATCGGTCCTACTGATCGGGCTGGCGGTCATGATGATCGCCACTGCGCTGGCAATGATCAAGGGCCGCAACGCCGCCACATCCGAGCCGGCGGGCCGGACCTCGGTCGCCAAGACCGCCGCACTGGGGCTCGGCGTGGGCCTGGCCACCGGCGCCGTCGGCGCCGGAGGCGGCTTCCTGGTGGTACCGGCCCTGGTCATGCTGGCCGGGCTGCCGATGCCGGTCGCGGTCGGCACCTCACTGGTCGTGATTGCACTGAACTCCTTCGCCGGTCTGGCCGGTCACCTGAACAGCGTCGTCATCGACTGGCCGGTGGCCGCCATGGTCACCGCCGCCGCGGTGCTGGGCAGCCTGCTCGGCGCTCGGCTGACGTCGCGGGTGAATCCTGATGCGCTGCGCCAAGGATTCGGCTGGTTCGTCTTGATCATGGCCGCGGTGATCCTTGGTGAGGAACTGCACCCGATAGCCGGACTGGTCACCGCCACGCTGATCGGACTTGCCGCATTGGGCAGATTCAGCTGCCGACGATTCCACTGGTGTCCGATGCGGGCACTGTTCGGACCACCTACCGTCGCTACATAACCGAAGGGAACTACAGCATGAGTTCAATCGAGAAGACAGCATCCACAGCGGCTTCCACCGGGAAGGCCATGGTCTGCGACGAAGAGTCCATCGCGGCCATCCTGAACCGGCTGCGTCGCGCCCAGGGCCAGCTGGCCGGCGTGATCTCGATGATCGAGCAGGGCCGCGACTGCAAGGACGTGGTCACCCAGCTCGCCGCCGTCTCCCGCGCGCTGGACCGGGCCGGATTCAAGATTGTCGCGACCAGCCTGCGCGAGTGCATGGCCGGCACGCGTGCGGACGGTGCCGCGCCGATGGACGTCGCCGACTTGGAGAAGTTGTTCCTGACCCTGGCCTGATCCTCTGGCCCGGCGTCGCCGGCGCTGACCGTCTCAGTGGACGGTCAGCGCTTCGTTGCTCGCCAGACTCTGCGTGCCCCCGGCGATCTGCGGAACCCGCGTAGCCCGCACATAGACCGTGTCGCCCTCCCGCAACCCGAGCGCCTCGGCGTCACCGCGGGTGATCTGGGCGGTGAACGGCACATGGGTTGCAGCACCGGTCAGTTCGACTCGCACCTCGAAGCCCAGCATCACGATCCGGTCGATGGTGGCCCGCAGCACCCCGGTGGCCTCGGCCGTGCCGTCACCGGCGGCAACGGCCAGCTCGGGCGTACGCCCGACCCGAATATCATGCGGCCGCACCAGAATTCCATTGAGCTCGGACACCGCGCCGAGGAACGACATTACGAAGGCGTTGGCAGGCTCGTCATACACCTCGGTCGGCGAGCCGACCTGTTCGATGCGCCCCTTGTTGAGCACCGCGATCCGGTCCGCCACATCCAGCGCCTCCGCCTGGTCGTGCGTCACAAGCACCGTGGTGACGTGCACCTCGTCGTGCAGGCGGCGCAGCCAGGTCCGGAGGTCGTCGCGCACCTTGGCGTCCAGCGCGCCGAACGGCTCGTCGAGCAGCAGCACCTGCGGGTCCACCGCCAGCGCCCGCGCCAGTGCCATCCGCTGGCGCTGACCGCCGGAGAGCTGGTTGGGGTAGCGGGTCTGAAAACCGGCCAGTCCCACCACTTCCAGCAGGTTGTCGACCTTCTCCTTGACCTCGGACTTGGGACGCTTACGGATCTTGAGGCCGAATGCCACGTTGTCGCGGACCGTCAGGTGCTTGAACGCCGCATAGTGCTGGAACACGAATCCGATATCGCGGCGCTGCGGCGGTATCCCGGTGACGTCCCGCCCGTTGATGGTGATGGTCCCGGTGTCGGGCTGATCCAGGCCCGCGATGGCGCGCAACAGGGTGGACTTGCCCGAACCACTCGGGCCCAGCAGTGCCGTCAACGAACCCGACGGCACCTCGAAGTCGATGTTGTCGAGCGCCGCAAAATCGCCGTAATGCTTGTTGGCGCCCCGAACCACGATCGCGTCGGTCATAGCTCTTGTCTCCTTCTGCGGCCTACTGCGCGGCCTTGATTCGGCGTCGGTCGAGGATCACCTGGACAACCAGGACGATCACGGCCACCGCCATGAGCAAAGTCGAGATGGCGTACGCCCCGTACACCGATTCGGCGGTGCCGCGGTTGTAGCGGTCGGCCACCAGCAGGGTCAGTGTCTGAGACGTGCCGGGCAGGTTCGACGCCACCATGATCACCGCACCGAACTCCCCCAGAGTGCGGGCGATGGTCAGCACGATGCCGTAGGTCAGACCCCACCGGATCGACGGCAGGGTGATCCGCCAGAACGTCTGCCACCAGGTCGATCCCAGTGTCGCCGCGGCTTCCTCCTGGTCGGTGCCGATCTCGTGCAACACCGGTTCGACCTCACGGATCACGAACGGCACCGTGACGAAGATGCTGGCCAGCACGATGCCCGGGAACCCGAAGATGATTTTGAATCCGAGATCGTTCTCCACGAAGCCCAACAGTCCCGCCGATCCCCACAGCAGGATCAGCGCGACACCGACGACCACCGGCGATACCGCGAACGGCAGATCGATGACCGCCTGCAGGGCGCTCTTACCGCGGAACCGGTTGCGCGCCAACACCAAAGCGGTCGGAACACCGAACAACACGTTCAGCGGCACCACGATCGCCACCACCAACAGCGACAGGTTCAGCGCCGAGATCGCCGCCGGCGTGCCCACCGAGGCGAAGAACGCGCCGACACCGGGCCCGAAGGTGCGCCACAGGATCAGCCCGACCGGGACCGCCACCAGTACCGCCACATAGGCCAACGCCAGAAAGCGCAGCAGGTAGCGCACCCGTGGCGAGAGCGTCATGCCGAAAGCTCCTCACGTTTGGCCGCGCGGGATCCCACCGCCCGCAACACGAACAACACCACAAACGAGATCAGCAACAGCACAATGGAGATCGCCGCGGCACCGGTGCGGTCGTCGTTCTCGATCAGGGTCCGGATCCACTGTGAGGACACCTCGGTCTCGCCGGGAATCGCACCGCCGATCAGCACGACCGAACCGAATTCACCGATGGCCCGCGAGAACGCCAGGCCGGCCCCGGAGAGCAGGGCGGGCAGCAACGCCGGCAGGATCACCTTGACGAAGATGACCCGGTTGCTGGCACCCAGCGAGGCGGCCGCCTCCTCGGTCTCCTGGTCGAGTTCGAGCAACACCGGCTGCACCGAGCGCACCACGAACGGCAGCGTCACGAACAGCAGTGCGATGCCGACACCCCATTTGGTGTGCTGCAGGTGCAGTCCGACCGGGCTGGCCGGCCCGTACAGCGCCAGCATCACCAGGCTCGCCACGATCGTCGGCAGGGCAAAGGGAAGGTCGATCACCGAATCGACCAGCCGCTTCCCCGGGAAGTCGTCGCGGGTCAGCACCCACGCCACCACCAGGCCGAAGAACAGGTTGACCACCGTCACGCCGGCCGAGATGGTCAGCGTCACCCGGAACGAATCCAGCGCCGCGTTCGAGGTGACCGCCGACCAGAAGGCATTCCACCCGCCGCCCGCCGCCTGCCACAGGATCGCCGCCAACGGCAGCAGCACGATGACGCTCAGCCAGATCGAGGCCGCGCCGACGCGCAGCGAGGTGCTGCCGTAGCGGCCGGGCCGCACGCCGCCGGTGGAATCCCCCGGTGTGGGCGCAGCCGGAAAGGACTGGGCTGCATCGGTCTGTTTAACTGCCGTCATCCAGTCGCCTGCTTGTAGATGTTGGTGATCGAACCGTTGTCCTTGTCGAACAACGACGGGTCGATTTCATTCCATCCACCCAGATCCGCGATCGTCCAGAGCTTCGCCGGCGTCGGGAAGTCCTTGACGAAGTCCGCCGCCACCGCCGGGTCGACGGGACGGAATCCGGCCTCTGCCCACAGCTTCTGGCCTTCGGGGGTAAACAGGAAATTCTGCAGGTCCTTGGCCTTGTCGGCGTGGGCGCTGTTTTTGACGACCGCCACCGGGTTCTCGATCTTGAAGGTCTGCGGTGGATTGACGTGCTCGACGGCCTTGCCCTGCCGCTCGACATTGATCGCCTCGTTCTCGTAGCTGATCAGCACGTCGCCGGTGCCCTGCAGGAACACATCGGTGGCTTCGCGGCCCGAACTCGGGCGCGTCTTGACGTGCTCGGTCACCAGCTTGTCGACGAAGTCGAGACCGGCCTCAGAATCCTTGCCACCGTTACTCTTTGCCGCATATGGGGCCAGCAGGTTCCACTTGGCCGAACCCGAACTCAGCGGGCTGGGGGTGACCACCTCGAGCCCGGGCTGCAGCAGGTCATCCCAATCCTTGATGCCCTTGGGGTTACCCTTGCGCACCACCAATGACACCACAGAACCGAACGGGATTCCCTTCGTGTTTCCTGCGCTCCAGTCGTCGGCCACCTTGTCGGCCTTGACCAACCGGGCGACGTCGGGTTCGACGGAGAAGTTCACGATGTCGGCCGGCTTGCCGTCGGCCACGGCCCGGGACTGATCGCCCGAGGCGCCGTACGACGTGCGCACGGCAACGCCCTTGCCTTCCTCGCTGGCGGCGAACGCCGGGATGATCTTGCTCCAGCCCGGTTCGGGCACCGCGTAGGCGACGAGCGTCAGGGTGGTGTTGGCATTCGCAGCGCCCTGATCGGCGCCGACGACATCACTGGCGCCGCCGGCGCACCCGACGGCCAGCACGCCGGTGGTGGCCAGGACGGTGGCGGTACGCCAGAACTTAGGGAAATGGGGCATGTTGACAGGCACGGATGACCTTTCTTGCAGACTGAGGACATTACGAGGTCGGTCATGCGGAAAGGTGAAAGAAGGCGAGGGACGCAAGAGAAGGAGCGTCCGGGCACAGAACCGCCACCGACACCACACCGCAGACGGGTGGGGGTCAGCGACAACAGGCGACGTCAGCAACAGCGCATGAACCCACGGCAATGAGAGCCAGGACATGGCTCCCAAGCTTGCCGGACGCTGAATACATGGCGGGAACAATATCAGAATTCCGGCGTCGCGCCCGTTGAGCATTCGGGGCCTGGAGTCAGCGGGTGAACCACCACATCACGATGACCAGGACGACCAGCAAGACCAAGATCAAAGTGACACGTGAGCGCGGCATACCGTTCATTCGGCTCCCACTTCGTCCGCCGGGGCGTGGCGCAACCGCCGCAACCCCGTGATTCCCCAGCCCAGCGTGCCGTCGAGCACCACCGCGCTGCCATAGGCCAACGCCAACACCACCGGCATCACCACCGCGGTCTGCACGACGAACGGCAGCCCGGTGAGCCACAGTTCGACGCCGTCCCACCAGTTCAGGATTGCCGCCATGGGGCAAGCCTAGGCGATCGCCGACGGCGCCCTGTGTTCATCCCGTCGCACCCGTAACGTCCGACACGCGTGTCACGGGTAGACGGCACCTGTATCCGCAGATGATGATGTGCGGATGGTTCTGCAACACACCGAGCCCACGGATGTCGTCGCGGCACTCGACAAGACTCGTGATACTCCGAAGGCACCCGAAGCGCCGCTGGCGGCGACCGCCCCGGTGCCCTACTCGCCGGGCGCGTCGCTGCGGAACCCGTTCCCGCCGATCGCCGACTACGGCTTCCTGTCCGACTGCGAGAACACCTGCCTGATCTCCTCGGCCGGGTCGGTGGAGTGGCTGTGCGTACCGCGGCCCGACTCCCCCAGCGTGTTCGGCGCAATCCTGGACCGCAATGCGGGCCACTTCCGGCTCGGCCCCTACGGTGTGACCGTCCCGTCGGCGCGGCGCTACCTGCCGGGCAGCCTGATCCTGGAGACCACCTGGCAGACCCACACCGGCTGGCTGATCGTGCGCGACGCGCTGGTGATGGGTCCGTGGCATGACCTCGACACCCGTTCACGCACGCACCGGCGCACCCCGATGGACTGGGACGCCGAGCACATCCTGCTGCGCACCGTGCGTTGTGTCAGCGGCACCGTCGAACTGGTGATGAACTGTGAGCCGGCGTTCGACTACCACCGCGTCAGCGCATCGTGGGAGTACTCCGGCCCGGCCTACGGCGAGGCCATCGCCCGCGCCAGCCGCAACCCGGATTCGCACCCCACGATGCGGCTCACCACGAACCTGCGGATCGGCATCGAGGGTCGCGAGGCACGTGCCCGCACCCGGCTCACCGAGGGCGACAACGTGTTCGTCGCGCTGAGCTGGTCCAAACATCCCGCACCGCAGACCTTCGAAGAGGCCTCGGACAAGATGTGGACGACCAGTGAGTCGTGGCGGCAGTGGATCAACATCGGCGACTTCCCCGACCACCCCTGGCGGTCGTACCTGCAGCGCAGCGCGCTGACACTCAAGGGACTGACCTACTCGCCGACCGGCGCACTGTTGGCCGCCCCCACCACGTCACTGCCGGAAACCCCTCAGGGCGAACGCAACTGGGACTACCGCTACTCGTGGATCCGAGACTCCACCTTCGCGTTGTGGGGTTTGTACACCCTCGGGCTCGACCGGGAAGCCGACGATTTCTTCTCGTTCATCGCCGACGTGTCGGGTGCGAACAACGGCGAACGCCACCCGCTGCAGGTGATGTACGGCGTCGGCGGTGAACGCAGCCTCGTCGAAGAAGAACTGCACCACCTCTCCGGCTATGACAACGCCCGGCCGGTGCGGATCGGCAACGGCGCCTACAACCAGATGCAGCACGACATCTGGGGCACGATGCTCGATTCGGTGTACCTGCACGCGAGGTCGCGCGAGCAGATCCCCGAGGCGCTGTGGCCGGTGCTGAAGAATCAGGTCGAGGAAGCCATCAAGCACTGGAAGGAACCCGACCGCGGAATCTGGGAGGTGCGCGGCGAACCGCAGCACTTCACGTCCAGCAAGATCATGTGCTGGGTGGCGCTGGACCGTGGATCGAAGCTGGCCGAGCTGCAGGGCGAGAAGAGTTACGCGCAGCAGTGGCGCGCTACCGCCGAGGAGATCAAGGCCGACATCCTGGCCCGCGGCGTCGATTCCCGCGGTGTGCTGACCCAGCGCTACGGCGACGACGCGCTGGACGCTTCGCTGCTGCTGGCGGTGTTGACACGGTTCCTGCCCTCCGATGACCCGCGGGTGCGGGCCACGGTGCTGGCCATCGCCGACGAACTCACCGAGGACGGCCTGGTGTTGCGATACCGGGTCCATGAGACCGACGACGGCCTGTCCGGTGAAGAAGGCACCTTCACCATCTGCTCGTTCTGGCTGGTGTCGGCACTCGTCGAGATCGGTGAGGTGAGCCGGGCCAAGCACCTGCTGGAGCGGTTGCTCTCGTTCGCCAGCCCGCTACACCTGTATGCCGAGGAGATCGAGCCGCGCACCGGCCGCCACCTGGGCAACTTCCCGCAGGCGTTCACTCACCTGGCCCTGATCAACGCCGTGGTGCACGTCATCCGCGCCGAGGAGGAGTCCGACAGTTCCGGGGTCTTCCAGCCCGCCAACGCGCCGATGTAGCCGGCTACTGAGCGGCCGCCTTGTCTGCCATGCGCAGTGCGAGGGCGGCTGCCTGGTTGCCACCGATGCCCACTCCGCACGCCCAGGTTTCGAAGACGACGTTGGAGGCCACCGCCAGCGCGTGATCGCACGGCCACTCGGGCTGTTGCTGTTCGGTCGAGAACTGGGTGAACAGGGACTCCTCGGCGACGACATCGGCGATATCCCAGTGCGTCATCAAACGTCCGGTACCGACGGAGATGGTGCGTCCGGCACATGCCTGCCACGATTGCCTCGCCGAGTCGAAGAATCCGCGAGCCTCATCGTCCGACGGATACAGCACCACCGTCTGTTCCACGCTCTGTCTGGATTTCGGCGTAGTCAGCACCTGATCACGCACCCCGGTCCATCCCGAATCCGCGTATACCGCCTCCTGTGCCCCGAAAACCACTGCGCGGCAATCCTCCTCAGACAATCTGTTGCTGTTGACGTTCAACGTGTCGCTGATGTCGCGAAATTCCATGGGTTCCAGTCCCGCCACACCGATGATCTCGCCGGCTTCCTCGGGCGACACCAGGAGATCCTCGAGTCCGGAATCGGTGAGGGTTTCGTCGACCACCGGAACGGAGTCCTGCGCCCTCAGGGGACGGCCGTCGACCATCTGTGCGCATCCTGCCGTCAGCAGTGACACGGCGACCAGAGCAACCATCACGGTTCGGCAGGACATACGGCTATTGTCGCCGACCGAAGCCACCCCTCCGGACACAATCACCGTGCGCGGATCTCTGGATCCGCCGATACAGAGCGAGCACCATCAGGCCATGAGCTACAACCGCCTCCGTGCAGACGACACTTCACGCATCAAGATCGACGTGGCGATCGGTGTTCTGGTCGCCCTGCGCGGTTGCGCGCCGGATCAGGCGTTCGCCGAGCTGGTAAGGGTGATGCAGCGCACCGGCATCGGAATCGGCAGCATCGCAAAGGCTTTGGTCGACCTCGCCGGTGGCAGCTCGGGCACCTCGGCCGAGTACGCCGAAGCGTTCAACGCCTGGGGTGAACTGCTGGCACAGGCCCGACGGGTACCCGTCAACGCGCAGTAGCGGGTGCCCGGGCCACCAGCCAGGCCTGGCCGTCCCCCTCGGCCGCACCCAGGGTCTCCAGACCGGCAAAGGCCGCCTCGAGCTCACCCGGAACGGCCCGGAATCGGCCCGGCTCCGCGCCGACCTCACTGAGCACACAGATGGCCAGCAGGCCGCCCGGTCGTAGCCGGGCGGCCAGGGACGAGTAGAGCCCAGGGTCACGGAAGCGATGGCACAACACCACGTCGACCGGCAGTCCGGCCGGCAGACCTTCGTCGAGATCGGCGACATCGAAACGGCAGCGCTCTGCCACCCCGTGGCGTGCGGCGGCCTGCCTCGCCTCGGTGATCGCCACGGCGGACACGTCGAGCCCCCAGACGGCCAGCCCGCGCTGAGCCAGCCACACCGAACCCCGGCCGGTGCCGCACGCGACATCGAGGGCAGAACCGGTCACCGGAAACCGGTCAGTGAGGCCGACGAAGGCCTGCGGCAGAGCCGGCGCGGCAACCGACTCGTGGTCGGAATACGCCGCGTCCCAACGGATGCGGTCTTGCTCGCTCACCGCGGCCACCCCATGCCGGGTCCCGACTACTTCTTGGGCTTGTCCGAGGCCGCGTCGGTGGACAGGGCCGCGACGAACGCCTCCTGAGGAACCTCCACGCGACCAATGGTCTTCATGCGCTTCTTGCCCTCTTTCTGCTTCTCCAGCAGCTTGCGCTTACGGGTGATGTCACCGCCGTAGCACTTGGATAGCACGTCCTTCCGGATCGCCCGGATGTTCTCGCGGGCAATGATTTTCGCGCCGATCGCAGCCTGGACCGGAACCTCGAACTGCTGACGAGGGATGAGCTCCTTGAGCTTGGTGGTCATCTTGTTGCCGTAGGCCGCCGCAGAATCCTTGTGGACGATGGCGCTGAACGCGTCCACGGCCTCACCCTGGAGCAGGATGTCGACCTTGACCAGGTCGGCCTGCTGCTCGCCGGCCTCCTCGTAGTCAAGGCTGGCGTAACCACGGGTGCGGGACTTCAGCGAGTCGAAGAAGTCGAAGATGATCTCGCCCAGCGGCATGGTGTAGCGCAGCTCGACACGTTCGGGTGAGAGGTAGTCCATGCCGCCCAGTTCACCGCGCCGCGACTGGCACAGCTCCATGATCGTGCCGATGAACTCGCTGGGCGCGATCACCGTGGTCTTGACCACCGGCTCGTAGACCTCCCGCACCTTGCCCTCGGGCCAGTCCGACGGGTTGGTCACGACGATCTCGGATCCGTCGTCCTTGATCACCCGGTACACCACGTTGGGGGCGGTGGAGATCAGGTCCAGGTTGAACTCGCGCTCCAGCCGTTCACGGGTGATCTCCATGTGCAGCAAGCCGAGGAAGCCGCAGCGGAATCCGAAGCCCAGCGCCACCGACGTCTCGGGCTCGTAGGTCAACGCGGCGTCGTTCAGCTGCAACTTGTCCAGCGCCTCGCGCAACACCGGATAGTCCGAGCCGTCGACCGGGTAGAGCCCGGAGTAGACCATCGGCCGTGGTTCCCGGTAGCCGGTCAGCGCCTCGGTGGCGCCCTTGCGCGCCGTGGTCACGGTGTCGCCGACCTTGGACTGCCGGACGTCCTTCACACCCGTGATGAGATAGCCGACCTCGCCGACGCCGAGACCGTCGCTGGGCTTCGGGTCCGGTGAGACGATGCCCACCTCGAGCAGTTCGTGGGTGGCGCCGGTGGACATCATCGCGATCTTCTCGCGCGGCGTGATCCTGCCGTCGACGACGCGTACGTAGGTCACCACGCCGCGATAGATGTCATAGACCGAGTCGAAGATCATCGCCCGGGCGGGAGCGTCGGCATCACCGGTCGGCGCCGGCACCTGCCGGACCACCTCGTCGAGCAGCTCGGCCACGCCGGCGCCGGTCTTGCCGGACACCCGCAGCACGTCGGACGGCTCGCAGCCGATGATGTGCGCGAGTTCCCCGGCGTAGCGCTCCGGATCAGCGGCGGGCAGGTCGATCTTGTTGAGCACCGGAATGACCGTCAGGTCCCGATCGAGCGCCAGGTACAGGTTGGCCAACGTCTGCGCCTCGATGCCCTGGGCGGCGTCGACCAGGAGCACCGCACCCTCACAGGCCTCCAGGGCCCGGGACACCTCGTAGGTGAAGTCGACGTGGCCGGGGGTATCGATCAGGTGCAGAACGAACTGTTCGCCCTTGGACTCCCACGGCAACCGCACATTCTGCGCCTTGATGGTGATCCCGCGCTCACGCTCGATATCCATCCGGTCCAGGTACTGCGCCCGCATCGACCGGTCGTCGACGACGCCGGTGAGCTGCAGCATCCGGTCCGCCAACGTCGATTTGCCATGGTCGATGTGGGCGATGATGCAGAAGTTCCTGATCTGCGCCGGCGCAGTGAACGTCTTGTCGGCGAAGCTGCTGATGGGAATCTCCTGGTGAGCGCGGGTGTCAAGCAGGTGCTGTGCGTCTCCAGGGTATCGAGCAAGCACCCTTGCGACACAATCGCCAAGGATCCACTCGCATATGCTCGACACCATGGCGTCGCAGTGGAAGGCGTTCCAACAGGTTCTCAAGGACGTCAGGGACGGCGCCGGGAACCTGGTGTTCAACGAGGCCCCGAAGTTCGTCCGCCAGCTTCAGACCACCGACAACGTGCCGCGGACGGTGCAGCAGGGCATCCAGCAAGGCCTTCAGCAGGGCATCAAGCTGGGCCTGGGGGTGCTCGCCGCCGCCGCAGCCCCGCCGCCGCAGGCGATCACCGCGGGACGTCCGGTGTCGAAGCACACCGTGCCCACCGCCCATCGAGCCCGCAAAGTCGTGTACGCCCCCGATCTGGACGGGCAGGCCGATCCGGGCGAGATCGTCTGGACCTGGGTGGTCTATGAGGACGATCCGACCCAGGGCAAGGATCGCCCCGTCCTGGTGGTGGGCCGCGATCAGCGCACCCTGCTGGGGCTGATGCTGTCCAGCCAGGACTACCACCAAGACGATCCGGACTGGATCGGCATCGGGATCGGCTCCTGGGACTACGAGGGCAGGCCGAGCTGGGTCCGACTGGACCGGGTGCTGGACGTGCCGGAGGAAGGCATTCGCCGCGAAGGCGCAATCCTGGACCGCAGCCGGTTCGAAGCGGTCGCAATCCGACTGCGTGCTCAGTACTCCTGGGGCTGACCGGCTTCAGCGCGGCCGGCGCCACATCGCAGTCATGACGGGACCGCCGTCGGGCAGGACGATCTCCCCGGTGACCTCGAACCCGAAACGCAGGTAGTACGGAACGTTGTCGGGGTTACTCGACTCCAGGTAGGCCGGCGCATGTTCAGCGTCGACGCGATCGAGACGCGATCGCATCAGGGCGTGCCCGAAACCACCGCCGCGGACCATCGGATCGCTCCCGATCACCGCGAGGTACCAATGCGGCTCCTCGGGATGATGCTTCTTCATCAACCCGGCGACCTGCTGACCCCGACCGGCCCGGCGTCCGAAGGCCCGGGCGAAGCCGGGCATCATCAGCAACTCCTGCCATGGGGTGTGCCGCCAGCACCCGGGCGGATCCCACAGTGCCGCCGCGCCGATGACGCCTGCCCGCACCGCCACCTCACTGCCTCCCGCGGCCAGGAAATGATGGCGGGTCATGGTGGCGAACATCCGGGCCAGCGCCCGTCTCCGATGCGGGTCGTCCGGCAACATCCACGACATCACCGGGTCGTCGTAGAAGGCTCGGCCCAGCACCGCGGCGAGCGGCTTCACGTCAGTCTTGTTCGGCGGACGGACATCGACGGCAGCCACCCGCCCACCATCGCACAACTACGAATGCCGGTGTATCAACGACTCTGGGTGATGTAGGCCTGCAGCTGTTCCTGCTCCGCCTCGAGTTCTTCCATCCGGGTCTTGACGATGTCGCCGATGCTGACGATGCCGGCCAGCCGGCCGCCGTCGAGCACCGGGATATGGCGCACCCGGTTCTCGGTCATCAGCGCACTCAGGTGATCGACGGTGTCGCGCGGCGTACAGGTCGCCACCACCGTGGTCATGATCTCCGACACGGGCTGCGCCAACAGGCTGCTGCCCCTTTCGTGCAGCTTGCGCACCACATCACGCTCCGAGACGATGCCGGCCAGGCCGCCCGGCCCGATCACCACCATGGCACCGATGTTCAGCTCGGTCAGCCCGGCCAACAATTCGGTCACCGTGGTCTCGGGCGAAATCGTCACCACCGCCGTGCCCTTGTTTTTCAGCACGTCCGCGATTCGCATCGGCAGCCTCCGATCGTGATCCACCTCACACCAGGCTAAAGCGGTGTTCGTCAGTTAGGAAGAAGCCACGCCCGCTCGGTCTGGATCGGGGTAGGAATGGGGCCATGATCGAGGTCACACTGCTCGGCACCGGTAGCCCCATTCCCGATCCGGAGCGGGCCGGACCGGCCACGTTGGCGCGCGCGGGCGATCAGGCCTTCCTGATCGATTGCGGGCGCGGCGTCCTACAACGACTGGCGGCAGTCGGATTGGGCGCCAACCAGCTCAGCGCACTGCTCCTGACACACCTGCACAGCGATCACATCGCCGACCTGGGCGATGTGATCATCACCCGCTGGGTCAGCACCTTCACCCCGGACGCTCCACCGCTGCCGATCATCGGCCCACCGGGGACCGCCGAAGTCGTGGCGGCGACGCTGAAGGCGTTCGGTTTCGACGTCGGCTACCGCATCGCCCATCACGCCGACCTCACGGGGCCGCCACCGGTGGAGGTACACGAATACACCGACGGAGCGGTGTGGGACCACGACGGCGTGCACATCCGGGTCGCACCCACCGATCACCGGCCGGTGACCCCGACCATCGGGTTCCGGGTCGAACATGCCGGAGCGTCGGTCGTACTGGCCGGCGACACCGTGCCGTGCGAGAGCCTCGATGTCCTGGCCGCAGGCGCGGGGGCCCTGGTACACACCGTGATTCGCAAAGACCTCGTGAATCAGCTTCCGATGCAACGGATCCGCGACATCTGCGACTACCACTCCTCGGTGGAAGAGGCGGCCGCCACCGCCACCCGGGCAGGGGTGGGCATCCTGATCCTGACCCACTACGTACCGGCCATCGCTCCGGGCACCGAGGACCAGTGGCGGGCATTGGCGGCCACCGAATTCGACCGGCAGATCGAGCTCGGCGACGATCTGCACCGCGTACAGGTCCACCCCGGGATGTGTGCCGGACCGCGCGATGCGGGCCGGGTCAAGCCGGCCGGGTGATCCCCACGACCACATCGAGATCCGCGGCCTCACCCGAATAGATGCCCTGATCGATGAATGCCCGGCCCAGCGCGTCCGTTTCGGCAGGCCAAAGGCTGATTGCAGTGGCATTAAGGTGGCGAATCAGAGCGCAGGCAGCCCCGGTGCGATCGGCGCCGCTTTGGGAGTTCGGACGCCTCGCTGGTAACCTGAACAGTCGCTGCCCGCAGTGCGGGTGTGCGCACCCAGACTTTCGGTAACCCCAGCTAGAGAACTACGAAGGAATTTTTACGTGGCCAACATCAAGTCGCAGGAAAAGCGCATCCTCACCAACGAGCGTCGTCGGCTGCGTAACCAGTCGGTGAGGTCTTCGCTGCGTACGGCTGTGCGCGGCTTCCGCGAGGCCGTCGAGGCGGGCGAGAAGGACAAGGCCGCCGCGTTGCTGGTGTCGACCAACCGCCAGCTCGACAAGGCCGCCAGCAAGGGCGTCATCCACGCCAACCAGGCCGCCAACAAGAAGTCGGCCCTCGCTCTGGCGCTGAACAAGCTCTGATCTCCGGGTTTCCCCCGAATAGCTATTCCCGGTTCACCGGGTGGCGAGTTGCGCCACCCGGCGTACCGCTGTCTCAAGGGCGTAGTCGGCATCTGCCGCTGCGCCCTTTACGTCTGCATTGAGCGCGGCGACCACCCGCATGGCCTCGGCCACCGAGTCGCGTGACCACCTGCGCGCCTGCTTCTGCGCCTTCTGCACCCGCCAGGGCGGCATGCCCAGTTCGCCGGCCAGCCGGTACGGGTCCCCCGACAGCGGACCGACCCGCGCGATCGTGTGCACCGCCTCGGCCAGCGCGTCGGCCAGCACCACGTGCGGCTCACCGGCCAGCATCGCCCACCGCAACGCCTCGGCCGCACCGGCGACATCTCCGGTGACCGCCTTGTCCGCGATGTCGAAGCCCTTCACCTCCGCCTTGCCGCTGTGATAGCGGCGCACCGCCACAGGGTCCACCTGACCGGCGGTGTCGGCCACCAGCTGTGAGCACACCGCGGCGAGCTCACGGATGTTCGACCCGACCGCGTCGAGTACCGCGGTGACCGTATCGTCGGAAACCTTCACCCGCAGCGCGCGGAACTCGGCGCGCACGAAATCCGCACGCTCTGCCGGCTTGGTGATACGCACACATGGATGCACCTGTGCACCAAGCTTTTTCAGTTGATCGGCCAGCGCTTTGGCTCGCCCGCCCCCGGAGTGAAGGACGACCAGGACGGTGCCGGGCGGCAGATCGGCCGCAACCGAGGAGATCAGGGCCACGGCGTCCTTCCCCGCCTCGGCGGCGGCCTCCAGCACCACCATGCGTTCCTCGGCGAACAACGACGGGCTCAGCAGCTCGGCGAGCTCGCTGGTGCTGACCTCGCCGGCCCGCATCCGGTCCACCGGAACGTCGTCGGACCCGGCCTGCCCCCGTAAAGCCCGCAGCACCGCGCCGACAGCTCGTTCGACCAGCAGTTCCTCATCGCCCAAAACCAGGTGCAGGCCGTCGATCTGTTGACTCACACCGATGATCGTGTCACGCCGAACCGACAGCTCCGACCACCTGGCCCGCCAGTGCCCAGGCCAGGAGGCCGAACACCACCGCGGCCAACCCGCGACGCACCCAGCGCAGCCGCCACAACACCGTCAACGCCACCCCTCCCAACGCCACCGACACCACACCGGCCAACCCGGAGGGCGACGGCAGGGCGGCCGCCGGGAGTGCCGAACCCCACCGGGCCACCGACAGCAGCCACCACAGCTCCGGTCCGGTGAACCGGATCAGTAGTTGGGCTCCGCCGGGCCAGACCGTCGAGCACACGGCCGCCGCGGTACCGAGGACCGTGATCGGCGGAATCACCCCGGCCACTGCGAGATTGGCGGCGACAGCCACCAAGCTGACGGTTCCCGAGATCCCGGCCACCAGTGGGGCGGTGACCAACTGGGCCACCACCGCCACGCTGACCGCTGCCGCCATCGGGCGCGGCCAGCCACGGGCCTGCAACCGCCCGGACCACACCGGGGCGAGGACGACGATGCTCGCCGTCGCACACACCGACAATGCGAACCCGATATCGACCGCCAGTTCGGGGGCCGCGATCATCAGAGCGATCACGCCGGCGGCCAGCGCGGGCACCGCCTGTCGTCGCCGATGGGTCAACACCGCGAGCAGGGTCACCGCACCCATCACGGCAGCCCGCAGGACGCTGGCCGAGGGCTGCACGACGATGACGAAGCCGACCAATCCAGCGCCGGCGAGCAGCACGGCGGCTCTCGGCCCGACCAATGCCGCGCTGAGCAACAGCGCCCCGCACACGATGGTCACGTTGGCGCCCGACACCGCGGTCAGATGGGTGAGACCCGACGTGCGGAACTGCGCGGTGGTCGTGCCGGTGACCGTCGAGGTATCCCCCAGTACCAATGCGGGCAACATGGCTGCCTGATCGGCGGGCAGCGCCGCACGTGCCGCTTCTGCGAAGCCCGCACGGATCTGCTGGGCGATGCGCTGTACGGCCGAGGCCTCCCCCAGCGACGGCTGTCCCGACGCTGCCAGCACGGCCACACTCAGATCCCTGCGGTCTGGGCGCCCCACGGCGGCCCGGAATGTCACCGGACGTCCCGGACCCGCCTCGCCGAAGCCCGGTGGTGCGAACACCAGGACCCGCCCCGACATCGGGGCCCGGTCGACCCGACGCAGTGCAGCACGGAACATCAACCGCCCGCCCTTGATCGTCCGCGGTGTCTCGGCGGGAACGACCTCCACCGTCGCGGTTCCACCGTAGAGACGGCTGACCGGATGATGTTCGACCTGATGCACGCGCAGTCCCACCGCGACCGCGAATCCGGCAGCGACGGCCGCCACGGCCAGAACGGCCGCGGCTACGCCCGCGCCGTCACCGTTTCCCCACCGGGCGGCCAACCAGGTCAGCCCGACGGCGCCGAGACCCGCCACCACAGCGGCGCCCGGGTGCCAGACGATCGCGGCCGCCGACACCGACCACGCGGTCAGCGCGGCCGGGACGAGACGCAGATCCAGTGGCTGCCCCGCGGCCCACCCGTCGCCGGGCGGCCCGTCACCGTCGGAAACATCACGCCCGGACCAGCTCACGTAGCTTCTCCAGCCGTGCCGGACCGATGCCGTCGACGTCACCGAGTTGATCGACACTGTCGAACCGACCGTTGGCGGCCCGCCAGGCCACGATCGCCTCGGCGGTCACCGGGCCGACGCCGGGCAGCGCGTCGAGGTCCTCGACCGTCGCCGTGTTGAGGTCCACGGGCCCTGACGGCGCACCGGCGCTGGCTTTCGGCGCCCCTTTCTGCGGCGCGCCAGGTGGGGACGAAGCCTGCGCATCACCCGCGACCGAACTGCCCATGGTCCTCGGTTCGCCCGGTGGCGCGTCGATACCCACCACGATCTGTTCCCCGTCACCGACCCGGCGAGCCATGTTCAACCCGATCAGGTCGGCACCGTCGAGTGGCCCACCGACGGCTTCCAGCGCGTCGGCAATTCTGGCCCCGGGCTGCAGGGTCACCAGGCCCGGCTTGTGCACCAGCCCGACCACGCTGATCACCACGGGCCCGCCCGGAGCGTCACCTGCCGGTGTCGGACCGGCCGACGAAACCATCTGCACCGGTGGCAGATTCACCGAGGCGACCGGCGGTGGCTGCTGACGGATCAGGGTGAAGACGGTGACCAGAATCGCCAGGACCCCGACGCCGGCCAGCGCCAGTGCGCCGGCACGGCCCGGGTCGGCACGCACCCTGGTCAACCAGCCCGGGCCGGCTGCCGGTGCCGTATCGGGCAGCCATCTCGACAGGGCGCTCTCCGACTCGGTGTCCCGATGCGCCTCGTCGTCACCGTCGGTGTCGCGATCAGGCTCGGTGCCCGGACGGCCACTCCCCAGACGGTGAAGCCGCTCCATCGACAATTCGGTTCCCATGCCCGCGACGGTAGGTCCGGGTCATGACGATTCCGGGCGGCGGGGCCTGCGGCACCGGGAGGCTGTGGATGAATCTCGCGTTGTGGATTACCGCCGTCGCTATCCCACTGCGCGGGTGGAGGACTGCTGCTGGGGCGTGGCCCGTTCCAGGTACCGCAGCAGTTCCACCGGGAACGGCAGGACCACGGTGGAGTTCTTCTCCGCGGCCACCTCGACGACCGTCTCCAATAGCCGCAGCTGCAGGGCCGCCGGGTCGGCCGACATCACATCGGCGGCCGCGGCGAGTTTCTCGGACGCCTGCAGTTCACCGTCGGCGGTGATGACTCGGGCCCGTCGTTCGCGCTCCGCCTCGGCCTGACGCGCAATGGACCGCTTCATCGAATCCGGCAGCACCACGTCTTTGATCTCGACCCGGTCGATGTGAATCCCCCAGCCCACAGCGGGGTTGTCGATGAGCAGTTCGAGACCTTGATTGAGCCGCTCCCGGTTGGACAGGAGGTCGTCCAGGTTGCTCTTGCCGATGATCGACCGCAGTGAGGTCTGCGCCACCTGACCGATCGCCGACATGTAGTCCTGGACGTCGACGACCGCCCGCACGGGGTCGAGCACGTTGAAGTAGATGACCGCATCAACCCGCACGGTGACGTTGTCGCGGGTGATGCCGTCCTGCGCGGGCACCGGCATCGTGATGATCTGCATGTTGACCTTCTGTAATCGGTCGGCGACGGGAATGAGCATCGTCAGCCCTGGTTGCCGGATGTTGGCCCGGACCCGGCCGAACCGGAAGACCACGCCGCGCTCGTACTGCCTGACCACGCGGATGTTGTTCACGCCGAGCCAGAGCATGGCGATGGCGCCAGCCCCGGCCGCAGCGAGGGCATAGAGGATGTCCATGATCTGACCTCGATTCATGGTGTCGCCGGGGCGAGCCCGCCCCACAGTTCGATTGTGCGACGACGGTGTGCCTATCGCGAGTGAACAAGTCCCCGATAGTGTCTAGGTCCAGTGCAGGGCTCAACGAGGAGGCGATATGACCGCAACGGATAGGCCGATTCGGGTCATCCAATGGACCACCGGCAACATCGGTCGGCGGTCGCTGCACGCGATCATCGGCCGCGACGACATGGAACTGGTCGGCGTATACGCCTACGGCGCGGACAAGGTCGGTGTCGATGCCGCCGAGTTGGCCGGCCGACCCGAGCCCACCGGTATCAAGGCCACCAACTCCATCGACGACCTGATCGCCCTGAAGCCCGATGCCTGCTGCTACAACCCGATCTGGCCCAGCATCGACGAACTGGTCCGCCTACTGGAGGCCGGGATCAACGTGTGTTCCAGTGCCGCCTGGATCACCGGCGGCAAGCAAGCCCCCGAAGACCGGGAACGCATCGAGAAAGCCTGCCAGACAGGCAATTCCACCATCTTCGGCAGCGGGGCCCATCCCGGCCTGACCAACATGATGGGCATGGTGCTGTCCAGCGCGTGCGAGAGCGTCGACGAAATCCGGATCACCGAGTCCGTGGACTGCGGGGTCTACGAATCGGCCGGAACCATGGCCGCAATGGGATTCGGACAGGATCCCGAGACACCGGGACTGGCCGAGAGTGTCCGCCTCGAGAGTGAGGTGTTCGCCGAGTCGGCGGCGATGATGGCCGACGCCATCGGCGCCAAGCTGGACCGGATCACGTTCGACGTCACGTTCACCCCGGCCACCGAGGATTCCGATCTGGGCTTCATGCAGATCCCCAAGGGCACGGTGGCCAGTGTGTACGGCTACCACCGCGGCTGGGTCGGCGAGAAGAACGTCGTCAGCGTCGGATTCAACTGGATCATGGGCAATCACGTCACCCCGCCGAAGCCCGTCGCGCATGGTCACGTGATCCAGGTGTTCGGCGTCCCCAACATGCGCACTGTCGTGTACTGCCTACCCTCGAAGGACTGGAGCGAGGTCAGCCTCAACGGGCTCGGCATGATCTACACCGCGCTACCGGTCACCAACGCGGTGCCTGCGGTGGTGGCAGCAGCGCCGGGCATCCTCACGCTCAAGGACCTACCGCCGGTCACCGGCCGCTTCGCCGGCTAGCTCAGGCGCATCACCGCGACTGTAACGCCGTTTTCCACCTGACGGTTGTGCGCGCCGCCGAATCCACAACCCTGATGTAGAAAGCGGCGTCGGCAATCGCCGGACGGGCTAAGCGTCCTCCACGGTGATACACGCACCCACCGCTCCGCCACCGACGTGCACTGCGAGCACCGCGCCCATGTCGGTCACCGACAGGGATCCCAGCTTCGGCAACCGGTCGGTGAGTGCCGCCGCGATCTCCTCGGCACCGTCCGGGTTGTCGACATGGTGCACGACCACGCGCACGGCACGGTCCCCCGCCGCGTCGACGATCTGATCGACCAGTGCCGCATGCGCTTTCGATGTCGTCCGGATGCGCTGTGACAGCACCAGTCGGCCATCCACATCCAGACGCAGCAGTGGTTTGAGTGACAGCGCGGTACCCAGCCACGATGCCGCCGTACCGATCCGGCCACTGCGCCGCAGGTTGTCGAGTCGGTGTACGACGATGAACGCCTTCCCGCGCGGGATCGCGGCGCGAGCCGCCGCCTCAACGGTGTCGAGTGCTCCACCGCCACGGGCCGATTCCGCCGCGGCCAGGGCGACGAAGCCCACCCCCATCGCGGCGGCACGGGAGTTCACCACCCGCACGGCCGGCCCGATTTCGCGGGCCACCGCCGCCGCGGTGCTGTAGGTACTCGACAGCGCAGCCGAAATATGGACTGCAACAACACCATCACCGCTACTGTCGGCCAGCGCCTGGCGATAGGTATCGGCGAGATCGGCCGGCGACGCCCCAGACGTGGTGACCCGGGGCTGGTCATAGATGCCCGACGGCATCGGGTCGATCCCGTCACGCAGGTCGTTGCCGTCATCGAGGATATGCAACGGCACCTGCCGAATGCCCCACTCTTCACACAACTCGGGCCGCAACTGCGAGGTCGAGTCGGTCACCACCATGACCGCCATCGTCAGTCGGTGGAATCCAGTTGCGGCACACCGGCTTCAGCCAGGCCCTTGAGCATCAACTCGGCCACCGCCCGGTGGGCCTCGAAATTCCAGTGGATGCCGTCGGGATTGCCCCGCCCGCTGAGCACCTCGTCGGCCACCGCGGCCTTGAGGTCCACCAGCGCCACGTCATGTTCGGCCGCCCAGGCCGTGATCGCCTTGACCGTGGGCTCACGACCGTGATGGGCCTTGCCGTACGTGTCGGCCATGTGCACCGACGGCAACGAGGCCACGACCGGAATACCCGGCCGGTTGAAATCGATGGCGTTGCGCGTCATCTCAAGGTATTCGACCGTCAGATGCGGGGGCAGTGCTGCGCGGGCGACCGGCGACAACCGCGGCTGAAGCCAGCCGTAGCCGTCGCGCGCCC